>NZ_JAWOSZ010000001.1:0-441173 GCF_033338615.1 Vibrio sp. Vb1980
GCCGCCAGCGTTCAATCTGAGCCATGATCAAACTCTTCAATTTAAGATTTTGTTCGGCTCAATGAATACTGAACATTACATAAGTAATGTTTGAATTGACTGTGCTGAATCTTTCGATTCAATGGTCACTTCGTTTCATTGAAACCTAATTTGATACCGCTTTCCGTTAAGAAAGAAATATCTAATTGGATTATCATCAACGAGTGCCCACACAGATTGATAGGTCTATATTGTTAAAGAGCTTGCTTCGTAAGCTTTGCTATCGAAGCGGAGGCGTATTCTAAGGAATTAATTTTCAGTGTCAAACACTTTTTTAAATTAATTTTTAGAAGTTTTCTTTCGCCTTCTTGCCAACCGCTTTTGCGTTTCCGCTTTGCCCTGACAACGGAGGCGCATTATAGGGAGATGATTTTTCTTGGCAACCCCTTTTCAGAAAAAAAATCAAAAAAAAGCGTCGAATGATTAAATATCACTCAAACGCTTATTTTTAGCACTCAGTTGTTAACTTCAAGTAGCAAATAGGCAATCAATATGTGTCTAGCCAAGACTCTTCAAAGCCTGTGATATCGAGACTCATTGATTGCGCCGCTTCGATTTGCTCGATAGCCTCCAATTCTTTATTTACACTGCTCATCGTCAGTGTGTTGTTGTCTAGCTCAAACACCTGACTTTGAGTCGTATAGTAGAACTTAAGGATCGTCAGCGCTTTTACATCGCCATTGTTCGCGGCTGCTTTAATGCTTTTTAGTTTACGAAAGATCTTGTTGTGCAGCTGCTTGAGTTTCCAAACGTACAGCACTTCTTCCATGTATGGTCGAGTTTTAATTTGATTCAATAAAGAGAGGGAAGTTGCAACTGCGAGAACGACACCAATCAAATTCCAATGGAAATTGCCCGTTGATTGTTCTGGTACGACTTCAGTGTTGCCAAACAAAACAATCAACAAGGTACTAAAGGCAAGAGAGGAGATGGCGAGCAACGCAACAAAACCGCCAATCACAAGGTTTACTTTCTTTTTATAAATGTCTTTATTTATCTGTTTGATTTCCATATACCACTCCTAACAGGGTTGCCTCCTATTCTAGCCAGCACACCCAGCTCCACAATCGAAGCTTTGTAAGTAAGTTCACATTTGCTATTAAACTCGCATCCCTTCCCTGCTTGGGTATATACTTCCGCGCATTCACTCTTCCTATATAGAGGCTAAATTCATGCGCTCTTTTGTTTTACGAGCTCGCGCGGCGCCAACCACCAGCAAAGCACTGTTAGAAGGTGTTGGTAATGAAGCGCATACAGAGATTCTTGCTCATACCATGATGAACACGATGTTCGTTGCTCAATCACACCGTGAAGATGTGGTTGTTCACTTGGTTTTAGAAAGCACAAAAGATTTCTCACGCACCATTACTATTCGCTCCAACGACATCACCAACATTGGCGGCTTCCATGAGTCAACCTTGATTGCAGCAGTGGCTCGCGCTTTGGATGCTTCGGTTGGTATGGGTAAAGAGCAACTTCGTGAAGTCGAACCTGGTATTACCGTTCGTACAGTGAGCTTTGAACGCCTAGTACAAGAACTGGCAGAAGATCACCAACTATATATGCTGGATAAGAAAGGCGAATTTGTTCGTGATGCAGAAATTGGTGAAAATCCATGTTTCTTGCTAACTGACCATATACCGATGCCGAAAAAGTCTTTTAACAGCTTAAAGCGCCTTGGCACAGAGAAGATCAGCTTAGGTCCTAAGATGCTTTTCGCTTCTCAGTGTGTAGTATTGATCCACAATGAGTTGGACATACGCGAATTCTAGTTATTCGCGCACACGTTGCTAGATAATGAAAGAGGACTCTATTGAGTCCTCTTTTTGTTTCTATAGTAATGCTAAGTTTACTTACCACCAATGCTCAAACGAGCAAAACGAACGTCTGGCGAGAAGAAAGTTCGGCTATCGTTAATTAGCTGAGTATCACCTACTGCCTCAACTTCTTGCAGCATATTGTAGAAGTTACCCGCTACCGTGATCCCACGAACTGGTTGAATGCGCTTACCATCACGGCACAAGAAACCACTCGCGCCAAATGAGAAATCACCACTCACTGCATCCGCACCAGAATGGACACCTTGAAGTTCGACTAACTCTAGGTACTCACCCGCTTTTACTTCTGACGCACTGCTGTTACCCGTCGCAATCACTTTGTGATTCGCTGATACGTCTAGGCTCGATTTTGCACCGCGAGCGGCACTTGCTGTCGAGACTGCGCCCAAGTAACTTGCGGTCTGGCTGTTGTGTAGCAAGGTTTTCAACTCACCATTAGCAATCATGACATTATCTTGAGTAGCGAAGCCTTCACTATCAAAACTCGCGATTGCCATACCATTTGGCATGTAAGCCGTATCAGTAAAGGTAATTAAATCACTCGCAACACGTTGACCAAGCTTGTCACCCAGTGGCGTAATGCCTTTCATCGCGCTTACGCCAGAGAAAGCACTGCCGAAAGCACCGAATAAACTTGCTAGCGCATTGATGTGGAAGATAGCAGGGTAGTTACCCGTCGCAACCGGTGCGCCTTCAAGAAGATCGCGAGCAAGGTTGTAGCCACCCTCGATACAGTAAGCTGGATTCAACTCATCAAAACGGCGACCCAGTGACATTCTACCCACCATTGACTGTTTGCCGTCTTTTTCAAACAAGGTATACGCGTAACAAGTGAACGAGCGCTCGAAGTGTTGACACAATGTGCCTTGAGTATTGGCAATGATCAGTTGTGTTTCGCCATCGCTGTAACCATTGTAAGGTGCGCTAGAGGCGTGAGGCAGAGCCACTACGCCTTGCTCAAGAGCGAGAGACAGTTCGATTTTTTCGTCAACAGAAGTTGTATCTTCTTGCGCAATCTCAGCAACATCAGTCGCGATTTGACTGTTCACGCAACTAATCGTCTGATGTTCATCTTGCTTGGAAAAGCGAGCGCTTTGCAGTGCGTTGGTCAGCATCAAATCCAAGCTTGGTTGCTCTAACGACTCAGAATAGCTTGTTGCAACACGCGCATCTTTCACAACACGAACACCCAGAACTTGGCTTGAGCTTACTTTGTACTCATCCAGCTTTCCTTGGTTCGCTTTCAAAGAAAAGCTACTGTTACGGTTTACAATGACGTCCGCTTCTGCACCTTGGCATTTTGCTTCTGATAGGACGTAATCAACCGCATTAAGAAGTTGTTGTTCTTGGCTCATTAGTTACCGCCTCCTACCAGAATGTTATCTACTTTCAGCGTTGGCTGACCGACAGTTGTTGGTACTGAACCACTCACGGAACCACACATGCCCGGCGCAAGCGCCATGTCTTTGCCGACCATGCTGATTTCTTTCAACACTTTTGGACCCGTGCTGATCAGCGTTGCTGTTTTCAGAGGCTTGGTGATTTTGCCATTTTCAATGAGGTAGGCTTCACGAACAGCAAAGTTAAACTCCCCCGTACCCGGTTGAACAGAGCCACCGCCCATCTTCTTCGCATAGATACCACGTTCGATGCCTGCCAGCATGTCATTAAGTGAATGCTCGCCCTCTTCGATAAAGGTGTTACGCATGCGCGAGGTTGGTGCGAACTTGTAGTTTTGACGACGACCAGAACCCGTAGGCTCATAACCTGTCTTCATGCCACCCATTTTATCGACCATGAAGCTGGTTAGCTTACCGTCTTTGATCAGTTGAGTGCGCTGAGTCTTCATACCTTCATCATCAATGTGAATCGAGCCCCATTCGTTGGTCATGGTGCCATCATCGACTGCATTCACTGCGGTGTGAGCAACCATTTCGCCCATCTTGTCGTGGAAGACTGATGCTTTCTTCGCAACTGAAGTGGTTTCTAGCAAGTGACCACATGCTTCATGGAAGATAACGCCGCCAAAGCCGTTACCAATCACCACCGGCATTTCACCCGATGGACAAGCATCCGCGCCAAGTTTTACTAACGCTTGCTGCGCGATAGTTTGACCTAGCTCTTTGGCATCAAGCTGTTCACTGAATTCCCAACCAGCAAGAGCGCCAGGACCTTCCATACCAGAAGACTGCTCATTACCTTTTTGCGCGACAGTGTTACCAGCAACACGAATGTAGTGGCGAGTATCGTCAACGTGTAGGCCTTCTGAGTTGAAGATAGACACTTGCTGTTCGCGCTGAAGCACGCTGCCAATAAACTGGCTGATATGTTCACTCTCTGCACGTGCTGCTTGGTCAACTTTCAATAGAAACGCGATTTTTGAATCTAGGTTAGCATCCTTACCTAGCGGCATGCGGCAACCATGTTGTATTGGGTAGCGGTTCAGATTGAGAGAACCTGCTGACGCGATTTGCTCACGCTTATCTTTTGCAGCAAGCAGTGAGGTTACGCGTTTAAGTTCAGTTTCATCTGTGCTGTTGGTGTAACCGTAAAGCACTTTATGACCGAAGAAGAGACGAATACCGATACCAAAATCGATACCCGAGTTAACCTTGTCCACCTCACCAGATGCGATCTGGACAGTGTTGGTTTGGTGATGTTCAACGAATAGTTCAGCGAAATCAGCCCCCAAAAAGAGCGCATGATCGATCACTGACTTCGCTGTTACAGAATTAAGCATGAAGTCTCCTTGCTCGATGATCGTCTTAGCCTTCCTAATTAACTGTGAAAAAGTTCAACAAAGTTAAATTGGCAACACGTTAAATTTTAACAGTTTTTTAACCTTGTTTTGTGCTAATCCTTGCTTAACGAGACCACGATTATTTATTAAATATTCCAGGTTCTGCTCATTCACCAGAGCGTTGCACTAGTAAATTCCACCCAGCAAACCATTTAGGTGCTTACTTTATCACTCACCTCGCATAATTGAATACTCATTATAATTACGCTCAAAAAACGTATCCCTTCCGCAATGGTCCTGCTATCATCCGAACGAAATAGTCGGGGGGCCACACGACAAGTGTTGGCTGAGATCGAAATTCGAGACCCGTTGAACCTGATTCAGTTAGCACTGACGTAGGGAACTATGCACACTTTGCCTTTCGTCGCCCCTCTTAGGTAAGCGATAGCGATCGAAAAATCGATCTATCTGCAATGGTCAAAGTCAGTTCCTATACGTCTTGTAGTAGGAGCGACCATGACGCAGCAATCACAACCTCATTCACATCAAACGCCAGCCTTGCCTACCCCTATCGTATTGACCATCGCGGGCTCAGACAGTGGTGGCGGTGCAGGTATTCAAGCTGACATCAAAGCGATGTCCGCAACTGGTAGCTTTGCCTGCTCAGTGATTACCGCCATCACCTCACAAAACACTCAAGGCGTCTCTGCGATTTTCCCAATTCCTCTCGACCATGTAGAGAGTCAACTCGATGCGGTATTCACCGACCTCAACATCGTTGCAGTAAAAGTGGGCATGCTGGCCGATTCCAACATCATCAAAGTCGTTGCTGACAAAATTAAACAATACCAGCCAAAACACCTCGTGATTGACCCTGTAATGGTGGCCACCAGCGGCGATCTATTACTGGAACAGTCGGCAATCAGCACTTTAAAAGAAGAATTGATTCCGCTCGCAGACATCATTACCCCTAACCTACCCGAAGGCGCAGCATTGACGGGTAAGCCAATGCCTCAATCAGAATCTGAAATGAACGATATGATTACCGACCTTCGTGCGCTTGGCGCCAAAGCTATTCTGCTCAAAGGCGGTCACCTTGAAGAAAATGAAAACAGCAACGATCTGCTTATCATGCAAGACAGTGCCGAGTTAATTAGCGCCAAGCGATTTCCAACCAAAAACACCCATGGCACAGGCTGTACACTTTCTTCCGCCATTGCGTCTTATCTTGGCCAAGGCAACAACCTACACAAAGCGGTGCACCTGGGTAAGCAGTACATCAGCCAAGCTATCGCGCACGCTGATGAATTGGATGTAGGTAAAGGCCATGGCCCTGTGAACCACTTTTTTGCGGGTCATACTTATGTTCGCTAACGCGATTGGCATTCAGCTTTCCGATGCTAGTCTGCGATACAAAGACAGCCAAACACCAACGCTAGCAGGGTTGAGTATGACTATTCCTGCTAATCAATGGACAGTGTTACTTGGTCGCAGTGGCTGCGGAAAAACGACGATCCTTCGTTATCTAGCGGGTTTGTTAGACGACAAAGTCGAATGGCATGGCGAGTTAACGACCACGGATGGCATCACCTTACACAAGCGTATTGCCTACATGGCGCAGCAAGACTTGTTGCTGCCGTGGTTGAATGTGTTAGACAACGTCTGCCTCAGTTCTCGATTTTCTCAAGAGCAAGCACCAGAACAAAATAAACAACGTGCACTGACTTTACTCAGCCAAGTGGGACTCGCCGATTACCCGGATGCTAAGCCAGCTCAGCTCTCTGGCGGCATGAGACAACGTGTTGCCCTTGCTCGCACTCTGATGCAAGACAAGCCTCTGGTTCTGATGGATGAGCCTTTCTCTGCGTTGGACGCGGTTACTCGCCATAAGTTGCAAACCTTGTCTGCCGAGTTACTGAAAGATAAAACCGTTGTTCTTATTACCCACGACCCACAAGAAGCGGTGCGATTAGCTCACCAACTCTATGTACTGCAAGGCACGCCTGCGCAAGCTCAGCACTTGGTTGTTCCGGATTCCAAGCCACCACGAGTTCTCGATGGAGAGTGCGCCGCGCTTCAACAAGCGATTTTGGATCAATTGGAGAAAGACTATGAGTGATATGACTCAGTACAACTCCGTTTCGGCACGTATTGGTAAAAAAGAACCCGTGACCCATCCAGCTCTGCGCTTGGTAATCAGCACTGCGGTGATCTTGGGATTGTGGCAGTTGGTTGTGGTGGTATTCGACATGCCAGGCTTCATCTTACCTTCACCAATTGAAGTGCTGGATAGATTGGTCACTCGTTACGATGTCTTGCTCAAACATACTTGGGTTACCGCGCAAGAGATCTTACTTGGCTTGGCGCTTGGATTATCGATGGGTTTGCTGTTCGCATTGCAAATGCTGATGTTCGAGCCGCTGAAGCGTTGGTTATTGCCTATTCTGATTGCTAGCCAAGCGATCCCTGTGTTCGCCATCGCGCCAGTGCTCATGCTTTGGCTGGGTTACGGTATTGCATCGAAAGTCGTCATGGCAGCGATCATCATCTTTTTCCCCATCACGACATGTTGCTATGACGGCTTACGCAATACACCAACAGGTTACCTCGATCTTGCCAAGACCATGGGCGCGTCTAAATGGCAGCTACTTCGTCATATTCAATTGCCAGCCGCCCTACCAACTTTAGCCTCAGGTATTCGTGTTGCCGTCGTTATTGCGCCAATTGGAGCAGTGGTCGGTGAGTGGGTAGGTTCAAGTGAAGGCTTGGGTTATCTGATGCTCCAAGCCAACGCTCGCATGATCATTGATGAGATGTTTGCGGCGCTGTTTATCCTAGCCGTGCTGTCTATCTCACTCTACTTCATCACCGATAAATTATTGAAAAAAGCCATCCCTTGGGAAAGCAAATAATTACAGAAAATAACCAAAGAAAATTGGGAAAGAAAAGGAAGAACCCCGTGAATAAAAACAAACTTATGAGCGCTGCTGCTCTACTCGCTTCAGTGGTATCAACCAATGTGCTTGCAGCAGAAAAAGAGATGACACTGATGTTGGATTGGTTCGTCAACCCAAATCATGGTCCTATCGTGATTGCCAAAGAGCGTGGTTACTTCAAAGAACAAGGTTTGAAGGTCAACATTCAAGAGCCGGCAGATCCAAGCACGCCACCTAAGTTGGTCGCGGCGGGTAAAGTCGACATGGCGATTTCTTACCAACCAAGCCTAACTATCGATGTCGCGGCGGGTTTGCCACTAATCCGCTCTGCGACTTTGATTGCTACGCCACTCAACACGTTGATGGTGCTGGATAACGGTAAGAATGAAAACCTTGGCGACTTGAAAGGCAAGAAGATCGGTATTGCGATCGCAGGCAACGAAGAAGCGACAATCGGCACCATGCTAGCGCAAGAAAACGTGAAGTTTTCTGACGTACAAATCATCAACGTAGGTTGGGCGCTGTCTTCGTCTCTTGCGTCTGGCAAGGTGGATGCGATTTGGGGCGGTCTACGTAACTTCGAAACCAACCAACTGGCACTAGAAGGTTATAAAGCTAAGGCCTTCTTCCCTGAAGAACACGGCGTGCCAGCGTATGACGAGTTAGTCTTCGTAGCCAATGCAAAAAACTACGACAAAGAAGCCATCAAGGCATTCAACAAAGCACTAGAGCAAGCGACCACTTACATCGTTAACCATCCAAAAGAGTCGTGGAAAGAGTTCGTGGCTTATTCACCAGACACGCTCAACAACGAGCTTAACCAACGCGCTTGGAACGACACGCTAACTCGTTTCGCTCTTCGTCCATCCGCAGTAGATCTGAAACGCTACGATGATTATGCGCAGTTCATGTATTCACAAAACATCATCGAAACACTGCCAAAAGCGAAAGATTACGTACCGAGCTTTGACTAATTCTACTGACCTTAGGACCTAAGCCTAGGGTCTTTTGATAACGAGATACTCATAATGAAATACCAAGATTTGATCGACGCTTGCCGCCAAGATTGGCAAGAATACACTGAGCATGCTTTCGTGCAGCAATTGGCGCAAGGCACTCTGGCTCAGCCTTGTTTTCTGCATTACCTAAAGCAGGATTTTCTTTTCCTAAAGCAGTACGCACGAGCTTACGCATTAGCGATCTACAAAGCACGTACTTTGGATGACATGCGCCGTGCCCTACCAAGCGTACACGCATTGCTCGATTCTGAAATCGCCCACCACGTGACTTACTGTGAGCAATGGGGACTGACAGAATCCGACTTAGAAAACGAGCCAGAAGATTTCGGCACTGTGGCTTACACCCGTTACGTATTAGATGCTGGCATGACGGGCGATCTTGTTGATCTATACGCGGCACTAGCACCATGCTCTATCGGTTATGCCGTAATCGGTAAGATGCTGATTGAAGACGAAAGCACTGTGCTCGAAGGTAACCCATACGCAAGTTGGATCAACCTCTACGGTGGTGAGGAATTCCAATCTGGTGTCGCAAAAGGTGCAGAACACTTTAATCAGTTATTGGCGGAAATCGATATCAATAGTCAGCGTGGTCAAAACCTGATTCAGGTATTCAAAACTGCAACGCGTATGGAAGTGGCATTCTGGCAACAAGGTCTAAACGCTCAGCAAGATTAATCGGAGAGTCTCATGTTAATTGAACAAATCACCCAAGCATTAACCGCAGTACGCCAGCAAAAGCCGTTAGTCGTCAACATCACTAACTACGTGGTGATGAATAACACAGCAAACGCACTATTAGCGATCGGCGCTTCTCCAATCATGGCGCACTCCAAACAAGAGATGGCAGAGATGATGTCGTTCGCTGGCGCACTGGTTATCAACATCGGTACCCTAGACAGCGTTTGGACACCACGTATGAGCGATGCCGTAGAGCAAGCCAATGCCAACGGTAAAATCGTTGTACTCGACCCCGTCGGTTGTGGAGCAAGTTCACTGCGTACCGAGACATCACGTGAAATCGCACGCCTTGCAAATAAACTCATCATCCGAGGTAACGCTTCAGAAATCATTGCTCTCGCTGGCGAGCAAGCACAAAGTAAAGGCGTCGATGCACTAGACAGCAGCGACGCAGCACTTGGCGCAGCGAACTTCTTAGTCTCAGAGTATGGCGCGAGTGTAGTGATTTCTGGCGAGACTGATTACATCGTCACGAAAGAGCAAACTGTGCAGCTAAACAATGGTCACGAGATGATGCCATACGTAACCGGAATGGGCTGTACACTAACGGCACTGACGGGTGCTTTTGCTGCAGTTGGTGATAACACCGGGCTTGCTGCTGCGGCGGTACTAGGCGTTGTTGGCGAGATTGCAGCGGAACAAGCTCGCGGCCCAGGTAGCCTGCAAATGAACCTGTTGGATGAGCTTTACCAGTTGGACGAAGAAACGCTGGCAAAACGCCTAAAACTCCAAGTGAGCTAAGCTTTTCTCTAACAAATACCGGCCTCTCATCTAGATGAGAGGCCCAAAGGAAACAAAATGAACGCCTATCGTTTATATTTGGTCACCGATGACCAACAAGATTTAGCCACACTAAAGCGTGTTGTGAGAAAAGCCGTGGAAGGTGGCGTGACCATGGTACAAGTCCGCGAAAAACACGGCGATGTGCGTGCGTTTATCGAACGTGCTCAAGCCGTGAAAGACATCCTTAAAGATACCGATGTGCCTTTAATCATCAATGACCGTGTTGATGTCGCACTGGCAGTTGATGCAGATGGGGTTCACCTCGGGCAATCAGACATGCCAGCAAATATCGCTCGTGAGTTGATTGGACCAAACAAAATCCTCGGCTTATCCATCGAAAATGAAGAGCAGCTTGCAGAGGCGGGTTATCTGCCCATTGATTACATCGGTTTGAGTGCGATATTCGCTACACCTACCAAAACCAACACCAAAAAACACTGGGGTATTGAAGGTTTGAAGATGGCGCTGAACACCACGCCCTTACCAATCGTCGCGATTGGTGGCATCAACGAAACCAACATTCCTGCCCTGAGTGCGACAGGTGTGCATGGTTTGGCTTTGGTTTCTGCCATTTGTCATGCAGAAAACCCAACCAAAGCAGCAGAGTACTTACTTTCTCTGATGGATTAAGACCCCAACGCTTAAGGATGAGCGCCTTTACCCTCCGGATAAATGTCATCAATTCATCACTCAACCTTCATTCTCTCGTCAAATTGACAGAGCGTTGATAAGTTTTTCACGCCAGATAACGTAAGATAAGCCCCTTATTTTCACGTGGTTGAATAACCCTCAATAAAAACAAAACGCTCTCAATGAAAACCAAAAAATATGGATTGATGATGCTCGCCTTGTTTGTTCTTGGCATCATCCCAATGTCGCTGTTTGGCTCTTATCACAATCTCACTTCACAGGTGCCTGAAAGTCTGGGTATTACTTTTACTTTGCTCACAGATTCTGCTGGCAGCAAAGGCTTTTTAATTACGTTAACACTGCTACTGCTTTCTTTATTTCGCTTTAAACCAAGTCGCATTGAGTGGATACAAAGACTCTCAATGTTAGGGTTGTTACTTGTGATTGGTTTTGCCAGCAAAACGGGGCTAAAACTGATGACAGAAAGCCCGCGTCCCTACGCCGAACTGCTTGCTGCAGAGCAATTGATTGAGCACCCAGAAGCGTTTTATCAGTTGGATACAAAGCAGCAAGCCAACGTAATTAACCAGATTTCTGAACACGTCAGTGATTGGCGAACGCGCCATTGGCAAGGCGAGAAAGACTATTCTTTCCCATCCGGCCATACGATTTTCGTTTCGATTTGTTTGGCTTTCTTTGGCGGGTTGTTCTTACAGAACAAGTGCTATATCTCTGCACTGTCATTATGGATGTGGGGAATGAGCGTCGCATATAGCCGCTTATGGCTGGGGATGCATCGCCCTGAAGATTTAATAGGCTCAGTCTTGTTTGTCGCGATTGTATTTACTTTACTCCCGACATTTCAGATTAAGAAACAGATGCCATTTGTTTCTCTCGCTTCGCGCTAATGTGAACGATTACTAGATAAAAAAGAAGCCAGCGATTCGCTGGCTTCTTGCTATAAAACGCTACTTTTTTCTAACCATTTCTTGGTGGTTCAAACGCTGTTAGTTCTAATTCTGGGCCAGTGTATTTTTCAATACGAACCAGTGCCGAGTTCGCCGCACAGCCGTTTGCAAGTCGAGAGGTCGGAATATCCAACGTTAACACGTTACAACCGCCGTTCTTACAAATGCCGGTTTTCGGATCCAGATCCGGCCAGCCGCCTTCATGAATACACACTGAACCTTGCTTGATTCGGTCAGTCACTTCTGCGCCAACCAATACTTGGCCACGGTTGTTAAACGCACGAACTAAATCGCCCATTTTAATACCACGCGCTTTCGCATCTTCAGGGTGAATCCAAATAGGTTCACGGTTTGCAATTGCGTACTCTTCGCGAATCTTCGCGTAGTTAAACTGGCTGTGTAGACGATGCGCTGCGTGCGCGGTCATTAGCTGCAACTCGCCGTCTTTTGCATTGCCAGTGTACTCGGTTGGTGCCATCCACGTTGGGTGTGGAGGACAGTCTTCCAACTGATAACCTTCAATGGTTTTCGAGAAGATTTCGATCTTACCACTTGGTGTACCGAGTGGATTCATGATCGGGTCTTCACGGAAATCTGCGTAACGAACAAACTGTGCGTTCTTCTCGTTCCACTTCATCTCGATCAGTTGGTTATCTTCCCAGAACTTGCTGAAGTTCGGCATTGCTACGCGAGAGCCACGGCCACCTTGTTGCGCCGCCTTGTAGAAGCCGTACAGCCATTCCATTTCAGTTTTGCCTTCGGTGTATACGTCACGGCCACCCGGAGCTAGCATCTCGGCCATGTCCGCGAATACATCGAAGTCATTACGCGCTTCACCTTGCGGCTCAACCACTTGCTTCATTGGCACCAAGTGTTGGTTACTGTAGTCACCCGTCATCGTTAAGTCGTTACGCTCGAACGATGTGGTGATTGGCAGAACAATGTCCGCGTGCTTCGCAGCCGCCGTCCAGTAAGGCTCTGAAATCACGATCAGCTCAGGCTTTTGCCACGCTTTGATCAGACGGTTGGTGTCTTGGTGGTGAGTAAAGTTCGCACCACCTGCCCACCAAATCATCTTGATGTCCGGGAACGTCAGTTCATGACCGTTATGATGGTAGGATTGACCTGGGTTTTCCAACGCCTCGACAATACGCGCCACAGGGAAGCTTTGCACCGCGCCAGACACCGCCCAGTCGTTACCCGCAGAAGAGCCACCACCCAGTGATGCCGAAATCGCAGGAAGTACGCCAGCATCACGAGCAGGGTTACCACCGTTTGAGTAGTGATAAGAGAAACCAAAACCACCGCCCGGTAAACCGATTTGACCCAACATCGTTGCCAGTGTAACCAGCATCCAGTGACGCTGCTCACCGTATTGTTGGCGCTGCATGCCCCAACCCGCCATCAGCATGGTGCGGTTTTTACTGAAGATATCAGCCAGTAACTCAAGTTGCTTCGCAGGTACGCCACAGATTTTTGATGCCCATTCTGCTGATTTTTCTACGCCGTCTTCTTCGCCCATCAGGTACGCTTCAAACTTGTCGTAACCTGCGGTGTATTTATCGAGGAAGGCTTTATCGTGCTTACCTTGTTTCACTAAGGTGTGTGCGATGCCCATCATCATTGCCACGTCGGTCATTGGGTGAGGAGCAATCCACTCCGCATTCTCACCAAAGAACTCGATGGTTTCAGAACGAATAGGGTCAATCGCAATGACCGTCTTGCCTGATTTTTTCAATTGATGGAAGAACTCAAGACCAGCACAGTCTGTTGAGCTCCACGCGATTTTTAAGGTGTTGATTGGGTTTAAGCCCCAAAGCACAACCACATCACTGTGCTCTAGCACCACTGGGTACGTGGTTTGTTGCTCGTACACTTCGATAGAGCCCACAACGTGCGGCATGATGATCTGCGCAGCACCCGTTGAGTAGTCACCCAAGTGGCCTGAGTAGCCGCCTGCCATGCTCATGTAACGTTGCAGCAAGGTTTGTGCTTTGTGCAGCACGCCACTTGAACGCCAGCCGTAAGAACCAGCAAACACAGAAGCCGGGCCATATTCTTTACGAATGCGCATGTGCTGTTCGTGGATCAGCTTGTAAGCTTCATCCCAAGACACGCGTACAAATTCATCGCTGCCGCGAACACCTTCGGGAGCTGATGGGTTTGCCAAGTAACCTTTACGAACCATTGGGTACTTAACACGCGCTTTAGTGTGCACTTGGTCAGGACCGGTGCTTTGTAGGCTATTTGGTACAGTTTGAGGCAGAGCATTGGTGGTCGAAACCAACTTACCATCTTGTACTTCACACAACATTGGGCCCATGCGGCCCGCCGTTAGAATGCCTTTGCCGCGAGCATTAGAAGACGCAACAGACATAGGTGCAAATGAAGTGAATGCCATTGCACCAGCCGCCATACCAGTGCCTTTTAGAAATCCGCGACGGGTCATATTAGTCATAATCTTATCCTTCTATTTATCGTTAGTGACCAACCACATCTTTCGCGTGGTGCTGGAAGAACTTGGTTAGAATTTCTAGGTTCTCGGCTGAAATATCAGTTCGATCACCCATACTTTTCGCTACCGGTCCCCATGCATTCACTGTGAAGTGATTTGAAGGAATTTTCGCGTGACAAGTTGCACAGTAAACGTTGTCCAACTCTTCTGCGTATGACCATACTGGTTCAAGCGTGTCAACAACTGGAGAATCAATAGCACCTGTTAGAGAAACCGCGCGCCATTCGTTGCCGTAAACATCTGCCTCAAATTCACCAGTTTCAAGCGCTTGTTGGCCTTGCTCGGTTAGCGTTGCTACGATGGCACGTTGACCTTCTCCCATGTAAAGCACTTGCTCTGCGCCTTTCATTTGGAATGCGTTCAACTTAACAGTGCGGTTGTCGCCTTCAGAGCTGATTACTTCCAACTTCGTCGTTGGGTTAATTTTACCCATCTCACCCATTGCGATTTCAGTCACAGGGTAAACAACCTTGGCATTAGGTGATGTTTTTGTGGTGAAGCTCATCAACGTTTCAAATGCCTTGCTGTCTAGCTCTGCTTCTGGTGCAAAGTGCGCCACACCTTTGTGACAATCGATACACGTTTGATCGTTCGCTTTTGCGTACTCGTGCATCTTCGCCGCATCACGTGATTGCTCAAACTCTTCCATTGCATCGAAATCATGACACGAACGACACGTCGCTGAATCATTTTCACGGAACTGAGCCCATACCGTTTCAGCCATATCTTTACGATGTGCTTCATATTTCTCTGGCGTGTCGATCTTACCTGTCACAAATTCATGGTAGATGTCTTTCGACGCGCGAATTTTGGTGATCAGGTAATCCATTGGTTCTTGAGGAATATGACAGTCAGAACATTCCGCGCGAATGCCTTTCGCATTACTGAAGTGCACTGAGCCTTGGTACTCTTTGTAAGGGGTTTCCATAGAGTGGCACGAGAGACAAAATTCAGTATCTGAGGTGTAATGCATTACTGCCGCACTCCCCCCCAAAGTTAACCAGCCCACACCAATGCCGGCAGCAACCAGCAGTGCAACATATCGTTTTTTTATTGACATAATTAGCAACACTTCCAAATAAAATGTAATTATAGGTCGCAAATTACTACTTTATGGGTAGTCCTCTCTTGATCCACATCATTTCCGTGTTGCTCTGTATGCCTCAAGTATGAAATTTTGTTATTTACATCTCAAAGATGAATATATGGCAATAATCCATTGCCTAGCCAACTATTCACCACATAAATCACTTTTATAAATGCAACTATTTGATTAAACAGATAAGAGGATGAGAGACTGAATCTCCACATTGATGCAGTAAGGACACGCATGTCAGTTTATATCGAGACGCACAGAAGCCAATTAAGACCCATCAAAGCCAGTGACTGGGAACTCTTTCAACGATTACTTTCCGAACAAGAGGTTATTGCGCTCTGTTTCGATCGTCCCAGCGAAACAGAAATAAGAGAAAAATTTGCTTCGCGATTATTACCATGGACCCCAAATAGCCAGCATTGGCTTTGCCTTGTAATACTCAATAAGCAATCAGAACAACCCATCGGCATCACTGGCTTTGCTATTGAAAACGGTAAGGCAGAGGTAGGTTACTTACTTTTGCCGGAATTTCATGGCCAACAGTTTGGAACAGAAACTCTTCAAGCGCTTCTATACTGGGCAACCTCGACACATAACATCAACCACTTTTCCGCGACGGTCACTGAAGGCAATATTGCGTCAGAGCGTGTCCTGATAAAATGTGGTTTCGAACTCATTGAGGTCATTCCAGACGCATACCAAATTGGTGGCAAACCCTACGCCGATAAAATCTACTCACTACAAAAATAAGGACGTATTTTGAATAAAGTAGTCATCATTACCGGCGCAAGCCGAGGCATTGGAGCCGCAGCGGCGAAAAAGCTGGCCGAGCAAGGCTATCGCGTTTGCGTTAATTACCGCACTCAGCAAGAGGCCGCCGACCAAGTTGTGGCAGAAATACAAGCAAACGGTGGCAAAGCGATTGCCATCGCCGCAGACGTAGCCGATGAGAAGCAAGTGCTCTCCTTGTTTGATGAAACAGAACGTGAATTTGGTGCAGTGACGCACTTGGTCAACAACGTTGGCATCCTATTTACTCAATCGCCTTTGTCAGAAATCAGCTTGGAACGCTTTCAGAAAGTAATGAACACCAATGTGAATAGCTGTTTTCTCTGCTGTCGAGAAGCGGCGAAGCGATTCAGTGCAGGCGGTGCAATTGTGAATGTCTCCTCTGGAGCGTCGCGCTCAGGCGCGCCATTTGAGTATGTCGATTACGCCACATCAAAAGGCGCGATGGATACCTTAACTAAAGGGCTCTCGCTAGAGTTGGCAGAGCGCAATATTCGCGTCAATGGCGTTCGACCTGGTTTCATTTACACTGATATGCATGCCGACGGCGGAGAACCAAACCGAGTAGATAGACTCAGCCCTCAAATTCCTCTTAAACGCGGTGGCACGGTAGAAGAAGTGGCAAATGCGATCGCTTGGCTATTAAGTGACGAAGCCTCTTATGTCACAGGATCATTTATCGATATTGCAGGGGGCAGATAGAATGCAAGTCCATATCCGACAAGCGATTCCCGATGATTTAGACGGAATTTTTCAGCTTAATTTTCAAATTAATTCACTGCATTTTGCGAATGCGCCAGAAGCCTTTGTTGCGCCTTCAGAAGCTGACCGTGAATTTCTTGCACAAGCACTAGAGAACAAAGAGCGACTCTTTTTGATTGCCGAACGCGAACAGCAAATTCTCGGCTTCTTAACCGCGATGATCACCCAAAACGACACCATCAGTTTTCTGATCAAAGACCCAATTTGTCGCGTGGGAACAATTGTTGTCGATGAAGCGCAAAAGCAGCAAGGAATCGGCCGCCAACTGCTCCAAGCCTGTGAGCAATGGGCGCGCGATGCCAATGCCACACAAGTTCGATTGGAAGTGATGGAATTCAATCAGCCAGCACAGCGCTTTTACGATAATCAAGGTTTTAAAACTAACTCACGCATTATGCTGAAACATTTGTAACGATAACGACAATTAAGCGCTTTTCACGACTAAACCCACCTAAATCGCATTTATCGATGCAATTTACCCCCTGATTTTAGAAAAAGACGATATGATGTGCGGATAAGGAGATTCGAACATGATTTATCTTTTCGATTGGGGGAACACCTTGATGGTAGATTTCCCTCACGCACAAGGAAAAATGTGCGATTGGGAACACGTAGAAGCAGTTCCTCAAGCCAGAGAAACACTGGCAATACTTTCCCAAAATCATCCCATCTACATTGCGACCAGTGCATCTGATTCCAACATGGAAGAGATTCAGCGTGCATTTGTTCGCGTCGACTTAGACCAATACTTAAATGGCTATTTTTGTTTTGCCAACCTCGGTATCGCTAAAAACCAACCTGAGTTTTATCTCGCCATCGCAAAACAGTTAGGGGTTAACGTAAGTGGAATAACCATGGTTGGCGATTTACCTCACAAAGATATTTACCCTGCGATGAAAGCGGGCGTAAACACAATTTGGTTTAACCCAACGGGCGCTGATGCACCAGCCGAAGCCATTCCTAACCAAATTCGTTGTTTATCTGAGCTTATCCCCTAACCGTTACTAACCTGCACTAATCAAGGAAGATGAATGCAAATCAGATCCATCAAGGTGAGCGATATCGCGCGCTTCACCGCGCTGTGGAATCGAGTGTACTCCGAAGGGGAATTTTTGATTTCTCCGGCACCCGATAACGCAACGCTTCACAGAATCCTGCAACGTGTGGAAAACGAGTCCATCCCTCAGTTTGTCGCGTTTGACCGCCAAAAACTTATCGGTAGTGTTGAAATCTACCCAGCTGAGATGTGCGGTTACGAAAGAGGGCAACGCCTTCGCGTCGGTATTCTTGGTATTCACATCGACAAAAACTACCGAGGCAAAGGATTGGGGCGGAAACTATTGGCAGTCGCGATCGCACGTGGTTGGGAATTTGGTTACGACCAAATCGCACTCTACGTATACACAACCAACACACCAGCGATTGCTTTGTATGAACGGTTTGGATTTGAACATCAGGGAGAACTTGGGGAAGTGACCTTGCCAAATGGTAAAGTCTTGATGAGTCAAAAAATGATATTGTATAAAGCGCAAAGCCGTTCGAAAAGCCCAGATTTGTAGAGTCACGATAACCGTTGTTCGCAACACTTATTCGGGGTTAACACCCTTGCGTCACATGCCCTCGAACAATTGAATCGTTAGAGGCTTGATTCACGTAGTAGAAATAGCATGCTTCTTCTGCCAGTGTGTAACCTTGCGGCCAAATGTACACCACGCGATCAACACCCGATTTATCTAAGAACTGATAATCAGGAATAGCGACAAAATGAGCACTGTTTGGGTGCTGCTGACCGATGATGCAAAAATCACTGCCTTTGCACGGCACGTCAATTTTCGAATAACCTCTGGCTGGTAGATCGATTTCTAACAAAGCTCGAATACTATCGGCACTCGCTTCTGGCATGCCTTTGCGTGTTTTGACATGTCGGTCAATGTAGTGAACGTGCTCTTGGCCGTAAGCGTTATCAATCACAGCTTGAGCATGAAAGAATTTGAGAGCCGTACCCAAAGAAGACTGAGAACTGTGCAGCATCGCAGCGTATGCTTGGCGATGAATATCGAGTAGTACTGGTAAAGCAGCTAATGCGATGAAAGCCAAAGTGGTAAGCACTATGGTGATTTCCATCAGCGTAAATCCCTTTGATTTCACGTTTCTTATCTCAACTAGCCCAAGACAATAGCCCCACATCCATGTGAGACCGAGCCAATATATCGCCAATTTTTTACGATTAAAGACCCAAAGGGTAAGAAGAGACAAACACCACGCAAACTTGAGAACAGCAGCCAAAGAGCAGTGTAACAAAACGACGCTATGTGTCAGATATTAGACGACTTTTACTCTCTAGTTACTGAGTAAAGGCACATTATTTCGCACCAGACCACGACGAACATTCGTGCACATTTTGCCAAAACGACGAATCTCATCGAACTGCGGAACAATGCCGCGCTCCATGGCTGACTCCCAATAAGTGACTTCTGAATCGACCATTTCCAACAATTTCTTCGGACAGCCAATGCACTGCCCTTCTGGTCCACATACAAACGTTTCTGGTTCATAAATTGGTAGTTCCGCTTTTACTTGCTCGATGATGCTACGCATGGCGGTCATTCGATCTGGCTTTACCTTCATCATTCTGCTCCACGGATTAAGATGAAGCAGATTGTACCCACTGGTACGCAAATGTCCCTACCCAATTTAGGTATATTCTGTTTGAATCGATTTCTTTATCGTCAGATCCGGCTTTTTAACCACCAAATACACCGCCGTAGCTGCCAGTACGAAACCAGAAATCCCCATCCAATCAAATGACTCTCCAAACGCGAGCCAAGCCTGAATCGCCGTCGTTGGCGGCACCAGGTAGAATACAGAAGCTACGCTCGATGCTGCACCGTTCTTAACCATGTACAACAGCAGTAGAATAGCTACACAAGAGAGCACGACGACCAACCACAACACAGTCAAAATAAACTCCAGTTCCCACTGCACTTGCATGGTTTCAAACTGCATCGCAACGGGCAGAAACATGATGAGCGCGGCCAAATATTGCACCGTCGCACCACCGACCATATCCACTTGTTGGCAATGTTTTTTCTGATAAAGCGTCCCTAGCGTGATACCAACCAAAGCCAATAAACACAAACCAATAGCCAGCACTTTATGCTGCTCGGATTGCCACTCCATTTTGCCCATCAACACCATAGCGATACCGACAAAACCAAGAGCCAAACCCAGCCATTGCGAGGGCTTAAACTCCTCACGAACAAACGCCACCAGCAAAGCCGCGGTTAAAATCGGTTGAATACCCACCAACAACGAACTCAACCCAGCAGGCATACCCAAGGCGATAGCGAAATAAGTACCGCCCAGATAGAAACCGTGGATCAACGCACCAACTACACAGCTGTGCCAAAAATCTTTTCCTGTCGGCAACCTTCTACGCAATACCGCCACAAGAACCAAAAACAGTAAGACATTGAATGCCATACGGATAGAAAGTAGTGTCGCTGGCTCGGCATATTGCAAACCAAAACGCGCACCAACGAATCCAGAAGCCCAAAGGATGACAAATACAAAAGGGATGGCTCGGATTAACATGATCGCCTCACTCACGCTTGTTTTATGTTTTGAGATACTGCTAATGTAATTAGGTACAGTGTTTTCAAAAAGTGACAGATGGAAGTGTTTTTATGGGTACAGATTTATTGGGAAGCGGTGAAGGGAATAAGTACCTCGTGGTGGAAAAACACCTCAAACAAGCCATCAATGGTGGCGTTTATCAGGCGGATGATCGACTGCCCTCCATTCGCTCGTTGAGCCAAGAATTAAACGTCAGTAAAAATACCGTGATTCGTGCGTATCAAGAGCTGGAAGCACAAAACTTGGTTTACTCGGTTCCCAAATCGGGTTATCGAGTTAAAGTCGCCTTGCCGACCTCTCGCTCAATTCCGGATCCTACTCGCGTGGATTTGCTCTCGATCTGCAAAGAAATCCTTACTTATCCTGAATACCAAGAGCGTTTGCCTACCGGTTCTGCCCACCCAAACATTGACTCCCCCGCGATCAAAAGCTTGTACGCCGAGATCGGCCGCCACAGCCGGCAGCAAACGCATGTACCGAGCCATTACCAATTACCACCCGGTGATCACCTCTTAATCAAACAACTAGCGAAAATCACACAAGATTTGGGCACGCCAGCCAAGTTGGATGAGATCATGGTGACGCACGGCGCGCAACAAGCCATTAGCCTAGCGCTGCGCGCAACGACACAAAAAGGCGATATCGTCGCGGTGGAGTCCCCTTGCTATTTTGGCAACTTATTGATGCTAGAATCACTCGGCCTCAAAGTGGTGGAAATTCCGAGTTGCCCACGCGACGGTATGTGCCCCGAAGCCTTAGCAAAAGCAATGGCGACATGGGACATAAAAGCGATCATCGTAACGCCAAACTTCACCAATCCAACTGGTGCCATGATGCCGCTAGAAAAGCGTCAACAATTACTATTGGCGTCCGGCAATATTCCTATTATCGAAGACGATGTGTTTGGCGGGTTAAGTTATGATAAGCCATTGCCAAGCTTGAGATTGCTCGATGACAAGCAACGCGTAATTTACGTGAATTCGTTATCCAAAACGCTCGATTCGCGTTTGAGAATTGGTTGGATGTTGGCGGGGCGATATCGAGACCAAATTGAACAATATCTACTGTGTGAGAACATGGGCAGTTTGAACCTGATGCAATCCGCCGTGGCAACGTTTCTAACGTCAGGCAAGTATCGAACGCATACTGCGCGAATGGGGCGGGTTTATCAAAACAACATGCGACGATTTATCCAGATGCTTCATCAATACTTGGATGAATACGAACCTCTAAAAAATCGATACCAGATCAACGCCGTACAAGGCTCGTTCTTACTTTGGTTGCGACTGCCCGAAGACACGGACAGCTATGCGTTGTATCAAGCATGCAATAAGCACAGAATCAGCCTACTTCCCGGCACCGTATTTGGCACTCAAGGGCAATATCGGCATTGCGTACGCCTCAGCGTGGCAAACTTTGGTCATGAAACCGATTGGAGTCAAGCGATGCAAACACTGGCAAAATTGATAGCAAAGCATGCCTGTTAACTCGCTCTTGCTAAATGAACTTATGCCTACACACGCAAACACGTAACAACAAAAAACTCCACGCAAAGGTGGAGTTTTTCATATCGTCATCGCCTTCAGTGCGACTTAATTTGCCACATTCTCGCGACGTTTTCGGCTAAGTTAGCAACGTTGACGTCGGCCTCTTTCATGGCCTCAGGTAAGCTCATCGCCCTTGGTACACAAGCAAACACCGCATCAATGCCGCACTCATAAACCGCCTGATAGTTGTCGCCCACACAGCCTGCTAATGCAATGACTGGTAAATTACACTGCTTGGCGACCTGAGCAACGCCCATCGGCGTTTTGCCATGTGCGGTTTGATGATCGATTCGACCCTCGCCTGTAAATACGATATCCGCATCCGCAACATGCTGAGCAAGTTTGACCGTTTCAAGCACAATCTCAATTCCCGGTTGCAAACGTGCTGGCGTGTACCCGAGCAAGGCCGCGCCCATACCACCAGCAGCACCCGCCCCTTCACGAGTCAGTACATGCTTACCCGTCGCTTGTTCCGTCAACTCGCCAAACTTGCGCAATGCGTTATCGAGCAGAGTGACGTCTGATACGGTCGCTCCCTTTTGCGGGCCAAAGATAGCCGACGCGCCTTTGTCACCACAGAGTGGGTTATCAACATCGCACGCTACCAACACTTCACAAGTTGCTAAACGAGGGTCAAGACCAGAAATATCGATGGACGCAAGCGCCGCTAACCCGCCTCCATTTGGGGTAATTGCATGACCAGACTCATCAAGAAACGCCACCCCCAACGCGGTCAACATGCCCACGCCACCATCATTGGTAGCGCTGCCGCCCAAACCAATGATTAAGCGTTGAATACCTCTATCTAGCGCGTGTTTGATCAGCTGTCCAGTACCAATGCTGCTGGTCAGTTTTGGGTCGCGAGCGTCACTCGGCACAAGGTGCAGCCCACTGGCCTCCGCCATTTCAATAACTGCGGTTTCGCCGTCGCCGAGGATGCCATAAAACGCTTCAACATCATTCCCTAATGGCGCGGTCACTGTTGTGAAGACTTGTTCGCCTTGAGTTGCATCTATCAAAGATTGAACCGTGCCTTCGCCACCGTCTGCGACCGGAACCGTAACAAACTCAGCATCATGCCATACGCGAGCAAGACCCGTTTTGATCGCCTCGCTCACTTGTTTGGCGGTTAAGCTTTCTTTAAATGAATCAGGTGCAATTACCACTTTCATACGTACTTCCAGAGACTTATAAGAGAACGAGGCTCAAAATGTACACCAATGCCATTGCCGTGACACCTTGAACGAGCGTAGCCATGGTTTGCGCGCGGTACGCTAAGCCCACCGACATGCGGCTAAACTGCGAAACTACCCAGAAGAAACTGTCGTTTGCATGAGAAACCGTCATCGCACCTGCACCGATCGCCATCACCGTTAATACGCGGCCCATTTCTGAATCGAGCCCCAATTGCGTAAGCATAGGCGCAACCAAAGCCGATGTGGTCACCAATGCAACCGTTGATGATCCTTGCGCCGACTTTAGCGCAGCCGCAACGATAAATGGCATGAAAATACCCACGCCCAGCGCCGATAGCGTCGTACCTAAGTATTCACCTAGCGGCGTGGCTTTTAATACCGCGCCAAATGCACCACCCGCACCGGTAATCAAAAGAATAGGCGCAGCAGCCGTAATACCTTGGCTGATTCGCTCGCCAAATTCTTCAATCTTGTTGTCTGATTTGAGTAGGCGAACAGAAAGGAACAGGCCAATCACCAATGCCGTTAGTGGCTGCCCTAAGAAAGTCAGAACATCAAACACAAAACCTTCGCCCAGCGGTAGGCTTGGGAATTTCGCGATAGAGCCAAAACAGATCAATAAGATAGGAACAAAAATAGGAGCGAATGCTTGGCTCGCCGTTGGCAATTTGCCGTAAGACGCTTTGAGTGCTTGCCAGTCTTGCTGAATTTCTTCTGCGGCTTCAATGCCATCTGGTTCAACATGTTGGAATCGGTTCGCCCACAACATCCCCGCTAACGCCGCAACCGCTGCAACAAACACACCCACACCAATCACTAAACCAAGGTTAGATTCCAGGCCTAAGTTACCCGCAGCGGCAATCGGGCCAGGAGTTGGCGGCACAAACGTGTGCGTTGCGTATAGGCCAGTTGCCAACGCCACACTCATCGCAACGCTTGAGGTTTTTAAACGCTTAGCGAGTGATTCTTTGAGCGAGTTCAGAATGACAAAGCCTGAATCACAAAATACTGGAACAGAAACGATGTAACCGATGATGCTCATGGTCAATGTTGGGAAACGCTCACCCAACACTTTGATGACCGTATCGGCCATGGTGATCGCCGCACCACTTTTTTCCAAAATAACACCAATGATGGTACCTAAAACGATAACCAAACCAATGTAACCAAGGATACCGCCAAAGCCAGAAGCAATGGTTTTGGCAATGCTATCTGCCGGTAATCCGTAAGCAAATGCCGCAAGAAACGCTGCGATGATCAGCGCTAAAAAGGGATGTAATTTGAATTTGGTGGTCGTGAGCACAATAAATGCGATCACCCCAAGCAGGATTAATATAAGGTTCATGATAACTCCATTTATTCTTATTTTGCTGAGCGAGTCCGTGTTGGCTCACTCAACATGTAGGGACGCATGAATTATTAATCGTTTGCTTTCGAATTCCTTTAGGCGGAGTGACAAATGATGTGGTCAAAAAATAACGCGTATTGTGCAAATGCACAACATCACGACATTTTTGAGAGCCGAGTCGCAATATAAAGCTCCGCTAACCCCACAAAATTGGTAGTTGGTAGCCCTGTTATCTCGGTGATTTTCTCTAACCGATAGCGCAGAGTGTTCCGGTGAATAAACAGCATTTTAGAGCATTCTGTTACATTGCCATTGCATTCAAACAGTGCATCTAGGGTTTTCAATAATTGCCCAGATTTGTCTTTCTCTTTCAACCGTTTCACACCATCAATAATTTGTTCACCTTGCCAAATATCCGCCAACGGCGCTAACAAAACAGGCAAACGAAGTTCATCGAACAGGTACTTACGTTTCTCTGGGTAGAACTGCTTGCCAATGGCTAATACCTGCTTCGCGCTTTGGTATGACAACGCGACATCTTTAGGCTCATTAAACAGCTGCCCTAGCGCAATGTGAAATGTATGCGAATCGTGATCGCTTAAACGCGACATCAACTTATCAATGCGCTCACTTTCAACTTGGCTATCCCACTGCTTGGCGGAATGACACGGTTTCAACACCACAATTTCATTCACCGAGACAATCGCAACTAGGTTGTTACGCTCTGGGTATTCAAGCAGTTCAACAATATTGCGCACACTCTTCATGCTTTTTGAGGCCGACGGCGTCGAGACTTCAATCACCGTTGCCACCCGTGGTTGAGTCACATCGATAGAAAGACGCATCGCCCAATCTTTCAGCTCTTCATCGGTCAATTTGCCATTGATCCAAGCCAGAATAAACTCTTCGCGATGACGTCTGTCCCACTGAAATTTTTCCACCAGTGCAGCTTGCTCGATTGTCAATTCAGCGGTCATTTTGACCAGTTTGGCGAAATCTCGGATTTTCTCTGGCTCGCCTGTCACACCAACAATACCGACCACGTCACCATGCAATTTCAACAGCATATTGATTCCGGGTTTGACACCCTGCAACGTCAAACATTGCTGCTCATTCAGCTCTAGTGAATCGCCATGATTCAACGCCAATACCGCGCCATCATGCACTAGCCCAACGCGTTTGGGATCGCCACTGCCAATAATGATGCCTGCTGAGTTCATCACATTCACATTGTGACCAATGATGGACATGGTTCGATCAACAATTTGTTGTGCTAAAGCGTGGTCGAGAATCACCATTTCGAGTTTCCAAATTGACCGTTTAATCACTCAATAAATCACAAATGGCAAACTATCGCGATGCTGCGGTTCTAAATAACGGAAGCAGCTCAAAGCATTATCCAATTAACCATGTTTAAAAAGCGGATTAAACCTTCATTTTTAGCAGCGGGTTATATACTTAGAACAAAGGTTACCAATGCATTCTTCACTGTGCATTGATGCCACTCGTCTACCTACAGAGGAGAGATCAACATGGAGTTACGGAATAAATCGGGTGAAGTCGCAAAAATTGCAGATAACCTCACTTTGAAGGAAATCACAGAAATGGGCTACACCGTAGATTTATGCGATGAAGCATTTGCCCCTGGAGAGCATTGGAAAGCGGAAGGTAAAACGCAAGGTATGGGCGAGTATCCAGAGGAGTAAACGTCCTGACGAACCAGCGCAAAAAAGCGTTCCACAAACAGAAAAGCCGAGCGACTTAACGCTCGGTTTTTTACTTCTGAACTTCTTGAATAAACAAGCTCATCTCTTCTAGATAATTGCCGTTTGAGCATCCCCAGTCGGTGACCTCAATCAACTCTGTAACTAACTGTCCAGACTCATCATCTTGCACTCTCTGCACAAACGCTTCAAAACGTTCCAGTTGCGCCTGACTCTTAACGCCATGCACGGCATATTCTACAAGCAAGCCGTTGTACGTCTGCCAGCGCTGGTCGCCCGCAACATCATTGCTTAAAATCACAGAACACTTTTGTTGAATGCTTTCAACCGCATCATTTCTTGGTGGCGCGACTGTGGAACATCCAACTAAAATCGTACCTACCGCCAATAACGTAACTTTTGTCTTATTTATCATATCGTTTCCAACTGTATCGCAACGATATGGAAATCTTATTACACCTGATAAGGATCATCGATAGCGCACCGCAGATTAATTACTTAATAAACTGTAAACTCCATACCAGTCTTAACACTGCAAGCTCAGAACTCCTATTAACCCACCCAAATGTAAACAAATAGTAAAATCACCTTTACGCGATGCAAAATCGACAAATGAGATTAGCGTTCCTTTCTCGCGACCAAGCGTGCAATAATCAACTGTCTACATAACGAAACCATTTGAAGGATCAAAATGACCGCAACGGATTATCTCAACGACCTCAATCAACGTTACCTTGCGATTCACCGCACCAAAGAAGATTTCTTTTGGGAAACTTACATGGGGATCAGCGATGACCATGATGGCTCGACGCAAGCACAAACGGCATGGACAAGCTTTTTAAGCAACGCCGAGCAAATTACTGCCATCAAACAACAGCTTGAAGCCGCGGACTCAATTACCGACCCACAAGAGAAACAACAAACCATTACGGGTCTATCTGGTTGGCTGGCGATGTTTGAATCTCACGCTATCGAGGGCGAAAAAGCACAAGCGTTGAAAAATCAGCTCATTGCCTTTGAAGCTGAGCTCTTCGAGAAAAAACAGAACCACGTACAAACATTTACCGATGAGAACGACGAGCAAGTAGAAGGTTCACTGCCCGTATTAAGCTCAACCATTCGCACCAGCAATCATGAAGAAGTTCGCCAATCGGCTCATCAAGCGTTGCTGAACCTTGAACAATGGCTACTGCAAAACGGTTTTATAGAGCTGATCAAACTGCGCAACCAGTTCGCTCGCTCACTGGGTTATGCGACTTTCTTTGATTACTCCGTGCAAAAAACGGAAAAGATGAGCTCTGAACAGCTATTCGAAATTTTGGAAGATTTCGAACAACGCACGCGAGATGCGCATCTAAACAGCTTAGAAAACTTGGCGAAAGAGAAAGGCGCAAGCGCACTAGCAAGCTACAACTTTGTTTACTCATTCGCGGGTGACGTTATGCGTGACCTTGACCCATATGTGCCGTTCTCAAAATCTCTGAGACGCTGGGTAGAATCATTTGGTCGCCTAAATATTGATTACTCTGGCGCGACGCTAACGCTGGATTTACTAGATCGCAAAGGTAAGTACCCGAATGGGTTCTGCCACGGCCCTATCCCTTCTTTCTATAACCAAGGCGAATGGGTCGCAGCGCAGGTGAACTTCACCAGTAATGCCAAACCAGACCAAGTGGGCAGCGGCTACGATGGCATTAACACGCTGTTCCACGAAGGTGGCCACGCAGCACACTTTGCGAACGTAAAAATGAACGCACCTTGTTTCTCGCAGGAGTTTGCGCCGACGTCAATGGCTTATGCTGAAACTCAGTCGATGTTCTGTGACAGCCTGTTAACCGATGCCGATTGGCTAAAACAATACGCACTGGATGATGAAGGGAATCCGGTTCCTGATGAGATCATTCAAGCGATGATCAACAGTCGTCAGCCATTCAAAGCTTATGAAGAACGTAGCATCTTGGTTGTGCCGTACTTTGAACGCGCGTTATATCAACTGAGCGATGACGAGTTAACGCCAGAACGCATCACTAAGCTGGCTCGCGACTGTGAAAAACAGATCCTTGGTTTGGAATGCAGCCCTCGCCCACTGATGGCGATTCCACATTTGCTATCCGACGAAGCAGCTTGTGCGTATCAAGGTTATCTACTCGCGCACATGGCGGTGTATCAGACCCGAGCATACTTCCTTGAGAAGTTTGGTTACCTGACGGATAACCCAGAAATTGGCCCACTGCTGGCAAAACACTACTGGCACGCAGGCAATCACTTGTCGCACAACGAAACCATTGTCAGCCTGACTGGCGAAGGCTTCAATGCCAAATACCTTGCAGACGTGTGTAACCTGTCGCCAGAACAGGCATGGGAAGTGCAGCAGAAGAAAATCGACTCACTTGCGACGCGAGAGCGAGCATCAGTCGCTTCACTGAACGCCGCGATTAAAGTCGTCGACGGCAGTAAAGAGCTGGCAAGCAACGCCATCTCTGACGAACAAATGTGTGACGATTTTGAACATTACATCATAGAGACTTACGGTCGATAACACGCAGAAAGCCAGGAGCTCGCCTTCTGGCTTTTTATTCTTTAGCTAATGCAATAGGAAGGAAGATCCATGTACCAAGAAGTCATCAAATTTTGGTTCGAGGAGCTATCGCCCAAAAATTGGTTTGAAAACAACCCAGAACTGGACAAGCGTATTACATCGCGATTTGCCTCGGTATTAGAACAAGCGGCTCGTTGTGAACTGTTTAATTGGCGTGACAGCGCACAAGGACGATTGGCCGAAATCATCGTCCTCGACCAGTTTTCACGTAATGTGTATCGCAACACCCCAAAAGCGTTTGCACAAGACCCACTCGCATTAGCATTGGCTCAAGAGGCAATTCGGTTAGGTCACGACAAAGAATTAGCGCCCGAGCAGCTAAGCTTTTTGTACATGCCGTTTATGCACAGCGAATCTCGCCTCATTCATGTCCAAGCTGAAAAATTGTTTCGCGCATCAGGGCTTGAAAATAACTACGATTTTGAGCTAAAACACAAAGCCATCATCGACCAGTTTGGGCGCTATCCTCATCGCAATGCGATACTGGGAAGAAAGAGCACTCCCGAAGAGTTAGCGTTTTTGCAACAACCTGGGTCAAGTTTCTAAATAACAATGAATAATGAGTTAACCATGAGAGACCACGCAGTATGTTGGCCATGCTTGCTAAAACTAGACGGCGACGATGAGCTGATCTACACGCATTCCCAGTCCGACTTAGACTCTGAATGCGAAGCCCTCATTTTTGGGCAAGATGATTACGTTATCGACTCAAATGGCAACACGTTTGAATTGAAAAACAATGGTTCGAACACCACTCTTTTACATCTAAAAGAACGAACGCTTTCCGTAGAAGAGGTTACGTCATTAATCCAATCGCATGAATTCAGCCTCGCGCAACGGTGCATTATCAAGATTCATTTCACCTCGGTGAGGCAAGCTGTTGAGGCCTTAGCTCACTAACTCAATCCCAACGCGCAAATCATTAAATAAAATTATCATTTTTATAATTTATGATAATTTCATGTAATCAACATCACGCCATATACTCTCCCACATCGAAACAAGACAACGTTCAAACACACATGTTGGGAGCAAACAAATGAAAATGAATCATGTCGGTATTATGGTCGGAGATATGGACAAAGCGGTTGAGTTTTACACGCAAGCGCTAGGTCTAAAAGTCGTTATGGGCAACACGAAAGTGATTGAAGAACGCGAAACGGCAATTGGCAGAATGTGTATTGCGGTCTTTGGGGAAGGCTTTAAAGGCTTCAACATTGCGCACCTTGTGACAAGTGATGGCATCGGCCTTGAGTTATTCGAAATGAAAGAACGTCAAGAGCGCCATGAAGTGGATTTTTCTCGCATCGGTATCTTCCATTTCTGTTTACAGACAGACGATTTTGAAGGTGCTATCAAACGCACCGAAGCACTAGGTGGCAAAGTTCGCATGGACATCATGCGTTACCACCCAGAAGACGATAATAAGCCTGCGAAAATGGTTTACCTAGAAGACCCATTCGGCAACCTATTCGAGCTTTACTCACACTCTTACGAAGAAACTTACGCTTCTGATTACGAGTAATAGCCCCATCCATATCCCAAAAGGCTAGCAATACGCTAGCCTTTTTTGTTTGCTTTGAGTTGCAGTGTTTCTGCACTCGCTCTAGCAAAAAAACATCTGGAATTTGATCATTTCTCTCACCACTTTTAAGGTCACTTTATACTTACCTCAACACAATGCAAAAAGGAGTGAAGCATGCCCACCAAAAATCCAATCGCCATCAAAGCGCTTGATCATGTTGTTTTAAGGACCTGTAACCTCGATGCTATGTTGCATTTCTATCGAGACATTTTGGGCTGCCCTGTCGAGCGCGAAGTAACGGAACTTGGTTTAACTCAACTTAGGGCAGGTAACGCATTGATTGATGTAGTGACGGTAGACAGCGAATTGGGCCAACTCGGCGGAAAGCCACCAGTTCAAAATGGTCGTAATATTGACCATTTTTGCCTGCAATTGGCGCCTTTTTCCGAGGATGAATTACTGGAATATCTGCGTTCGAACGGCATTGAAACCGAAGAGTTTGCGAAACGCTACGGCGCACAAGGATTCGGTCGCTCACTCTATATTCATGATCCGGAAGGAAATGTCGTCGAGTTAAAACCTCAAGTGATTGATGAGTAAGCGAGTAAAAAACCTTGTTATATTCTGAAAATAACAAGGTTAACTTCTAAAATAATTATTGAAGTAAGAACATATTATTAAGTCAAAATTCTAGCTGGCTCACCTGTTTCTTTTTCTCGCCACCATTGTTTATTTATCTGTTTTTTATGAACGTAAAAACTCTCCCCCGGCATTGGCGTCAGCAGCGTTATAAGTTCTTTTTGACAATGGGCAAGCAAATCTAAAATCGGTTCGTCCCAGCGGTGAGTAAACAGCTCGTATGTAGCCCAATGTACTGGCAGCAGTTTTTTCGCATTTAAATCGCGAAACGCTTGCACGGTATGATGAGCCTGCATGTGCCCCCAGTTTTCGACCGGATAACCTTGGCCTTTCACATCGGCAGCCACTTCCAAACAGGCAATGTCGATTGGTCCACATCGCTGTGCGATCTCGGAAAAGTGCGAATCGTAAGCTGAATCGCCACTAAAATAGAGCGTCTCTTCTTTGCCTTTGATGACCCAAGAAGCCCACAGGGTCGCGTTTTTATCGAAATAAGTACGACCCGAATTATGGTTAGCAGGCGTACAAATCAGTTCGATTCCGGCATAGTGCACGCTATCCCACCAATCGAATTCCACGATGTTGTCTGCGCAAACGCCCCACTTTATCAGATGCTTGCCAACCCCTAAGGGCACATAAAACGTCACGGATTTATCAGCGTAGAAACGTATGGTCGATGCTTCTAAATGGTCGTAATGATCGTGCGAAATCACGATAATTTCAGGAATCGGCAAACAATCTCTGGCGTAAGTATTGGGAATATTGCGTTCAAACCACGCTTTTGCGACGAACGGAGAAGCGTAATCAAATACCGGATCAGTCAGAATTCGAATGCCATCGACCTCCACCAGCATGGTGGAATGGCCCAGCCAAGTAACGCGCATCGATTCACTTCGCTGTGCAAACTGCGTAGGTTGAATTGGGGAATGTGGCAGATGTTCGTTAGGACTCAACGGCGTTCTACCACCAAAATAACTCCAACACACCTGCCAGAATGATTGCGGACTAGGGACATTTGGCATCTCGTTTTTAACGCGGCCGTTTTCAAATTGAGGCGAGTGGTGAACACGGTGCGCCAACTGCGCATGGTAGGTTTGAGGCGGAATCAGTGAACTTGGCTTTTGTGTCTTTTGTTCACTCGTTAGGTATGTGCGCTTAAGTATCGTCTCAGACATATCGTAGTTTTGTCTCGCTTGCGAACGCTCAACAGTAGGTTTATTAAAACGTGCGTGTATGTCTATTTCGTGACCAAAATGAGGTGTAAGATGAAGATTCAGTTTCAATCAAACGTTTTCTATATTAAGGAAGCGGTTCTCAAACCTTCTGAATACTGCGTCGGTTTGAAAGGAGAAAGCTATGGTGACTTGCAGCCAATACGATTTTATTGAAATCGCCTGTATGTTTAAGCTCCCTATCGAGATCACACTAAAAAATGGTGAAACTCATCAGGGCAACGCGTTCGACACAGGCTACGACATGCAGCGACAAGAGTGCTTGTTTTTAGATATGGATGGTGAGCACACCGCCTTCCCGACTGAACAATTAGTCGCAATGCGCGCGCTCAAAACCAATCCGCATTTTGACGAAGTGACATTTGAGTAAACGTCCTTCTTTCACTGGCACTGTCCAATAAAAAACGCCTCTCAAGCTGACACAACTTGAGAGGCGTTCTCTTACACTATTCACCGGAACTTCATGTTATTCACGCGACCGAATGAAAACCAGCATCGGCATCATGATCACGAACATCACTCCCACAAGCTGGAAGGTGTGCACAAACGCGACCATTTGCGATTGCTGCTGCAACATCTGTTGGTATTGGTCTAACGCAACCGAGTCGGTAATAGAAAGCCCCTGATTGGCCGCCCAGTCATGCAAGTTAGGATTATAAGGATTAATACCCTCTCCCAGCGCATGCCATTGCTGCTGACTATCACGATATTGGAACGTGGTTGCGATAGAGATACCAAACGAACTACCAATGGTACGGAACAGATTGTAAATACTCGCCGCCGCAACAGATTGCTCTTTCGGAATCGTTAAATACGCCAAGGTGGATAGCGTCGAGAAAGTTAAACCAAGCCCCATCCCCTGAATCATACTCGGCATCACAATCCAAAATGTATCGATCTGCAGTGAGTACTGCGTCATCAAATAGCTACCAATCCCGATGCAGCTCAAGCCAAAGACTATTTTGATTCTGGGATCGAATTGCGGATTGAGCTTAATCACCAAAATCAACATCGCCGCTGACGCCAACCCACGAGGTGCCATTAATAAGCCAGTGGTTGAGACCGGATAATCCAGCAAGCTTTCCAACAGCATTGGTTGTTGAGTCGTCAGACCAAACATCGCCATCGACACCACGGCAATCATCAATGACGAGACCATAAGGTTTCGGTCTTTCAGTAGCCATAATGGCGCTATTGGACTTTTGGTTTTCCAACTGCGATAGATCCACATCACCAATCCCATTACTGCGAGCAATATCGCCGTCTGGATCATGCGTGAGTTGAGCCAGTCTTCTTCGTTCCCTTTATCCAACACAAACTGCAACGCGCCCACACCTAACGCCATGTAACCGATGATCCACCAGTCAAAGTTAGGTTTGGATTTGTTGTCGATGTGGATATAACGATAAATCAAAGAGGTACAGATCAAACCGAATGGCAAGTTGATGTAAAAAATCCAGCGCCAGTTAATGTTGTCGGTGATCACACCACCCACGACTGGGCCCAAAATAGGACCAAGCAAAATGCCGATGGAGAAAATCGCCATCGCTTTGCCTTTTTGTTCGTACGGATAAATCTGCACTAACGTCGACTGCGCCAATGGAATCACCGACGCGCCGAAAGCGCCTTGGATAATGCGAAACAGCACCATCTCTTCAAGAGACTGTGCTTGCCCACAAAGCGCACTGGCAATCACAAAACCGACCACGGCAACCAGCATGACTTTGCGTTCACCAAAGCGCGACACCCAGAAACTGGTCATCGGAATGAAGATCGCTTCCGCCATGCTGTAACCCGTCAGCACCCAAGTAATTTGGTCTGCCGTTGCGCCCAACGCGCCCATCATGTGCGATAGCGACACGTTCGCAACGGTCATATCGATTAACACCATGATGGCAGAAAGCATCACGGCAACGGTGGCAATCCCCCGTTTGTCTGCCGTAATTTGATGGCTCATTGCACGCTACTTTGCAAATCAATGGTGACTTCTGAGCTCGCACCCACGCGAAGTTGCGGCGCATCGGCCGGTACTTCTAATGCCAAACGGACAGGGAAACGCTGTTTGATTTTAACCCAGTTACCCGTTGCGTTTTCTGGTGGCATCAAGGAGAACGATGTACCACTCGCAGGCGACAGCTGCTCTACCGTTGCTTTCCAAACCACGTCTGGGTACATATCAATCACCACATCCGCATGCATGCCAGGTTTAATATGAGTAAGATCGGTTTCTTTAAAGTTCGCGCGTACCCAATAGCTGTCTTTTAAAATCACAGGGAACAACGTTTGACCCACGCTAACGACCGAGCCTACGTGCGTATTGATTTCACCGGCAATGCCATCCACTGGTGACGTAATGTCGGTGTAGCTCAAGTTCAGCTCCGCTTGCGCTAACTGTGCTGCCGCTTGTTGAACGACCGCAGCCTCTGCGCCTTCTTCACCACGGTTCGCAATGGCTTTTTCTACCGTCGCACGTGCTTGCTCTAGGCTCGCTTGGGCATTGGCGAGTTTGTTTTTCGCCGTATCTAAATCTTGGTCCGACGCCAGTTTGCGTTTCACTAGGGAATCCGTACGTTTGTACTCTACTTGCGCTTCTATCAGGTTAGAGCGCGCCGCATCTAAGCCCGCAACAGCTTCAGTTACCTGCTTATCGGCAACGTCATGTTGCTGGACCGCCAATTGGTATGCCGCTTTTGCTTGCTTCACTGCCAACAAATATGGGCGTGAATCTATCTTCAGCAGTAGGTCACCTTTGTTAACAGATTGGAAGTCTTTGACATCCACAGAAACCACTTGGCCTTTTACCTGAGGCGCTACCGACAAAATTTTTGCCCTAACGTAGGCATCTTCCGTGCTTGGGTGACTGTCTGAATACTGCCAAGACCAATACATCGCACCAAATGCGATAACACAGAGAGTAAAGAAAAGAGTTTTTACCAGATTAGATCTGGAGGAGGAATGCTTTGCGATGTCGTCGCTCATTTATATTGTCCACTTGTTCAATTATGTGATCAGTGTAGGACTTTTCGATCTTCCGACAATAAAATGATCTGCAAGGTAAAGATCCAATTTTGCATGTTGCTAAGTGGAGTAAATGATGTGCAATCAAAACGAGGATAAAAAAGAGGGGCAGTCCCCGTAACCGCCCCCAAAGTCATGCCAATAATAGTAATGTGCGTGTAACTAACGGTTTTTCTTAGAACTTGTAACCGCCGCTGATCATAAATACCCAAGGGTTAATTTTGACGTCGGTTTTTTGCTTCACTCCACCTGCTTTATAAGTTGCTTCTGTCTCAATGTTTGCGTACCACGCAGCGGCGTTGAGGAACCATTGATCGTTGATCATATAATCCACACCAATATTCGCTGCTAGACCGAATGAATCATCTAATTTCAAATCTGACAGGTCAGCGCCTTTACCCGTACTATTGAAATCTTCATCAAAGAATATGGTGTAGTTCAGACCTGCACCAACGTATGGACGGAACTTACTTTGAGACTCGCCAAAATAGTACTGCACCATTAGCGTTGGTGGTAAATGTTTGGTTTTCGCGATATCACTACCAACCAAATCTGTCGAAATGTCGTGGCTGAATGGTGTTGCTGCTAGAAGCTCTAAACTGATGTTGTCTGTGAACATGTAGCCAAACGTCAAACCAAGCTGCGTATTTGAGTCAACTTCTAACTCTTCTTGAGAACCAAGAATCTTATCACTGCTGTCATTTGGAACGACAGACGCCGCACCAACACGAAGAACGAAGTCACCTTGTTTATGAGCGAAAACACTTGGTGACACGAGTGCAGCAACCACTGCTAGACTGCAGATTGTTTTTTTCATTTTTATTTCCTTTCGTAGGGCTTCGTTATGTCGTACCCAAAGGGGTGCCTACTAACTGATCTGAGATTTCAAGTAAACTCAGCGCCTTGAAGCACACGGGTATCTATATCTTTTTGAGCTGTGCGCAATCTAGCACATAGAAACCCTACTATTTTGATGGAAATCAATTTGTGAAAAATATAGGTTTTTTGTATGGAGAAACGCCATATTGATCAACAAATTATGCAAATAGGATACAATTCTGTAATGCAAACTGTGCGTGTGAGTTGCCATGCATACCCATAAATGCGAATCCTCTCGTTAAGGCTCGTAGCCAGCAAAAACTTTTTTCGTCCTCTACGTCTTCTATTTTCAAAAAACAACCCACTTAAAACGCTCGTTTGCCCCCTTAAAATCGCGATTTGAGGGGTTTGTAAAGCACTGAAATACAAGAAGTTATTTTTATGGAAAATCAGTCACTTGGAGTGCTAGTCTGCTCGCAGCTAAGGAGAAGACATGTTAAAAACCGATCTCATTTTTGAACGAGAAAACTTTTCTCATCACGATTTTCAGAATGCTACCTTTAAAAACTGCCACTTTTATATGTGCTGTTTCGACCATGCCGATCTGCGCGATGCTAAGTTCATCGACTGTCGCTTTATCGAATCCAAAGCGCTAGAAGGGTGTAGTTTTCGCTTCGCGAACTTAAAAGACGCTAGCTTTACGAACTGCATGTTGGCGATGAGCCTGTTTAACGGCGCAAATTGTATGGGCTTGGAGCTACGTAAGTGCGATCTCAAAGGGGCAAACTTCCAAGGTGCGAACTTTGCTAATCGCGTCAGTAACACCATGTTTTTCTGTTCTGCTTTTATTACTGGCTGCAACCTCACCTACTGTAACTTCGAGCGAGTGTTACTAGAAAAATGTGACCTCTTTGAAAACCGTTGGAACGGTGCGAACCTCGCAGGGGCAACTCTCAAAGGCTCGGATTTATCTCGCTGCGAATTCTCGCCAGAACAATGGGGAACCTTTAACGTTGAGCAGTGTGATCTGACTCATGTCGAACTAGACGGGCTGGATGTTCGCCGCGTTTCTCTGTTTGGTGTTAAAATTTGTGATTGGCAACAAGAGCAATTGCTTGCGCCTTTTGGACTGATCATTCTCTAAGGAAAGGCCATGAACCTGTTTAAAGACTTACCGAATAACCTCGACGAGGAAGTGTTCGAAGACCTGCTGACCCACAAAAACCTGCGTATAGAACGCATTGTCTCAACGGGGCAAACCTCGCCCGAAAGTGGCTGGTACGATCAAGAAGAACATGAATGGGTCTTGGTTCTTAAAGGAGCAGGAGAGCTGACTTTTGAATCAGGTGTCGTGCAACGACTTGAGGCAGGCGATCACGTTACGATTCCAGCTCATACCAAACACAAAGTGAGCTGGACTGACCCAACGCAAGAAACCATCTGGTTGGCGGTGTTTTATCAATAAACACAAAACCATCTTAAACCAAAAAATAGGCGCTGAATTTGCTCGATACTACTAAGCCGTCACTGGCACTGTTTGATTTTGATGGCACCATCACCCGAGAGGATATGTTTAGCCTTTTCCTCCACTATTCTGCTTATGGCCTGCGCAAACGAATAGGAAAGGTCGCTATCATGCCATTTTATGCGCTGTACAAACTCGGAGTGTTACCCGCTCGTGTTATGCGCCCTCTCAGCAGTTTTATTGCATTTTCAGGGAAAGAAACGCAGAAAATTGAAGCGATTGGCACTCAGTTTGCCCATGAAGTGATCCCGCTGTACTTACGGCCAGAAGCGATGGAAAGGTTGGCGTGGCATCAGCACAGAGGCGATACCATTGTGGTGGTGTCGGCATCACTCAATGCGTATCTCAAGCCTTGGTGTGAAGCGAACGGTTACCACTTGCTGTGCAGTGAACTGATCTCAGAACAGCCAAAACTGAGTGGCTTTTACCAGCAAGGTGATTGTAGTTTAGAAAAAAAAGTCTCGCGCGTTAGGGCCACGTTTTCGCTCGACGAATTTGCGTCTGTTTATGCCTACGGTGATACACACGAAGACATTCCGATGCTCAAACTGGCAGACTACGCGATGCTCAACTGGAGCGAGTGGAGAGCAAGCGAATAACGATATGTGCTCTGATTTTCAAGACAACCACTCGACCAAAGTGATCGTTTTAGGCTAAAAAAACAAACCCTTCTCACATGAGAAGGGTTTTATTGATCAGGGCCCGAATAACTGGCTTAACGCCATACCCCCCATTGACCCGTTGTGCCTGGTTCCTCACCAGACGTCCACCACTGAGCGGTCCATTCTTTACCGTTGTGCGTCACCACATCACCTTGGTCGTAAACAGCCGTCTTGTCCCACAAGTTGGTTGGTTCAACTGGTGGCGGTACATCCGCTTTGATCAGTGACAACGCATAACTGAAGTCTGCGCTTGGCGCTAATACTTGGTTCGCATTCACGTTGTTACTATCGAACATGTAGTGGCTCATCTCTTGATGCCAAATGCCCACATACCAATCGCCCGTTTGCTGCGCGTTAAATTGATCTGCTATTTCTGCCGCCCAAGTCGCCGTATTGTTCGCACTGATTGGTAGTGAAATATCGACAATTTCATTGCCTGTCGCATTAAACGTACGAAAACGGATGGTGTCACCCGCTTCTACTGGTCCGAAACCTTGCTGAACAAAGTAGCCTAGAGATGTCAGATTATTGCCCGGTTCGGTTGGATCAACAGGGTCAGTCGGTGGCGTCGTGCCTGTTCCGTTTAACGTAATGTCACTACAGTTGTAGAAACCTTCCCCAGCGACATCAATACGCTGCCAACGAGTGTAAAGTACCGCATCGCCCGAACGATCAGCAGGGAAAGTCACCTGAATACGGTAGCGTTTTTCCGCATCAACATACACATCACCTGCGGTGTCGATCAGCTCTAAATCACTCCAAGTAAGAGGTTTTGAATCATCATAAGTTGGCTTGGTGAGATAGAATTCCCAGTACGATGGGTTGTGCGGCGCTTTGCCGTAAAACACCAATTCAATCTGGTTATTTGCATCTGGCGTAACATTGGTGCGCTGCCAGTTTGGAGAAGGAATGTTCAAGCCTTTCTTAGCTGTATCGCCAGCAGAACATAGCTCACCGTCGCGAACCACGGCTTTCACATGCTCCATATCTCGGTAATTTGGTACGTTTGCTGCAATTTCGCTACGCTGCACAAACGGATACGCGCCAGATTCATCAAAAGCCGCTTTACACGCTTGGTTAGGGATCTCGTTGGTCCAAAAGCCACCGTCTAAATAACACGTATTTTGACGAGCACTTGGAAACTCTACCCAGCCGTGGGCGTTGACGTTAAATGAGCTCAATGCGGCAACAGCGCTTAAGCTCAAAAGAGGAAGTGTTACATGTGATTTCATCGTTCATCCTTAATTTTGCTGACTCGCCGCTCTGAAACACAAGCGGTTTAAGCAAAACTAGCAGGATGGGATTATTTAGAAGGTGAGAATAAATATGGAAATTGTAAGAGTGCCATCTGCTTTCCAGCATTTGTTGTGAACCATTCTCATACTCGACTGACTCTTTCGAGTCACTTCAAATTCATGTGCCACAAAAACTGTCACTCTCGTTTGGCTATCGCTCGTCTTTTGGTGTGTCCATCACCACCATCGTTGTGATCGACTTGACGTGTTCGCACTCACCCAACACATCAGCATGGAACGCTTTATAAGCGGCGAGATTTTGCGTCTCTACGCGTATGAGATATTCGTTAGATCCCGTAATGTTGTGACATTCCACCACCTCGTTTACAAAACGCACATGCTCTTCGAAACCCAGCTGTGCCTGCTTAGAGTGCGAGGCCAAACCAATCGACACATAAGCGACAAAGCCCACGCCAAGTTGCTGATTATCCAGTACTGCTCGGTAGCCTTTGATCACGCCTTTACGCTCTAAATCTTGCACTCGGCGTAAGGTTGCAGACGGAGATAAACCAACGCGTTCCGACAGCTCCACATTGGAGATTCTTCCATCTCGTTTGAGCACTTGCAATATTCTTTCGTCAAATCTATCCATGATGATGTTTCATTGCTTATTTAGTTTCTAATCATCAAATAAAAGCACAATATTGACCTCAGTTCTACTTATAGTTGTTCTCAACTTATCGAGAACTGATTCAAGGAACAATCTATGGAATATCATCAACTGGGCGCTTTGGCGTTGTTCGCTTTTGTCTCCACTTTTACGCCGGGTCCCAATAACATTATGTTGATGACCTCAGGGGCAAATGTCGGCTTTAAACGCACTATCCCACACATGTTGGGCATTACCTTCGGCTTTGGTGCCATGCTAATTTTGGTGGGTATTGGCTTGATGAGCCTGTTCCACGCATATCCAATTACACACTCCATTTTGAAAGTGTTGAGCTTGAGTTATTTGCTGTACTTGACGTACAAAATCGCCACCAGCGACAAAACCGAAGCAAAACACGATTTTCGCCCAATGTCTTTTTTAGGGGCTGTCGCATTCCAATGGGTGAACCCAAAAGGTTGGTCGATGGCGTTGACGGCCATTACGGTATACAGCAGTGGCGGTTCTTGGCTCGAACTGACTTTTATCGCCGGTATCTTCTGCTTAGCTAACTTGCCATCGGTAACATTTTGGACGGCGGCAGGTATGCAATTGCAGCGTTGGTTGACCACCGATAAACGCGTTAAGGGGTTCAACTACAGCATGGCTGCGCTGTTGCTTTTGTCTACGATTCCAATGATATAAGTCTATTTTGGGTTAAAAAACGACTCACTTTACGTAATTGGGAAAGGACATATACTGCATTTTGCTTGAGGCTTTGGCGTTAATTCACAGTGTAAATTTGTTTAAAGACGCTACCCTCTTGTTAGGGAACTTGATAATCTTTAAATGAGAAAGAGAATAATTATCGAGTAAAGTAACAATGAAAAAGAAGCCTCAACCTAAAACGCTTGTTGTCACAGACACAGAAACCATCACTCCAAACATGCAGCGCATTACCTTGCAAGGTGAGGCGCTGAGCCACTTTCCTCGTGACTGCGAAGGCAGTTACATCAAATTACTGTTTAACGATATGGGCGGCGCGGATCTGAGCATCCTGTCAGAAGACGACCGACCAATCATGCGCACCTATACAATTCGACGCTTTCATCCAGAAACCAGTTCAATCGAAGTGGATTTCGTCCGACACGTAACGCAAGATCTGCAATGCGGATTTGCCGCACGTTGGGCAATGGCCGCGCAAAAAGGCGACACGATCAGCATTGTTGGGCCAGGTAGCATCTCCAACTTAAATACTGAGGCGGATTGGTTCTTCATGGCTGCCGATATGACAGCACTTCCAGCACTTTCTGCGAAAATTCGTACGCTGCCAGAAGAGGCCAAAGGCTACGCTGTGATCAGCGTGATGTCTCCAGCCGACATTCAACCCCTAAACACGCCAGCCGGTATGGAGTTGATTTGGCTAACCGAACAGCAAACCTTGGCTGATAGCGTTCGCGAACTCGAGTGGTTAGATGGTAACGCTTCGGTATGGTGTGCGTGTGAGTTCGATTCAATGCGTGCGCTGCGCCAATATTTCCGCAATGAGAAAGAAGTCGATCGCGAGAATATCTACATCAGCAGCTATTGGAAGCAAGGCGTGTCTGAAGATGGGCACAAAGTGATTAAACGTGAAGACGCGGAATCCAACCAATAGTGGTTCATGTCTTTTCGATTCCAGCTCTCATCCTAATAAAAACGCCCGGCATCACCGGGCGTTTTAGCGATTTCAGTTGTATTAAAGTTATTGAAAACTCTAATCCGCTAGTTCCTGCGCTAAAAAGTCGATCAACAACCTCACTTTGGGCGATAAATTTCGGCTTTGTGGATACAGTGCCCAAATGCCTTCACGGTCGTCTCGGTAATCGGTCAGCACCTCGACTAGCTCACCGTTATCTAGAGCTTCTTGAACGTAATAGTCCGGCAACTGCACTAAACCCAAACCACGTTTGGCGGCGCCCATTAGCGCAAAACCACTATTGCATTTAATTCTCCCCGATACGCGCAAAGACTTATCGCGTTTATTTTCCTTAAAATGCCAATAATCGACCGAACCAACTAGGCACTGATGTCGAGCCAGTTCGGATAATGTGTGAGGCTCGCCAAATCGCTCCAAATACATAGGGCTAGCACACACGTAATTTTGACGCGACGAAAGACGCTTTGCGATCATGCTGGAATCTTGCAGGCGGCCAAGACGAATCGCCACGTCTACCCCTTGCTCTATCAAATCCAGTTTTTGATTGGTCAGAACTAAATCGAGATCCACACGCGGGTACTTCTCCAAAAACTGATGCAAGAGCGGTGCGAGGTTCATTTCCCCATAGGTCACAGGCGCTGTCACACGCAGCAAACCTCGCGGTTCGGTTTGCATTTGCGTTACAGCAAGCTCAGCTAGTTCTAGCCCTTCGACCAAGTGTTTGCACTGCTGATAATAAAGCTGTCCAGCTTCAGACAGAGAAACTTTTCGCGTCGTGCGATGCAGTAACTTAACCGCAAGACGCTCTTCAAGTGCCGATACGCGGCGACTGATTTGTGCCACTGACGTTTTCAGTTTAGCCGCGGCAGCTGTAAAGCTGTTAGTTTCCGCTACGGCAACAAACTCGCTGACTCCTTCCCAATTCGCCATGCTGTATTCCTGTCGACCTCTTCTAGACAAATAGTGATTACATTGTTCTCGTCGCGCTACGCTTTGAAAACTGGAAAACTTTACGCGTCAGGTAACGGACGAAGATCGTCGTATTGCGCATCAAGCTCAATGCCAAAATATTCTTTCAACGCATCCAGGTAGGTTTGACCTGGCTCTAGCTCTATTTCTGTTAGCTCTTCATGATTGGTGCATCTGAGTGTGTAGTTAAGCAGCGTCACCAACCCACTTTCTGTCGCTCTAGCAGCGACTCTTGCGCTAGTAAAACGTGAATTAGGCGAAGTCGAGGTAAAGAAGTTGCTACATGCAATGTCACCAGCAAACACAAACTCTAGGTCAAAGCTGTATAGATTGTTCCACGTGTCCGTTCCATCGGTTGAAAGCACTTGGAGGAAATAACCAAACTGAGCATCTTTGACAAAACGGAAGGTTTGTAAATCCGTCTGAATCACTTGGTCAAGGATAAATGGCAATGGCGCTCGAGGGGTATTGGAGCCAAAACCCACATCGACAATCCATGTTTGTTCCTCTAACGTCACTAACGTGATTTGATGACTACGACCTGTTGGTGTACCAGACACATGTACACGCCCTAGCAAACTTCGCGCTTCAAACCCAAGAGTGTTGAGCACATCAAGCATTAAACCATTTAATTCAAAGCAGTAACCACCGCGAGAGTGGTACACGGTTTTTTGAATAATATCTTCAATCTCAACAGAGACGCCTCGCTGCAATGCGATGTCAAAATTCTCAAACGGCAGGCAACGATGCTGCGCCACGTGAATTCTGTGCAATGACTCCAAATCGGCGGGCAATTCACTAGGCAAGCCTAGCTTGGTTAAATAGGCACTCAGATCCGTCTTATTCATAATGACTCTTACTTAGCTGATGGTTTGACTGTTTGCTACTTTAGCCCCTCTATCTAACTTCAGGTCAATCACCTTTTCCATTTCCCTTCCGCTTTAAGGAGGCATCGCACTCTTTTTACACGCTCACCTTATCATTATTACGCATATGTAAAAATCATTTTCAAAATGGACGGATTATCATTTTTACTGAAACACCTAAAATGAGCACCAACAAAACGACGAAGCGCGGTAAGCAAACCTTAACTACGCTTATTACGTCACTCCATATACTGAAAATATAAAGGAAACATCCAATGTCGCTTGAAATCAAACCTGGTCAAACTCACATAAAATCAAAAGCAATGGTCGCTTGGGCTGCAGGGGAGCCGCTTAAAATGGAAGAAGTTGATGTACAACTTCCAAAAGCCGGCGAAGTGCTAGTACGCATCGTAGCAACTGGTGTTTGTCACACTGACGCATTCACACTATCAGGTGACGATCCAGAAGGTATCTTCCCTTCAATCCTTGGTCACGAAGGTGGCGGTATCGTTGAAATGGTTGGCGAAGGCGTAACAAGCGTTGAAGTTGGCGACCACGTTATCCCACTTTACACTGCTGAATGTGGTGAGTGTAAGTTCTGTAAATCTGGCAAAACGAACCTATGTCAGGCCGTTCGTGAAACGCAAGGTAAAGGCCTAATGCCAGATGGCACAAGCCGATTCTCTATCAACGGCGAAACTATCTTCCACTACATGGGTTGTTCTACTTTCTCTGAGTACACGGTTCTTCCAGAAATCTCACTAGCGAAAGTAAACAAAGAAGCACCACTTGAAGAAGTTTGTCTTCTAGGTTGTGGCGTAACCACTGGTATGGGTGCGGTATTAAACACAGCTAAAGTTGAAAAAGGCGACACAGTGGCAATCTTTGGTCTCGGCGGTATCGGTCTTTCTGCAATCATCGGTGCTCGCATGGCTGGTGCCAGCCGCATCATCGGTGTAGACATCAACGAAAGCAAATTCGACCTAGCGAAACAACTTGGTGCAACTGATTGCATAAACCCACAAAAATTCGACAAGCCAATTCAAGAAGTGATTGTTGAAATGACAGACGGTGGTGTTGACTACTCATTCGAATGTATCGGTAACGTAAACGTGATGCGCCAAGCACTTGAGTGCTGTCACAAAGGTTGGGGTGAGTCAGTCATCATTGGTGTTGCTGGTGCAGGTCAAGAGATCTCAACTCGTCCATTCCAACTGGTAACTGGTCGTGTATGGCGTGGCAGCGCTTTCGGTGGCGTTAAAGGTCGCTCTGAGCTTCCAGAAATCGTAAACCGTTACATGGCTGGTGAATTCGGCTTACAGGAGTTCATTACCCACACAATGGGATTAGCCAACGTCAACAAAGCGTTTGATCTGATGCATGAAGGTAAGAGCATCCGAACAGTTATCCATATGGATCAATAATGCTGCCTCAGGCTCTCCTTTTGGGGAGCCTGAATTCCTTCTGCTAATTAGAGAGTTTATTCATGACCATTGAAAATGTAAGCCAAGCCAAAGTGTTTGGCGGTTGGCACAAGCAATATACACACGAATCCAATGCCCTAAACTGCACCATGCGCTTCGCGATATTCTTGCCACCTAACGCAACGAAATCAAATCCCGTACCCGCGCTATACTGGCTCTCTGGTTTAACGTGTACCGATGAGAACTTTATGCAGAAAGCGGGCGCATTTCGTATGGCGGCCGAGCTTGGCATTGCGATCATTGCACCAGACACAAGTCCGAGAGGCGAAGGTATCGCTGACGACGAAAGCTATGACCTAGGAAAAGGAGCTGGCTTTTACCTTAATGCGACGCAAGCACCTTGGTCACTGCATTACTGTATGTACGACTATGTGACTGAGGAGTTGCCTGCGATCATCGAAAGTAACTTCCCAGTCTCTGACGTGAAGTCAATTTCCGGTCACAGTATGGGCGGCCACGGAGCGCTCACCATTGGTCTGAAAAATTCAGAACAGTACCGTTCTATTTCAGCGTTCAGTCCAATCAGTAACCCAATGCAATGCCCTTGGGGACAAAAAGCCTTTACTGCTTACTTAGGCAAGGAGCTTGAAAGCTGGAAGCAATACGATGCAAGTGAACTTCTAAAACAACAACAATCACCATTACCAATTTTGGTTGATCAAGGTGATGCTGATGGCTTCTTAAATGAGCAGCTTAGACCGGAAGCGCTGATTGCTGCGGCAAAAATACACGATTCAAACCTAACCTTGAGAATGCAACCAGGCTATGACCATAGCTATTACTTCATCTCAAGCTTTATTGAAGAGCACCTCAACTTCCATGCAAAATATTTGTTTGCATAGTTAATTTAAGTAAGCTCATGAAATAAAAAATAAAGTCACCAAAACTAGGTGACTTTATTTTCTTTACGTACTAACAAATACATATCTGAATATCGATGATTTAAATATGTAAAATAATGTAACTTAAGAACAAATTCGACATCCATTTCTCGCCTTATTAAATTCTCATTTCCGACACAGTATCTTTATTAAAAATGACACAAAGTTGCACTAAAAACCAATTAAATACCGCGAAATCATTACGAAACTCTACTATCATCCCAATACTCTGAGCTTTTAATTAAGAAGCAACTTAATAACCTTGACGTGACGTAAACCGACAGTTATTTTTGAAACATAACGTATTATAAAATCTCATCCGGTTGGCTCTATAATTATAAATAAATTACCGCTAGCACCTTTGTCCTAGCTAAGAAAAAAGAATAAAACTCAAAAGGGCATATGATGAAAAAGATAGTCGCGCTAGGTCTGTTTTTTGTTGCGCCATTCTTGTCTGCAAATACGATCGTATTTAGTAGTAGCCAGCAGCCTAGTGTCATACTGGAACTGGAAGAGATCCAAGCTTTACCTACCACTAGCTACACGATGACATTGCCTTGGCTTCCTGCCTCGTCAGAGTTTTTAGGCGTTAAACTCAGCACGCTTCTTACACACGTCTATGGAAAGGTACCAGAGCAGGTTGATATCAGCAGCTTAAACGACTATCACTCGACATTGTCCCGACAAGATATTCTTCGATATCAACCAATACTGGCTTATCAACAAGATCAGAATTACATAAAAGTCAGGAATAAAGGCCCTTTCTGGGTGATATATCCACTCAATCTCTATCCAGAGCTAAACTACAATAAATATCATGCGCAAATGGTATGGCAAGTAAATGAAATAAAAGAAAAATAATAAGAATGAAGTTATCAGAACCCTATTCTAAGAAACAAAGAATATTGCAATATTCTACCACCAGCAAAATGCTGCTGGTGGTGTTTGCCGTTTCTTTGCTTCTCGCGAATGTCGTGCTTTTACAGCAAACACGTTCACTCTCACAAAATTTTAATAACGAACAAAAACAAGCGACTTGGTTTTTATTCCAACTCTCCAAAGAACTATCAGAACTTGTCGGCGAGGCCAGACGGTTAGATGAAAACGTATTGAATATTGATGGTGCAGAGCTTCAATACGAGTTAGCGTGGAGTCGCTTTGACTTATTGACCAGTAGCACGAAAGCCAATAAGTTCTTTTCTCGGAACAACATGCACCTTTACTTCATTAATCTTTTTGAAGAGTTCAAAGAGCTAGAAAAACAACTAGTAGAAGCTAGAACAGGTGACAGCCAAGCTGCTGCTGCATTTTATCGTTCAACTCAAACACTATATTTAGGCTTAATAGACTTCGTTAATCAAAACTTCCGCCTAAGCAGTAAAGCTTATGAAGCACAAAAAGGTCAAACCCAGCGCTTAATGCAAGCACAATATATGTTGTTTGCGACGTTCGTTTTGTCGATTATCTCTCTAACTTATTTCTTTTATCGTGAATCCCATTTTCATAGAAAATTGGCGCTCAGCGACCCTTTGACGAACCTAGGGAACCGCAATGCACTATTCATAACCCTAAACAAATTTACTCAAGAAAAAAGGCCCTTTTCTCTCTGGATTCTAGATTTAAATGGTTTTAAAGAAGTCAACGACACACACGGACACCAAGTTGGCGACACTGTACTGCGGGAAATCGCTAGGCGGCTTAATTCTATGGCACTCAATGATTTTACTGTTTATCGCATGGGAGGAGATGAGTTCGCGGTTATCCTTGAAGGTGAACATCTCAATGAAGAGAACGTACGTGAGCAGATAAATACCGTCTTTGATGCACAAATATTAAACTCCGATAAAGTCTCAACACTTTCAACAAGCATGGGCTTAGCGCAATACCCTAAAGACAGTGACAATGTTGACTTTCTTATCAGCATAGCGGATAAGCGCATGTACAAAATGAAATTTCAACGTTAAACGGTATATATGATGAGAAAGTTCATGCAAGTACTGCTTCTACTGGCAGTCATTGCGGCAGGTGTGCTGGCTTGGGTATTTATTCCATCGCACGAAACCATCGGGCAAAAAACGGTTGAGCAGGCACTCAACGACGACTACAGCCTCGTTGGACATCGAATCTACTCAACCGATCCGGATGCTGGCAACCGATTCGGCTACTTCGTATTGGCAACGGGCCAGAGCATTGAAGAGCAAGAGCCGTTTTTGGTCACTTCGGATCAGTTTATTCGCATGGAGCAAACGGGTGATAATACCTTGTCTGTGACCATCAATGGTCGTATTTACCATTATCATAACGACTTGTGGGTGCCAAAATCAGACGGGAAATTGCAACACTTTTTAGTCAGCGCAACCGCCAAGTACGTACGCTAAAACGGGAACATTACTACCCCCTCCCACCACACACACAAAAAAACAAAGCCCCGCATACACTGCGGGGCTTTTTACGTGAAGAAGAAAATAACATCGAATAAATGAGCGTTACTTCGCTAACACTTTCTCTTTAATCACTTTGAGTACCCCAGCCTCTTGGTTGCTTGGCGCAGAATAACGAGCAATTTTCTTAATCTCTTCGTGCGCGTTGGCAACCGCGTACGAATGCTCACTGACTTGCAGCATTTCGAGGTCATTGAGGTAATCACCAAACGTCATGGTTTCTGCCGGAGTAAAATTCATCGTCTCTTGAAGATGCTGAATGGCCGCACCTTTAGAGGCCTCGGCATTCATCACATCCAGCCAGATTTTTGCACTCACCACGACTTTATGCGTTGCGCCAAACTTCGCGTTCATGGTCGGAAACAGGAGCTCTTCCGAACCGTCAAAGTGACAAATTGCTACCTTAATAAACTCGTCTTCGACCTCAAGCAAATCCGGCACATATTCACAGCGGTGGTAGTACTTTTGAAATTCTTCCAGCGATTGCTGATCATGCGTTTCGATGTACGCCGAGCGCTTGCCACACAATACGATGTTCGCCCCGTCAATCTCACGAGCCGCTTTCACAATCTCCAACACTTCCGCTTTAGGAATGGTACAACTGTAGAGCTCTTTGTCTTGGTACATCACCAAGGTGCCGTTTTCAGCCACATACAACAGTCTGTCTTTGATTGGCGCGAACGTGTCTCGCAGGCTGTAATACTGACGACCAGACGCAGCGGAGAACAAAATGCCTTGCTCTTCCAGTTGCAAAAACAGATCGAAAAACTCTGGATCCAAACGACCGTACTGGTCAAGCAATGTGCCATCCATATCGGTAGCAATAAATTTGATGCAAACTTGTGACATTAACGAAAACTCTAAATGATGCTGCGAAAATATATCCATGTAAGGTACAGGATCTTGTATGAATCTCAAGTCGGGATGACGACGCTTTTCGCATTCACCAAGGGTGCTGCTTAAAGTAATCTTCACTGTGATCGATGAAAGCTCTCACCGCAGGAGACAAGTGTTTACGTGATGAATACAGCGCGTAAATGTTGAGATCATTGGGCTTCCAGTCCGGCAACACCGACTCAAGCTGACCCGATTTGAGATAGATATTGCTCAAGTAAGTTGGCAACATCGAAACACCCATGCCTTGTAAAGCGCCATGCAATAACGCCGTGGCCTCATTGCTGGTTAGGCGACACTCAATTCCCACCGATTCGAACTGGTCGCCCTGAGACAAATGCCACACGTGACGCTCAAAGTTTTTGTATCCCAAACAGTCGTGTGAAGATAAATCTCGCGGATGCGTGATCGCGTGGTGAGTTTGCAAGTATTGCGGCGATGCCACCAACACCGATTCGCACACAGCAATCGGCTTACCAATCAAAGAAGGATCGGGATCTGACGCAATTCGGATTGCCAGATCGATACGTTGCTCGGTTAGATCACTCACTGAATCTTGCAGATCTATGTCGATATGCACTTTGGGGTGCTTTTGCATAAAACTGTTTACTGCTGGGATCAACTGTGAGAATCCAAATGAAGTGCTAGACGCGAGACGGACTTTTCCGGACAGCTCACCATCAACGGCAATGTTCGACGTCAATGTATCGGCCTGTTTTAACCAGCGCTCAATCTGAGGCAAGCTGCGCTCCCCTGCGGTGGTGAGGGACACCTTGCGCGTGGTGCGGTGTAACAAACGAGTTTGCAGCCAGTTCTCCATCGCCTCTACATAACGAGTTACCATTGGCCGAGACATGTCTAACCGCTCGGCGGTCGCGGTAAAACTGCCAGAATACACCACATCCACAAATACTTTTGCTGCCGTTACTCTATCCATAGATTTGCTCGAAATAAGAAATAGTGATGCACATTATTGTGTATTTTTCCGAGCGTATCAATTTCCTAATATAGCTCCCGTTCCCAAGCCATCGTCGCTTGGCCCCAAATTCTTTAGGAGCTTATTATGAAAAAATTCACTTTGATTGCTGCATCCGTTTTAATGGCAAGCCCTGTCCTAGCGGCAAACCACTCTCCCCTTACTCTTGAGGTTTACAACGCCGACGGTAACAGCTTCCACGTAAACTCAACCTTGGTATACGGTGAGACTGACGCCATGGTTATCGACACTGGCTTCACCAAAGCTGACGCGATGCGCATTGCCGCTAAAGTGCTGGACTCAGGCAAAACACTTAAAACCATTTTTATCAGTCAAGCGGACCCAGATTACTACTTTGGCGCAGAGGCCTTACACCAACAGTTCCCTGATGCGCAGATCATCACAACGCCTGCGGTTCAAAAAATTATTAAAGAGAAATTGGCTGGAAAGCTAGCGTACTGGGGACCAAAGCTTGGCGCAAACGCACCGGTAAAACCAGTGATCCCTGTCGCGTACGATAAAGCATCATTGGACCTAGAAGGTCATAAGATTGAAATTCGTGGTAACCATGGCACATCAGCACACCGCCCTTACCTATGGATTCCAGATAACAAAGCGATTCTAGGTAACGTAGCCGTGTACTCAAACGTACATTTGTGGATGGCAGATGCCGCTGACCAAACCGCCATCAATGCTTGGGAGCAGCAACTTAGCGAGATGCTTGCGCTTAAACCTCAAGTGGTCATTCCTGGTCACATGAAAGCAGGCACAAAGCTGAACGCAGACACCATTCGCTACTCGCAACAATACTTGCAGGATTTTCAGCAAGCGAAAAAACACAGCAATAACAGCGTTCAACTCATTGACACCATGTCAGCTAAATACCCAGGAGCTCAATTGCCAATCGCGCTAGAAATCGGTGCGAAAGTGCATACTGGTGAAATGTCATGGTAACCGTGCATTACTTCTTCGATCCCATGTGTGGTTGGTGCTACGGGGCATCACCACTCATCGAAGCCTTGATGGACACCTCTCAATTTAAGGTAGAGCTTCATCCCGGCGGTATGATTGAGAAACGCGCGATTGAACCTGAATTTCGTCAGCACATCATCAACAGTGACGCTCGTATTGCAACCGAAACCGGAGCGACGTTTGGTAAAGCATATCTGCAACGCGTGAAAAGCGAAGATGCGTTTGTTCTTGATTCTTATCTACCAACACAAGCGATCTTGAGTGCGGAAAAAATGGGGCTGAATCCATGGCACATGCTAAAGGCCATCCAATCTGCGCATTATCAGCTCGGGTTAAAAGTGAATGAAGCATCGACGCTCAAAGCCATTGCAGAATCGCTAGGTTTAGCAAGTGATGCGTGGGAGCAAAACATGACGTTAAGCGAAGCCGAACTAGGTGAGAGAATTCGCACTAGCCGACAATTGATGCGCCAGTTGCACGTTGGTGGTTATCCAACCCTGATTGCAGAAGTAACTGGCGAGTACTTGACCTTGCCGCACTCGGCCTACTACGACAAACCGGCACAGTGGAAGCTTGCATTACAAAAACTGCAATAAGCTCTTCCCCACTCGCTCTTGTTCTTAATCCAAGAGCGAGTGCCAACACCGACATGGCAATCCTGACTCAAACAGGTACAATCCTCGCTCGATTTTTTACTCGCGCGGATACCCACCATGCACTCGCCTGAACATTGTTTTACTCGTTTTACTGCTGATACTTCTGATTATGAATTACCAACGCAGTTTACGTTTCCGTTCTACTACACGCCGCATCCTCTTTGCGTTGTGGCCTCAAAGCAATTGCAACAGCACTTATTAGCGCAAACCGACTTCGAACACGATTTTGGTTTGGTTAATGAAGAAACGGGGCGAGGCAAAATGTTTGGCGTATTGCTGGTAAAAAGCCCTCAAGGCGAGCTCGGCTTTTTAAGTGCGTTTTCTGGCAAAATTGCTGACCAAAACTTGATTCCAGGATTTGTCCCTCCTGTGTACGACATGCTGACCGATGAAGGCTTCTTCCGCGCAGAAACGGATGCCATCAACGCCGCCAATGCGGAGTACAAAACCTGTGCCGCGAATCCGGAATTGGCGGATCTTAAAGCGCAAATACAAGCCGACCGAGCCGCTTATCAACAAGAAGAGCAAACACAGCGCCAAGTGATGATTGACGGCCGCGCCGCTCGCAAACGACAGCGCCAACAGGGCGAGCAAACGCTCAATGCCGATGATCTCAAAATCTTGTTGGATGAGTTGGGTAAGCAAAGTGTCACCGAGAAAAACGTTCTCAAATACTTAAAGCAAGCGTGGGATGAAAAGCTTGCAATCAAAGAAGCGCGCTTGGCCGAGTTAGAGCAGCAACTTGCTCATCTGAAAGAGCAGCGCAAAACACTCTCCAACGCTTTACAGCACAAACTGCATAAACAGTACCGCTTTCTAAACAGCCATGGCGAAACACGCGACTTGGTGGACATTTTTGCGGACACCACAAACCCAGTACCACCAGCAGGTGCAGGGGAATGTGCTGCGCCAAAACTGCTTCAATACGCGTTTAAATACGGATTCAAACCGCTGGCGTTGGCAGAATTTTGGTGGGGTGTGTCGCCAAAGTCTGAAGTTCGCCAACACAAAAAGTTCTACCCATCGTGTAATAGCAAATGTCAGCCGATTTTAGGCCATATGATGCAAGGGCTGGACGTCGAACCCAACCCATTAGCGGAGAATTGGGCAGAAGACAAAGAGCTGGAGATAATCTACCAAGACGACGCTATGGTCGTCGTCAACAAGCCCTCGGGCTTACTTTCAGTGCCTGGTAAAACTATCAAGGACTCTGCTTATACGCGCCTACAAGCGATGTACCCTGATGTGGAAGGGCCGTTTGTGATTCATCGCCTCGACATGGCGACCTCTGGCATTTTGGTGTTTGCCTTAACCAAGCGCGCGAACAAAAGTCTGCAAAAACAGTTTATGGCTCGCGACGTACAAAAACGTTATATGGCACTGCTCGAAGGCGTATTAAACGAGCCTGAAGGGGAAATCTCACTGCCAATGCGTGGTGACCCCGACGACCGCCCACGTCAACTGGTGTGTTTTGAACACGGGAAACATGCAGAAACCTACTGGCAACTGATTGACGTCAAAGATGGACGCAGCAAGGTATATATGTATCCGAAAACCGGGCGAACTCACCAACTACGTGTACACAGTGCTCATCACATGGGGTTAAACATGCCGATGGTTGGTGATGGTTTATACGGCGAAAAATCGAATCGCTTACACCTGCATGCTGAGATGCTAGAGCTGGATCATCCATACAGCAAAGAGCGTATGGTGTTCCAAGCTGAGTGCGAATTCTAACGTCTTCCCGATTTTAAATAACAAAAAGGCACTGACTATCAGTGCCTTTTTTTGTTTTCTAACAACAGAATAAGCGTGATGCGCGATACCGAAAACCGTTAGCTCACCTTAAACTTGGTCCACACCTGAGAGCGCCAACGTCTTGCCATGATGATACCACGTACCCATTCATCGAGAGCGATTGCCATCCAAGCCCCTAAAACGCCATAACCCAAGTGGATGCCAAAGATGTAAGAGAAAAGCACGCCTAGTCCCCACATACTCAAAATCCCCATTTGCACTGGGAACTTGATGTCACCCGCGCCTTTGAGCCCCGCGATAAAAATCAGGTTAAACACACGTCCGGCCTCGAGCAAAATTGAGCCCATGACTAACGAACCTGCCAATGCGAGTATCTCTGGTTGATCGGTAAATACGCGCAGAATCTCTTCTCTAAACAGGTAAATCAGTGTGGTTGCCGCCGTTGATGCCACAAATCCTACTAAGAAGTAGATTTGTACGCGTTTTAAAATGCTGCTCACCCAACCTTTACCGATGTAGTAACCAGTCTGAATTTGCGCTGCCTGACCAATTGCCAGCGCGAAAGCAAACGAGAAACGGGCAATGTTTTGCGCATAAGTGAAAGCCGCTAACGATGCCGTCCCCATTTGCACCACAAAATACACAATGCAGATTTGCGCCACGTTGTAAGACAGCACCTCACCCGCGTTCATGCCGCCGATTTTTAAGATCTTTTTGTAAATCTCTACGGGCACTTGTTTCATGGTCGACATTGGTAGCTCAATGCTGCTGCGCGCGAGAATAAACCATAACATTAACGTACCGATGACTTGGCTGACGACGGTTGCTATTGCCACGCCTTGCACGCCATACACAGGTAAACCAAATGGCTGGTAAAGCGCAATATAGTTACCAATGATGTTGAACACACCCGAGATCAAATTCACCACCATTGGGGAACGTGAATAACCATGACTACGCAGAATAGTTGTAAAAACAACGCCAATCGTAACGTTAAACGTCATCGCACCGCTTATCAGCAGATATTCATGAGCGTACTGCTCGACTTGCGCTTCCAAGCCGTAATACGGGAGTAGATATATCGCACCAAGCACGGCAATCACACTCAATAGCACACCGACGAGCACAGACAACGCAATACTCGCAACACCAACGCTCACTGACTCTTGCTCGCGTCCAGCGCCATTGTATTGGGCAATCAAAATCCCCGTACCGCTACTGACAAAGGTCGAAACGATGATTAAAAAGAAGGTAATCTGCGTGATCACACCAACAGCGGATACGGCTTTGTCTGAGTAGCCACTCAGCATGAACACGTCACTGGTTCCTAAAGCCGTCCGTAGCAAAATTTCGACAAGAATTGGCCAAGCTAATGCCACGATGGACATTCGTTGGTTGATGTTTTGGCTTTTAGGCATGCTTGTAACCTTTCCTACAACTAAAAACTGCCTCACAATATTTGTGAAGCAGTTTAAAAATAGTGACTCGAACGAAGCTCGATATGAGGTTGTGATTTAGCGCGGATTCTAGTCGCATATTGGTCATAACGACAACAATATTTCGCCCTGTTTCGGAAAAATATTTCTAATGCATTTTCGAAACGACATATGCCTTGACGATACGTAGAGCAGAGATTGGTGAACAATACTCTCAATCAACGAGCACCGAACAGAATCAGGATAATCAATAGAAATATCTCCAACTAGATACATTACTTTGAGTTATCAGTCCAACCATATAGAGCCATGAAGAAGCGTCATGAAAACCTGCATGCGCCACCATTCCTCTTTGAACACTCGCACCAAATCACACTGATGGCTTTGCACTAAAAATGACTGATATCACATTTGGAAACTTTGTTGTTCTATTTATCGCGAAAATACCGCCTAGAATAAGCGTACACGTTAATTAAGCAAGGATACGTAATGTCGACATTGGCTGGGGCGCGCTTAGAAGAAATGGCGGACATCCGCTCAACAAGAAAAAAGAAAATTGTCTTTTTATGCTCCAGTATCGCCGCTGCCTGTTTAACTTATGGTTCCATTGCTCAATCACTTGAGAATAACTGGGGTTTAAGCTTTTTCCATGCTTTGTGTGCCTTGGCATGCTTAGCAATCAGTTATGTAATAAAAGTCCAGCGGCACCATCAATACGCCGACTTATGGCTAAGTGCTGTCTTAATGTTCGAAGGGTTATTGTTACTTCTGTATAACGACGCTCCGTCAGGCAAGGTGCTATGGCTATATCCTATTGTCGCCACTCTGGTATTAATTAATGAGTTTAAGGTCGGTCTGCTGTTCAGTGGCACCTACATTTTACTGATCTTTTTTGGGGTCGCTTTTTTAGATCGACTGCCAACAGCCACAGAAATCATAGAGCGGAGATTGATGCTGACCCTGATAGCGACCGCGTTTGTGTGTCACACGTTCTCGTATTACTACACGAAAGTCCTCAATTACATTCAAACACTGTATCGTGAGGGGATTGAGGAGTTAGCATATTTTGACCAGCTCACTGGGCTTGCCAATCGCTGGAGCTTTGAGACTTGGGCGCGCGCAAAGCTCGATGAAATCAAGCACTCATCTGATGACAGCATCACCGCATTGGTCTTTCTCGATATCGATAACTTCAAGCACATCAACGACACCTACGGGCACGATATTGGTGACCAAGTACTTCAAGCCTTCGCCACTCGATTAAAAAATAACATTCGCAACAAAGACAGAAAAACAGATAAACACGACTACTCCATCGCTCGATTTGCGGGCGACGAGTTTGTAATCATGCTTTACGATGTAAAAAGTAAAGATGACCTCGACAGCATCCTAAAACGGATCGTAAATCTGTTTCCGACAGGTTACCGAAGCTACGATATGATTAACGAGTTAACGATGAGTGTAGGTGCTGCTATCTATAAGCAAGATGCAAAGGATTTGTCTGAATTGACTCGATGTGCAGATAAAGCAATGTACGCAGCTAAACATACTGGTAAAAACCAGTACGCCTTTTATGAGCACTGCAATACGGAAGAACAGTCAACATCTGATGCACCAGCTGTACCAGAAGCTTGCTAATGACTAAGCGAACACATGCATCACCCAAAGCCCCACAACGAGGAATACGATTAACCACACTACTTGCAACGTTCTGTTCGGCTTGTCTTGCTGACGAGTGGGGTAATCTTTAAACGCACGGCCCTTCATTTTGCCCATTAAGCTCTTTCCTAGAGCACGTCGATAAAATTCACGTCTCTTATGAGCGGCATTGGCAACTTCGGTAAAGCGCTGTCTTTGCTCATTGGTGAGATCTTTGTCCTCGTAACGAGGAGGGAGATCAGAATGCTTGCGTTGTACTGCCATCACTTCCTCCCTGGTCGATGGGTACATTTTTATTAAGTATATACCCAAATAACCAAAAAGATGCGTTATAAGTGAAGCACATAGACGAAAAAACCACCCGAAGGTGGTTTTATGACGAGCAACAAATGAACGCTAGAAGTACTCACATAAATACGCAGTCGCTTCTTTCACTTGAAGCTCAAATGAAGAATTACCTTCCACTTCAAAAAACTCACCACTTTGATAAGTCGTCCAATCGCTCTCGCCAACACGCTTGACCACAAGCGCACCTTTTACAACCGTCATACGCTCTGGTGCTTGAGTACCAAACGTGTACTCACCAGGAAGCATCACACCAACGCTAACATCCTGATCTTTCTGGTTAAAGCCTAGTGATTTTACACTACCAGCAAAATAGCTATTTTCCTTAATATTCATTATTGGTTTCCTTATCAAAAGTCCGCTCTTTTTTACCTTGTTTCTTTCCGTTACTCAAGCTTTGAAAGCCATTAAACTCAACGTAATAACGCACATCCTTTGCTACTGAGCGAGAACCTCTTTTCGCGAGGATTAATCAGGCGACCTAAACCGAGCAAGAAAAACTGCGAAGTAATGAATGTGAGCAAACAACAAAACCATCAATAAGATGTGTATCTGAATGTAAAAGTGGACATTAGATCATAGTTTCGTCGTCTCAATGGCGGGATTGTTTGTTTTTAAAAAGGAAGGTTTCCACCATGTTAAAAAAGTGGAGAAAATTAGATCTATGACGGACTCGACTCGCCGAAGGCGAAAAGCACGACAAGAACCAAAACTTTCATTTTTGGCTCGCCACCAATCCAAAATCCTCAAGAGTACATTTGTCTGCTTCGGGATGGGTCTGTTGACGTTTTTTGGCTATCAAATCCACCTCTCCTATCAAGAGCACATTGATCCGGAAAAGGTGTACGGCGAATGGATTGAGATTGGCGCGCCACCCTACCAAACAGAACGTCTCGTTTTCACTGAAGATGGGGTATACCGAAACCATCGACTTATTACGACGGAATTTGAATTCGATGGCAAGGTCATCACGTTGAATACCGGATTAGGAAAGACAGCGTATCAGATCTCGGGCTCTCATCTTTCACCTCAAATACGCCGTATTGAGCCTCTTATTCCAGATCAGCGATTCATTCGTAAAGGATTTGAGCATACCGTTCAGGGCTCAGAAACCGGTGCAGCCTCTAAACGTCGCGCCGCGTTGAGTGAACACTTCAGCCGTGACTAATACGTCTTCACGGCTATTTTTCCTTTCAATTCTCTTTCTATATCAATGAAACAAAACCTAAATAAACAACAAAATAAGGCCTTCATCGCATTTAACTAACTCGTTACTGAGTAAACAATAATTTTAGTTTCTGCTGAGATTTTATAAATTATTGACTCAGTCTGACACTTTCTGTGTAACAGAGTGCGAGTTTTAGTTAAGTTCTCTCAAGTGCCTCGAAAACCGTCTTAATTTTTTTTGACGAAAAAAAACTCTCTGAAATGCTGAGTGTGATGCTTTTGCACGTGGAGTAAATCCAATCATCTTATCTGGTGCAAGAGCAGCCTATGTTCTAGGTAGAACATGAATCCAAGGATTGAGAGAGAAGTTATGATTCGATTTAACCTATGTGCAGCTGGAGTTGCTTTAGCGCTATCAGGTGCTGCAGTTGCGGCTCCAACCGCACCAAGTATCGATATGTACGGTTCCAACAACCTTCAGTTTTCTAAAATTGAACTCGCGATGGAAACCACGTCAGGCTACTACGACATGGTGAAATACCATGAGCAAGCGAAGATCACTGTTAAATTTAACCAGTGGAGTGGCACACCTGGTGACACTTACAACGTCTATTTTGATGGTGTAAAAGTAGCAAGCGGCCCTATCACTGGTAGCCAAACAACAGCTTCGTTTGAATACGGCCAAGGTGGCTTATACCAAATGGAAATCGAAGCATGTGATGCGACAGGTTGTGCGAAAAGCGCACCAGCTGAAATCACAATTGCAGATACCGATGGTTCTCACCTGAAGCCACTAACGATGAATGTTGATCCAAACAACAAAACCTACAATACCGATCCAAGCGTCGTGATGGGTACGTATTTTGTTGAATGGGGCATCTATGGCCGTGACTACACCGTCGATAATATGCCGGTCGACAACTTGACTCACATCCTTTACGGTTTTATCCCAATTTGTGGCCCAAATGAGTCTGTGAAGTCTGTTGGCGGCAACAGTTTCAACGCGCTACAAACTGCTTGTACAGGTGTGCCTGATTATGAAGTCGTTATCCATGACCCTTGGGCTGCTTATCAGAAGAGCTTCCCACAAGCTGGTCATGAATACAGCACGCCTATCAAGGGTAACTACGCAATGCTAATGGCATTGAAACAACGTAACCCTGATCTAAAAATCATCCCATCGATCGGTGGTTGGACACTGTCTGACCCATTCTTCGATTTCGTGGACAAGAAAAACCGAGACACATTCGTCGCATCAGTTAAGAAGTTCCTGAAAACTTGGAAATTCTACGATGGTGTTGATATCGACTGGGAATTCCCTGGCGGCGGCGGTGCAGCAGCCGATAAGGGCGACCCTGTAAACGATGGCCCAGCATACATCGCACTGATGCGTGAACTGCGCGTAATGCTTGATGAATTAGAAGCTGAGACAGGCCGTACTTACGAGCTAACGTCCGCTATCGGTGTCGGTTACGACAAGATTGAAGACGTAGACTACGCAGATGCGGTTCAGTACATGGATTACATCTTCGCAATGACTTACGACTTCTACGGCGGCTGGAACAACGTTCCTGGTCACCAGACTGCGCTTTACTGTGGTTCATTCATGCGTCCTGGTCAGTGTGACGGTAGTGGCGTTGATGAGAACGGCGAACCGTACAAAGGTCCTGCTTACACAGCAGATAACGGCATCCAACTTCTTCTTGCTCAAGGCGTTCCTGCGAACAAGCTAGTACTTGGTACAGCAATGTACGGTCGTGGCTGGGAAGGCGTAACTCCAGATACGCTAACCGATCCAAACGACCCAATGACAGGTACTGCTACAGGTAAACTGAAGGGCAGCACAGCGCAAGGTGTTTGGGAAGATGGCGTAATTGACTACAAAGGCATTAAGTCATTCATGCTAGGTGCAAACAACACTGGTATTAACGGCTTCGAGTACGGCTACGATGCACAAGCAGAAGCACCATGGGTATGGAACCGTACTACGGGCGAGTTGATCACATTTGATGACCACCGTTCAGTGCTAGCAAAAGGTAGCTACGCGAAGTCTCTTGGTCTTGCTGGTCTATTCTCTTGGGAAATTGACGCGGATAACGGTGACATTCTAAACGCGATGCACGAAGGTATGGCTGGTGGTGTTGTTCCTCAACCAAACCGTAAACCAACAGCCGCAGCTGGCGCAGATCAATCGGTAACAGGTCCTGCAAATGTGGTTCTAGATGGCAGCCTGTCAAAAGACTCTGACGGCACCATCGCAAGCTACGCTTGGGAACAAGTATCTGGCACAGCAGTGGTACTAACAGGTGCAAACACAGCGAAAGCAAGCTTTGATGCAGCAGAAGTTACTGTTGAAGAGCAATTAACTTTCAAGCTGACGGTGACTGATAACGAGGGTGCAACGGCATCTGACCTCGTTGTAGTAACAGTGAAACCAGCAGGTGTTGTTGACCCAGTGAACAGCGCACCAGTAGCACAAGTTGTTGCTCCAGCAACAGCAAACGCTGGTGACGTTGTGGTTGTAGATGCATCTGCGTCTAGCGATGCTGACAACGATACCCTGACATTCAACTGGACTCTACCTCAAGGTCTGAATGCAACGGTTGAAGGCTCTAAAGTCACGTTCACTGCTGCGGAATACCCGCAAGACACAAGCTTAAGCTTCACTGTAAGTGTGAGCGACGGTAAAGCGTCTTCATCGGCAAACGCGACAGTGGTTGTTGCACAGCACACAACCGATCCGAACCCTGGTACTTGTGACAACGCATGGGATGCGAGCGCAGTGTACACAGGTGGTAACCAAGTGACTCACGCAGGTAAAACGTGGGAAGCGAAATGGTGGACTCAGGGTGACGATCCTAGCCAATCTGGCGAATGGGGCGTTTGGAAAGAAGTTGGCGTAGCTAACTGTAACTAATTTCAGCCTTGCAGACGTTCTGCTAAATAAACAAAGGACAGCTTCGGCTGTCCTTTTTGGATTTAACCTCTTAACGAGGAGAGCAACACCAGAGACGAAAAAATCTGAGGTGTTACTTTCAAATCGACTTAGCCCAAAACGGAGCGAGTCAATCAGTAAAAGTAAGGGTTACCAAGCACTATCGAGCAAACGGTCAAAACTACTGAAGACTTGCTCACACTTCATCACTCGACCATGCCCCTGACCTTGTGTTGTCACTAACTCAACGTTTTTAATCTCTTCAGCCGCTTTTGCCGAGACACTGTATTTGGTGAACTTATCTTGCTCATCATGAATAATAATGGTGTGAGACGGACGCTCAGACAAACGCTTCATCGGATCAATGGACTGTAACGGATAGCCAAATTGGTCTTCAACTTCTGAAACCACAGCATTAAAAAGCTTCATCGAGTAACCGGAACGCGCAATGCTACCGAATAAGTTCTCTACGTAATTTAATACCGGAGCAATAAGCAGCAAAGGCTTGTTTTCTAATTTGCTGTGTCGGCACTCAAGAGCAGAAGCGGTGCCCATGCTGTGCCCAACTAGGCCAACAACATCCTCGACCGTATCCAACACATCTTCTAATCCTCTGACAAACCCCGGAATGTGCCCATACTGCCCCTCACTCTCACCATGTGCCGGATGATCGTACGCCAAAGCAGTAAACCCTTTCGACGCAATATGTTCCATCAGTGGATAAAACTGACTTGCCGTGCCAGACCAACCATGAGTTAGCACCCAAATAGGTCCAGAGCCCAAAGTATAGGTTTTGATGATGCCTGCATGCCCTTTAATTTCACCTTTGATAAGCCCTTGAGGTTCAATATTTTTAGGTTGCGTACGAGCAGGTGTCAGAAGAAGCTTGCGCGCGGTCTTCTTTGCATGTGACGGGGCCAGTGTATGGTGTAACCGAGTACTAATGTTCACCAAACTGCGCTTAATACTGAAACGTTGCGATGTATTAAAGTAAATTTTTTCACTCATAATCATGTCCTTAACTATCAGCTTTGCACAAAATAGAACGGTCGTGCTTTTTTACGCTGATAAGAAAGAGCGAACTCAGCCGCTCTTTGTGATTTTATGTCTACGAATCTGGGAAGCGAATAACCGATATTAGCCTTTCCAGCGAGAAAATAAGTTGTCGATCCCTTGCCAAAACAGACGCAAGCTTTCTTGCTCACCTTTAATTGAGTAAAAAACATGCGCACTCAAATAAAGACCGTACAAATCAAACGTTGCTTGGCGTGTATCTAAGTCTGCTGCAAATTCTTGCTTCTCTTTGCCTTTCGCTATTTGGATCTCCAAATAGCTCAGCCAAGTGTCTATGGATTTACGCAGTCCGGCCTGAAGCGGGCAATCTTTATCTGCCGTATCATTCCAAGCGTCAAGAAACATACAACTTCCTTGGAATGCGTGATTCCAAGTCATCCAAGAGTCGAGCAACCCTCGAATTTTACGCTCGATATTGCCATCCCCGAGTTCTCGAGCAGGCTCAATAACCCGATCAGCGAACACTTTATTGGCGTGATCAAGCACCGATAGCTGTAAATTCAACTTCGAATTAAAGTGGGCAAACAGACCACTTTTCGACATACCGCATTGCTTGGCTAACTCTCCAATCGTAAGACTTTCTAATCCGTCTTCGCTGGCGATCTCAAAAGCCCGCTGCAGAATAAACTCTTTTGTCACTTTTCCTTTTTGCATAGTCTTATTTTTAGCACGATCGTTCTTTTTTGCAATCTCGAGTTAACTGGTCTAACCATTATTCAGTGCTATTTTCGACTCACGAATCAGGTATTGATTGCGTTAATAGGTTAATAATTAAGAAGTTTGAAGTAAGTCTTAATTTTCAAAACAGCTTCAATGTAAGCGCAAGTCTGTTGACTTTTTCACGTATTACTTCAGTAACAACCTGCTATTTTCACCTAAGTTTTTTATTTAGGTAAACAATGTAATGGCAAAGAAACAAAAAATAGCCAGCTTAGAGTTTGCACGTATCATTGCGATGCTTGCGATTGTGGGTTTGCATTGCCAGATGGCACTGACGTACTGGCAGTGGGATGGGATACCATGGGTTGGCTATATGCTCAACCAACTGGCTCGTTTTGCTGTTCCGTTGTTCTTTCTCATCTCGGGTTATCTAATCCAGCCGAAGTTGAGTCACTCACCTATTGATACTCTTAAGAACTACGCCAAACCGTTAATGAAGGTTTGGCTCATTTGGAGCATGATCAGTTTACTGATGCCATTCCAATGGCAGACGGTCGCTGAGGCTGGGTATCTCGCCGAAAGGCAAGGTTATTGGGGGTACTTAATGTCAACCCCGATCAATTCACTCATCGAAGGCGGACTCGTTCATCTGTGGTTTATTCCGGCTCTGGTCATTGCCGTAGCGTTAATTGCCTTTCTCGTGCATATCAATATGGCGCAACTGATACTGCCAACCGCAGTATTGCTATACATATACGGGGTCTTTGCTGGCAGTTACGCGACCATTACCGACCTGCCAGCGCCTTTCTTTACTCGTAACGGGCCTTTTTTCAGCACGTTGCTAGTTGCTCTAGGTTATTTCGCACGAGAAGCGCAGTGGCGGTGGTCGAGAAACAATACGGTTCGATGCATTATTCTTGGCATGGCACTGCATTTTGGTGAAGCTTACTGGCTGATGCAACATGACATCGCTTTCAACTCGCACGACTTCCTATTCGGTACCGTTATCTGGACTGTAGGTGTCTTTATGTGGCTTTTGGCTCACCCTCATTTTGGCGACATGCCTTGGGTCTTCAAACTATCTCCTAGCGTGTTAGGAATATATGTTAGCCATCTGCTTATCATAATTGTCATGATGAATGTCGCTGGATTTATCGGGCTGCAACACCTCGCGAAAGATGTGTTTATTTATCCTGCAACGATTGTTGCAACCATACTGCTTGTGAAAGCAATTGACACTTCACCGTTGAAAAAATGGCTCCTACGCTAAATGCATTCAGCTCTAGATATAGCTAGCTTTAACTCAAAAGGGTTAGAGCTAGCCAGTTAAAAATGAGATTTCTCTCTCACTGACCAATTTTTGACTTTCTAATCCTTCAGAATTTGCTTTCACTCACAAAAAACATTGTTCATTTCCTTTAAATTGGCTCGACTATTACAACATTGCTCATTAAACGGAGGCTGTATGTGGGCAGGTCAAGGACTCGTTCCTTTTTTAGAGATTAGTCACTGGTTAACTTACGGTTTATATGCCGCTGCGGTTTTATTCGGCGCAGCAAGCATTGCGTCACTCAGAAAATAGTGGCGCACACTATCATTTCCTAACTCCTACTGTTAATTCGAGCTCTCTCACAACTAACTCATTCATTTGTGGCTAATATTTCTCCAACCAGACAAAGGAGAAATGTCTATGCCAATCTATCCAATTGTGGCTTTCTGCTGTTTGTTGTTCTCTAGCGCCACCTTTGCTGCATCAACCAATGAACTGAACCTTGTTAATTCTGGTGTCGGTTACGCGGCTCTGATTATCTTTTCGATCGCTTACATACTGGTTATGTTGGAAGAGTATCTGAAAATGAGAAAATCCAAGCCAGTGCTGCTCGCTGCAGGGTTAATTTGGATTCTGATTGGCTACACCTTTGCTCAGCACAACCAGCCTGAAATCGCCAAATCCGCACTAGAACACAACTTGTTGGAATATGCCGAGTTGCTGCTGTTTTTGCTCGTGGCGATGACTTACATCAACGCAATGGAAGAACGCAAACTCTTCGATGCCTTACAAGCGTGGATGGTCGGTAAAGGTTTTGGATTCAAAAAGTTGTTCTGGCTGACGGGGTTTCTCGCTTTTGTCATTTCACCGATTGCCGATAACTTAACTACGGCCCTATTGATGTGCGCTGTAGTGATGAAAGTCTCTGGTGATAATCCTAAGTTCGTCAATCTTGCTTGTATCAACATTGTTATCGCAGCCAACGCTGGCGGTGCATTCAGCCCATTTGGGGATATTACAACCCTGATGGTGTGGCAAGCCGGTCATGTCAGCTTTGCTGAGTTCATTCCGTTGTTTGTACCGTCATTGGTGAACTACTTGGTTCCCGCGTTTTTGATGTCACGGTTTGTTCCAAACACAAAACCGAATACGATTCACCAACACGTTGAGCTAAAACGCGGGGCAAGGCGTATTGTCGCATTATTCATTCTGACGATTGCCACCGCAGTCTCTTTCCATGCTGTGCTGCACTTCCCACCCGTTATGGGCATGATGATGGGCTTGGCGTACTTACAGTTTTTCGGATATTTTTTGCGCCAAACTCTCAAACACTCACTCGCAAAAAAAGCAGCTATGGCAATTGCCAATGGCGATGATCAGGCATTGAAGCGCTTAGGCTCAGTGGTTCCGTTTGATGTGTTTCATCGTGTGTCTCGAGCCGAATGGGACACCTTGTTGTTCTTCTACGGTGTTGTAATGTGTGTTGGCGGTTTAAGTTTACTTGGCTACCTCGAACTGGTTTCAAACGTCATGTACACGCAATGGAACCCAGTCTGGGCAAACGTAATGGTTGGTGTCCTATCTGCAATCGTCGATAACATTCCGGTTATGTTTGCTGTACTGACCATGGAACCAAGCATGTCGATGGGCAACTGGCTACTGGTCACATTAACCGCAGGTGTCGGGGGCAGTTTGCTTTCCATCGGATCCGCGGCAGGCGTCGCTTTAATGGGAGCCGCGCGTGGGCAATACACCTTCTTTGGCCACTTAAAGTGGGCTCCCGTCATCGCCTTGGGTTATGCCGCCAGTATTGCGGTACACTTGTGGATGAATAGCGGTTTATTTACTTAAAAGCACTGACAATCAGGTGCTTAACTTGCAACACAACCTAGCGGTCGGATGGATGGTTAACGCCATCCATCACTTCAATCGCTCCCAACTCATATGGGTTGACACCCTCTAAGCAGCCGACATTATAGCCATACTCACTCGGGTCAGAACGACGCTGATGGTGCGTATAAATACCGCACTCGCCACAGAAAAAGTGCTTCGCAGTGTGTGTATTAAATTGATACTGCTTCAAGACGTCTTCGCCTTGCATAATACGAATACCGTTCAAAGGTACAGATGCGACAATCGCGCCACGACGTCGACACATAGAACAGTCACACCGTCTCGGTTTCTCAATACCATTGGGTAACGCCAGTTCCAACTCAACTTTTCCACAGTGACAACTCAGTCGATGTAATGTGTTGATTTGGGTGTTGCCAACTTTCTTAATCATAACTTTTCCTTGTTGTTTTTCTATCTGTGTACATTATGTTAAACAGGTTAATATCATCATAATCTCGTCCAAAAACTCGACATCCATCACTTTTCGCGACATTTTATTGGCCGATTTGTTAGTTGCTATTTTGGCGACTGTCTATCGCGTCCGTGAGACGTGTTATCTCCGGCGCGGTTTTTAAACCAAGGAAATTAATTTATGGACAAAGATCATAGCCTAAGAGAGAACCTCTTGGCTCTGACGCTCGGCAGTGCGTTGGTGTCACTTGGGGTGATATTTTTTAGCAAAGTAGGATTGCTCACTGGCGGTACGGCTGGTTTGGCGATCTTCCTAACCAAAGTGAGTGACTTCAGTTTTGGTCAGATATTTTTCGCTCTTAACCTCCCTTTTTATATTTTATCTGTGATGCGCATGGGTTGGCGCTTCACTATCAATACCTTTATTGCGGTTTCGATTGTCTCTTTTGCAGTCGATCATCTGCATCATGTGATTGAGATTTCACGAATCGAACCTTTCTATGCGGCACTTTTGGGTGGTGGACTGATTGGAATCGGTATGTTGGTAATTTTCCGTCACAAAATGAGTTTGGGTGGCTTTAACATTCTAGCGTTGTACCTTCAGGAACGTTTTGGAGTTCGAGCGGGTAAAGTTCAAATGGCGTTAGATTGTGCCATTGTGGTGATGTCACTGTTCATTGTAGATGTGCACCTTATCGCTCTATCTGTTCTAGGTGCCATCGCTACGAACTTGATTTTGGCGATGAACCATAAACCAGGACGATACCAAGCAAAAGCGCAAGCAGCATAATCATCGCTGCATAGTCAACAACCCTAAAGCCCCCAGCCAGTCGCTCGGGGCTTTTTTCATTCAACGCTAAGATCACGTCAACGAGCTCGTTTTGCAGTACTGCTGCATCTCTTCATCCAATTTAGCTTTATATTTCTGGCTAAGATGGAAGTGTACTTGCATCAGCAAGTCATGTGCGTGGAACAGCTCAAGCGCGTCGCTACCATGTTGCTGACAAATATCTTCACAGCGCTCAGCATGCACTTTGGCTTCTTGCGGTTTATCCGCTTTAAGCAAGCTCATCGCTAAGCGATACTCTGCGCGCTCTTCTTGCATCCAACCCCCAGCCACTTTCCAATAGTCTAGCGCGAGTGTTGCTGCTTCTAACATCTTCGATTTTTCCATGGACGTGCGCTCAGCCAGCGCTTCGTACTGACATGCTAAGTTGTTTGCAGTGATCGCTATAGCGCGCGCTAATGGCCCTTCTGCATCGTTCGGCGTCATTCCTAACGCTGCTTTCACCAACCATTGACTCGCCAGTTCAAGCTGAGCAAGTGCAGAAAGTTCATTCGAAATCAAAGCGTAAACTCGGCGTTGTTCTTGCTCTTCCAATAATTCCATATTGTCAGTGCCATCTACGAAATAGCGCGCAACGGCAATACTGCGTTGAAATGCCAAACTCTCAGCAACCTTGCGTTCATCAAAGTGCTCTAAACAAGTAAGAAACTGTTCTGGGCACTGGAGATGCCCAATAGCGGTATGCAGCATCAATGCGAATATTCGCTCGATTTGGGTAACGTCTTCCACCTCGCTCAGAGCCGTTTCTAGCTGAGCATAAACTTGTTCGGGATTTTCCTCGTGATGCTGCCAACACTCACTCATGAAGGCATCAAAATCCGTTTTGAAAGGCATGTCCTTATTGTCCTTTTTCTGTTCGTATAACGAATATGAAACTCTACACTATCGTTCCCCCTGTGTAGCACGCTTAATCCCAATATGAGAATCGCCTCACTTAAAGCGGTGTACCTTGCTCCAACGCGAGCAAACGTTGCTTGCGCTCCACTCCACCTGCATACCCAGTCAGTTTTCCGCTTTTGCCAATAACGCGATGACAAGGCACCACGATAGAAATCGGATTCTTCCCATTTGCTAACCCAACAGCACGCACAGCTTTAGGGTTACCTATCGCATTCGCAAGATCTTGATAGCTCCACGTTTCCCCATATGGAATGGTCGTTAGTGCCTGCCAAACTTGATTTTGAAAATCAGTGCCTGTCGCTGCAAGGGGCAAGTCGAATTCGTTGCGCAGACCAGCAAAGTATTCATCCAGTTGGGTGACAGCTTGGCGCAAAACCGGATGCTGCTCGTCTCGCACTCCCAGCTCACTCGGCTTAGTGGTGCATGTTTCAAACCAAATGCCAAGTAAGCCCTCAGCGTTCGATTGGATAGTCACCGTTCCTAGTGGACTCGGCATTTCGGTATAAAATGTTTTCATGATTGATTCCATAAGTGAAACGTCGCGTAGCTTCCCCAAGGGGCCGCAGTGTGCGTATTCAGTGATGGGTAACGCTGCATCGCCTTTTTCACCACTAAGTCTTTATCTAGAAAGCAATCGGGTTGAGATTGCCCTCGCAGTTGAGCATAACTGACGGTCCAAGGTCCAATGCCTTTCAAAGTTAGCCACTGCTGGGGGTCAGCTTCTGAGTTGTCCTGCATAAACTGGGCGAAGCGCACTAGCGTCTCTTTACGGCTTTGCGGCATGCGCAAAAAGCTCACGTCGGAGTTCGCAATATCACTGGGAGTCGGGAAAAAACGTTTTTCTGACTCTCCACTAAGTGTGGCCACCAATAAGTTAAGTTGACCAATCGCAGCTTTAACCGACACTTGCTGGCCTAAAATCGCTCTAACCCCTGCTTCCCATGCACTCCATACACCAGGAATACGAATACCTTTACTCGACACGAGCCCAGGCGCAACATACTCCAAATGCTGCTCAACAGTACAAATATCAGCGTCAAGATCGAACATACGACGAATGTCAGACACCAAGTTTTGCAGCTTCGTTACGTCTTCAATTTCAAACACCAGTTCTAAGTATCCTTCACCTTTTGTCGCTTTAAACCAGGCTTTGCTGTCATCCAAAAAAACGTTGCGCTGATAACTCTCATCACTCACCAGCTCAACTCCCTCAACCGCTCGCAAACGATAGAAGTCCAACATGTGCGACCAATTCAACTCACCTCGATAAGGTAAGGCAATTCGATTGCAACCCGCACCATCAAACTCTTTACGGCGTACTTGAGAAGGCGTTAGTTTGAGAAACTTTTGAAAAGCATCGTTAAAGCGGCGCGTACTGTTAAAACCTGACGCAAACCCCACGTCGGTGACCGACATAGAGCTGGAGTGAAGCAACTGTTTGGCGAACATTAATTGCTGATATTGCGCATACTGCTTGGGTGACATACCTAAATACTGCTCAAACAACATACGTAAGTAACGGTCAGAAATCCCAACACGCTCAGCCAACTCAGACACCGAATGGTGATGCAACTCCCCTCTATCAATTAACGAAATCGCTCGTTGAAAGGTCGTCTCGACACCTTTCCATGCCCAAGATCCAGGCGCGCTATCAGGTCGACAGCGTAAACACGGACGATACCCTGCTTGAAGGGCTTGCGTCTTATCAGCGAAATACTCAACATTTTCTTCTTTAGGCAAATTTGCCGGGCAAATCGGACGACAAAAGATTCCCGTTGTTTTTACCGCCACATAAAATCGCCCATCAAAACGACTGTCTCGCGCGACTCGCGCCTTGTGACACTGCTCGAAGGTCAGTGAGGTATGGGGGTGAATAAACATAGTGCTTTCCTTGCTCATGCCTTTTGTCATTTATTGTTCATAGGCATCGTTCAATATAGTGTTATTGTAGCTTGCTTAAGCGCCCACAATTAGCCATTTTCGGAACTCAATATTGAGATTTATTGGCATTAGCGCTTTTGTACACTAAAGTTAGATCCAGAACATCACAACAACGTCGGCTAAAGGGAATTGGCATGGACTTACATACTTGCGTAATTGTATTAAGAAACCAAAAGGTTATTACCAGTAAATCCGTAGATCATTCTATTGGAATTATCGAACGAGACTCAGATAACGAGATCTCAGAAATTCAGATTAATGCGACGGATGGACGTAATATTCGAACTTATCACTACAACAATGTAGAGGAGTCATTAGAGAGCTTAATGAACCTCTGACGGTTTTCTTTAACACACCTTTCTCCCTTGTTAAAAGCGAAAGCAATAGAGCACAGTACATGTGCTCTTTTTTTGTTTAACAGAAAAAATGTTTATCGAAAATAATGACAGACCTTGATTTAAAACAGACAATAATCTGCAAATAAACACTCGAATATAAAAATCAAGGCATTGATTTAAATAAATAAAAACCAACTATTCAACTTTTTAGAACGAGTTTATCAAAATCCTCCCGTTATTTTTATGTTCGCCTCTACCTAAACTGTTCTCAACAGCACGGGAGCACACGCTTCCCACTCATTGAAAAGAGTCAGAGGACAGAATCATGAAAGCACTATTACAGAAAATTACCACGTCAAACGCAGGTTACAGCGCACTATCACTTCGCGTTCCAATCGGCATTATCTTTATGGCGCACGGCGCACAAAAACTATTTGGCTGGTTTGGTGGCTACGGGCTAGAAGGCACAGGTCAGTGGATGGCATCTATCGGTTTAGGTCCTGGCGTGCTCATGGCGTTACTTGCGGGCAGCGCAGAGTTCTTTGGCGGCTTGTTCATTTTACTTGGTCTGCTAACTCGACCAGCAGCGGTTGCTTTGGCGTTCACGATGGTGGTAGCGATATTCTCTGTCCACTTTGAAAATGGCCTATTCATGGCAAACAACGGTTACGAGTTTGGCTTAGCATTACTGGCAGCAAGCGTTTCTCTGGCGTTCTCTGGCGCAGGTAAAGCAGCGTTAGATAACTTTTTAAACAAAAAGCTCTCTTAAGGAGGCCTTATGATTACGGTAAGACATGCAGCAGACCGAGGTCGAGCAAACTTTGGCTGGCTTGATAGCAAACATACGTTTTCTTTTGGTAGCTACTACGATCCTCAACATATGGGCTTTTCTGAGCTGAGAGTCATTAATGACGATGTAGTCAAGCCTGGCGCGGGTTTTGATACACATGGCCACCGTGATATGGAGATCATCAGCTATGTGTTGGAAGGTGTTATCGCACACAAAGACAGTGAAGGTAACGTCAAAACACTACCTGCAGGTGAATTCCAACTCATGTCGGCAGGGAAAGGGATTTACCACAGTGAGTACAATGCGTCGAACCAAGATACGCTGCGGTTTCTACAGATTTGGATTCAACCAAACACATTTGGAACCAAACCAGGTTATCAGCAAAAAGATTTTGGGCGCAATCCTGGGTTAACGACTATCGCAACTCCAACTGGAGAAAACGGCACGCTACTTATTAAGCAAGATGCGACTTTGCATCAGTTAATTCTTGAGCCAAGTAGCGAACTAAACTTTGAGATTGAGTCAGGCCGAAATCTATTCATCCATCAAGTGACTGGGAGCCTTAGTGTCGACAATACCACTTTGACGGCTGGCGACGGCGTGAAGATTGAACACCAGAGTAAGGTTGTTTTGCGCAATACATCAAACGAAAGCACAACAGCCCTGTTGTTTGACTTACCATAACTATCGATTCATCGAGATAAAAACAAAGCCGCCTTGATTTCTCAAGGCGGCTTTTTCGTTTTTCTGACTTTTCATTCAACGCTATTCGTCGGAAGTGCCAGAACCAATTTGCTGAAAACTGTAAGCGGTCAGTGGATCGATCTCTTTGACAATTTCTTCCACTTGCTTAATTGCGTCTACAGACGAGCTAGCTTTACGATAGCTCAAATAGATAGGGCGACACCAATCTTCTACTCCAGACACCTTGTGAAGCTGCCCATTAGCGATAAATGGCTCCACGAGAGAGATTGGTAAGTACGCGGCTCCACCCTTCTCTAAAATAAAGTCCAATGCGATACGCGCTGTTGAAGTGCGTAAATATGGAGCCGGAATCTTAGGGTGACGTTCAGAATGCTCCGAGGAGAAACGCGTCCCCCAGTCAACGTACACATATTTGTTTTCGAAAACGGTGTCTAAAGAATCTTTCTCAGTTGATACCAGAACGAGAACAACATCTGCCACTTTTTTACAGTTAAGCTCATCAGCTTTGATCTGATCGAACGCAAATGCCATATCTAACGTGCGCTCTAGCAAGCTACGACTGAGCATCTCACGTCCCATCACTTCTGCCATGAAGCCATAACCACCAAACGAATCTGTGACGACACTTAAACAATTCTGTAAATAAGCGTCCCAAATGTTTGGCGTGCCACCTAACGTTAGTTGCAGCGCTTTGCCATCTTCAAGCGATAATTCTAGCTTCGCTTGTTGCAATGTAGTGACCATTACCTCGGCATAGCTGATTAAGCGCTCACCTGCAGAGGTCAACTTTATGTTATTTCGATCACGAATAAACAATTGCGTATCGAAGTAACTTTCCAATTGTTTGATACGTGCGCTCACAGCGGCTTGGGTAATATAAAGGTTCTCAGCAGCACGTCCGAAGTGACGAACTCTTGCCAGCTCTAAAAATGTTCGAAAGACTTTTACATCCATAAACCATCTCCTGGTTAATATAAAACCAGATTAACAACTAATTAAAATCATGACGACAAAAAAGTTTTGTTTTTCTTTTGTTAGATTTAAGCCTAATTTTCGCCGTAAGTTCACTACATTCATCAATAACGGTTACAGAGGCTGTTGACATGTCTGACACTGAATTCCGTCATGGCAAAAAACGTTTTTACGATAACGTAAAATTCCCACGCGGCTTTGCAAAGTCTGGCGATTTTACTCTTTCAGAAGAGGAAATCCTAACAATTTATGGGGATACAATGCTTGGCTTAGAGTCAGGCGAATTAACACCTGAAAACAGCGAAGAGAAACACTTCATCAAGGTGTTAGAAAACCCGGGCAAAGCAAAAACAAAACTTGAGCGTACGTGGCTAAAGTACACCCAACTTGCTCGTGGTCGCAAGCGCTTCCATACGCTAAATGGTCGTAACAAGCCTGACGCCACAGAAGAATACATTGAAGAGAGTTTGGTTGAAGACGATTAATAACCAATAACCTAGTTCTCGCCTTTTTCTAGCAGTAGGCGAAAGCTCGTTTGACTTTACTGAGCGAGCAAGACAAGCTCATTTCTTCTCCTAGAGCCCAAGGGGGCATTCTCCCAAGGGCTTTTTTAATATTTGGGTGATGACCGTTTACTTGGCGAGCGTCGCAATCTTTTTCAGAAAGCTCTCTTTCAAATGCTCTTGGTCATATTCCAAGTGATAGGTGTTGTGGAAGCCAATTTTTAGCTCAACACCATTTCCTCTCAAGAAAACGTTGTACCCATCGTAGTCAGAAAAGGCTTCTACACCTTCATACATTTTACCAAATTCGGTTGGTGTACCGTTGTTCATCACACATTCGTAAGCCTGTAGTACTTTGCTCGGATCTAACTCATTTTTCATACCGAATTCCTCACTGGTTTACACATTTCAATTATGGTTAAAGAATGAGCGCCATGCCATATCTAACCCATAATATTTGAAGTTCGTGTGCGATTTCGCACTCTGTAGGTTGTTAAAAAACAAGGTTAAGTGCGAAGGCAGAACTTAATTTAGATCATAAATTTTATCTATTGATTCGTCAGTTTCATAATGCAATTTCTTTGTGAAAAGTCGTCTTATAAAAGCATTTAGATATAAAAATCGTCGACAAAACCAACATTGGTTAAAGAAAAAGCAAAATTTTGACCTAAAACAATAGCAGTTCGCCATTGCTTATTTTATAATGCGAATTAATGTTTCAGTACATCGTCAATTCCAATAACTAGGGGCACAAAATGAGACTTATCCCGTTAACTCGAGCAGCACAAGTAGGTAAGTGGGCAGCTGCGCATATCGCTAAGCGTATCAACGACTTTAAACCTACTGCTGAGCGTCCATTCGTTCTGGGTCTACCAACTGGTGGCACTCCTCTAGCAACCTACAAAGCCCTAATCGAGCTTTACCAAGCCGGCGAAGTCAGCTTCAAAAACGTCGTGACTTTTAACATGGATGAGTACATTGGCATCCCTGCGGATCACCCAGAATCTTACCGCTCGTTCATGTACAACAACTTCTTTAATCACATTGATATTCAAGAAGAAAATATCAACCTACTGAACGGTAACACAGACGATCACGACGCAGAATGTAAGCGTTACGAAGACAAAATTAAGTCTTACGGCAAGATCAACCTGTTCATGGGCGGCGTGGGTAACGACGGTCACATCGCGTTCAACGAGCCAGCGTCATCTCTTTCTTCTCGTACTCGCATCAAGACCCTCACTGAAGACACTCGCATTGCGAACTCTCGCTTCTTTGACGGCGATATCAACCAAGTGCCTAAATACGCGCTGACTATCGGTGTTGGTACGCTTCTAGACTCAGAGGAAGTGATGATCTTGGTCACTGGCCATAACAAAGCTCAGGCACTTGAAGCAGCCGTGGAAGGTTGTGTAAACCACCTATGGACAGTTTCTGCTCTTCAACTTCACCCTAAAGCGGTGATCGTATGCGACGAACCAGCTCAACAAGAACTGAAAGTGAAGACAGTGAAGTACTTCTCTGAGCTAGAAGCAGAAAACATCAAAGGCTTTTAACCCATAGGATGGCAGCCTAGAAACACACTAAAAATACAAAACCCGTGTTGAACACGGGTTTTTTCTTATCTGAACAGCGGGCTTAAGTCGTCAATAAGCTTTAATACCAAACTGACGAAGACGCTTAGGAAGCACTTCATCCAACTTGTCTAGTTCACTCGGTTCGACTTCGATAAGATTGAAATGATGCTGCTCATAAACAGTACGAATGGTCTCACGGTCGGCCTGAGCCATCTCCCCATCGTCACTTCCCCAAAATTGCAAATAGACTTTGCCACCTGGCAAGTAAAAATCGCTAGTGACATCTTGGTCAATCGGCAACTGACGCTCATAAGCGTGCACAACACCAGCCAAGTACAGCCAGTTGTCGATGAGCAACTCCCCCTTAGAGCGCACGTAATGCCCATCTAATGTTCGGTGCTTGGCTTCAAATTTTTGGCGAAAGCTTGAGTACGATTTATCCGTAGAATGTGACTCCGCGTCTTGCCCTAAAAACTCAATGACAGACTGCTTAAGACGCTTGTTACGCAGCACCACATCGTGCCATACGACAAAGGTATTTTGTGTTTCTTTATCGGTTCTTTGCTGTCCACCAGCGCGCACACCAGCTTCAGTGACACTCCATCCCTCTTCGGATTTGGTCAACCAACCCAGTTCACTCAAAAGCTGATTCATGCGCTTCGCATTCAATTTCAGCTTTTCACCCAGTTGTGTCGCGCTCAATGTTTTCCCTGAGCTGGGAGTCAGCTCAATATGTAAGTTGGTCGGCCAGACGATGAACTGGCCAAATTTAGGGTGATCCACATACTCACCGCCAAACTTTGCCCCCTCTTCGGTCAAAATCCACTTTTCATCTTGGCGAACGATGTAGCCTGCACGTTTGAGATCGGCAAACAGCAGCTTAGCTTCTACCTTGCGCATTTTCGCTAATGCCGACGTCGATATTTTTTCAGACATGTGGGTACCTCATGCTGCTGCAAAATTGAACACTATGTCGTCATAGTAACGCATTGATTTCACGGCTTGAAGTCAGGCAAACAAGATTTCGTGTTACAAATAGCAAAGCCAGCGTATAGGTGCTGGCTTTGTTATTTCGGTAAAAAAGCGAATGTTATTTAATAAAAGCGATGCATCCTTGCAAAATCACTAAATTCACAATGTCGATGAAGAATGCACCGACAATTGGAACCACCATAAATGCTTGTGGTGATGGACCATATCGACTCACGATGGAGCCCATATTCATGACTGCAGTCGGTGTAGCACCTAACCCAAAACCGCAGTGTCCGCTAGCGATCACCGCCGCATCGTAGTTGCCTCCCATCATGCGGAATGTTACGTTGTAAGTGAACATCGCCAACACAGCCGACTGAATAGCAAGAATAATAAGGAATGGGATCGCAAGATCGAAAATATTCCACAATTTCAAACTCATCAAGGCCATGGCAAGAAATAGAGATAGTGCAACCGTGCCAAGAATATCAACGGTTTCTAAATCAACCTTGCGCGCCTTCGTCACTTCCATGATGTTAGTGATAACAACACCAATAAACAGCGCATAAACAAAATCGGGAATCATTAACCACTTGATGTCAAAACTGCTTACCCAACTCTCGAGATACTTCGCGCCTGTCACGCAAAGTAGAATGATGGACAAGCTTTCAACGACTCTTTTCGCTGTGACACGATCTTCCTCATGTTCGTTGTACGTCACCAGTTCAGGGAAACTCTGATGACTTTGATTGGTGCGTCCGTATTCCGATTCCAAGTTGTGTTTGTTTAGTAGCTTTTGTGCAACAGGGCTGCCAATAATCCCTCCCATCACCAAGCCAAATGTAGCAGAAGCCATTGCCACCTCTAGAACATTATGCAAACCATACATTTCTTGAAAAGTTTGCGACCACGCAGCTCCAGTTCCATGTCCGCCAGAAAGCGTAATGGATCCGGCGATCAACCCCATGAGTGGATCTAACCCCAACGCTGTTGCTAAGGACACGCCGACCGCATTTTGGATAAGAATGTAGACCGATGCCACAACTAGGAAGATGAAAACCTTCGCACCGCCTTTAATCAGTTGGGTGTAATTTGCCGCTAAGCCAACGGTTGCAAAAAACATCAGCATAACGACGTTTTGCAGTGGTAAATCAAAGGATACATCCACACCGTTTAAGTGCATCGTCGTGATGACGCAAGCGACCACTAGACCCCCAACAATTGGCTCTGGAATATTAAATTTTTTTAAGGTTGGTAACTTGGTATTGATGAACTGCCCTAAAAACAACACGCAAATTGCGACGAGGAACGACTCCTGTGGGCCGATAGATATTACCTGATTCATGAGACCTCTTTACTCTACTCTTTCTCATTCATTGAGCACGCGCTCAACGTGAGATAGGTGCCTAAGCCAGTCAGATTGCCTCTCGAAACTTTTGTTTTCTAGGCCTCTTTGACCATCAATTCTCATCAAGTAAGAAATAGGCAGACCTAAAATTATGCTAATTATCATTCAGTGAGAATATTCATTTAGAACAGGCGATAAGTGTATTGATGGGACGAGAAAAACAACACTTCTCAACTTATGAGAAGCAATTAATTTCCATATAAAACAAAACCTCAAAACAACGACCACATAGGTGGATATTTAGAGCGAATGAGACAGGCGGATACACTAGGTTTTAAATTATTACTTTCTCTCTAATGCACTAGGTGTTATACATATATATAACACCATCTCAACCAAGAGATTCACTCATGACTAATTGGCATGATCGCCAACCGATATTTCGACAGTTGGCAGACCAGATCACGCAGCAAATACTGCAAGGTGTCTGGCAAGAAGGCGATGCTCTGCCCTCCGTCCGTAGCATCTCTGCAGATATGAAAATTAACCACCTCACCGTTATGAAAGGCTATCAATTGCTTGTTGATGACGGGCTAGTGGAGAAAAAACGCGGTCAAGGTATGTTTGTCGCTTCAGGAGCAAAGCTCAAATTACTCGCAGACGAGAAGGCACGTTTTCTTCAGCAACAAATTCCGCAGATAGCCGACACAATACAGCGTCTGGATATGTCACTCGACGAATTCATTCAACAACTAAAACCACACTTGAAAGGTGACCAATGAGCGCATTAGTCAGTGTAAACAACGTCTCCAAGCAATATCAGCAACAAGGAGAAGCACTGCATGAAGTGAGTTTCGACCTACATGCAGGACAAGTACTTGGCTTACTCGGCCATAATGGCGCAGGTAAATCAACGCTTATTAATGCCCTACTCGGTGCACATGAATATCAGGGCACTATTCGTATCAACGGATTTGAACCCATTATGCAACGCGACAAGATAATGCAGAGCTTATCCTACATCTCGGATGTCAACGTTCTGCCAGATTGGATGACCGTTGCTCAACTGCTTAACTATACCGAGGGCGTGCACCCAGGGTTCAATCGCGCCCAAGCAGATACGCTACTTCGTCAAACGGACATCAAACCTCGTGCGCGTATCAAATCTTTATCCAAAGGGATGAAGGTGCAATTACACCTCGCGATTGTGATCGCGACCAACACCCAAATCCTCATATTGGATGAACCGACACTCGGGTTAGATCTCGTGTATCGCGAGACGTTTTATCGTCACTTATTGGAATGGTTTCACGACGGCGAGCGCGTGTTGATCATCGCCAGTCATGAAGTATCAGAGATTGAGCACTTGCTGACAGATGTTCTGATTCTTAAGCATGGTCGCCCCGTTCTGCAAACCTCGATGGACAGTATCAGTGAAGACTATTTCATTCTTGAAGCCAACGACGAGCACCGCACACAAATTGAAGCGATGAACCCACTCTCGTCACAAAAAGGCCTCGGTTCAACGAAATGGTTACTCAAAGCCCAATATGCCCAACAAGCAGAAACAATGGGCTCCATCCATGGGGTGAAGTTAGCGGATCTATTTTTAGCATTGCAGAAGGAGGCAGCGTAATGCGTTCAGTTGTCGCGATGTTGCAAAAAGAGTGGTTAGAGAACCCTCTTGTTTTACGTATTCCACTGTTTGTGTTGGCGTGTGGAGTTATTCTCTTTGTGAGTTTAATGAGTAACGACACTCTACAACACAATATGTTTTTCCAAATGAGCTTTGGTGGCGATGTCAGTGACATTCACAAAGAGCTTGGTGATGATGTCAATACGTTGATTACCGGAGGAGCAGGGCTGCTGTCTATCTTGTTAGCCGTTCAGTACTTCCCAAGAACGCTACGCAAAGAACGGGCGGAAGGCAGCATTATGTTTTGGCGCAGTATGCCTGTCAGTGACATAAAAACCCATTTAGTGAAGCTAGGATTTGGCTTATTGGTGATTCCGCTTGTCTGCTCGGTGCTCGTACTCGCTGCAAATTTAATGTTGTGGTTGCTGAACATCTCTACTGATCACCAATTGGCTTTATTGTACCGCCAAGCCTCGTTAGGTTACGTGCTGCTGCATTGGGGAGAGTTTTTAATCAGAATGTTGTTCGCCGGTATTCTGCTGTTACCGCTGGCATTAACTGCGATGGCTATTTCACAAAAAGTGAACTCACCACTGGTCATTTTGTTTATCGCCATTTATGCGCTGCGTTGGATGCCTATCGCACTTTTTGGTTTCTACGGGCTAGATCAGTTTTTCTCCGAAGTGCTTTACCTTCCGCTGCACGCCATTATTACACCAAACCCATTCAATGCCATTCCTCAAGCGGGTTGGTTAAACGTTGGCATTTACGCCTTCATTGGTATTCTTGGTTGGACAGCTAGCCTCAAGTTCCGCCGAACTATCCAATAATGCTTCGTTCAATAAACGACCAAACCAAGTCATAAAAAAACGGTCACAACCAGTGTTGTGACCGTTTTATTTCGCCTCTAGGAGCTCATCCACTTAACTTTAACCAAGGAATGAAATGTAGCCTTGCAAGATAATTAAGTTGACGATGTCGATAAAGAAAGCGCCCACAATTGGCACCACCATAAATGCTTGTGGCGACGGGCCAAATCGGTTAACGATTGAACCCATGTTCATTACGGCTGTTGGGGTTGCACCCAAGCCAAAACCGCAGTGCCCCCCTGCAATAACCGCAGCATCGTAGTTGCTTCCCATCACTTTGAACGTAACATAGTACGTAAAGATAGCTAAGACGACAGACTGCACAGCTAAAATAACCAAGAATGGAATCGCTAGATCAAAGATATTCCATAACTTCAAGCTCATCAGAGCCATCGCTAGGAACAGAGATAGCGATACCGTACCTAACATATCGACCGTTTCGGCATCTAACTTACGAATCTTGGTCACTTCCAAGAAATTCGTAATGATCACACCAATGAATAGCGCATATACGAAGTCTGGAATCATCAGCCATGAGATTTCATACGTGCTTACCCATTGCTCGACATACTTGGCCCCAGTAACACAGATCAGTAGGAAGAAGAGTTTCTCCACCACTTTTTTCGCCGTTACTTTATCTTCTTCGTATTCATTGTAAGTCACCAACTCCGGGAATTTCTCGTGAGTTTTGGCATCTCGACCACCACGACCATACTCAGACTCTATGCTGTTCTTTTCCACCAGACGCTGCGCTACAGGGCTACCAATGATACCGCCGATGATCAAACCAAAAGTCGCTGATGCCATTGCAATTTCTAAGACGTTATCCAATCCATACACGTCTTGAAAGGTTTGTGACCACGCAGCACCTGTACCATGACCACCTGACAGAGTAATCGAGCCAGCAATTAACCCCATCAAAGGATCTAAACCGAGCGCCGCCGCAAGTGAAACGCCAACGCCGTTTTGTATGATGATGTAAAACGATGCGACAGCTAAGAAGATAAAAACCTTCGCACCTCCTTTCATCAACTGAGTGTAATTTGCGGCCAAACCAACTGTCGCAAAAAACATTAACATAAACGTATTTTGTAATGGCAAGTCGAACTCTAAGTCGATGCCGTTGAAATGAAGAGCAGTAATCATGCAGGCCACAATAAGACCACCTACAATCGGCTCAGGTATGTTGAATTTCTTTAAAATCGGTAGCTTAGCATTAATAAAATGCCCCAGGAAAAGCACACTGATTGCGACCAAGAAGGACTCCAGTGCACCTACAGATATTAAATGATTCATATCGCCTCTTATTATTGTTCTCTTCATTCTCCGTAATGAATGAGTGTTAGTTTAACCTTCGTTCAATAGCAAATTTTCTCGCTTTATTGTTTCGAAAATACTCAAAAAGTTGGTGTAGATGCGCCTTAGGCTAGTTTAAGGGGCGCTCCTTAAGCGATGTGTCAGTTTTTACGCTGTTAGCAAGCCCTTAAATGTGAAAGGAGCTGATACAGCTCCTTCAAATGGCCCCTCGCAATACCTGTGCGTTATCGCTTGGGGTGTTGTGTTGTGAGTAAATTCTGGGTGACACTTTCTGAACCACTTCGGGCTCCCTTACTTAAACAGAATGTGTCAATTACTATCAAACAAAGTTCCTTCCCGTTGTAACCGCTAAACGCCGAGAGCGCGTTCAAAACAATTGGGTTTGCCTGTTCCTGTCGTAGCTTTTCAACTCTGGCTCATGGTGTATAAACGAGCCGAATCCAAGGAAACTCTCAGGCTGCAACAAACGTTTTCGTCACAACGGAGCAGGATTATAACATATCGCTGATAATTTTCTTCAATTCAGTGACATTCACCACCCCCATAGTTAAACCTTGCAATGATTAACTGCCTATTATCATTTTCACAGATAAAAATCGAAGCACAGTTACTCAGTAAGCTTCTTAGAATACGATGCATAGCTAATAACTTCACCGCCGTTCTTATCCAAGAGGTCTTGATAAACGCCCTAGAGAACCAAGCAGCCGAAATATGCGATGTTATCATGATTGCTTTTCGAGACCGACGTCCCGACTTTGGCTAATGAGTACACCCCCAACTATGCATCAGACAAAAACATGTATAATTTTTTATACAAGTTATTCAATAACAAGAGTCCCACATGAACATTCATTCGCTTTGCGCTGCGCTATTACTCAGCATCGTCTCATCAGCTACAGCAGCTGAAAACATTCGTATTCAATATTCTCCCATAGAGACAACTCATGAAAAAATCGCCCAACAATCTATTCAAAGCAGCGATGTAAACACCATCTTTGTTGAGCTGTCTCAGGCCTACTTTCCATTTGATCAAGCTCTCACGCTGGTTTACGGCGGAGAAGATGGTCCAATGTATGATCCTGATACACACACAATATACGTTCCTTACACTTTTTATTTGGAGTCGCTCAATTACTTCTCCAATAATCAGTATGAAGAACGCTTCGGAAAATCCCCAAAAACAGGGGCGCTAGATACGTTATTGCACACTTTACTTCATGAAGCTGGACATGCTTACATCGAAGATCAAAGCATCCCTGTTCTCGGAAAAGAAGAAGATGCGGTCGATAATTTTGCCACTATTTTAATGATTGACTTCCTAGAAGATGGCGCAGATATGGCCATTAGCGCCGCCGACATGTTCGCATTCGAATCCGACGACAGACCGGACTACTACGATTTTGGCGAGTACATTGACGAACACAGCTTTGATTTGCAGCGTTACTTTTCAACGTTATGTTTGGTGTACGGTAGTGATCCTGAGCAATACAAAGCCTTACTCGATGAAGTAGAAAAAGACTACCTGCGTGATCGCAAAGAGTTCTGCCAATTCAATTACGGCAACATTCGCGACAATTGGCTGCATTACTTGCAAAACAATGAACCAAAAGAAAATTCGCCACGTAAAAGCGATTAGAAAATCTCAAATAAGAAAACCGCAATGACAAAACTCACCATATTTTATGACGGAACCTGCCCGCTTTGTGCCAAAGAGATGAAGGCGCTAAAACAACGCGATGCCAAGCAGCACATCAAAACCGTCGATATCTATAGTGATGCATTCGCAGATTATCCGCAGATCGATCCTGAACAAGCCAACACCATTTTGCACGCCCTCAACGAAAAGGGGGAGCTTCTGCTTGGGTTGGACGTGACTCATCGTGCGTGGCAATTAGTTGGTCGCGGTTGGCTCTACGCTCCACTGCGTTGGCGCCTCGTTAAACCTGTTGCTGACTGGCTTTACCTCAAATTCGCAAAGAATAGGTATCGCGTCTCATATTGGTTAACAGGGACTTCTCGTTGCAATAGTGGGTCGTGTTCACGTTAATTGTGATCCCGCTTAAAAATGCTACGACCTTCGTCTAGATTTACAAATTTCCAGTACTTCTGATTGAGTAACTCGGTTAATCTCTAAGCATTACAACAATAAGTATTAACACTTTTATCAGGCAAGCTTATTCAGCTTGTCACTTGTAACGCTGCGCCGAGAGAAGGACGTCTCTATGAATCTGACGATCAGAAAACGACTATATATCCTTTCAATAATTCCAATTCTAACTATGGCAATAGGCATGATGTGGTTCACCTACGTACAAACCACAGCCTACAACGAGCACGAGATTGAGCAAACTCGAAGTCGAATGATGGAGATGAAAAAAGCCGAACTCAAAAGCTACGTACAAATGGCGCGTTCCGCTGTCGAGCCGCTACTCGCACAAAATGCCCCACTGGAAGAGGCTCTGCCTATCTTGAAACAACTAGAGTTTGGTCAATCCGGCTACATCTTTGGTTATGATTCAAAAGGCGTTCGCGTCGTGGTGGGTAAAAACACCAAAGGCATCGGGGAAAACTTCTATAACTTGCAGGACAAGAAAGGCAATTACCTGATTCAGGATTTGTTAAAAAATGCCAAAACTGGCGAGTTCACGACTTATTACTTCCCGAAACTCGGTCAGAGTGAAGCACTACCGAAACTCAGCTACTCAGTCTTTATTCCTGAATGGAACTTGATGTTAGGAACGGGTTTCTACACGGACGATATCGACGCCATTGTGGCAGACATGGAAAAAGCCGCACACGAAGATCTCAACACCACACTAACTGCGATAGCCCTGTTTTGTGCCTCGATTACAGCGATAGTTGCAGTCTTTGCCGTGTTTGTTAACCGCAGTATCATGAAGCCTATTGAGCAGTTTGATGCTTCAATTCACTCTTTCGCACAAGGCGATGCAGATTTAACCGCGCGCATGGAAGAATCGAGCGTGCCGGAGTTCACGCAGCTGAGCCGCAACTTCAATATCTTCGTTGAAAGCCTGCAAGGCATCATCAAGAGTGTTAGCCATGTCGGACAAGAAGTGGTTTCAGAGACCAACGAGATGTCACAGCGTGCATCGCAAGTGGACGAGTTAGCTTCAGGTCAACGTGAAGAAACCGAACAGGTCGCTGCGGCAATGACCGAGATGACAGCAACGGCGCACGAGATTTCAAACAACGCTAACCAAGCAGCGCAATCAGCCAGAGACGCCGATGAAAACTCACAACAAGCAAAACACATTGTTGATTCAGCAGCGAACTCTGTCGAAGCGCTCGCGCTAGAAGTGTCAGAAGCCAGCACGGTGATTTCTCGTTTAGAGAGCGACGTAAAAAACATTTCTTCTTCGCTAGAGGTTATTCAAGACATCGCCGAGCAAACCAACCTATTGGCACTGAACGCAGCCATTGAAGCAGCCCGTGCTGGTGAACAAGGTCGCGGCTTCGCAGTCGTTGCCGATGAAGTCCGTAAACTGGCAAGTCGCACTCAAGACAGCACAGGCGAAATTCACCAAATGATCGAGCAGTTGAAGTCTGGCTCGGATGCGGCAGTGAAAGCCATGGGTTCAAGCCAAGCGCGTGGTGAAGCAACGGTAGAAGAAGCACGAGCAGCCTCTGCCGCACTGCAAGAAATCCAAGCCGCAATTGCTAACATCATGGACATGAACACGCTTATCGCAACGGCAACTGAAGAGCAAAGCCAAGTTGGCCAAGAGATTTCACAACGTATCGAAGTCATCTCTCAACAAAGCAGCCAATCGGCACACCTTGCCAACCAAAACCGAGCAGGCAGTGGCAACCTTAACCACAAAGCCAACGAACTGTACGACTTGGTCGGTCGCTTTACGGTCTAGAGCTTTCCTCAAACACTCAACATGCAAACAGCGACGCCAAAACGTCGCTGTTTTTATTTCTGCTATCATAATGCGACTTAGCTATAATGCCGCCAACTTAGCACCCACAAGGGCAAACAAGATGATTATTATGACCACCAATTTCGGTGACATCGAAATTGAATTGAACCTAGAACGAGCGCCAGTTAGCTCAAAGAACTTCAAAAAATACTGTGAAGATGGCTTCTACGACGGCACCATTTTCCACCGCGTTATCGACGGCTTTATGATCCAAGGTGGCGGTCATACCGAAGACATGGCAGAAAAGCCAACACGCGCACCGATCGCGAACGAAGCAAACCGTGGTCTAAAGAATCTTGTTGGCACTATCGCAATGGCACGTACCGATGCACCGCACTCTGCAACGGCACAGTTCTTCATTAACTTGGAAGACAATGATTTCCTAGACCACACCGCAACCACCAACCTAGGCTGGGGCTACGCCGTGTTTGGTAAAGTGACCGCAGGTATGGATGTCGTAAATCGCATCGCGAAAGTGAAAACGACCTCTAAACTTGGTCACGATGATGTGCCATGCGATCCAATCATTATCGAGAAAGTGACGATCAGCGAATAAGCCCATTCGCCTCTTCGGAGAAATCGTCGCTATAAAACGACAAAAGCGCCTAATGTCAGATGACTTAGGCGCTTTTTGTTTTTGTTGCTGAAACAAATGAGCAGCGAGTTTACAGTGTAAAGAGTGAGCAGTTCTAGCGATTACATCCCTTTGAACAAACTTTGAGATGCACGGCTCACAGCGAGCTTAGTTTCTCCAACGTGAACAAACATTCTTCCAGCAAAGTCTTTGTTTACTTTGCTAATTTTGCACACTTGCACAACGCTTGAACGGTGTACTTGCCAGAACTGTTCTGGGTTAAGCTGCCCTATCAACTCTTTCAACGAGGTGCGAATCAAATACTCCTGCACTTTGCCTTGTCCTTGTTGGGCATACACAGAAACGTATTTTTCTTCCGCTTTGAAATACAATACATCAGACGTAGCAATCAGATGAATATCTTCCCCTTGCGTCGCTTTGATCCACTGAAGATATTGCGGCGTTTGTGGCGCGGATAATTGCTGCAACTGTTCTAACAGGCTGCTCATCTGCACATTACTGCTTTGTTGCTCTCGCTTAGCAAGGCGTGCTTTCACTCTTTCACACGTCGTCAGGAGGCGCTCATCCGAGATAGGCTTAAGCAAATAATCGGCGGCATTTTGTTCAAAGGCTTTGATGGCGTAATCATCGTACGCAGTAACAAACACAATCAAAGGTGGATTGGCGAGTTGATTGAGTTTTTGCGCCAATGTCATGCCATCCAAAACTGGCATACGAATATCGAGAAACGCAATATCAGGTTGGCTTTGCTCAATGGCTTGCAACGCTTGTTCACCATCGGCGACTTTGGCTATCACCTCTAGCTCTGGCCACACTTCAGCTAGGCTTTTATCAAGATGATGCCTCAATAGCGGTTCATCATCAGCAATAATGGCAGTAAACCCTGTATTCATTCCTTTCTTCCTTGATTACGATTCCATTGGCCAACTCAGGCGAACACAAACACCACCCTGAGCAGACTCACTGATAGAAACCTCTCCTTGCCCTGCGAACAAAGCTTCAACTCGCTGCTTGAGGTTACTTAAACCGACGCCAGAGCCCATGTGCCCACTAACATGATTCAAGCCAACACCCGTGTCTCTGACTTCAATCTTCAAGTTCTGTCGTTCACGCTTGATGAGCAAACTGATTTCGCCGCCTTCTCGCTTCGGCTCAATACCATGGATGATGGCGTTTTCGATTAAAGGTTGGAGCATCATCGGCGGTAATTCGGTTCTGCCTAGCCCTTCTTCCACCTCAATCTTGTAACTGAGTCGATCACCCAAACGAGTTTGTTGGATGCCTAAGTAAGCCTCAAGTAACGCCGTTTCATTGTCTATGGTGGTGTGTTCTTCGCGTGAGCTTTTGAGCGTCGCACGCAGCAGCGCGGTTAACTGTTCTAGCATTAGCTTGGCTTTATCGACATCTTGCGACATGAGCGCACTGATATTTGCCAAGGTATTGAATAAGAAATGCGGTTCAATCTGGCTTTGCATCTGCTTAAGCTGACTCAGCAACAGCGCACGATCTTGCTCTGCTTTCTCGCGCTTGATGGCTTCCAACTCTCGTTGAGCAACCGCCTCTTTCTCACGCGAGTAAAAATAGAAATAACACATACCGCTAAACAGTAATCCCATTAAGCCAACAGGGATCATATCGGAGATACCAAAATACTCTCCGAGCCAAAATTGCGCATTAATCACCCCAAACAATAAACAGGCAACAAGCGAACACACCACTTCTATCATACGCGGGATGGTTGGAAACAAACGGTCAATCAACCATGAGAAGAAGATAGCCGAATAGCCAAATCCAAAGCTAACCGCTACATGAATGTAAAATGGACCGCCCCAAACCGAGAGCGTCATTGCTGCGATAAAGAGACAAAATGCCGTGGTCACTAATAAGCTACGCGGCCATCCACTTTTCACCACTGATTTTGCTGAACACATTTAGAATTTCCCTTTGATGTTAAATACAATCATATGCTTATCATTGATTTGTGCGTAAGCAGATTGGTCGTCTCCGGTTAAAAAGCGTGCGGCAACTTCCACTTCTACACTTTGATCGCCAGTATCAATCCATTGGTAGTTAAGCCACTGCGTGACAATCACACCACCATCTTGTGGCGACAGCATCACATCCAACGTGGGGGTTACATCACTTAGCCAGCCCATATCCGCTTTGCCGTTCCATGCAGCCCATGCTTCCAAATCCCAACTCCAGTGCAACATTACGTTATGCTGAACGATATTGGCATGCTGAAACCCTTGGGCGTAGCTTGTCGCAAGTAGAGCGCTGCTAGCCAACAGAGAGTTGTTAGGATCAGGGATCTGAGAGAGTAATTCGCCACGCTCTATTGCTTGTTGCCATTCGCTTTTCGACCATGCACGGCTGTCGTACCAATATTCAGCAATCACGTTGTGCCCGGCTTGGTTTGCCCAATTCAACCCAATTAAGGCTTGGAATGCGCTGCCCTGCTCCTCAACCGAAACGGGTTGGTAAAGATCATCCTGCTGAAACTGATAGCCGACACTTTGCTTTTGCCACAGCATGGAACCGTGCATAGCGATGGATTCATCCCACACGGCAATGGCACTGGCTCCGAGTAAACCTCGGCGCACATCATCGTAATAACCAATAAGTTGATACTCGGTGTCACCCACCAGTGCATAACGACGAATACCAACACCTTGCTGCTCTGCGGCTTGATCAAGAGCACTCTGGTCTTGTTGCCCCCAGCTTGAATCCGTTGCAATCACCGTCCACTCGCCTGCCATATCGTAGCGAGAGAGTGAAAACACACCCGCACCCTCTTCTGCGACTATGCCAACAGGATTTTGTCGATAAGGCTTAAACAGATCCAAAGGTCGGTAGCCATAACCCACGCCCCAATCCACGCGCAACTTACCTAAGCTCACATCAAGAGTGGTATCACCGACTTGCCACTCCCCTAGCCAAGCCAGCTCTCGAATCAGCAATTGGTTATCAGCTTCACTCCACCAATCACTCTTTCCTTGTTGATTGAGGTACAAACCTTGGCTGTACAGAGCAAACAAGCCACTGAAGTTGTGATAATTCACCTGTACATCCAACAGTGCATTAAGTGAATCACGAGAACTGCCCTGCGCTTGCATAAATGAGCTATCACGCTGCTTGGCAGTTTCGTAGCTGACAGCCCAATCCCACTCAAAACTCAGCTCATCATTGGCAAAAACTGGGGCTGCTGCGCCCACACACAACGACGCAGCAATCAACAAACTGGTGCTTTTGTTAAGGTTAGGCTGGTGCGGTTTCATGTGACTTCCTTGCTCGTTTTTATGGTTCTATTTACGAAGCTCAGACTAAAGCTGAGTCGTGTTAGCTTTTGGCAAATAACTTGGGTTGTAGAACTTGTTATCCAGCTGCCAAGGCACGATTTCTTGATACTCGATAACGGTCTTTTTGCTCGGCTGAATGCTATCAAGCAAGGTCATCTCACTGACGTAGTCTTCACCGTTATCGCTTGCACGTCCGTATTGCGCTTGCTTGGCGAGTTTGCCAGAGCGCAAGTAAAGATCAGCTTTAATTGGAAACGCATCTTGCTCAGACAACCACAAATCGATCTTCTGATAGCTTGCCCCTTTGGTTTTCGCGGTTAAGGCAAGGTGATAAGCCGCAACACTCTCTCCGTTCACCGAAACGGTTTCTGTCGCTTTCCATTCACCTTGATAATCTTGACTCCACGTCAGGGTTGAGATGTCGCCGATAGACGCTTCACCAAGCAGCTTCTGCATTGGCGTAATGCGAATCGGACGGCGGCTCTTTGGCATTTGCAGCCAGTAGTTGTCGCCCATCATCAGCATCTTTTGCCCAGCTTCGACTGCTGATTTGAACACCACCAGCGATTCACGATTTGGACGCGTGTACACGTGGTAAAGACGGGTTTTATCTAACTCTTGGTCTTGATATAAGCGCACCAGTGACACCACTTTGGAGGAATCATCTTGCAAGCGGTAGCTGTCGGCTTTTTCAATCAATTGCGCAACTTGCTGTGCATCTAGTGCTGTTTCATTCGCACTGACATTCATGCTTGCAACGCCAGTTACCGTCAGCAATGCAATTGGTAATAGTGATTTGAAATTAAACATAAATCAGTGCCTCCGTAATTGGCTTGTTCACCCCTTTGCGTGCCGAGAAAAACGCCGCAACCAAACAAATCATCAATACTGCAAATCCTGCTATAGCTACTAGCTCCCAAGAGAAGTAAATCGTTAATGGGTAACCTTCTGTGCGTCCTGGCGGTGGCGGCATTTGCACATCCACGACCATCAGTAAGACGGTAACTAACCCAGTAAACAAAGCGCCAATTAAGCTGCCAATAACCGCAAGCAACCCTGCTTCGCGCAAGAACCCAGCAATGATTTCGCGAGGGTAGCTACCAAGTGCTGACAAGGTGCCGATTTCACGTGTACGCTCGGTGACCGACATGGTCATGGTGTTGAACAGCGCAACAAAGACCACCAACGCCATTACTGCGCCCATGATGCCGAAGATACGGTCGTACAAATCTTTCACTTTGAGGTAGAAGAACGCACGTTCTTGCCAAGGCGTAATCTCAATATCTTGGTCACCAAAGTTCTGCTTTTGCTTACTCAAAACCGAAGCCACTTGTTGCTCGACTTGGTTAGTTAAACTGGTATCGAATAGGAAGACAGATAACGCACTGACTTTGTCTGAACCGAGCAGCGATTGCGCGCTGTTGATGTGCACGTACAACTGGCGTTTATCAAGCTCAGGCACGCCGGTTGAATAGATGCCACGAACTTTGAAGTCATACGCATTCAATGCACCGTCGGTTGTGGTCGCCAGCAAGGTAATCCAATCGCCAACGTGCACGCTTAGGTTGTTCGCCAAATCAACGCCAAGCATCACTTCTGGCTCTGTTGAGTCATAACGCGATGCATGAATGTTGGACAACGTCTGCCCTTCGCGCACATCCAAAAACGGTCCTTTCATATCGAATTCGCGCTCGTTAACACCAATGCCGATAAAGATCGATGACTTGTTGCCGTTGGAAATCAAACCGCTGAACTCAACTCGTGGCTGCACGCCTCGCACTTCATTCAACCCAATCAATTGCTTGGTGATGTCGTCGGCATGAGTTAACCCGTTACTCAGCGGCATCTCTTCTTCTTTAGCGAAATAACCCGGCGTGGTTAACGTCAGATGCCCCGTGTCACGCGCTGTCGACTCTTTCAAACTGTCGTAGGTGTATAGACCAAAACCGCCCGCACTGGTTAACGCAAACACGGCAATGGCAATGATCAGCATCGACAACAAACTGCGACGGCGATTGCGTTGCAGGTTCAACCAAGCAAGGCGAACGGAAACTGGAATTAGCTTGCCCATGAAACCTCCTCCACACTTGCGTGCGTTTGGGTGATTTTGCCATCCACCAACTCAATGGTGCGGTCACAACGGGATGCCATACGAGGGTCGTGTGTGGCGACAATAAAAGTGGTGCCTAGCTCGTGTCCGAGCCCTTTCATAATGTCGATGACCTTGTTGGCAGTTTGGCTATCAAGACTTGCGGTTGGCTCATCAGCAATCACCAGTGCTGGTTTGTGCACTAAGGCGCGTGCAATTGCCACACGCTGCTGCTGACCGCCCGACAAGTTATCGGGCATATGATGAATAAACTCGCCCAAGCCAACGTGCTCTAGCATTTGTGTGGCGAGCTCGGTTTGTTCCGCTTTTGAAAAACCGTTGAGATGCAGCGGATACGCCACGTTCTCCAACGCTGTCATCACAGGCACAAGATTGAATTTTTGGAACACAAAGCCAAGCTTTTCACGGCGCATTTTCGCCGCCTGCATTTGTCCGGTTGGGTATGGGCTGCCTGCAAATGTCACCTGACCTTGGTATTGAGTATCCAGCATGCCAAGCACATTAAGTAAGGTGCTTTTGCCTGAGCCAGACGGCCCGCATAATGCCACCATTTCGCCGGCAAACACTTCACCAGACACGTCTCGCAATGCACGCACGGTTTGGCTACCAAGGGCGTAATCGCGGCTAAGTTGATTAAAAACGATCATGACGCCTCCCTAATACTTGGCTAGCAACGCTTTCGCGGTTTGCGTTTCTAGATTGCTATCACCTAACTGCTCCATTTGCGCTAACCATATTTTGGCTTGTTGAACATCTTCAGCACGCAATGCAGCTTCAATGGCGTAGCGATAAATCCAAGACGTTGCCGCGAAAGGTTGTTGGCTAAAACTCGGTTCATCGAGCAGAGAAAGGTACAGCTCGTAGCCACGCTCAAAGTGATTGAACATGTCAGGCAGAGAGGTAAACGTAGTAGCTGCCATGGCGGTAGCTAGCTGGTATTCCGGCAAGCCTTGTAAGCGTTGTTGCTCTTGCAGTGGTACTGGCTGATTCGCCATTAAATCCAAGCCTTTTTGGATTGTGGCAAGACCGCGCTCGGTGAACTTCATCTTGTTCCAAGGCATAAACGCCTCACGACCTTGCAACGTCTCCGCACTGCCCAAGTAAACCAAGGTCACCGGCGTTGCGCCCTGCTCTTCGAGTTGTTTGGATAGTTCGCCATAAACAGTATCAACTAAGCCAGAGTCACCCTGTGCTGCTTGGTTGAATTGACTGAGTGTGCGCTCGCTTGGGTTAGCCAGAGCCAGATTGCTGCTAAGTGCAAATGCGGCGATAAACGTACTTGCCAGTTTAAGAGCTTTGATTGAGCGAGATTGAGAAACCATCATGTACTGTCCTTAGTTGAACGTGATTTGATGGTTTCAGATTAAGGGAGAAGATCGCACGCTGCTTTTGCATGCGACCAATGGCAGTTATGCAGAGTGAATGGTATTGAGAGAGGATGAATGACATTCACTTAAACAGAAAATACAATTCCGCTCATTCGTAACTCTACATTTTTACGGCAGTCACAATAAAAACACTGGCTTAAAATCTGAGGCTAGTGTATTTATCCATCCCACAGCTACCCATAACAGACAGTGTCGCACTCTCCTTTCTTACACACCTTTGCATGGTGTCTGTTGTTTCGAAATCGAGATTCTTAGCATCGGAATAGTTTGAACTCTTCGAGTTTTAGTTGTTTTCGCACTCAAAATAGGTGCGTTATTAGGTCGTTGAAAATGAATAAGCGTTATTTCCCAAGAGTTGATTTGCCACTGCTAATGGCGATCATTCCGATCATGCTGTTAAGTTCGCTCACTCTCTGGAGTGCCAGTAGCTTTAATGAGGCGATGCTCTTCAAACATTTGGCGCGCTGCGGACTGACATTAGTTTGTATCTTGGTCATGTCCTCGATTCCAGCGTCCAGCTATCAGCGCTCAGCTCCATATCTCTACATTATTGCGGTTGCTCTGCTACTTGCTGTCGCTTTATTTGGTGATAGCACCAATGGCTCTCAACGTTGGCTCGATATCGGCTTCTTCCGCTTTCAACCGTCTGAGCTAATCAAACTTTCCATTCCAATCATGATCGCCTGGATGCTGCATATTGAAGGAGGTCGACCAGACAGTCGGAAAATTGCGTTTTGCTTACTTATTACAATGATTCCTGCCGGGTTAATCGCGCTACAACCGGATTTAGACGGTGCAGTTTTTACCGTCATTTATGCATTGTTCGTTTTGTTTTTGGCTGGCATGAGCTGGAAAATAATATGCGGGTTTATTGCGAGCATTTTAACGTTAGCACCTATTTTATGGTTCTTCGTTATGGAAACCTATCAAAAGAGCCGTGTAACACAGTTCTTGCACCCTGAGTCCGATCCACTGGGTTCGGGCTACCAAATCATCCAATCTTTGATTGCGATTGGCTCAGGCGGTATGAAAGGCAAAGGTTGGATGAATGCAACGCAGGGAACACTTGGCTTTATTCCAGAAAGTCATACGGACTTTATTTTTTCGACCTATGCGGAAGAATGGGGCTTTGTTGGCAGTTTAGTCTTACTCGCATTGTACTTGTTTATTACTGCACGCGTTATGTTGCTTGCATGTCAGTCTGACCACTTTTTTAGTCGGCTGGTAAGTGGCGCATTAGCGATGAGCTTTTTTCTGTATGCTTTTATCAATACGGGCATGGTGAGTGGCTTGTTGCCAGTAATGGGTAGCCCACTTCCCTTCTTTAGCTATGGCGGCACGGCGATGCTAACTCAAGGTATCTGTTTTGGTGTAATCATGTCGCTGTGTTATTCCAAATATCGTAACGCATAGCGTTGCTTGAGAAAAAGCGATCAAAAAAGGCTTCCCTAAGGAAGCCTTTTTACAACGATATGAGCGAATTAATTACAGCTCTGCGTTGTGGTAAACCTGCTGAACATCATCACAGTCATCTAGAAGATCTAGGAATTTCTGGAATTTCTCAGCATCTTCACCCGATACAGGCGTATGAGTTTGCGGAACGAATGTGATTTCTTCAACATCGATCGTTAGATCTGGGAATGCACCGTTAAGCGCAGTTTTTGTTTTGAAGAATTCTGTGTGAGGTGCGAATACAGTGATAACACCGTCTTCTAGCTCAACGTCAGTAACGTCTACGTCTTCCATCATTAGCGTTTCTAGGATGATTTCATCATCGTCGCCTTTGAACTGGAATACCGCTTGGTGATCGAACATGTGAGAAACCGAGCCCTCAACACCAATTTTCGCACCGACTTTCACAAAGCATTGGCGTACATCTTGGAAAGTACGGTTGCCGTTGTCTGTTAGACAGTCAACGATAACGCTAGTACCGCCAGGGCCGAAGCCTTCGTAACGTGCTGGAGTGTAGTCTTCACCACCGCCACCGTTCGCTTTGTCGATCGCTTTATCGATAACGTGCGCAGGAACTTGGTCTTTTTTCGCTTTTGCGATCAGGTGTTTCAAAGACAAGTTCATGTCTGGATCACCACCACCGTTTTTCGCGCACATGTAAATTTCTTTACCGTATTTGGAATAAACTTTAATTTTCGCGCCTGCAGTTTTCGCCATAGAGGCTTTGCGCACTTCAAAACTTCTTCCCATCGGGATGTCTCTCTAAATTCAAATTTAATGCGAAGGATTTTAGCAAAAAGCGAAACCTTTTCAATTTCGCTTAGCAAAGGAATAGGGAGGTTACCTCATTCGTCGCATTGGATTGAACCATTGCCACGGTTCGCGTTAAGCGACACCCATTACTCGTTTGTACTTTTCGACCGATTGCTGGAAAAACGCCTTTTCATCAGCATCGTTAATCTTGGACAACTGTTCTTCTATTGCTTCAGGACCAGATTTGGCCTCTCTGAGCTTCCAAACCAAAAACGACGCCTGCTTATCCAGTTCGATTTTGTTTTTTTCGTCAGGCGGCAATAGGGATAGATTAAACGACATTCACAGCCTCAAGGTACTTTAAATACTAGCCGGGCACTATATCACACAGAGTTACAATTACAGAATAGAAACGCACTTAACTTGATCGATTTCAAGTTAACTATTTAGGCACAGCGCTGATTTTCAGTGCTTTTGGTAAATGCTGTTCGAATATTTGTTGTAATCGAGTCTTGGTAACGGGTTTAGCCACGAACTCGTTCATCCCGACATCGAAGCAATGTTGCTGATCCTCTTTAATGACATTGGCACTTAGCGCAATAATTGGAACGTGTTTCCCCCACTCTCCCATTTTTCGAATTCGCTCCGTAGCAATAAACCCATCCATCACAGGCATTTGGCAGTCCATAAAAATCAAATCGAAAGGCTGCTGATCACACAGCTGCAATGCTTCTTCGCCATGGTTGGCGACACTCACTCGCACACCCAGTTTTTCTAACATGATGCGAACTACCTTCTGATTGACGATGGTATCTTCAACAACCAATACCCAAGGTTTATCATTATCTTGAGGGCTGATTTCGTTGTCTTCCGCTTTCCGGAAATCTAATACATTAAGTTGGTCGGTATAGGTCGATTGCGCATTTATTACAGCAACAGGAATCGAAAATTCAAAACAGCTTCCCAGCCCAAGCTCACTTGTTAGTTGTATTTCCCCTCCCATCAAGTTAACCAACTGTGCAGCTATCGCCAAACCAAGCCCTGTCCCACCATACTTTCTGGTGGTACTACCATCAGCTTGTTGGAAGCGTTCGAAGATTGCTTGTTGGTGCTCTTTCGCAATACCAATACCAGAATCCACAACTCGAAACCGGATATGAGCGGTCTCTCCATCAAGTCGAGATAACGCTACAAGAAGCTTCACATGGCCGCGCTCGGTAAATTTAATCGCGTTGCTCAACAAATTGTTCAGAACTTGTTTCAATCGTGTGGCATCACCTTGCACTTCCGTTGGCAAGTGAGGATCAATATCGCTGAGCAGCTGTAAGTTTTTCTGCTTGGCTTTGACACTATGTAAACTGATGACATCGTCAAGTAGCTCGCGAAGATCATAGCTCGTGTATTCTAGCTCTACTTTGCCAGCTTCAACTTTAGAGAAGTCCAAAATGTCGTCGATGATCGTCATTAGTGAGTGAGAAGAACTGTCAATGATCTCTACAAACTCTTTTTGCTGGGGATCGAGGTCGGTGTCATTGAGCAACGACGACACACCAATAATGCCATTCATCGGTGTGCGGATCTCATGACTCATAGTGGCAAGAAACTCACTTTTCTTACGATTAGCGACTTCTGCCCTATCGCGTTCAGCCTCTAACTCAGTCTGGTGCTCTTTCACTTTCTCAACACTTCGGTTGTATTTCTCTGCCAAAACACTCACTTCATCAAAGCACCATCGTTTAGGGAGAGTCACTTTACTCGGCACTGTACCGCCACGAAAATCGCTCACCGCACCAGACAGCAATTGTAACGGATTGACCAACAAGCGAAACGCCACCCAAAGAACACCAATGATGAGGACAAGAATTTTGATCGCTTCTGTCGTAAGTAGAAAAAAGAACTGCTGCCAAAGATCTTCATATATCGCGCTAAGATCCGATTGAACCGTTAATATCGCGAGATCATACGTTTTATCGCCGACCCGATACTGCATCGGCCAGCTTCTCTCGACAACATCCTCAGAAAGCGCCGAACCTAATTCAATGATAACTTCGTCTTCACTAGCAATACGTAAGTAGTCCACCGAGGGCATACGCATTGCACCTTGAGCTTGTGTCAGCAACAGCTCCCTATCCTCTACCCACAAACTCGCAGAAAAGCTCGATAAATAGCTAGACTCAACCTGCTTTAATTCAACATCTAAATGGGCTAAATCTTCGTGAAAAACTCGATATAAGCTCACTGTAGAAATGATGACCGTAAAGATTAAACTCAACGTTAATACCGCCAACATAAGTTGGTTGCCGATACTAAAACGACGTTGAGATCGCTCTTTTTCATCCATATGAAACCGCTCCGATAAACTTGCGCTACTCTAAATATAGCTACGCACAAATAATAATCGAGGATACGATGAAAAGACTTCTACTTAGATTGGCTTTTAGCTTAATTGTTGTAAGTTCTCATGTGACCGCAAATCAAGTGAACTATTACGTCATTGCTGAACAAGCTCGACCATTTCAAATTGAACAACAGGGACAAATGCACTCCGGAATTGTGACCGATATCGTCAGCGCTATCTTCGCGGAGTCGGATTACCAAGTGAATTATCATACTTATCCATTTAAACGTATGATTTCCATATTGGAAGAAGGCGCTGAGCCAAACTGGTTAACTTATGGCAGCCCGAACTGGGGCAAGGTGCAGTCGGAAAATTTATCTGAGGAGCCCATTTACACTGTAAAACATGTACTGGTGTCGAGTAGCGAGAAGCCTTTAGAATTCAAAAATATGGATACCATGCATGGTCGTTCTATTGTATTACTGCTGGGGTTTGATTATCCAAATTTAACACCGTTCTTTGAAAATGGCAGTGTCAATGAAATGCGTGTGAAAGACTACAACGCCGCATACCGAGTGATAAGCCGAACCCCTGGAGATACAGCTTTTGTCGAGATGGAATCCCGAGTCCTTTACAACTTAAAGCGACTCAATTTGCCGTTAGAGAATTTTCAGATACAGCCTTTCAGCTCGGTTATTCCTGACTACTCAATCTACCTGGCTTTTTCACCTCAAATGCAACCAGAAACTCAAAATTACATCAATACACGACTCGTTGAATTAAAAACCTCAGGGGAAATTGATGAAATCATTCAAAAGTATCAATGAATCAACTCATTAACAAAAACGCCAACGATGATACGTTGGCGTTTTTGTTTCTGGGAAATCTGTAGCACTTACTTAATGTGGTTAACAAACTTAGGATCAAACATGTGCCCCAATTTACTCGCCTTGGTTTGCAGGTAATGTTGATTACTTGGGTTATTCCCTTCTTGTAATGGCACTCGTTCAATGACGTTAATATCAACCGCTTTTAAGGCGGCGAGCTTGCGTGGGTTATTCGTCATTAGACGCACAGCGTCAATCCCCAAATGCTCTAGCATTCCTTTACAGAACGCGTAATCACGCATATCAGCGGCAAAACCTAAACGCTCATTTGCTTCCACGGTATCTGCGCCATCATCTTGTAAGTGATAGGCACGAATTTTATTAATCAAGCCGATTCCACGCCCTTCTTGACGTAAATAAAGCAGCACGCCACATCCCTCTTTGACGATGTTTTGTAGCGCTCTATTAAGCTGAAAACCACAGTCACAACGCGTGCTAAATAGAGCATCTCCGGTAAGACACTCCGAATGCAACCGAATAAGTGGAGCTGCACTTTTTGTTGGCTCACCATAGACCAGAGCAAGATGCTCTTTATTTGTCGCGGCTTCAATAAAGCCGTACATCATAAATGTGCCCCACTGGGTGGGCAATTTGGCTTTATCGATAAACTTCACGAGATTGTAAGGCTCAACATGTCTCAGCTCTGCCCGCACATTCATCAGAATCTCTCCTAGATGATTTTCTCCTTTACCATCTCCCCCGTCTCCCCAAAAGGCATCTTTATGAGAATGCTCTGTTAGGCAAGCGTTACCCGTTCTCATTAATTGCTGCGCTAATGGTGGATTTTGTAGAAACTTTTCCCTAACGATGAAAGCCATAACAGCCAACTTTATATCGTCCCAATCGCTTCTGACAAAGTGTTCGTATTTACGGCTTAAAGCAAACGCTTCATCAGGGGTGCTTGCGTGCTGAATTTTACTTTGCAACTGAGCATCGAGAAACTTTTGGGCTTGGTAATAATGTTCGCTGGTGGGCCAAGTTTGGGAGGAGATATTGACTGGGGCATGGCAAAAATTTGAGAGAAAACCGTGGGGCTCATCGGGCTCATAAAAAAGGATTTGATCAACCATACTTGCGCTCCTTGCTTTGTGGTTGCGATAATCAACAAAAAGCATATCGCTACTGATATATCTAGTAACACAAGGTCAGATTGTCAAACTTCTTCGGGACGGGACGTGAGTGTGAAACTCGTGCTTTTGAGGCGCAAGACAGATAAATGGAGGTTTTGAATAAGAGAGTAATAGAGTGAAAAAATAAAAAGGGCAGTCCGTCGACTACCCTATGGGTTGCTAAACCAACCTGAGGCGATCAGTGTATCAAGCCAAGCTCCCTTGCTTCTTCAATGGTCAACCCACTTTCACGGATCTCACGTAACGCTTCAATGCGTCTTCTGGCTTCTGCTGATTTCACTGTTTTCTCTGGCTTCACAACGGTTTCCTCATCAGGTAATTCCCATTTGTGAGCGATGTTGGTCATCTCGTCATGGTCGATAGAATTAATGGACATATTTCCTCCGAACACACCATGTTTTCGATGCGTAATCTATAGCAAAACCGGAACAAGGTGGTAAGAAAAACTGTAGGGAAATGTGACCCCTCCCGCCCTTTCGTTAACTCCTTAATAGATTCATCATTTAAGTTTTGCCAAGGGACAAATTTACGATTAAATTTGAGTAATTACCCCTACGAAAAGTGTGCTGATCTAGCTCTCAATTCTGCTCTTCTTTAGTTTTATCAACGACGCATTACACCACTTCCTGTTTCACCTAACTTTCGAGTCACTTCACTGATTCATAGCTTGATACTTTCTAAAAACCGCCACACCTGATAATGATAATAATTATCTTTTAGATTGATAAGGTGTTTATATGGATGGTATTAACTTAAGTCATGCATACCACAATGACCCGGTCATCCAGATCCGAGATTTGTGCGTCGATTACATCACTGATAATGGTGATTTTAATGCGGTAAAGTCCGTCAGCTTTGATATCGGCAAAGGCGAAGTATTTGGTCTTGCCGGTGAATCTGGATGTGGTAAAAGCACAATCGCATTCTCAATAAATCGTCTTCATAAGCCGCCAGCGTTCATTTCTGGCGGTAAAATATGGTTTGATGGCAAAGATATCCTTAGTATCTCAGACTCTGAACTGACCGCTCTAAGGTGGAGTGAAATCGCCATGGTGTTCCAGAGCGCGATGAACTCACTCAACCCTGTCTTAACGATACAAGAGCAATTTGCAGATGTGTTACGACACCATCAAGGCCTCACTAACGCTCAAGCAAAAGATAGAGCAGAAAAGTTGTTGGACTTGGTCAATATTCCTCGAGAACGCTTAGCAGAATATCCTCATCAATTTTCAGGAGGAATGCGTCAGCGCTTGGTGATAGCCATTGCTTTGTCTCTAAATCCAAAACTGATCATTATGGATGAACCCACAACAGCATTAGATGTAGTGGTACAGAGAGAAATTTTACAGCAAATTTATCAGCTTAGAGATGAGTTCGGTTTTTCAGTCCTCTTTATCACTCATGACCTGGCACTCATGAGCCAACTATGTGATCGAATTGCAATCATGCGTCACGGAGAAATCGTCGAAGTCAATCGAGCATACGATATACGCAATCATCCTCAACACCCCTACACGCAAAAGCTATGGGCTTCTTTCCCAAACATCCATGACGTCCACAAACAACCAGAGTTACAAGGAGCGTAACCATGAGCCAGCCTATCATCCAAATGAAAAATGTGATTAAAGAATTCAAAGTGGGCGGTGGTTTAGCGAAAGAGGAAACCTTTCGTGCGCTTCAAGGAGTGACTTTTGATCTGTACGCAGGAAAAACCTTGGCTTTGGTTGGAGAGTCAGGCTGCGGTAAGAGTACTTGCGCTCGTTTAATAACCAAAGTCTATCCTGCAACGGAAGGCGAGATCCTTTTCAATGGCACTGACATAAATGAGATCACGTCACGATCGGCTCTACAAGAATATCGCAGTAAAGTACAAATGGTGTTTCAAGATCCGTTTGGCTCTCTCAATCCAACTCATACCATTCGCCATCACCTAACACGTCCTTTAAAAATTCATAAACAAGTCAAAAACGAGCGCGACATCCCAGCCCGCTTGGAAGAGCTTCTAAAGCTGGTGGAACTACCTGAAGAGACATTGAATAAGTTCCCTCACGAACTCAGTGGTGGGCAACGTCAGCGAGTAAACTTAGCAAGGGCTTTAGCGGTAGGTTCGCAAATCATTCTTGCGGATGAGCCTACGTCTATGCTGGATGTTTCTATTCGCTTGGGAGTGTTGAATTTAATGCAACGAATGAAGCAAGAACTGGGAATTGGTTTTTTATACATCACACATGATCTGGCGACTGCGCACTACATCGCGGAAGAAACCGCAGTAATGTACAAAGGGCAAATCGTTGAATGGGGCGACACTCATTCAATACTTAAGAATCCACAGCATCCTTATACTAAGCTGTTGATTTCTGCCGTTCCTGATCCTGACTTACCTTTTGGTAACTTAGTGAAAAATGAGCCAAACTATTCGATAGATGCCGATGAAATTCGTCAACGTAGCAGCATAATTGTCGACGAATTTGATCAAATAGGGCCAAATCACTATGTAAAACAATGGACTGAGGCAGCGTAATGGATTTGAGTACTTGGCAAGATCAAATCGCCATGTGGTACGAACAGCGGAAACATGATCAAGTAGAAAAATTGGAAACGATCTTATATCAGGTGCCTGATGACGTGTTTGGACCCGAATTGAGTGATCTTCAAAGTAAAGCGATTGCTTGCTGGTTGGATGGATGTTTACGCGTGTTTCAACATGCAAGCTACCAAGACCCTCAGAAAGCATATCAAACCTTGCTTTATACGAGTGCAAAGCTTGAACAAGCAGCATGCCAAGTCTCGACTGATATTCTGATCAAAGATTGGTGTTTGAGACGACTTCAGCATCTCACCGTTGTGGCGTTAGAGTTTTGTAATCAGCAGTGTGATCAAAACAAGTGGCAGGAACAAGCCCATAGCTTAATCGAATCACATGTTGCGTTGATGCGTTCATTACATTGGAATGAACCCAAGAAGCATGATCAAGGTTTACCTCATTAGTCCGGAAAAATGATCAAGGCTTAATTAGCGGAATTTTAGGCAAAAAAAAGCGAGTTTCCTGAGGAGAAACTCGCGAAGTCTATTCAGAATGAATGTAACAATATGAGCCAATCTATTAATCATCAGAAAGGACAAAAGGTTGTCTATTCGGGATAAATAGTAGTATTAGGCTTGGCTTCTAATGTCAGTGGTTTGTAAGAGTTAAGTCTGTTTTTTATCATCGAAAGACATTGTTACATTTCAAACCGATACATCACACCTATAGCTTGATACACATCAAGCGACACTTTTAAATCGCCATTTCATCCAAGGCACGAAATACCATTTCATCCATGTGACCATCGAAGATTTGACGACAAACTTTCCGACGCACCGCTAACCCCGCAATCAAGCGCTCGATGGTAAGATGCTTAACATCGTTCTGGGTGTTAAACAGCTCGACGGTTTTACTTAATGTCTCATAAGGAATCGGCTCATCCCCCACCCTTAGCCAATCGAGCTTCTCTATGTAATCTGAGCACTCTTCTTTGATTGAGGCATACGAGTGCCCTGTCATCGCAGACAAAGCCGTTATACTGCGTTCTAGAGCCTCTGGTGAGGTGTATTTAGATAGAGTAATGGTGATCTCATCAGCATTGATCTCTACCAAATGCTTTCTTTGCTTCACGCGTCTCCCTAAATTTCCTCTTGGAGACGGTGCTTTGCGTTGAATAGGCTCAAATTCGCCGTCTATGATGCCTGAGAGCTCCTCAAGCTGTTGTCGGGTTACCATCTCATTACGAAGTGGATTTGGCAGCGTAGGCGCCATGTTACGCTTTCCTGCGTTGGTCGTTCGCGCTCGCGAGTAACGTAAGACCTCTTCGACATCACATTTGATGTCGATCTGGTAGTCCATCACTTTGTCATTTTCGATCATGGTTTCGATCGTCAGGTGATAACCCCACAAATTAACGACGAATAGCTCATCATTCCCTTTTCCATCAGACAAACGCTTTAGTTCTCGGATCAGATCCATGGAGAAACGTCGCCATTCAATGTTACGTGCAAGTTTTTGGTTTAACTCACTCAGTAGCATGCAATCCGTGTGACGACGAACCATGCGACTACGGAAGAAAGAGTACAGTTGAAACACCAAAGTATGTTGTTTCAAGATCTCTGGCGGAAACAAGAAGAAATAATCGCGTGTTAACAGCTCTTCATAAAACGAAGGTTCCCAAACTAAAATATATAAGTTTGGCTTGATACGAATTTCACCATCGCTACCCTCCACTGGTGCCTCTTCAGAGGCTGTGATGGTTCGTGCAAGAAAACGAAAACGATCACTTTTGAAGCCCTCTGGCATGTTTTCACTTAGCCAACGTCCAGTAAGTTCATGGAGCTGAAAATCAGTGAATTCAATGCGATCAATGCTATCGCGAATGGAATCACGAGCTGGACCACTGTCTTTTTTGCCTCTGAGCGACAAAATATCAGTGATGTATAGCGGCGTTTTGTTTGGTACGTGAGCCGCATCAAGCTGATACTGATCTTTGTGATGATCATGATACTGAACCGTTAACGTGAAGAGAGCGAACAGGGTCATGAGATCATCCACAGTCATGATATTTTTGGATGATCGCGTCTCGATAACGGCTTTTGTGCCAGAGATCGACACCATGGATTTCTGATAACTTTTTCGAGTTCTTGGGGGCGCAAGTGCTTGGTCAATGATCCCAGCCCAATTTGTTGGAGATACAACAAATTGATCGGCTTCATCTTTCATCGTGGGAGGTGTGTTTAACCCGTGCTCATTCAACAAACGTTTGTTTACTTGAGTCTGAGCCAATGCTTTCGAACGTTTTTGTTTCTCGTTCTGGCGAACTTTGTCGGTAACAAGACTTGTTGCTCCCAACACAGATATAAGCTGATTGGGATTCACAAATTTATGTAGCATCGTTTTACCAGCAAGTCCCTCTTCAAAACGCACTGGTGTTTGAGTAAATAAACCAATATTTACTGCCGCGCGCAGACGTTGTTGCAGAGCTGCACGTGTGAGTTGCCCATCTGTTGCTTCCACAATCTCTGTGGTTGAAACCAAACCATCCTTGCTGCTGAAGCCTCGTAATGAGATCAGATTAAGCAACTCTAAGATGCTTTTGGTCACCCCTTTGAAATGTTGGTACTGCTCTACCCAATCCGCAGAGGATTCATGTACCTCAAAAAGATGGCCATCTTTGTGGCTTCTCGGTGCTTTAATCAGAATTTTTTCATCAGCCGTCATTTTAGATCCAGATCACACTAGCCGTAGTTGTGCTATGGTTCCGAAGAATAAAGAAAAACAGATCATAAATAAAGAAAAAAGATTGTTTTTTAAATAACTGATCTTTTTGATTAATCTGATCTTAATTGATTATATGATCTAATGATCTGGCTTGAAGTTTCTCGCTAAGCTTTTGTTCTATAAGGCTATTATTTTCATGTATTTCGGAACTATGATCATAAGAAGTCTGAAAGTATGATCAACAATAACCTGAAAGCATGATCATATTTATTCGTAAGCATGATCATTAAGGTTATGAAAAGATGATCAAAAGAGTCTTGAAACGATGATCATGATGTTTTTACAGGTTATCCACAGATGCAGTATTTAATAATGATCTTCACGATGATTATATTGTGCATTGGTGATGTTATTTATACTCGGATCGATGATCAAGAGCCAATATATCTATCGTTCTGGCGCCCATATTGATGAGATATCACTCATCTGATTAAAATACATTCAAGTCGCTCATATTTAGAAGTAAATACTAGTCTCTGCTTATTTACAGGAAGCATGATCATGAGAGCGTGATTTATCATAGCAACTTGAGCAATTTCATTGTTCCGGCTTCTATACCGTCAATTTCTGCTCAATCCCCCATTCTGTCTGCACTCAACCGTAAATCAGAGAAGAAAACTCATGCTTCCGAGAGATTCTAAGGCTTGATCATATTTCCGATTAATGGATCTTATTTTATTTGCGTGTTTACACCGTACTCTGCTCAATTTTTCCATGATCATGCTTTCGGATTTGTTTATTAACACGGAAGCATGATCATAAGTATACCTTGATCATACTTCCATAGATGTTTCGCTGGAACTGCCCTATTTTGCTCGGAGACATGATCAAGGTGTTCAGGTCTTTATTGCTCCGATATTACTTACTATTTTTCGTTTAAATTAGGTTGGTCTAACATAATCCGTAATTTAGCTTAAGATTATAATCGTTCCGGTAGAAAATTGATTTACATTGTAAATGAGTGACGCTGTAACACTTTTTATTTTTAAGTTTAGGTGTCCACTTATGAGAAGATTATTTGATTAAAAATAGTTATCTTTTTGACCATAAATCATAAAAGCGTCGATTTGGGTGTTTTTTTATGTGATGGTAATTCAAAATGTTCGTGCACCTTTTTGTTGTTTTTGGTCTTTACTGCTGTACAATTGCAATTATAAATCCTTCCAACGGAATTTGGCATGAAAAGAGAAAAAACGATTGAAAACCTTCTTGAGTTAGCGGAGCTGACTCAGCAGGTTCAAGCTGACCGTATTGAAATTGTTTTAGAAGAGCGAAGCGATAACTACTTCCCACCAATGTCGAAAGCGATGATGGAAACCCGTTCTGGTCTAACTCGCCGTAAGCTCGACGACGCGATTGGTAAAATGGAAGCCGCTGGGCATCAATTTACTAAAAACAACGCGAATCATTATTCAATTACGTTAGAAGAAGCACACATGCTCATGGATGCGGCTGAAGTGCCTAAATTTCATGAGCGTAAAAAGAATTCAGGTAACAAACCTTGGATTATTAATGTGCAGAACCAAAAGGGCGGTACAGGTAAATCAATGACCGCGGTTCATTTAGCGGCATGTTTAGCGCTAAATTTGGATAAACGATACCGTATTTGTTTAATCGACTTAGACCCACAAGGCTCGCTACGTTTATTCCTCAACCCGCAAATCAGCATGGCAGAGCATGATAATATCTATTCTGCGGTAGACATTATGTTGGGTAACGTGCCTGATGGTGTGGAAATTGACAGTGAATTTTTACGTAAAAACGTATTGCTGCCAACGCAATATCCGAACTTAAAGTCGATTTCAGCGTTTCCAGAAGACGCGATGTTTAATGCGGAAGCATGGCAAACGCTATCTGAAGACCCATCACTCGATATCGTCCGTCTGCTGAAAGAGCAACTGATTGATAAAATTGCTGATGACTTCGATATCATTATGATTGATACCGGTCCACACGTTGACCCATTAGTATGGAATGCGATGTATGCATCAAATGCCTTGCTCATTCCTTGTGCGGCTAAGCGTCTGGACTGGGCTTCAACAGTAAACTTCTTCCAGCATTTGCCTACGGTATATGAAATGTTCCCGGAGGACTGGAATGGTCTTGAGTTTGTTCGCTTGATGCCAACCATGTTTGAGGACGACAATAAGAAGCAAGTTTCTGTTTTAACTGAAATGAACTATCTTCTAGGTGACCAAGTTATGATGGCTACTATTCCTCGTAGCCGTGCGTTTGAAACCTGTGCCGATACCTACAGCACAGTATTTGATCTGACAGTAAGCGATTTTGAAGGCGGTAAGAAGACACTAGCTACCGCGCAAGACGCTGTTCATAAAAGCGCACTGGAATTAGAGCGTGTGCTGCACTCTAATTGGCCGTCATTGAATCAGGGGTAATAAGTAAATGGCTTTGAAAACGTCTGAATTAAACGCGAAATTATTTGGCAAAACGAATAAGCGTCGTGTTGTGACTCCGCAAGAGGCGCAAACTGCGGCAAAAGAGAAAGCTCAAACGATTGAACTAGCAGTTGCAGGTGAAAATATTGTTCAGTTTGAACTTGTGCGTATTCCTGCAAATAAAGTTGCGACAGAAACAACAGTATTTGTTGATAACGCTCGTGAGCAATCGTTCTTAAACGAACATGCTTTATCTGATGTTTTAGTCACACTCAAAGAGCGTGGCCAACAATATCCAGCAGTGGGTCGTAGAACTGAAGATGGCAAGATTGAAGTTTTAGATGGTAGCCGTCGTCGCATGTCTTGTATCCTCGCTGAACAAGACTTTTTGGTTTATGTTGCTGACAATATTAATACTGACCATGCTAAGTTTTTGTCTGATGTGGCAAATGCTCACAAGCCGCTCTCTTTATATGAAAAAGGGAAAGAGATGCAGGCTAAGCTTGATAGTGGTGAAGCTGAAGATCAGAAAGCATTGGCAAAAATGTTCCAGTGCAGTGAAGCGTTGGTAAGTGGCGCTTTAAAAGCCGCAGCATTACCGTTAGAACTGCTTCAAGCGTATCCGAATGTTGGCGATCTCGGTCGTCCAACTATCGTGAAACTGCACAAACAGTTTTCAACGCTGACGCCAGAGCAGCAGCAAGAGCTGTTAGATAAATGTCGCTCTAGCGAAGGGTTTTTATGGCAGCGAAGCACAGCTCAAGGCGTTGCTCGTCTGACAAAAGAAGTCACGGAAAGCATCGAAAATTGGATTACTGAACTTGCACCAGCAAAACCTGGCAAGAAGACGGAAAAAGTCGACTTAGTAAAAGGTCGAGCAAGCTATAGCCGAAAAGGTAGCAGCCTGGCGTTGAACTTGAAGAAAGTTGACGACAGCTTAATGGAAGAGATTCTTGCGTTTGTACAAACCAAACTGCAATAACAAATGATGATTGAATCAACCGCCTCCGGGCGGTTTTTTTATATCTGAGAAGCGTCAAATTAAAGATGTGATACCATTACGTCAGTTCAACGTTGGATAGACAAAATGCAGACACAATCTGATTTCCTTTCATCACTTCAACATCAAGCTCACCAATCTTTCCAAAGGATTGGTGTAGTCATTCAAGGCGAGGCTTCTTGGCAAAATGCGTTGATGTCAGAGTTCCATAAAACGCAGCGCCATCAACGTTGGTTTTCTGTTGGTGATTTTGGTTTGAAAAACGTATCCAGTGTTTCGTCTAAACAAGGGCACATGTTGCTAGGCAGAGAGTGTGACGTTCTATTGTTTGATGCTCGAAATGGCTTTGACGCCAATAGTTTTACCGCCGCGCTTGGCTCATTGGTTGGCGGCGGTTTTCTTATTGTCATTACTGAGCTGCGACAAAATGCGAATTTTGCTCAGCAATGGATGCACAAACAATGGGAGAAGCTCGTTGTTATTGAGCAAGACAAACCATTGCCAACGGCTCCAGACATCAAGCAAGCAGAAAAAGAAAGCCACTACACGGAACAAGAACATGCCATTTCTCTAATTGAAAAGGTGGTGACAGGACATCGAAAGCGACCATTAATTTTGACCGCTGATCGTGGACGTGGAAAAACAAGTGCCCTCGGAATTGCGTGTGCGAACTTATTACAGCAGAAGCCGCTTAGAATCTTAATTACGGCACCATCTATAAAAGCCGTTGAGCCTGTTTACCAACATGCTTTACGTTTACTCCCTAGCGCACAGCGTATTAAGAAGGACAGATTAGAATCAGGGCAGGGAGCCATTCAATTTATTGCTCCAGATGAACTATTATTGAGTCGACCTGAATGTGATTTGTTACTTGTCGATGAAGCGGCTGCAATTCCAGTTCCTATGCTCAAGAGCATTACCGAACATTATCATCGACTCATTTTTTCTACGACTATTCACGGTTATGAAGGTTGTGGCCGGGGCTTTACGATTAAATTTGTTGATTGGCTTCAGAAACAGCGTTCGGGAATGAAAACGTGGCACATGACACAGCCCATCCGCTGGAGCATGAATGATGCGCTCGAATCATGGCTCTATGACGCGTTTTTGTTGGATGCGGAGTTAACGCACCATCAACTTAACCAGGTCGACTCAATTTCCCTTTCTAAAGCCGATAAGGACGATTTGATATCGCAGCCTAGTTTGCTGCGCGAGTGCTTCGCTCTTTTGGTTAATGCTCATTATCAGACCTCGCCGAATGATTTGATTCACCTTTTGCAAGACGACAACAGTCAGCTCTATTTTGCTAAGCAAGATAATGCGGTTGTGGGGGTAATATTAGCGGTCGAAGAGGGTGGGCTTGACGCTGAATTGGTTGAAGAAATTCAGCTTGGTAAGCGTCGTCCTAAAGGACACTTAGCCCCAGTTACGATTGCAAACCACCTAGGATTTCCGAATGTCGCGAATCTATCGACGCTGCGAGTCATGAGAATTGCTGTTCATCCGGAATTGCAAGGAAGAGGCATCGGTCAAAAAATGCTGCAGCAACTTGATCAAATGGCGGCTAAACACATTGCTTACTTATCCACGAGTTTCGGTGCGACGGAAGAGTTGGTCCATTTCTGGCTACAATCGAACTTCCGTGCAATTCGTTTAGGGTCAATGCGCGATGCTGCTAGCGGTTGTTATTCAGTCTTGATGGTCAAACCTTGTGATTCCCAACAGACGGCTTGGGTCGATGAATCTCAGGCGCTATTTGAAGAAGTGTTGTCTAACAATGTGGCTGACGTCTATCCAAAATTAGAAGCCTCTATTTTTCGAGCTCTATTACCGCAACCTTTGGGAATGAGTCCACTTCATCCCGCTAAGTTATTACTAATTGAATGCTATGCTGATGGTGGTAACAGTTATGAGTCCGTCTCTGCTTGGCTTCAGCAGTGGTTACTTAACTTAGGTTTGAACTCCGCTTCCGACTTGATGATCAGTAAGCTTTTTCTTAACCGTAGTTGGACTGAATGTGCTCAGCAATTTGGTTTACCTGGAAGAAGGCAAGTTGAGCAGCAGTTAAGGGACGAAGTAAGACACATTTGGAACGATTTACACTGTAAACACTAAAGGGAAATTTACACTGTAAATGAAATTATTAGGAGCTGATTTTACACTGTAAATCCAGCTCCTTTTTATTTCGGCGTGTATTTTGATTGAGCTTTAGGTTAAATCGAAATGCTCTCTTAATATCTGTTTAACCGTTATTGATGGATTACTTTCTTTAGTGACGTGAGCCCTATAATAAGAAATGCGAGGTTTGTTCAGAAAACGGATTTGGGTAGACTGAAAGTGTTGATGGGAAGCAAAGTGGTAAGGGTATGTGGAAGCTGTGTCTTGAGTTATCTGAAGATAAGACCAAGGTGATAGCCCGTCTTCCGGGAGAAGTGGACCTCGGTGGTGAGCTAAATCAAAATGAATTAAACGAGCAGCTCGTCGCAATGAACGCTGAAAAGATGTTTGTTGTTGAGGGGGAAGTCGTGAGATTCATTAACTGCGCCAAAGAACGTAAAGCCGAGGCCTACGAAGGCATCGTCATTGCGGAAAAACGCAACGCGCAAGTTGAGGTTGAATTATCGAATAATGACATGCTCGCCAGTATGAACGTTGTCGGCGCGTACGGAGGCCGAGGTTTACGTGGCCCCGAGATTGTTCAAGCCCTTGCTCAAGCGCGAGTTTCGAAAGGCATCAACAAACTGGCTTTGAAGAAAGTGTTGGTTGTCAGCACTCAGCTCAAACCCGGCGAAACTTTTTCTCAACCTGTAGCGGTTGGTAAGCAACCTATCAAAGGCAAAGACGCTCTTTTTACTCCTCTTGTTAAAGACATCACCAAACGCATCCTCAAACCCAAAGACGGCCAATCTGCTAGCGACAAAATTGATTTACGTAACCTCGGTGAAACTATCGCGGTTGACGTAGGCGATGAGGTGATGCGCCGCACGCCTGCGACCAAAGGTACGCCTGGTTTTACTGTTCAAGGGCGAGTGATTCCTCCACAAGCCGGAAAAGACAGCCCAATGAAGCCAGGCAAGGGCACCGAGATAAGCAAGCAAGACCCAAACCTATTGATTGCATCGGTATCCGGTACGCCTCTGATTAAAGACAAAACCATCGAAGTTGATAACGCACTCTGCCTCAATAGCGTTGGCGTGAATACAGGCCACGTGAAATTCAAAGGGAATGTGATTATCGGTGGCAACATTGAATCTGGCATGATTGTTAAAGCGACGGGTTCTATTACTGTAGGCGGCTTCATTGAATCGGCTGACGTACAAGCGCAAGACGACATCCAAGTTGGTAAAGGGATCATTGGCCACACCGTGAGTGATGGCCAGCCAAAGAGTTGTCACGTCAAAGCCAAAGGTTCGATTCGTGCCAGCTACGCCCAATATTGTGATTTGCAAGCCGGCGAAGATATTGAGTTGGCGGTGCACAGCATGAATAACGATATTGTTTGTGGGCGCAATCTGACGGTGCTAGACGCGAACGGTAGGAACGGCACGCTCAGCGGCGGAGATGCAAAAGTCGGTGGCAAAGTGGTGTGCTTACAATTGGGCGTAGAAGGCGACACCGCCACTAAGGTAGAAGCGTTCGCACGCTATTCTGCATTTAAGGAACGATTAGCAGAGCTTAAAGAACAATACAAACGCGCTCAAGAAGGCACGATGGATGTGATTCGTAAAGAGCTCGAATTTAAGAAACGTCCTAAAGCCGAACGTACCGACGAAGAACAAGCTCAGATTGACGTGATGAAAACACAAAACAACGAGCAGCTTGAAGCGATAAAGCAAAAGCTAGAACAAACGGAACATGACTTTGAAGTCGCGTTAGAAGAAAATATTGTCGAAGCCAAAGAGCGTGTCTTCACTCGCGTGACGGTGCAGTTTGGCGACGAACAAGTAACGACAAAGCGCACTCATGGCGGTTGTTCGTTCCGTTTCAATCAATACGAAATTAAAGTCTCGGCGAACTTGGAAGAAGAGGACGTCGCTGCGGTTTAAGCTTTCTTACTCACTGAGCCCACACGTCGCAACAAGATGTGTGGGCTTTTGTTTATCTACAAATCGACAATGTGCTCTTGATAGTAGTCCGCAAGCGCACCGACTTGGCTGCTACACATTACTTTCATTGCTTGTTTAATGTGTTCTATTGGCCAGTTCCACCATTGGATATTGAGTAGAGTTTCAATCTCTTTATCGCTGAATCGTTGACGTACGACTTGGTTGTTTCCAACCACCACCGAATAAGGTTGCACGTCTTTCGTCACTACGGTGCGTGCTCCGATGACGGCTCCATCGCCGATGTTTACTCCGGGCATGATCATCGCCTCGCTGCCAATCCAAACATCGTTCCCCACCACCGTGTCTCCGGCACGCTCGAAACCGTCTTGCACGCCTTCTCCAAATTCTTCAGGAGAGAAGGGGAAGGTCGAAATCCAGTCAATGCGATGACCTTGGTTTCCTGCCATCATGAAGGTGGCTCCAGAAGCGATGGAACAAAACTTGCCAATGATTAATTTGTCGATGCTATCGGGTTCTCTACTTTGCCATTCTTGAAGTGTGACGGGGTCACCCAACAAGTAGCGTACTGCTTGCTCTTCGAAGCTTTTTTGATGATAGAAGCCCGAGTAATAGCTGTAATCGCCAACGATGATATTGGGATTAGTGATGTGATCTTTAATGACTTGACCTTTTAACCACGTGTCGAAAACACTCATAACTCATCCTTTCAAATTTAGGTTGTACAGAGTTTAGAGGCTTTCTATTATTTCCAGTAGTTTGATTTTAGAGATTCAGAATTACTGTATGGAAATAAAATGGCTCAGCTACGTACCACTTTACGTCGCTTTGTGCGAGGAGCGAAGTATTGCTGGCGCAGCAAAGCGCCTGAATTGTTCGAATGCGCATGTAAGTCGGCAACTTAAACAGCTTGAAGACATATTGTCGGTGCAGCTTATTCAGCGAACTACGCGCCAGTTTAATTTGACCTACGATGGTTTGCGGTTTTATCAGCAGGTAAAGCAACTGCTCGAAGGCGCTGAGCAGATCAATGAGCAAGTCATGGCAAACGAGATCGTATCGGGAAAATTGAGAATAGCGGCGTCTGCTTCTTTCGGAGCCGCGTTACTCAGCCAAACATTGATCGAGTTTCGATTGCAACATCCACAAGTGAGCGTCGAAGTGATCTTCACAGAGACACCTCTCGACTTGATTGAGGCTGGGTTTGATATCGCATTCTACTTTACCGATACTCCTCCAGAGGGATACGTCGGCCATCAGCTACGCACTTTACACTGTAAACCGATCGCTCATCGCTCGTATTTAGCTGATAAACCAAATGTAAGTACGCCAGAGGAGCTTGGTGACTTAGAGCACATCCTTTATATAAGTCGCGACTTGGTGTTAGATAAGTGGACGTTTAGGCATAAGCAAACTCAACAGCAGTGCAGCATTGAGTTAGAAAGTATGCTGAGTTTTAATCTTGTCCAGTCCATGTTGGATGCTACTTTGGCTGGCTGTGGTGTAGCCATGTTAGATGAATTTGCATTGGCTAAACTCGACCCTGCACAAAAAGAACAACTCGTGAGTTTGCTGCCAGAATGGCAAACGGATGCGATTTTGCCGCTTTATCTGCTTTACCCAAAACGTGAGCACTTACCAAGAAGAACGCGAGCGTTCATTGATCACTTTAGGAACATATATTCTGTCGGCGAATAGCGACAACAAACTTAGCAACAATTGAGGAAGCAAAGGAATGCGAAAACACTGTATTGCGATTGGCGGTGGGGGCTGGATGATGGGAGAGAATCCGAGCCCGCTCGATCAATACATTTTGTCTTTGTCTGGTAAGGAGAATCCAAACATTTGTTTTATACCTACAGCCACGGGAGATGCCGATGAAGTGATTGAACGTTTTTACGATGCGAAGCTTAGTGAAAACGTGACCCATTTTCCGCTGTTTAAGTTTGAAGCTGGTTGGAAAGAAACGCTATTTGAACAAGACATCATTTACGTAGGTGGCGGTAATACGCGTTCGATGTTGGCCATTTGGCGCGAATGGGGAATCGATAGAATACTCAAGCAGTGTTATGAACAAGGCATCATCATTTGTGGCATGAGCGCAGGTGCAATTTGTTGGTTTGAGTTTGCGGTGACAGACAGTGATCCCGAAGCATACCAAGTTATGCGTTGTCTTGCATTTATTGACGGTTTGGCTGCGGCGCATTTTTCTCATGTAGGTGAGAAGTTCGAGGTTTTCCAAGCCTTTGCTCGTTCTCAACCGAGCATCACTTGTTATGGCATTCACGATTATGCGGCATTGCACTTTGTTGATGGAAAATTGTTAGCTACTGTCACCAGCCTCCCTGATGCAGGCGTGTTGGTTAAAACAGGTAACGAAGAAAACATATTGCGAGGGTGAGCTTCTTCAAATCAGCATTAAAGGCAATAACTACTGACCGGACATAGAAGAAGCTCATGGATTCAGCTAACTTACATTAAGTATCGTGCTTACAGCTCGTAACGGAGACCTAAGTGGTAGTAGCTTTCGTCTGCGTGTGCACCGCCAAACGAGACTTCTTGTCCATTGCTGTAGCCACGTGAGCCGTTACGATCAACGTAGTTTGTGTAGATAGAAGAACGAGGCGTCAGTTTGTATTGCACTTCTAGCGTTGTATCTTTCAGCTCTAGCTCGTCACCATCACTATTTTCTAAAGAACGATAACCAGCACGCAGTGCCCATTTGTCATTTACACTGTAAACCGCCGTTAGTTCCATCACTTTGTCGGTACTGGTTTGTGAGTAATAGCCCTCTAGTTCATCTTCCGAGTACAACGCACCCAACATTAAATCACCTAGGTAGTAACGCGTACCTGCGCCCCAGAATGTGTAATCGGTGTCGTTGCTTTCACGTGCATCACCTTTATTCTTCTGCATCGCTATCACTGGTGCCAAGGTACCCAAATTCCCCATGTCTAGCGTATAACGCAGTGCAGCGTTGTAACCGTAGTCGAGCTCAGAAGTGTTGTTTCCTAAAATGTACGCGACAGAAAAATCGACATTACCTAGGCTGTTTTGGTATTGCAGCGTGCCATCTTGACGAAAAACTTGCGTTGCGGTTTTGTCGACTTTATTCGCTTGGCGCGCCATAGAAACATCGGAAGAGGCGAACACATCACCAATGTCGGTAAACATAATCAACCCAGATGCCACGCGACCACCAGTAATGCGACCATAATCTTTCGCATCAATACCCGCCCATACATAACGTGCGGTCAGAGACGGTTTGTCGTTTACTTGGTTTGCGTATTCAGCGGCACCCACTTGGTATTGCGCTTGGCCGATGATCGACGCGTACTCGTTGATGGTTTGTGAACCGTTTAAACCAATACGGCCATCAAACTCGCCATTTGCATCGCCATGCTCATCATTTTTACTGGTGACATTGAAACCAAGACGAGAGTAAATATTTAAAACTGACCCATCTTCCGCTTGATACAGCTCCGCTGCCATTGCGTTTGATGCCATCAATGTAGGGAGAAGTAGAGTCAAAATGTGCTTTTTCATGATTAACGACCTTTCATTTCTATTGTTTTAGGTACGACAAAGCCCCTTCCGAGTAACGGAATAAGAAAAATTGTCGTGAAGTAGAGAGAGGGTGCGCCCTTGTTTGCCAAGGGCGCGAGCTAGTCCATTCCTATAGGGGAAGAATGATTTAGCTTAAATCGACGTCTTTGCAGCCAAAGAAGTAAGTCGCGAGGAAGCCGACGATGTAAGAGATAAGCAGGCCAGCAACAAACACCATCATGCCCGGGAAGATGCCATTTTCTGATGTCATGAGAGGAATTGCCACGATACCGGACGGGCCAAACACCGTATTAAGACCAACTGGTAAGCCAAGGTAAGAAACTAAACCGATAAAGAAGCCGCCCGCAGCACCACCAATACAAGCTGTAACGAATGGTTTTACGCGTGGTAATGTCACGCCGTAAATCAATGGTTCGCCAATGCCTAGAAGACCCGGAATAATAGCGCCTTTAACTTGAGTGCGCAGTAGAGCGTCTTTTTTGGCTTTGAAATACAGCGCCATTGACGCGCCAACCTGACCGCCACCAGCCATCGCCAGGATAGGGAATAGCGAGTTAAAGCCCTGTGTTTCCATCAATGCGAAGTACACGGGAACAAAACCCTGGTGGATGCCAAATACCACAGAAATTAAGAACAAACCTGCCAAGATTGCAGCGCCTAATGGGTTATCGTTCAAGTTGAGGAACAACCAAGACATCCCTTTAAACAGCTCGCCGCCGATTGGCATGATGATCAAGAAGGTTACCGCGCCCATGATCAACAGAGTGATAACGGACGTTAAGATCATGTCCAGATCATCTGGCATGTATTGACGAACTTTACGCTCGACTTGCGCACCGATGATCGCCGCCAAAAGTACGCCGATAATGTTGCCGCGCGGATCAATCGCAAAGCCGAAAAATTCGTTCATGCCAGAGTAAATGCCGGATGTAGCCTCTGGGTTGTAACCCAGTACAAACAAAGAGGCGAGAATGGCACCATTAACACCTGAGCCGCCAAACGCTTGCTGCGCGTTGTAACCAATCAGAATACTTAAGAAAGCAAACAGACCCTTACCAAAGACTTTCATGTAGGCGATCAAATCCAACATAAATTGGCTTGGTGTCTGGTCGAGAACAAACATCTGTTCCAATAACGTCGCAAAACCTAGCAACAAACCAGCGGCAATAAAGCCAGGGATCAACGGCGTAAAGATGGTAGCAAACTTGCTTAAAAAACGCTGAACCGCACTGGTTTGTTTGCTCTTCATCTGTTTTTTCTGCTCGGCCGCGACGGCAGAAAGATCTTGTTGAGGCATATCTGCTTCTTCACTGTCACCAGAGGTTAAGCTGTCGATCAGTTGATTCATCATCTCAGCCGCTTGTTGAGCTTTTCCGGGACCGAGAATAATCTGAAACTGCTCATCGCTTTCCACCACACCCATTACGCCGGGAATTTGCTTGATAACTGACTGATCAGCCAAGCCATTGTTGGCGAGCGATAAACGCAAACGCGTCATACAGTTACCACATTTGCTTACGTTGCTGCTGCCACCCACTGCGGACAGCAACTGCGGACAGCAACTGCGATACTGTGTTTGAAGTTATTTTTGCCATAGGGTCTATCCTTCAGAACTCGGATTATTTAGTTATTATTTAGTGCTGCGCGAATAAAACCGTTGTGCGCGGCGAGGCGTGATTTGGCTTGTTCGGCATCCAAATCGGCCAAAATCATTAAGATGGCGGTTTTGCAGTGGCGACCGCAGGCATTTAATGCTCGCTCTGCTTCTTCTTTTGATGCGTCGGTTGCTTCCACAACAATGTTGGTTTGGCGTTGTATGAGCTTGGCGTTAGTGGCTTCTACATCCACCATTAAGTTGCCAAATACCTTACCGCTACGAATCATTGCGCCTGTCGTGAGCATGTTTAGCACCAGTTTTTGTGCGGTGCCGGCTTTCATGCGAGAAGATCCAGTGACAACCTCTGCGCCAACTATCGGCAGAATCGCGATGTCGGCCGCTTCTGCCATGGCACATTCTGGATTACAGGCGATAGATGCGGTCGTGGCTCCGATGGATTTAGCGTAGTCCAAACCACCTAGTACATAAGGTGTACGGCCACTCGCTGCAATGCCTACAACCACGTCATGCTTGGTGAGGTGAAGTGCTTTTAAGTCGTCTTGACCCATTTTCGCGTTGTCTTCTGCGTTTTCTACCGCTTTTAAAATTGCTTGATGTCCACCAGCAATTAAGCCAATCACCATATCTGGATGCGTGCCGTAGGTAGGAGGACACTCGCTTGCATCAAGAATGCCTAAGCGACCTGACGTACCAGCTCCCATGTAAATTAAACGGCCACCATTTGCAAAAGCTTGGGTAATTGCGTCAACTGTCTCTGCAATTTGTGGTAGCACCGCTTTTACCGCGAGCGGGACTTTTTGATCCTCTTCATTAATGACTTGCAGCATCTCGATTGTCGAAAGCGTATCGATCTCGGCACTGGCTGGGTTACGGCTTTCTGTCACCAATCTGCTTAAATCAATTTTCATGTTTTGCACTCTTTGTAATGTTCAATCTGAGGGCGATTTTATGGAATAAAATATTCAGGTTTGGTGATAAAAATCACACTTGAGGTTATTCTTTATGCAGGAGAAATTTGGAATAATGAGAGAAAATATACGTCTATTACATCCGGGATTAACTGTCTTGGTTAGAATAATCAGGGGGTTAAATCAAACGCCTATTATTTCTGTTTTGGAATAATTTATTTAAAATTTTTGAGGTTTTTGTTGTGTCAGTTATCAATAGGATAGTAGCGAGGCGTACTCAGCTTTCGCAAAGCGGTCGTTTGGTTGGCGATTGGATTGTTGAAAACGCAGAAAAGGCGGCGCTGCTCACCAGCCAAGAACTTGCGGCGCAAGTAAAAGTGAGTCAATCGAGCATTGTGAAATTTACTCAGCGTATCGGCTTTAAAGGTTACAGCGAGTTTAAGTTAGCTCTGAATGAAGAGATTGGCCGTAAGCATGCGATGCAGTCGACACCGCTGCACAGTGATATTTTGGCTGACGACCCCATTGCGGTTATTTCACAGAAACTGGTGAAAGCGAAAACCGACGCTATGTTTCAAACCACCAATACGCTGTCTTACGAAGCGTGTCACCAAGCGGTGAAATGGTTGAGTGAAGCGCGTCGAGTGCAAGTGGTCGGGATTGGGGGCTCTGCACTGACCGCGAAGGATTTAAGCTTTAAACTGCTTAAACTTGGTATTACGGCGCTTTCTGAACAAGACAGCCACGTGCAGATTGCTGTTGCCCGCACGCTCTCTCCAGAAGATGTTCAGATCGCAATCTCGTTTTCGGGTGAGCGCAAAGAAATTCTCGTCGCGGCAGAAGCGGCAAAAGAGCAGGGCGCGAAGGTGATTGCGTTATCTGCGCCTGGAAGAAGTCGCTTGCGCGGTATTGCCGATATTACGTTTGATACGATTGCCAATGAAACGGAACATCGCAGCTCATCCATTGCTTCGCGTACCGCGCAAAACGTGATCACCGATTTGCTGTTTATCATCTTGGTTCAACAAAGAGACGACAGTGCCCGTCAGTTGATCAGCGATATCAGTACCGACATCAAACAGATCCTCACATGATCGCTTAACCAACAGCGGACTAAAGATCCGGATCGTGCCTCAGCAAAGCAATAAAAGCAGAGAGATGTTTTTCAATGGTGAGATCGGCAGAAATCGCGGGTAATTCCAACGTGATGCAAGGTAAATCACGTTCACTACACCAAGTGCCGAATGAGCCGGGTGTTTCGTAGTCGACATCGTCAACGATTGGCAGTTGGAACTGCTCGCCGAGCCATTTGGCAAGGTCGGAATGTTTGGGATCATCCACAAACGCAAGCGGTTCATGAAATGACACCACAAACTTTGGCCTACGTAGTTCAATCAAGTTAATTAATGCGCCAACTTCTGGCTCTAGCTGGTTTTTAGAGCCTGTTTTCACCTTTACGTCTCGAACGGGTGTGTGAGAGCTCCATCGATACACTGTGCCATGCTCAGTCCAATTTTGGGTTGGAAACGCGCGATTGAGATCCACTTGGTTTGCATTTGCGCGTGTGCCTAGTTGGTTGCCGTCAGGATTCATTGACAGAATCACATCATGTCGTAAGTTTTCAGCAGGCAAGCTTCTTAGCGCGCAGGACAAACCTGCAATCGAGGCCGTCTCGTCCCCGTGAGTGCCTGCCAAAATCAAACCTCGCGAAGCACTTTCGACTTGAGCCGGAAAATACAGTAATGGCGCACCAAGCACGGATTGACCGTATGATGTTGGCCGAATTAAAAATGCCGCTCTTTCCGTTCTTGGAATTAGACTCACCGTAATCTCCTGATTGATGAAGTAGTATCAATATCTAAGCTAATTACACCTAGCTAAACTGAACCGTTTAAACTCGTCAACGGTTGAAATGTTAATTGTGGCACTTGCTTCACAAGACGCGTTAGGAGAACGAAAAACGATATGGATTTTAAAAAACATTCAACGGCGTTGCTGATTTCCTCTTTATTCACCCCTTTTCTTGCTACATCAGTTGCTGCGGAGACCTTACCTAAAGGCATTCAACTTGCCGCAGAACAGCATTTAGTACGTGCGAATGACGCAGAGGCGGCGACGCTTGACCCAGCGAAAGCCGAAGGTCTGCCAGAAATGCATGTGATTCGTGACTTATTTGAAGGGCTTGTGATTCAAGATCGTGACGGATACATTATTCCCGGTGTGGCAGAATCATGGGAAACCAACGACAACCAAACCTTTACTTTTCACTTGCGCAAAGACGCGAAATGGTCGAATGGCGAGCCTGTGACAGCGGATGATTTTGTCTATTCACTGCGCCGAGCGGTAGATCCGAAAACCGCTTCTCCAAATGTTTGGTATCTCAAACTCACCAAGATCAAAAACATCGCCGATGTAGCAGAGGGCAAAAAGCCTTTGGACGATCTCGGTATCAAGGCAGTGGATAAATACACCCTACGTTTTGAGTTGGACAGTCAAGTGCCGTACTTTGTTGCCATGACTGGGCACACGTCCATGATGCCAGTGCATCAAGCGACAGTGGAAAACCGCGACAAGCCGTGGAGCGATCCAGACCAATTTGTTAGCAACGGTGCATTCACATTGGATAAGTGGGTCGTGAATGAGCGCATTGAACTGGTTAAGAGTCCAAGTTACTGGGACAGCGCAGATACGCATCTAAACAGAGTGACTTACATTCCGTTTGAAAACCAAAACGCGTCTATCAATCGCTATGCGGCAGGAGAGCTGGATATCACGTCAGATGTGCCGACTCATATGGCGCAGAAGCTTAAACAAAATTACAAGCAGGCTTACACGGTGGTGCCATTATTGTGTACGTATTACTACGCGTTCAATACCACTCGTCCGCCATTTGATGATGTGCGAGTGCGTCAAGCGGTGTCGTACTCCATCATGCGCGATGTGATTACGAATGGTGTCACGCAAGTGGGCAACCTTCCTGCTTATACTTTTGCGCATCAGTACACCGCAGGGTTTGATGCGACGCCGCCTGAATACAGTAAGTGGAGTCAGCAACAACGTGACGAGAAAGCGCGTCAGTTGTTAAAAGAAGCGGGTTACAGCCAAGACAAGCCGCTCGATTTTAAATTGCTGTACAACACCAGTGAGGCAAACAAATCGATCGCGGTTGCGATAGCGTCGATGCTACAAAAAAATCTCGGTGCACACGTGGAGTTAGAAAACCAAGAGTGGAAGTCATACTTAGTGGCGCGTAAACAAGGCAATTTCGATGTGATGCGCGCTTCCTGGTGTGGTGATTACAATGAAGCGTCTACTTTCCTGAGCTTACTTCGCTCAGGTTCTTCGGGTAACTTTGCACGTTACAGCAATGAAGCGTACGACAACGCGATGAACAGTGCATTGGCCGCAACCGATGAGAAAGCGCGCCAAGGTTTCTATGATCAAGCCGAGCAATTGTTGGCGACAGATATGCCCATCACGCCAATCTATTATTACATGCAAGCGCGTTTGGTTCGTCCTACGGTTGGCGGTTTTGCCAAGAACAACGTAGAAGGTCGTATCTACTCGAAAGACCTCTACATCAAGAAGTAGCGCTCAAAACAAGCGATAAACAGAAGCCCCGAAGATGTATCTTACGGGGCTTCTTTTTATTGTTAGCGAGTGGATAGCTTATTCACGAGCATAGCGACTCGTTTGCCAAGATACTCCGCCGTTGCAACATCAGAAGCATGCAACTGACCACCTTCACCACCTTGTGCAACAATACCACCTTGTACACCATAACGATTCAGGTTTTGCTCCCCAGAATTGCTGATCTTATCCAACCCGACCCACATCATGCCGTGTTGGTTAGCGAGCGTTTGTAGATATTGTAATGTGCAAGATTGGTCGCCATTCATTGCCCCACCACTGGTAAAGCCAGCCGCGATTTTGCTCGCCCATTTTTGGTAATACCAAGATTCACTGCTTGCATCTGCAAATGCTTTAAACTGCGCTGCTACACCGCCCATATAGGTCGGTGAGCCAAAGATAATCGCATCACACTCAGCAAGTTCATCCATTAGTTTAGGGTTCACAAAACGTCCCTCAATAATCTCACTGCCTTCAATTCGGTGAGAGAGGATTTCACATTCATCTTGCTGCTTAATGCCTTGTTGTTCAACGCCTGCGGCAATCGCGCGAGCAAGTTGACCAGTAACGTCGGTTTTAGAGAAATAAATAATCGCAATTTTGGACACAATGGTTCCTTTTTTCATTGTTGATTTTTAATCGTGCGACTAAGGCTAAAACCTCAAGCCAAGTTGAGGTCAACACTAAAACTTAAAAAGAAGTGCATTAAAAAAGCCGATGTAGATACATCGGCTTTTTAGTGGGTTATTTCTTTCTGCGAGTATAAATCCGAGATTTTGCTTTACTTGGCTCTGGCTTGTTTTTTGCCAGCTTTAGCACTGCTTTTTGCAAAATCTGGTTGTTTGGGTAAGTGATCAAGTTACCGTTGTCGTGCTTAATTAACACGTGAAACATGCTGATTTCTTGAATCTCACCGCAGATGTCTTCATCTTTGTCTACGACTTTAATTCGGTCACCCACTCGGTATGGGAAGACAAAAAAGATCAAAAAGCTGGCAGTGATGTTGCTCAGAATTGACCACTGCGCAATAAACGCCACACCTAATACGGCAAAAATGGACGATAGGAACAAAGACACATCGCCATAGCCAATACCTGTGATAATGGCAAAAATAGAGGCGGTCAAAAATAGCAGCGCGACATTGAAACAGCGCTGAATAAAACTCAAACGAGCCTTTTTTACACCTTTCGTTGTTGCCAAATTTAGGATGGCTCTATTTACAATCCTCTTCAGCATGCGATACGCGATCAGGACAAAAATGCCCATCAATAGTTTGTAACCGAGGGAGCCCGTAGTGAAATACTGGCTCACTTGCTCTAATTGGATCCAATCATTCATTTCTTCATCTCGACGATATCTAGAAAGCGGCTTTTATAGCTGATTTTTTGCTGTAAGTAATCACAATTTTTCTTTACACCATTTGTCTCTGTGTTGAGGTACCACAGAGTACTATATTGGTTAATCAAAGACTTAGTGAGCATTGCGAACTCTTTGGCTTCATTACTTATATTCAACCAAAGCTGACGTGATTTTGAAGAGAGCAATCTTTGAGCTGTATCCCATATCCGACATTCTATGACGCTAGTTCCTTATAAACGAGCTGAATATGACTTTTGTCCTGATAACCTAAGGTGTATTAATTGAAATAGCTTTTAGGGCGTTGAAAAATGGAAGAAGATGAAAAGGCGATTATGATTTTATTCGTGATTGTTGGCCTTGTACTCGTTTGGGTCGCGCTTGAAGAACTTAATTATCTCGGGCTCCCAATAAAATAAGCCCCGTTAAACACAAGTTAAACGGGGCCTTTGCTTTTATCAATGTGAATTCAGGCTAGCTAACCGCACGCACTTTGCCTTGTTTCAAATCGTTCAGCACTTGCGCTTTAGGGCCATCTGCGATGATGCTGCCTTTCTCCATCACAATTACGCGATCAACGATGTCGAGCATAGACGTTTTGTGCGTAATCAGAATCAGCGTTTCACTAGGTTTCAACTGTGCTAATTGATGTTTAATGTGCATCTCTGAGCGATTATCCATCGCACTGGTTGGTTCATCCATGAGTAGAACAGGAGGACGACCCAAAAATGCACGAGCGATCGTGACTGCTTGACGTTGACCCCCCGAAAGCATTGCACCACCTTCACCAACTTGGCGTTCTAAGCCCGCTGGGTCAGATTGCGTAAACGCAGTAACACCGGCACGATTCGCTGCGTCTAGTACGTCACGGTCATCGGTTAATGGGCGACCTAGCGTAATGTTGTCGCGGATAGAACCAAAGAACAGATTCGAATCTTGCGGCACACAACCAATATTACGGCGAATGTCGACATGATGCAGCTGTGCGATGTCGGTATCATCAATGCGAACATGACCTTCCGTCGGCTGATACAAGCCCATGATGAGACGCTCTAACGTGGTTTTACCCGAACCGATACGGCCTATGATCGCTACTTTTTCGCCTGGGTTAATGGTCAAGCTCAAATCTCGAATCGACGCCACCGGTGAATCTGGGTAGTGGAAGGTCACGCGTTCAAGTTCAATTTTGCCTTGTACTATTGGACGGTGAATGTAACGTTTACCTTCTTCTTGTTCATCCGGCATTTCCATGACTTGATTGATAATTGTCATAGAAGACTTCGCTTGGTTGTAGCGCGTAGAGAGTAAGGATAACTGAACCAAAGGACCAATCGCGCGGCCGCTAAGCATGGTTGCGGCAATCAAACCACCCATGGTTAAGTCGCCCTCTGCAATCAAGTAAACGCCTAGGATGATCATCCCTACGTTACTACTTTGCTGCACAAAACCTGCTGCGTTTTGAATGCTATCCGTAATTCGGCGGCTTTTTATATTCCAGTTCGCCATGTGTGCAACTGCCTCTTCCCAGCGGTATTGGAATTGGCTTTGCGCACTGAGCATTTTTACGGTTTCTAACCCAGCCAGGCTCTCTATCAAATTGGCATATTTTTGCGATGCTAGGCGTGAACCCTCCTCAATGGAGCGGCGCAGCGGCCCTTGTATCAGTAGCGAATGAATAATCAAAATGACCACGCCCACCATTGGAACATACACAAGATCGCCAGCCATTAGCCATATAATCACTAAGAATAAAATGGCAAAAGGCAAATCAATGAGAGCACTGACGGTCGCTGAAGTAAAAAACTCTCGAATAGATTCGAATTCTTGTAAATGGCGAGCGAAGGCACCGACCGAAGGCGGCTTCGATTCCATTCTAATCCCCATCACTTTGCTGAACAGTTTGGATGAAATCAGAATGTCAGACTTCTTGCCCGCCACATCAATGAAGTAATTTCTCAGCGACTTGAGAATGAAGTCGAACAGGAACACGACAAAGATGCCACTTGCTAGTACCCATAGGGTTTCAAACGCAAGATTCGGAACCACTTTGTCGTACACCAAGCGAGTGAATAGCGGAGCGGCAACCGCAAAGAGGTTGATGAGAAGTGATGCGATTAAAACATCGCGGTAGATGCGTTTTGACTGCCACAAGGTTGACCAGAACCAGTGGCCTTCGTTGGTTTTGAGCACTTCGGGAGAGCGCTCATCGAAACGGAATTGCTTTTTAACTAAAAAGTACCGACCAGTGTATTGCTCAAGTAGGTCTTCTAATGGAATAGAGATCGGCACCATTCCACTTTCTAGGGTGGTGACTTCGGCCTCGCGTTTCTCCATATTGATGCTGTTGAGAACGCAAGAGTCACCGCCTTTAAGAACTAAGATTGCCGGCAGAATTAGGCTGGAGATGCTCTCCAGCTCTGCGCGGTTTTCCTTGGCAACCAATCCGGCCCTTTCCGCTGCTCTTGGTAGCAAAAATGGGGTCAGTTTACCGTCAGATAGCGGTAGTCCGTTGACTAGCGCTTCTGGCGAGTTAGCTAACCCATAGTAACGGCTAACGTAGATGAGCGAATTCAGTAAAGGGTCTTTCATCGTTGATAAACCTTTTTATTCCTTGTCGACGATGAATCCTTGGAATACCTCAACAAAATGTTCAGTGAGGAAATCCAACTGGATTTGAGTTTCGATACGCGATGCGATAGTCGTAATACCAAGGTTGTGGGCAGTACGAGAGATCGACGTTAGCGTGAATTTCTGTTTTTCGTCGTGCAAGTTGTGTGTGAATAGGTAATCGAGCTTCACATAGTTCGGACGGAACTCTTGGATGTATTCCAAAGATTGGAAGTTACGTCCGTAGTTATCTACGCCGAACTCAGCACCTGATTGGCGAATGGCATTACATAACAGTGCTGTGTGGTGAGGCTGATCGATAAAGCATTCCTCTGGAATTTCAAAGTGTAGCTTAGAGGCCACTTTGGCATGTTTTTCCAGCATGCTAGTTGTCCAGCGAATAAACGATGGTTGAGACAAGCTGCTTTGCGCGATGTTAATCGCGACTGGGTCATTAAGTTCACCACTTTCTAGCATCTTAATCATTGATTCAATGACATACTGGTCAAAGATGTTGGTGGCGTCTAACTGTTCTAGTGCGAATAGGTATTGATTCGCACGATACGTTTCACCATCTTTTTCGATGCTTGAAAATACTTCGTTGTGGAATACTTTACCCCATGTGTTTTTCGCAGCTTGGAAACGGAATTTAACCCAATCACTATGAATGGCTTCTTCAACCAACGCTTTCCATTGCTGTTTACCCATCAAACTAGAAGGTGTATCACTGCCAATGAAGCCGTATGGCTTGTCTGGTTGCGCTTTGGCTTTCGATAGTGCGTTGTCCACCATCGAGAGGATTTCAGAGCGCGTTTTCTGATCTTTGCTGTGTGCAACCCCTAGTGACGCTTTAGGTTTTGCTAAGCCTGTTGGGTCAGTATTTAGGCCGTTCACACAATTGACGATGCTGTCCGATAAAATGCGTAACTCGCTCTCATCCATATGAGGGAAAAGCAAGCCGAACTCATCACTAGACAAGCGAGCAATAGTGGCACCCGGTACATCAATGGTGTTTTTCAAACGTTGAGACAGTTCTTTAACGTGGGCATCTGCGCGTTGGTAATCTTTGGTCTCGTAAATGTCGCCAATGTATTCAGCATGGAGTAGCGCGATACCCCCTTGCGTTTGCTCTGCAAGCCATTGGTCGATTTGGTTGATGTAGAATGAGCGGTTACCCAATTTAGATATAGGATCGAGGTAAGCCTGAGCACGCAGACGTTGAGCCTCTTTGGCTTGCTCTTTGAATGATAGCTCGATTTGAGCAGACATCATATTAATGCCATCTACCACCGCGATAAGATCTTTGGTTCTTGGACGAGCAAGCGGTTCACCAAATTGGTTATTCGCGATTTCATGCATTTTATTCACGATGGCCGTTAACGGCTTTAGCGAGCGACGTAGGATGTATGAAATTGCCACTAAACCAGCCAGAAAAATGACACTGAATACAGACAGCAAGCCAATAAAACCTTGCCAGAGCTGCTCGTAAGCTGCGCCTGGGTGGCTAATGATTTCTACTTCGGCGAGCTGCATCCAACCACTGGTCACAACACGCTTATCGTGAATCGCTTTAAATAGATTCATGTCGATAAACCATTGTGGCACCGTACTTGGTTTAACTGGGTAGGTACGCACGATCTGGTAGTCAGAATCTAATGCTGTAAGACGAACAACGGAGTAGGTGCTGCCGTCAAACAGAGCATTAATCACGGACTCAACCGCTACTTTATCTTTGTCCTTTAGGTAAGGAGCCAGTGCCAAACCTACGGTGTTAATAGTGTTGTTGACCTCTGAACGTTGCTGTTGCTCCAAGCTGTCTCGAGTCGTGTTGAATTGGATTACGAATACTGATGCCAACAAGAGTATAAAGACCGTAACCATCCCCACCACAAGCTTCTTATATAGGGTCATGTTTCTCACTCGTCATAGTTAATTTTAGGTTTATTTAACTGCAACTTACGTTCGCGCGAGCGTAAGTCATTCCAAAGGCTCAACCGTGATGCTTTCCCTGCCAGCTCTCCAGTGCTAGCAGATGACTTCATCAACCACAGGTTTGTACCATTAAAACTGTATATCGGTAGCAAGTCGCTACGCTTAGAGGCTCGGACAATGTCAGGATTGATATTATCGAGAATGAGCGGCTCAGAACTTGGGGTAGGGTAGTAAGCTAATACCATGTGAAACTGATTCAGTTCGATGGCTTTTACGTATATTAACCGCATCTTTGAATCTGGTATTCCTAGCTCGAGTAAAGAGAAGTACTTAGCAATAGTGAAATCTTCACAGTCTCCTGCGTTACTCCCTAAAAATTCGAGTGGCGTAGCCCAATAATCTGTCTTTCCCCACAGTTTTATGTCGTCAACGAAATACAGCTGATTAAAAAAGTCGTTAACGCCAGCGAGCTGTTCATGAGTCTCTAATTGTTTAAATAAGTCGAGGTTCTTTCGCCATGTATTTACGCGCAATCCCGCACGTTCGCCGTACACCGCTGTGACCGTATTGACCCATCGTTGTTCTTTACTGTTCAGCGCACCAAGTTGGAACGACAAACAACTTAAGCTGATTAATAATGTAACTTTACGCTGCAAATTGGATCGCATATTCGACTCGTATCACAAGTATACTCTTCTAGAGAGTTCGTCAGTGAGAAATAAGTGCTTTTTATTTAATTACTTATCGCTCAATACTCCCTATCGCGAGTATCTTAATGTGGTTTACTCCTTCAAGGCGTTCGTTTTGGCACTTAAAATCGGTTTAAGTAGATATTCCAAAACGGTTCGCTTCCCTGTGATGATATCGACCGATGCTGTCATTCCTGGAATGATTGGTAAATCTGCATCTTGACCAAAGTTTGTTTTTTCGGTGCGTACACGAACAATGTAGAAGCTGTTGCCTTCTTCATCTTGAGTGGTATCCGCGCTGATATGTTCCAACTCTCCCTCTAAACCGCCGTACTTTGTGAAGTCGTAAGCTGTAAATTTCACGATAGCATGAAGATCTGGGCGTAAAAATGCGATGTCTTTTGGCGCAATTTTCGCCTCTACCAATAGTGTGTCTTCTGTTGGTACGATCTCGACGATATCCATACCAGGTTGGATAACACCACCGACAGTATTGATGTTCAGTGTTTTGATTTTGCCTGTTACTGGCGAATTCACAACCGTTCGGTTTACTCTATCTTCCAAGCCCACCGCTGATTCAACCAAGGCAGATAACTGGTCTTGGGCGCTGTTGAGTTTCTCTTGCTGTTCAGAGCGGAATTTGAGTGCAACATCAATACGGTTGAGCATGGATTCTCGAATCGCTGATTGCAATACGGGAATCTTGAGCTCACTGGACGTCATTTCACGACGGGTATCGTTGACTTGGCGCTGTAATTTGAGCAGTTCAATACGAGGAACAACGCCCTCGTCTGCCAAAGGTTTGGTGATATCGAGTTCTTTTTTCGCGTATTGGTAGCTTTGACGCAAGTTCCTTACTCGTGCTTGGATCTCTACCAAGTCCTGCTGCTTTTGCTGCACTTGTTGGTCAATAACAGAAAGTTGGTTGCGTAAATTATCTAGATCTTCGCGATATTCTGCTTTTTGACGCTGTGTGAGTTGAGGTCGAGTCTCTTCCAAGGTTGGTGGGAAGGTCAGTTTACCGTAATCAAGTAGTACACTTTGACGCCAGTTTTCCGTTTCAAAATCACGATTAACGGCAACACTGTTAATAGAAGCGGATAGTTGCAGCACAGATGCGGTAAGGTTGGCAACTTGTTGCTCACGTTCACGAAAATCCGAGCGAAAGCGGGTGTCGTCGATAAGCAGTAACTGTTGGCCTTTTTCAACCAACTGACCTTCTTTGACCAAGATTTCTTTGACTAAGCCACCTTCTAAGTTTTGGACTACTTGTATCTGTGAGGAGGGAATCACTTTGCCTTGACCAACCGTGACTTTGTCGATTTCAGCCCAAGATGCCCAACCTATTGCTGCAATGAAAAATAGCACCATAACCCAGAGCATAAAACGCGCGCTGTTGGGGGTATTGAGGAGCAATGCTGCAGTTTTGTCATCAACAAAATCCAACTCTTCATCGTTGAGTTTGTTGTAGTTATCTCGGCTCATCACAGTCCCTGCTTATATAATTACGGATTATCTTTTTGATCTTATTATTATTAACCGATCGTGTCAGCATGCTCGGCTAATAAAATATGAGAAGAGGGTTATTCTCTCTTCAAATGAGCTTTCTTACACTTTCTAAATCAAACAAAAGCATAATTAGCGCCGGAGTATAGCTATTACGCCTTGAACTTGGCTTTATCCAACTGATGTTTTTTTAGTTTGTCGTACAAGGTTTTGCGTGATACCTGTAATTCTAGTTGAACCTCTTTGAGTCTGCCGCGATGTCTTTGCAATGCATCGAATAACAAGCAATATTCAAAGTATTCTGTGCGCTGAGTCATACTCTGAATTTCAAGACTTTTCTCACTGTTCCAATCTTCCATTCTAAAAGTATCTGGCTTGAGGGCACGAAGTTCAGCAAATTGGCGTAGCTGCTTAACGTTTTCTGGCCATTCGAGACTGGTGAGGTGTTTGACCTCTTCTAGGCTGATATGTGGCGGCTGTAACTGATATCGGCTCGCTGTGTGGCGCACAAAGTGCTTGTATAAAGGCCCTATATCTTCCTTTCTTTCATCGAGCGTCGGTAAGTGAATTAGAGTCGCCAGGGATTTTAGAGGTGGCTCGGCTTGGGTGGTCGCGCCAAAAACACGCTCAAGTTTTGGGTGCTTGAATAAGTATTCCCATTGCTCAAATGATACATGCTCTGCGCTATGTAAGTACAAACTGCAGTGGCGTTTTCCTTCACTTAAGCGGTGTATGGCTTTGTCGAGCGCTTCTAATGAAAGCTCATAGAGGTCTTCACCAGAAGCGGCGATTAGCTCACTGTCCGGTGTTGCATGTATGTCGTGGGCAAATTGTGCAGCGAGTCGCCGACCCGTACCATCTTGACCTACAAAAATGAGCGGCTGGCTTGTGGGCGCACTGATCAAGGCGCGACGAATGCTCACCATGGCCTTACTGTGACCAATCATTTTCGGACCAACATGAGTTTGCATGTCGAGCTCTTTCTTAAGCCAGATGTTTTCTTGCAACAAGTTCAGTTTATCGCTGGCATTGTTGAGCGATTTCATGAGCTGTTCCGTTGAAAACGGTTTTTCTAGAAAGTCGTACGCGCCGCTTTTCATCGCATCTACCGCGGTTTTCACATCTCCATGTCCAGTAAGTACGATGAATTGAAAGTGATCGTTTTTGCTTCGCAAAGTTCGCATAAACTCCAAGCCATCCATCACGGGCATATGGATATCGGTAATGATAATCGCAGGCATATTTGAGTCGATTACGCGTAAGGCTTCTACTGCGTTTGGTAAGCAGGTGACGTCTATCCCTTCAATCAGCAGGGCTTGAGACACGGCATCACGAATGTGTGGTTCGTCATCAACAAAGAAAACTGGGTTATTCATGGTCGTTTTCCACTTCTGGGGTACGTTTATTCTGATTGACTATTGGTAGCGTCACGATAAAGGTCATCCCTCCTGCTTGTTGTTCTGTGCTCTGATGTTTATAGGCACAGAGGGAGCCGTGATAGCTCTCTAAAATGCGTTTGGAGATGGTCAAACCTAATCCTAAGCCCTCTGGCTTAGTCGTAAAAAATGGATCAAAGATTTTTGCTAGGGCTTCGTCCGACATGCCAGGCCCGTTATCGGAAACAAGAATGTCGCAACTGTCATCATGACACTGAACAGCAATGGATATTTGCGGATCGATACAGTGGTTTTCCATCGCTTGTGCCGCGTTGTGGAAGAGGTTTATCAGCACTTGTTCTAATTCAACGCTGTGAATGGCCAGCTTCACATCATAGTCGATGGCCGGAACTTTTAGTGTTACTCCTTGCTTAATAAGCTTGTTGCTCAAAATGCTGGTGGCAGTATGTACCGCGTCGTGCAGTACTGAGATTTCATTGTGTGAATCGTGCGTGGTTTTCCGAGTAAAGACTTTTAAGCGGGCAATGACTTCCGAAATGGTGTCATTAAGTGTCAGCATTTTTCCCAAATTGTCGGCGACCATTGGGTATTTTTCCATTGCCAACAAACGCTGCGAGTTTTCGGTATAGGTTCTTAGTGCGGAAAGTGGCTGATTTATCTCATGATTAATACTGGCAGACAGCTCGCCCAACAGTGCCAATTTCGCGGCTTGCGTCAGCTCTTGTTGTGTTTGTTTAAGCTCTTGTTGGCTTTGTTCATATTGGCGGATGGTCTGTTGTAGCTTTTGGTTGGCTTCACTCAGAACTAGTGTCCGTTGCACTACTTTTTCTTCTAGGTTCACATTGAGATGAGCAAGGCGCGCTTTGTTAACTAGGGTTTGGAACCACGCTAACGCAATTAGAGCAATGAGCGCATATAAGATCAGGAAGACGATATCGGCCTGTAAAACGGCGGCAAGAACGCTGTTGTGGTTAATTAAGGCAACGACGCGAAACCCTTTATCCAATAAGTGTGTTGCGTATGCGAGGTAATTCGGTGATAGAAGCAATTGATTGTCATCAAACTCCGTGACACCACTGTGTGCCGTTAACTCACCAAAATATTCGGGTAAGGTATCGCCATATTGACGCGTTTCGGTAAGTTCATTTATTGCACTCGATGACAGTGGGAAAAGTGCACGATAGCGCCAGTCTGGTAAATTGCTCATAAACACGACATTGTGTTTATCTGTAATGAGTACGTCAGTCGTGGTTTGCGAAAGGCGCTGTTCTAATTGCTCCAAGTTCACTTTTACTGTGATCACGCCAACGACTTCCTCATTTACCCACAGCGGAGATGAGAAGAAGTACCCACGTTTATTCGAGCGCACGCCTAATCCAACATATTGAGCGGGCTCACCGCGTCGCGCATTTTTAAAATAGGGGCGATAGCTAAAGCTAGAGCCAACAAACGTATCTTCTTGCTGAAAGTTACTTGAGGCTATGACTAACCCGGTGCGGTCATGAACGTAAATCGTATCGGCCAAACTTTGCTTCAACCAATCTGATAACAGTAGGTTGAGCTCTTGAGAGGGCGTTCCGCGCTCTACTGCTTTGAGTAGTCTTGGGTCGTGACTTAATAGGTTTGGTATCTGTTCAAACTTTGCCAGTTCGTAGTCCACTTCTTGTGACACTTGCGCGGCTTGTCTCTCTAGCTTTTGTTGCCATTGATCATGTTGGTATTGAGTTGCGTAATGATGAGTAAGCGCAAGCCCTGAAATGCCGACGGCACACAGTAGCAGTAAAAAATGACGTAGGGCTTTGGGGTTGAGTAAGTTCACGATCGGCTCACTGGTTTTTTGTGTCATGGTATCAAATGACGCACTGTGATGCTGTGAGCGGCAACGATAACAAGCACAATGATGTCCTTGTATTTCCTCAGTATCGGGAGCACAATCGACAAAAACGAGTGAAGGAGTAAAGATGGAACTTGCTGATATTCGTCGTGAGTACACCAAAGGTGGGCTGCGTCGTAAAGATTTGAAAGCTGATCCTATTGATCAATTTAATCTGTGGCTAGAGCAAGCAGTTGAAGCGGGTTTAACGGACCCGACTGCGATGACAGTTGCAACGGTTGATGAAAATGGCATGCCGTTTCAACGCATTGTTCTATTGAAAAACGTCGACAAAGATGGTTTTGTGTTTTACACCAACCTAGGCAGTCGCAAGGCCCAGCAGCTAGAGCATAACAGCAATATTAGTTTGCACTTCCCTTGGCACCCGTTAGAGCGCCAAGTTCATATTACTGGTGTGGCTGAAAAGCTTACCGCCGTAGAGAATATGAAATACTTTACTTCTCGTCCTAAAGAGAGCCAGTTGGCCGCAATCGCGAGCAAACAAAGTAGCCGTATTTCTGCCAGAGGTGTGTTGGAAGGTAAGTTTTTAGAGCTAAAACAGAAGTTTGCTAAGGGTGAAATACCAGTACCAACCTTTTGGGGTGGCTTTCGCGTAAAACCAAAGAGCATCGAATTTTGGCAAGGTGGCGAACATCGCCTTCACGATCGTTTTCTTTTCTCCCAGCATGATGGAAGTTGGGACATTGATCGTTTAGCGCCATAGGCTTATGGTCCCTCATGAATAAACAAACACCGCCGAATTGGGGCGGTGTTTTTGTAGGTGGAAGCGATGCGAATTATCGCTCTCCATTCAACACAACCGATAATTGATGCTTAAGCAGCGTTTTGGGTACAACAGAGCCGTAGCCTGCTTCCATTGCTTTATCTATTAGTTCGTTCTTGCTGTTCGCTGCAAACTTATTACGTAAGCGTGCGACGTGACCTTCAACGGTTTTTGTTGATATGCCCATGACCTGAGAGATAAATTGAGGCTTTTTGCCATAGAGCAAGAGGAAAAGCGTTTCTTGCTCGCGGCATGTGAGCTTCTCTGGTTTTGGTTGTAAGTCAGAAAAACGAAAGATGGATTGTTGATTTGGGTTGGTACTGATTGCACGACAAACCCAATACCCGACTTCAATCACGGCGGTGTCGGTGAGTTCCCTTCCGTAGAAAATGGTGCCTACGATGTCGCCTTTGTCATCTCGCCACGGTGTTTTAGTAAATATATGTGCTCGCCAGCGGCCATCTGGATAAGGGTGGATATCCAGAATTTTTAGTGACTCGCCAGTTTCGAGAACGTGTTTATCTTGGCGTTGAAATTCTTGCGCGCATTCAGTGGTTGGGCTGGCCATATCAAAATCAGTTTTACCCAAGCACTCCTCGGGCGACGTGTGCCCTAACAGTTCTGCGTATTCCTGGTTTACGTATAGGAATACCGAATCTTTATCTTTGCATCCCCAACAACCTGGTAGCTGTTTAAGGAGGGATTGTTCTATGGTATCGACTGAAATATTCACAAAAGGACTCACTACATACTGCTTTTACCAATACAGAGACGTCCGTGTTACATGGCTCGTATTGATGTTGTCAAGTAGGCAGTTACGTTGCTAGAACACGTTCGTTGATTGGCGCTCAATCCAATTAAATTCATGGTGTTCGATGTTTTCGTCAGGTAGTCATAGACAACGACGAAATGGAACGAAGAGTTTAATTGGGAAAATGGTCTGTTTCATTACAGATATGTGCGCTCACGGATGTCCGCCTAATGTTCGGCTTACAACTCGTATCGTCCTTGATCATGCTTCCTACAACTCAGTTGTAATGTGGTTGACGTTCATATCACTTGTGAGTGAAAGAGCAGCACCTAAGCATATGAGAGGGACAGTGAGACAAAAGCTATGATATCAGCTTATGCCATTGTTTTCATTGTTGAGAAGCGAAAAAAAAGCCAGCCTGAAGACGGGCTGGCAACACAAGATATAATCTTGTCGACGTGTAGAAGAGGTTCTAAATTACCTAGCGAGGGTCTGCTAAGTAAGTTAGAGGTATCAATGAGATACCGAGAGCTTTAGATCGTATGCATCTTAAAGCTCGATAACTAATGTATTGAATCAGAAGCATATTAGTAAGGGGGGAAATCCCTCTATGTTGAGTTTAAGCGTGGGTTTCGATCCGTTTCAGGGACGACCTATCTAATATGGAGCACGATGTTTTACAAAATAACGGATTGTTCGGTAATAAGGATCTTTACATTGATTGATTATGTATACGTAAGGTGTTGCCTATCTATCCGTTTTTGTTAATAAAATTGGTTGCTCACTGACCGTAAATTAACCTCGCATGATCATCGTTCCGGAACTATGATCATGTAAATGAAATTGATCATGCTGATTTGATCTTGTCGATTGAGTTGGGTAAAAGTTGCAACCCAACAAAGAAGGTATATGATGCGAAGACGTAAGCTGACCGTGTAAAGACGACTGTTTAAAATGAGTGATTCAGATAACCAAAAAATCCTTTCATATCAAGAGATTATGCTGCCAAAGCCGGCGGAGCTGATCACACTTCCGTCTTATATGGATTGCCACGATCATTCTTATACGCAGATCGTGATTGGTTTAAAAGGGCAAGCCGAATTTGAAGTGCGCGGGCGAGGTAATCTTGTCGGCCCTGGTCAAGGTTGTGTGGTTACCGCATGCTCTGATCATGCTTTCGGTGGCGTCATCAATCAATCGGATATTTTGGTGCTGAATATGCCCAAACCGACAAATGATGATCCCGAAATGCTTCAAAAAATCAATAACCTGGAGAGAGACCATGTCTACTTCCAGTTAGATAGTCAAATTCAGAAGCTGATACAGATGTTGGTTCAGGAAATGCGAAACCATCCGGATGACCTGCTGTTAAGTCGTGCGTGTAACGACACTGTGATTGCGTTAATGCAGCGCCATATCTCGGCATTTGAGACCAGTCGAAAAGAGTCGCGCTTTGATTTGGAGGCGATTGATCGTTACATTGAGCAGCACCTGAGTCATAAGATTAGTGTGGCTCAATTGGCCGGGCGAGTGTTTCTTGGGGAAAGTCAGTTCCATTGCTTGTTTAAAGAGCAGATGGGGATTACACCTCATCAATATGTTCTCGGAAAGCGAATCGACATGGCTCGTGAATTAATCGAGCAAGGGCACCTTTCTTTAGGGCAAATTGCCGAGTTTACTGGCTTCTCAAGCCAGAGTACTTTTACTCATACTTTTACTCGCTTACAGGGAATATCACCTTCCCGTTATAAAAAACAAGTTGGATAACAACGCGTTTTTTTAGGTCAAATAATCATCAATCAGAATGAAGCCATGCACTATGCATGGTTTTTTTATGTTTTATTCACGTGACCTATCTCTCGTTTTTTTAAATTCTCTGTTCTTTGCAGTGGTTGATATGCCACTTGATCCTACATTTTCTCTTAGAACGAGCTCTTCACAAAAATCTTATTGATATTCTTGATATTTTGTTGTGAATGCAATGAAAAAATTAAAATTTACAACACAAAATATTACCTATTTGAATGTGACTATGTGGATGTTTTGTTATAAAAGCGAGTTTTTGGCAAAAATGTCGTAGTTTTTGACAAGTATTCTTATCGGCCTCAAAATACACTGCCAGCCATTGATAATCCTCGAAGCGGTTTTCGAGGAGTGAGATTGAGGAACACACATGTTTACAGCTACGAACGTGTTGACACCGGAATTTATCGGGCAGCCGCTTGATAAGTTGTGGTCACTGATCTCGCCATTATATATGGTGGACGAGTCTCAATGGCTAGAGCAACTATTGCCACTAGCGACGCCGACAGAGGATGAAAAATCGGCGATCACTACCCAAACGACCCACCTTATCGAAGCCATTCGTGCCGATAAGAAGTCAATCCAGATGATTGATGCTTTATTGTTGGAATACAGCTTAGATACTCAAGAAGGTATCTTGCTGATGTGTCTTGCAGAAGCATTAATGCGCATCCCAGATGCCGCGACAGCAGATTCTTTGATTAAAGATAAGTTGAGTGTCGCAGACTGGAAATCTCACCTGAAGAACTCTGACTCTGTGTTTGTTAACGCATCAACATGGGGCCTCATGCTAACAGGTAAAGTGGTTGGTCTTGGTGAGCAAGGCACCCAGAGCCCAGGTCAGGCTGTAAACCGTCTGGTAAATAAATTCTCTGAGCCTGTGATTCGTAAAGCCATGTATCAGGCAATGAAGATCATGGGTCACCAGTTTGTTCGTGGTCGTACGATCGAAGAAGCGCAGAAGAACGGTCGTCCAATGCGCGACAAAGGTTTCACCTACTCGTTTGATATGTTGGGTGAGGCGGCGTTAACTACAGCGGACGCGAACAAGTACTTCAAAGATTACCTAATGGCGATCGAAGCGGTGGGTCGCGAGACTTACGGTAACGACACCAGCCCTGCGCCTTCGATTTCCATCAAGCTTTCTGCATTACACCCGCGCTACGAAGTCGCAAATGAAGAACGTGTAATGACAGAGTTGTATGACTCACTAATGCAGCTATTGAAACGTGCAATTGAAGTCGACGTTGCAATCACAATCGATGCAGAAGAAGCGGATCGCCTTGAGCTTTCCCTGAAGCTATTTGAGAAAGTATACCGTAGCGATCTTGTGAAGGGTTGGGGCAAGTTTGGTTTGGTTATTCAAGCCTACTCAAAACGTGCGCTACCAGTCTTGGTGTGGCTAAATGCACTCGCAAAAGAACAAGGTGACGTTATTCCTCTGCGTTTGGTTAAAGGCGCGTACTGGGACAGCGAAATCAAGTGGTCTCAACAAGCGGGTTATGCAAATTACCCAGTATACACTCGCAAAGAAGCGACGGACGTTGCATACCTAGCTTGTGCTCGTTTCCTACTTAGCGAAGGTGTTCGCGGTAATATCTACCCACAATTTGCAAGCCACAATGCTCACACGGTGACGGCAATTGCTGTCATGGCGGAGCACAAAGAATACGAGTTCCAGCGCCTGCATGGTATGGGTGATTCACTGTATAACCATGTTATGAAAATGTACGGTCAGCCAGTACGTATTTATGCTCCTGTCGGTAGCCATGCTGATCTTCTTCCGTACTTGGTTCGTCGTTTGCTTGAAAATGGTGCGAACAGCTCGTTTGTACACCGTCTAGTTGATGCGCGTTGTCCGATTTATGAGTTGACCCATCACCCTGTGGATGTGTTGACGGGTTTTGACACGCTACACAACGACAAAATTCCATTGCCTGCCGATATTTTCCCTGAGCGTAAGAACTCATATGGCGTCAACATTGATATCGACAGTGAGGCGAAGCCATTTGAAGCGCAGGTAGAAAGCTTCATGGACAATCAGTGGGTTGCAGGCCCGATGATCAATGGTGAGCGTTTTGCCGAAAGCATGATCAAGGAAAATGCGGCTGAGATCATCACCGCACCGTACGATCGCCGAATTGAAGTCGGCAAAGTGGCATTTGCAACACTTGATCATGTTTCCGCTGCAATTGATGCGGCGCAAACTGCTTTCTCTGATTGGAAAACCGTTCCTGTTGAGCAAAAAGCGGCTTGTTTAGAAAAGCTTGCTGACTTAATGGAAGAAAATCTGGCTGAGCTGGTGGCGATTTGTCACAAAGAAGCGGGCAAGACGATTCACGATAGTATTGATGAAGTTCGTGAAGCAGTGGATTTCTGTCGTTATTACGCGAAACAAGCGCAAAACCTACAGCCATTTGAGCTAGAAGGCTTTGACGGTGTGAAACGCATTTCTAGCCGTGAAGGTCTTGGTGTGTTTGTGTGTATCAGCCCTTGGAACTTCCCGTTGGCTATCTTCCTTGGTCAGGTAACGGCAGCACTGATTGCAGGTAACACTGTGGTTGCAAAACCTGCTGAGCAAACAAGCTTAATTGCCGCTCGTGCTATTGAATTAATGCTTGATGCGGGTTTCCCTGCTGGTGTGATTCAGTTACTTACTGGTCGCGGCGCTGAGATCGGTCATGCACTGACTTCTCATGATGCTATTGCTGGTGTGGCATTCACTGGCTCAACGGCAACGGCGCAACGCATTAACGTCACGCTCGCGGAGCGCAGCGCGAAACCAGTTCCGTTTATTGCGGAAACAGGTGGCCAAAACGCAATGATTGTGGACAGTACTGCATTGCCAGAGCAGGTGGTGCGTGATGTGATTCGTTCGGCGTTTGCATCTGCTGGTCAGCGTTGTTCTGCCCTTCGTGTTCTATTTGTACAAGAAGATGTAGCAGACCGTATGATCAACCTGATTCAGGGTGCGATGAATGAACTGCATGTTGGTTTACCTTACCTACACAAAACAGATGTTGGTCCGGTTATCGACAGCAATGCAAAACAAAAACTCCTCGCTCACCTTGAGCAAATGAGCAAAACACAGACTAAAGTCGCTCAGCTACAGCTGGATGAATCGTGCCAGCATGGTGACTTTGTCTCACCAAGTGCGTTTGAAATCTCGGGCATCGATGTGCTGAAAGAAGAACAATTTGGTCCAATCTTGCACATTATTCGCTTTAAAGCGTCTGAATTACCGAACGTGGTTGCGCAGATCAACAAAACGGGTTTTGGCTTGACGATGGGTATCCATAGCCGTAACGAAACCACGTACCGTTGGATTGAGAAACATGCACGAGTAGGTAACTGCTACATCAACCGAGACCAAGTTGGCGCTGTGGTTGGTGTACAGCCGTTTGGTGGTCAAGGCTTGTCAGGTACTGGCCCGAAAGCTGGTGGTCCACACTACCTATTCCGATTTACTCAACATCTTCTTGCTCAAGCAGAAAACGCATAAGGAGTCGCATTATGGTTCATCAGATCACCTATTTTAAAGATGCATTCTCTGCGTGGGAGCAGTGGAATCTGACTGATTTTGATTACAAATGCGAGCATGTTCTGGCATTTAAATCTGCACTAGAAGGGCAGCAGTCTACCGTTGCCAAAGTGGTTTCTTACCACTTGCAACAAGCATCAGCTCTTCTTGCAGAAACTCACCAGTTAGTTGGCCCTACAGGGGAAACTAACGAACTGTATGCCGCAGGACGCGGTGTGGCTTTGGTGATTTGTGAAAACAACATCGAGCCTGCTGATAATGCGTTATACAGTGCTTTTGCGATGATCACCTGTGCCTTAATTGCCGGCAACAGTGTGGTCGTTTGCAGTGACAATGCAGAGCTAAACCAATTGGTTAAGCAAGCTGTAGCGTTGGCAAACTTCCCATCTAACTTAGTCCAGGTTGTTGCGTACGATGCGTCTGCCCCGTTGCTTGAGAGCGATGTACGTAGTGTGGGTTATGTTGGGCGTTCACAGGTTGAGCATGCGCTCAATCTTCAACTAGCTAAGCGTGACGGTGCAATCGTCGGCTTAGTTTCTGAAACGGATTTAGAGTCACCGAAATTGGCTCATGATCCTCATCTCTCGTTGCGCTTCATTACTGAGCGCACTCGAACGATAAATATTACCGCGGTGGGTGGTAACGCAACTCTACTCGAGTTGGGGAACGAAACTCACTAACCTGACTTGTAATGCCAATCTGGAGTAACTGGACTGAGAGCCGGTCCAGATTGGTTTTTTATACTCTGATGTATTGCTGAGACGGTAAAATATCAGGGCAGGCAAGGAAGGAAATAATTATAACGAGGACTATCTAATGATAGAAAATAGCTTTGCTATCACGTCCACTTTTGTGGCGTATTTACTGATTATGGTTGCTATTGGCGTTTACGCGTATAAGAGGACTTCCAATTCATCTGACTACTTCCTAGGTGGCCGTAGCCTAGGTCCGTGGCCTGCTGCATTATCTGCAGGTGCTTCAGACATGAGTGGTTGGCTGCTGCTAGGCTTGCCTGGCTATGCGTACGCTGCGGGTATCGAGGCCTTCTGGTTAGCCGGCGGTCTACTTCTTGGTACATGGGCAAACTGGCTCATCAGTGCAAAACGCCTCCGTACCTACAGTATCCAAACTGACGCGCTAACGTTGCCAGAGTTCCTGTCACGTCGCTTCAACGATAAGTCGAAACTGATTCAGACAATCTCTGCGTTTTTCATTCTTCTATTTTTCCTTTTCTACACCAGCTCAGGTTTGGTCGCAGGGGGCAAACTGTTTGAGACGGTATTCGGTCTAGATTATACCTACGCTGTTATCATCGGTACGGTGTGTGTCGTTTCTTACACACTATTCGGTGGTTTCCTAGCGGTATCTTGGACTGACTTAGTGCAAGGTCTGCTAATGGCGGCTGCGCTAATGATTGTTCCTATAGCGGTAATGGACGGTGGTTTAGGTCAGCTAAGTTCTGATCTACATGACATCAACCCAGAACTTGCAACGCTATGGAATGACGCGAAAGGCGAACCATTGTCTGCGATTGCCATTATCTCTCTAGCGGCGTGGGGCCTTGGTTACTTTGGTCAGCCACACATCCTAGCGCGTTTTAAAGCGTCTCGTTCAAACAAAGATCTAACGACTGCACGTCGTATCGCAGTGATTTGGACGGCACTATCTATGGTTGGTGCAATGCTTGTTGGTCTTGTTGGTCTGGTTTGGGTTACGGGTCATCCGGGTACTCAACTAGAGGACGGTGAGAAGATCTTCATGCTATTGGTTAACGCAGTATTCCATCCTGTCGTTGCGGGTATGTTGTTAGCAGCAATCCTAGCGGCGGTAATGAGTACCGCTGACTCACAGCTCCTTGTTTCATCTTCAGCGCTTGCAGAAGACTTCTACAAGCAAGTATTCAAGCCAGAAGCGTCTTCTGAAGAAATCGTAATGATTGGTCGTATCGGTGTTATCGTTATTTCGCTTGTTGCGCTATTCCTAGCGATGACGCCTGATAGCTCAGTACTTGGTCTTGTATCTTACGCTTGGGCTGGTTTTGGTGCGGCATTTGGTCCTGCGGTTGTACTTAGCCTTTACTGGAGCGGTATGAACCGTAACGGCGCGTTAGCAGGTATTCTTGTTGGTGGTATCACTATCGTAGTTTGGAAGCAGCTAACTGGCGGTTGGTTTGATGTGTACGAAATCGTACCGGGCATCATCTTCTCTACGCTTGCCATCATTGTGGTAAGTAAAGCAACGGGCGGTGCTGCGCAAGACGTGTTAGACCAACACCAGTCGTTCGAGAAAAAACTGGTTGAACTAGACTAGTAACTTCCCGTATATGAACACAAAGCCCGCTATTTTAGCGGGCTTTGTTTTATCTGAAACTTAATTAACGTTAGTGGCGGTAGCTTGAGATCAGAGCTTAGCATTGCTCGGTTAGATTGGAGTGTTAGTCGCGACGAATTTTGGCGTAAATAACGGTGTTACTCAGCTCTCCCGATGTAGTCAGACGTTCGTTTCTGAGCTCACCTTCGAACTCATAACCACAGCGCTCGGCTACAGCCCTGCTCTTTTGGTTGGTGCTATCAGCATGAATTGCGATTCTCTTTGCGCCCAAGTCATCAAACGCATAGCGCTCAACTTCGAGCACAGCCTCGGCAACATAACCATTGCCAACGGCAGCATTATCTAACCAATAACCTATCTCAAAGGACGGTACGTCGGGATCTCGAATCATCAGGCCGACCGCACCCAGTAAGCGATCGCTTTCCTTTTCAATCATGTAGTAACGCAGCTCTTCTTCGAAGTTTTCAAAGTTTGCGATGGCTTTCTCTGTCCCTTCTATCATCGCTTCTAATGTCAGCACATGAGGCACCCACGGCAGATAGACTTCGAGAGTTTTTTGGCTGCGAACGACAGCTTGATGCGCCTCTTCGGCTCGTTCTAAACAAGCAGGGATGAGTTTGAGACGTTTCGTTTCCATGCCGACTCTCCTATGGGTGAAAAATGAACGGAAAATCATTTAAACAGATGTACTTAGAATGATCTAGTCAACGCCGTCATATTATTCACTTGGTTTGCCAGAGAGAAACTGAGAGAATCGAACCGTTATCAAACCAACTAGGTTCATTATGAAACTTTTAGTAAGAAACTTGGCTCGTCACATGACCGAGCAAGATATCCGCAAATTATTCTCAGCGTACGGCAAAGTAGAACTGTGTTCGCTAGTGCTTGATCAAGACACGGGTTTGTCGAAAGGCTTCGGTTTTGTCATCATGCCGGACGAAGCAGAAGCCATTTCTGCTCTTGAAGCACTGAATTTGACGAACGTAGAAAAAAGCAAAATTCGCGTGAAAGTCGCACAAGACTAATACAGAGAAAAGCCAGCGTTATTGCTGGCTTTTTTGTCTTTCTATTTAGAGACCAAATTGGCAACATTCTAGAATGTCTTCTCTTTTCGTTTTAGCGAGATTGATCATCAATTCTCTCTTCAAGTTGTTTCATTAAATCCTTTAACTGTAGAGAATCGAAATTGTCTGAATTCGGCACTTGGTAAGCGTCGTTGACTGTGTAGAGCATCAAACTTTTGCTAGAGAAGAACTCTTTCTGTATTTGGACTTTGACAATGTCATCAAGAGGTAGACGGAAGTAAACCGTTGAGCCCTGGCGGTACTTCAAGGTGTTGGTGCTTGCATCGATATCTAGCGTTTTAGGATTGAACGCGCGGCGCGTGAAGTACGTTGAGAGCAGTTTCAATCCTATTATTGTGAGTGCTACGAGTCCAAACTCGACGATCTTGTCTGCTAGGTAGGAAAAATAGAACAGCGACAACAATACAGTTCCTAGCAAGAAAGGGTTGTTCTTGGGCAGATTTTGTGAAGTTTCATGGATGATCATCCGACATATTCCTCGACTTTATTCAGAAGCGACAAACGTGAGTTGGTAGACACAAACCTTTCGTTCTTTGCCTTGCATGCGCAATGTTTTGTCACCGATGTAAGGGATATTTAGTTTTTGGATCACCGATTTAGAACGCTGATTGTCCACCAAATGCATCACGGTTATTCCGTTTAACTCAAAGTGCATTCGAGCAAATTCGAGTAAGGCTTTGGAGGCCTCGAATGCATAGCCTTTCCCCCAATGTGGCACGCCAACCCAGTAGCCTAATGTACCGTAGCCCTCTTCGATACGCGGTAAACTCACTGCACCAAGTAACTCCCCAGTGTTTCGCAAGGTAATAGCGTACGCCACGCCTTGATGCTGCTGATACATCGGATCGTGCCTATCTATCCATGCTTGCGCCATCGGTCGCTCATAAGGATGAGGGATGTTTGCTGTCATGTCGGCAATTCGCTTATCTCCAGCGAGTAAAGCCACTTGTTGGCAGTCATCGATATTGAATGGCCGGAGGACGAGTCTTTCGGTAGTGAGAATCGGTTGTATCGTCATGCATTTCTTCCTTGATGAGACGGCTATAGCTGCTAGCAACTGGTTTGCGGGGTAAATTGAGATAACAAGGCGTCTCGAAAGCTCGATCTAGCCAGGCGTGTAGTTGTCATGCGCCTTACTAAATAATAAGCCCGAACAATTGCTTATGTGTAATGTGTCGTATTATTACACACATAAGCACGTTTGCTCATATTGATGGTACAAAAGTTGAGGTCTGACCAATGTCTCAGTTTTTTGATATTTTCGTTCAATTTTTTGAAGATAGGGCACAAAAAATTAAAGGAGCTTTTTAATTGTGGAATTATTTTGAACAAAATATGTCAATTGTCAGTAGGACGAAAAAGTAGAGAGAAGAGAAATGCCGGATATATATTGCGCAGCTTGTAGAAAATCAACGCAACATAAAGTGATTATGAAGCGTTGCGAGCCTCAGTCTGTTGACTCGTTAACAGGCAAAATGGTGAGTTTTACACAGCTGATGGCGAAATTTGTATCAGGTGAACATTATTACGAGATGGAGCCTCAATACTACTGCCGTTGTTGTAATCATCGTGCAATTGGAGAGGTTGTTCCACATCCTACACGGCATACATCGGCCGCACTCTAATTCTGAGTGATAGCCATGATTAATGGCTAAATAGGGCAGTGTTGCCCGAACGACATATCTGTACAGGCGTGTCATGCGCTTTCAAATTTGCGACTCCGCGGGAGCCGCTAGGTTGCTTTTTCTCTTCATATCACGGTTACTAAGTGAGCGGCAATAATCATAGCTCTTTCCCTCCTTCGTTGTTTTCTGGTTATTCTCTGCTGAATTTCACATGCTGTGCATTTGATGGTTTGCAATTGTTTGAGCAACGATTAATGTGATGCTTTCTAAGTGGTTACAAGGAAGTGGGTTAATGAGTTATCAATTGGACCGGATTGATTTACATATTTTGAGAGTGCTTCATTCGAGAGGCAGAATTCCAGTTGTAGAACTAGCAAAGCTGATTAACTTAACGACTTCTCCATGTTCTGACCGTGTAAAGCGGCTAGAAAAAGAAGGGTATATCAATGGTTACCATGCAGAGTTGAATGCGGAAAAGTTGGGGCTGGATGTGCAAGTATTCATCCATATTCGTTTAGACCAAACCAGTTTTTCTATTTTTGAAAAGTTTGCGAAAGCGGTGGAATTGATGCCTGAAATTGAAGAGTGCTACTCGCTCTCTGGAGATTTCGATACCATGATAAAAGTTCGTGTTAAGAGCATGAAAGCGTATCAGGAGTTTATGTCGAGCAAGTTAGGCACGCTTCCGGGCGTGATTCAAACTCGTAGTGAAGTGGTCATTGAAGAACATAAAACGGGATTTGGTGTTAATCCCGAGCTCCTTGGTTAGGCGAGGCATGTGTTGAGCCTCCTTATTTAGCGTGGCTTGGTGTATTACTTTTTCTCGATTAAAAAAGGAGCCGAAGCTCCTTTTTTAATAAATCGGTGAGCGATTATGCCCCGATAAAGGTACTGATAACGCCAATTAAACCACCAAAAACACCGCCCCAAACGACTAGCCAGCCAAGGTGTTCTTTGATCATCTTTTGCACCATTTCTTTAACTAATGCCGGTGTTAATTCGCTTAAACGTTGATCGATGATACCTTCAATGTTCTGCTTTATCTCATCCATCATTGCAGGAGATTCGAATTGCTCTTTCAGTGCTTCTTTGATGTTATCGCTCTTGCTCAACTCAATGATGGATTCTTGCATCTTTTCGACGAAAGGTTGGCGCATGGGTTGTAGCGCTTCCGAGCCGCCAAACATCGCTAGCATGCCACCAAACTGAGAGCCTTCAATTACTTCCACTAGGGAATCAAATGCTGGATTTAAATCTACTTTCTCAATTACTGGTTGAAGATCGATGTTCACACCGCCCGCCATTTCTTTATTCAAGAATCGGTCAATGTTCGCTTCAGTAAAAAACTGTTCCATCATCAGGTTTTTGATAGCCAGTTTAAACTCTTCAAATCGCGCGGGGATCACGCCAGAACCGTATAATCCAGGCACTTTCTCAAACAGCATATGGATGGCAAGCCAGTTGGTGATGGCGCCTGAGAACGCAAACAGCCCTGCATACCAAAGATAGTCGTTTTGTAATTGATGACCTCCAGCCATCAAAGCGATAGCGAGGACATTCGTTAGCAAACTTTTGTTCATAGTGACCAGTTATATATGAATATCGGAAAGAATAAGTGGGCCTGATTCTATACCTAAGTCACATTAAGATGCTAGGTTTTGCCGTGATGGGTAGTCTTGTAGAGAAGGGACAAAAAATGAATGTTCAGAAAAACAAAACCCGACAATCATTGTCGGGCCACTGCTTTTTCTTAGAAAAACTAAGATTCTATTTTTAATTTTAGATGCGGTAGATCTTACAACAAAGTTGGCATTTCCATCTTTCTGAGTAGCCAAATAGCTTGTCAGCCCAACTTGGTTTGAGTTGTACGAGCTGCATTGAACCACATTTACACATAAGCTAATTACCTTATTGTTAATATAATAACTAAGCCATCTATTGAGTATAGCTGTTTCTCAAAAAGTGAAATGACAAATGAAGACGGCTCAATACTCTGTATTGTGTTCATTGCAATGGATACGCAACGAGGCGGTATATTAGCAGAAAAAGTGTGAGCTTTATCATGGAGAGTGTTTCATATATGAGAAACCACAATGGCTATATGAGCATCTAGCCATGGATTTAAATAAAAAACGGCGCTTAAAGCGCCGTTTTTATTGAGCTTATCACTCGTTAAGAAGCGTGTTGATTGTCTAGTTCTTCAGCGATAAATCCGCCAGTTTGATGCGCCCAAAGCTGGGCGTAAATGCCGTTATTCGCAATGAGTTCTTGATGAGAACCTTGTTCAACGATGCTGCCTTTATCTAGCACGATGAGGCGATCCATTTGTGCGATGGTCGATAATCGGTGAGCGATAGCAATAACCGTTTTCCCTTGCATTAATTCATTCAAGCTTTCCTGAATCGCTGCTTCGACTTCTGAATCCAGAGCCGATGTGGCTTCATCCAGTACCAGCAATGGTGCGTCTTTGAGTAGCACACGAGATATTGCGATACGCTGACGTTGGCCGCCAGACAGTTTTACACCACGTTCACCAACTTGCGCATCGTATCCGGCATTACCAAATGGGTCGGTCAGAGTTTCGATAAACTCATGGGCATGCGCTTGCTTAGTGGCTTTCAGCAAATCTTCTTCTGTCGCATCTGGATTGCCATACAAAATATTGTCTCGAATTGAACGGTGTAGCAGAGAAGTATCTTGGGTCACCATACCGATCTTTGAACGCAAAGAGTCTTGTGTGACTTCTGAGATGTTCTGTCCATCGATCTTAATGCTGCCGTCTTCGACATCGTGGAAACGAAGTAACAAGTTCACCAGAGTTGATTTTCCGGCGCCGGAGCGCCCAACCAAGCCGACTTTCTCTCCTGGTTTGATGTTGAGATCGAGATGGCTAATTACGCCTTTGTTCTCACCGTAATGGAAGCTGACGTTATCAAAGTGAATGCCTCCTTCAGTGACAACCAAGTCTTTTGCACCTGGTTTATCTTTAATATCAATAGGCTTAGAGAGCGTTTTCATTCCATCGACAACGGTTCCCATGTTTTCAAAGAGGGCGCCAACTTCCCACATTATCCACATCGACATACCGTTTACGCGCAATGCAAGACTAACAGCAATCGCAATCGCGCCAACGCTAATGGCACTATCCAACCACAGGTAAATCGATAAAGCAGCAACGGAAAACACCAAAATATAGTTTGAGATCTCTACAGCGACGTCGAAGCCGGTCACTAGGCGCATTTGACGATAGACCGTATTCAAAAATCCTTTCATGCCTTGCTCGGCATATTGGGTTTCGCGCTGGCTATGAGAAAACAGTTTGACGGTTTGAATATTGGTATAACTGTCGACGATGCGCCCTGTCATTGTCGAACGTGCATCGGCCTGCGCTGAAGCGACGTCTTTGAGCTTAGGGACAAAATAGATTTGGATAGCGATGTAAGCGAGTAACCAGACGATCATTGGGATCATCAAACGCCAGTCTGCCGTCGCTAACATAATGATCATGCTGGTGAAGTAAACCGTAACGTAAACAAACACATCCATAGCTTTCATCACGGTTTCGCGCACAGCTAATGAGGTTTGCATGACTTTCGTTGCGACTCGACCTGCAAAATCATCTTGATAGAAGTTCAAGCTTTGATTGAGCAAATACCGGTGTGCAAGCCAGCGGATAGACATTGGGTAGTTGCCCAATAACGTTTGATGAACGAGCAACGAGTACAAGATCACCAATATAGGCATGACAACCAGCAATAAGGCTCCGTAGAAAATCAAATCCGATTTATTGTCTTGTAAGAACGTTTCTGGATTGCTGGTAGACAACCAATCAACCAGTTGTCCCATGGCGCCAAACAACATTACCTCAACAACAGCCACAATTGTGGCCATCAAAGACATGATGATCAAAGGCTTTTCATAACCACGAGTGTAATAACGCAGAAAAGCGAACATCCCTGAAGGAGGCTGATCCGGTGTAGATTTGGGGAACGGCTCTGTAAAGCCTTCAAATCGTTTAAACATAACTCATCCTAAAGTTAAAACAGTGCCATTTGGGGTGGCTAAATCCATCGATTCACGCTGCTTTGGACGAAACCGCGTGTATGAGAGTTTCTTGCCTGCTCCTCGATAAAGCAGACCGATTGACGAGAGGGGCGAAAAAATAGTCTAACCGATTGTGTCTTAAATGTAACTAGTTGGTTATGAGTGTGATTGTCTATGGTTCTGATTCTTATGATGAATTCTTATCATGTTCATCACGGTGCAATAAAAGCTTAAACCTGCAAAGTGACAATAAAATTTAGGGAAAAATGAACTTAATGCAGCAAAAATTACTTTTGGGCAATTAAATTAATTGTCAAAACAGCAAAACTGAAGTTAACAATAAATTTACAATCTCCTCATTCTAGTGATAAGGAATGTATTGGATGCTATTACACGAATCAGTGACCCAATTTGCTAATGGGAAAGAAGAAAGCACGCAAAGTGCTCAGCGCCAAACCGCGAACTGCGTAGTGATGGTGCCACCGAAAGAGTTTCGTTTTAATGAAGAAACCGCACAAGATAATGAGTTCCAACATAAAGTGTCACTCAGCCAAGAAGAAGTCTCACGTCGAGTAATGGCCGAGTTCGCGAGTATGGTTGCAACGCTGCGTCAAGAGGGCGTTCAAGTTGTTGAATTTGATTATCCAACTTCAGATGTTGCAACGCCAGACGCGGTATTTCCAAACAATTGGTTTAGCACTACGCCAGATGGCACGTTGTACACCTTTCCAATGGCCTGTGAAAACCGTCAAAAAGAAGTACGTCCCGATGCACTTGTGGCAGCACTAGCGCAAGCAGGGCGAGAAGTTCATCGACGCAGCAGTCTAACTGAATATCTTGACGAGCAAGCGTATTTAGAAAGCACGGGTGTGATGGTGTTTGACCACCTAAATAAAACGGTCTACGCCGCACTCTCACAACGTTGTGATCGTCTGGTTTTAGAAGATTACGCCGATCGTATTGGCTATGAACGAGTGATTTCTTTCCAAACTCGTTTGCCGTCTGGTGCGCCGATTTATCACACCAATGTGATGATGGCGGTTGGCGAACAGTTTTGCGTGATTTGTGACGAAGTGATCCCAGAATTTGAGCGTCGTTTTGTAATGAAGTCACTCGCCAAAGACAAGCAAGTCATCTCAATTTCGCTTGATCAGATGAACCAGTTCTGCGGTAACATTCTGCAACTGGAAACGATCAACGGCGACAAGGTGATTGCGATGTCGCAATCGGCGTATGATGCATTCTCACCAGCACAAAGAAAGCAATTGGCAACGCACGGTAAATTGCTGCCATTCGACGTTTCTACCATAGAATCTATTGGTGGTGGCTCGGTTCGTTGCATGTTGGGTGAAGTGTTCTTACCTAATCGTAAAGCTGTGCTTTAATAAACTGCACATTTCTTTTCAGCCACAGTGAAAGGCTGACGAAGCGTTCTCTTCAAGGGTTTTTAGCCGTTAGCTCTGTGGCAGTACAGACTAACGGCTTTTTTGCGCTTTTTAGTTTTCTGACGATTTGCGTAGGCGACGCTTGGTTTAAGCGCCTAAAATAGGATGGTTCACCTAACAGATTGTGGTAAAGTCCGCGCCTGCGTTTTACCGCATCTTCATTGTTTTTATTGCCTCTTCAACCAAAAGTACAAGGTTTCGCTAATGCCATTTTCTACTCTCTCATTGAGTTCTGAGCTGATTCACGCACTGCCAAAAGACTTCAAGAAACCGACCGATATTCAAGCGTTGGCCATTCCTGAGCTGTTGGCTGGTCAAGATCTATTGGCTTTGGCAAATACAGGCAGCGGCAAAACCCTTGCTTATGGTTTGCCTTTGTTGGAAAAGCTGGGTGTCAATCCAGAGCAAAAAGCGCTGATTCTTGTGCCAACTCGTGAGCTGGCAATGCAAGTGAGTGAAGCAATTAACCAAGTTGGTCAAGTTCTTGAACTCAACGCAGTGTGTTTGTGTGGCGGCGTTGATAAAGAGCAACAACAGCAGGCGCTAGCGACAAATCCTCATATCCTTGTCGCGACGACAGGTCGTTTGGTTGATCTGGCAAACAACGGTTTAGACTTAAGCAATATCCATTACCTAGTGTTGGATGAGGCCGATCGTCTGTTGGATATGGGCTTTTGGCCTGACGTGCAAAATATTGCGGGGCTGATTTCAAACCAGCGTCAAACCGCAATGTTCTCGGCGACGTTTTCAGATGATTTGAAGGGTAAAGCGAAGCTGCTTATGCAGGCACCAAAGCAAGTTGCAGCGCATCAAGAAAACAGCACGAATCAAGACATCGTTGAAACGTTGTACATGGTCAATAAAGGCAGTAAAACCAAGGCATTGATTGAACTGATTCAAAAAAACGCGTGGACTCAGGCGTTAGTCTTTATTGGTGCGAAAGAGAATGCTGATGGCTTAGCGAAAAAGCTAAACAAAGCGGGCATCTCAACCAATGCACTGCATGGTGACAAGAGCCAAGCAGAGCGAGAAGAAGCACTGGCGCAGTTTAAATCTGGGCAAATTCAGGTGTTGATTGCCACTGATCTACTAGCGCGCGGCATTCACATTGAGCAATTACCTGTAGTGATCAACTTTGAACTGCCAATGCATGCAGAAACTTATGTTCACCGAGTAGGACGTACCGCTCGCGCAGGCGAACAAGGTGTGGCGGTGTCATTGGTTTGTCATGGTGAAATGGACGCACTAAACGCGATTCGTCACCTGACTCAACGTGCATTGCTAGTGCAAGATCTGGTTGGTTTTCCAGTAACGGATAAGCCATCAACTGGCGAGAGCAAACGCGCGCCACGCGATAAAAAAGCCAACCGCCGAACTCATGCTAAGAAGAGCATTAAGCAGTTCCAAGGTAAGTCGAAACGCCCAGCCCCGAGTGCGAAGTAAACCAAAAAAACACGCTCTGGCGGCATAGTTGGTTCAGAGCGTGGCTTAAAATTTTACTTTGGGGTGTTAACTCACAGTTGGGCCAACCAAGCGCATTTCCCAATCTTCAACTTCGCCGGTTTCTAGGCGGCGCTCGACCAGCTTGCCCCAAGACTCGACTAACGGCAGCTCAGACAGCTTAGTGAGTTCTTTTCTATCTAAACAGCCAGTGAAAACCGCACCCATGATACGAGCCAATGGCCATTCTGGATAAGGTCTTTCGCACAGAATAATCTCGTCACCTGCACCGATATCGCCTTCTTCCAGCACTCGGAAATACCAGCCTGTTCGAAGCGTATCTTGCAGTCTTCTCGCCATGTCGTGTTGGTCAAAGCGTACGTTAAGTTTCCAACAAGGCATGCGACCTTGCGACACTTCCAGTAGTGTTGAGCCGATGCGAATTTTATCTTTCAAGCAAATCGTGGGTTCGGTGACGCTTTCGGAGCTGATGTTTTCGCCAAAGCCGCCGGCGGATTGGAAAATTGGTCTTTCGCCTAATTCTTGTTGCCAGATTGGGTAGTGTTCGCTTGGGTAAATATGAAGCGCTTTTTGAATGCCACCATGAAAGCGCGGATCACCTTGCTCATCACTGATAAAACCGAGCTCTGTTGCATGCTGGCGCTCAGGCAGCACTTGTTTGTTGATTGCGCTTTGCGCACCATGAGCATAAGGGACGGTTTTCCCTGCTAGCACTGCTTTTACGACGCCGATTTTCTTCATGTAACCTCCTTATTATTTGAATGAGAGATAAAGTGTTTACCTTCATTCGCGATGCGGAGCATGATAGCCTAGTAAACTTGTGTCGGTGTAGGGATGAAAAGACAACTAACAATGCTAACTCGCCAAATTGATTCGAAGTCAGGCGTCGTCACCTCCAATAAGATGATGGACGCGAATCCCCATTCTCCTGTTTTGGTGAAAACCATCGACATGCCAAAAGGTTACATTGATGCGCTGCATCAACACACTTGGCATCAAATCATCTTTCCTATCAAAGGGTTATTGCAAACACAAACGGAGCATTATCAGCATTTGGTTCCGCACACCTCTGCGTTATTTGTTCCTGCGGGTGTTCAACACGAGTCGATTGCTCTAAGCAACACGATATTTGTTGGTATTTACCTCAACCCTGAGTTTGGCGCAACGTACGAGCCACAAGTGAGAACCATTGCTTTAACGTCGTTTTTAAATGAGCTTTTACAAGAGATCCGCAGACAGTGTGAAGGTGAGACAAGCCACGAAGAAGTGCTGCATTTGCTGGCGGTGCTGCATGATCAAATTTTGAAACGCAACGTGCAGACATTTCAGTTATTGCTGCCACAAGACAGACGACTAAAACTGATTTTCGAGCGACTGACTGACGAGCCAGCGTTGAGCTGTTCGCTAAAAGAGTGGGGGGAGAAAATTGGGGCGTCTGAGCGTACTTTATCACGGCTGTTCGCCAAGGAATTCAACACTTCATTTCTACTTTGGCGGCAACAAATTCGGCTAATTTACTCGCTTTCTTTGTTAGATGAATCGTTGTCAATCCAAGCCATTGCAGACCTAGTGGGTTATCAAAACGACTCATCCTACATCAAAGCATTTAAAGCCTATTTTGATATGACGCCACAACAGTTTAGAGTGAACGGCGCATCGCGCAGGTAGAAGTACAGAGTTTCGACTTCACTTAATGCTTTTGAGTAGAAGTTACGAAACTTCCTTCTTGAATTTCAATTACATGGTATGAATAACAATGGCACCAACGATAAATACTCGAGTGAATCAATTCTGTTTTGGTCAACCCAAAACGTCGCTGTCGTTGGAAAAAGAGCCCCTCAAACCGCTTGCTCAGGGCAAGGTTCGGGTGCGACTGGAAGCCACCAATATTAACCCAAGTGACTTGCTTTCCATTCATGGTGTTGGGCAATACCGCCGCGTTCACGTACCACCTCGCGTGCCGGGGTTTGAAGCGGTTGGGCGTGTGGTGGAAGTCAGTGCTGTTGGTCAAACTGGCTTTCAAGTTGGGCAAAAAGTGTTGGTGGCGATGAGTGGGACTTGGCAATACTACATCGATGCTTCGCCCGAGAATCTTTTTCCGTTACCTGAAAGTTTGGATAACGGCTATGCCTGCCAGTTGTACATCAACGCGCTAACCGCGTGGGTGATCACCACTAAAGTGGCTAAGTTGAACAAAGATGATGTGGTGATCATCAATGCAGCAGGGTCAGCGATCGGTAAGATATTTGCCCAGCTCGCCCATTCACTGGGTTTTAAACTGATTGCTGTGACTTCAAAGCCAGACGAGTATCCGTACGATACGATTCCAGTGTTGGACGCAAAACAAGACTTACACGCGCAGCTGCAAACGCGCCAACTGCCACAACCAACGCTCGCTCTGGACGCGATAGGTGGTGAGGCTGGCACGGATCTCATTCGTACCTTGAAAGAAAATGGCCAATACATCAACTACGGAACATTGTCGTTAACGCCTTATACGCCTGAGTTTTTTGAATCGATGAAGGCCAACAACATCGACTTTAGTACATTCTTTTTGCGGTATTGGGAAGAATCGGTAGGTAAAGGCGGGAGAAAGACGGTGTTCGCTGAAATGTTAGAACACTTTATTAGCAGCGACATAAAGTTAAACGTTGCATATGATCTGCCGTTAGAGGACTTTCAAACAGCGATTGAAATGGTTGAGCGACGCTTGTCAGCAGTGTCAGGAAAAATCATTTTGACGCTGTGAATTACAGTGAGCCTGTTGAGAAAAGGGAGGATAAAATCCTCCCTTTTTTATGGGTTTACTTGTAATGATTGGGCTATTTTAGATGGAAGATTTGCTCTGTTTCGAGCGATGTCATCGCACGTACTTGACGCCAAATGTAATAAAAAATACCGAACATCATCAACATACTTGGGATGGCAATCATTGGGTAACTGTACAGCGTCATTTTCCCTAACTCTTCGTTAAAGGCAGCAGTACCAGAAGGGCTAGTCACAATCCAAGTCGCAAGGAAGTAGTTCATTGCAGATGAGAACGCAAAAGTACTTGCAAACAAGTAGTTAGAAGACATAAGGCAACGTTCGAACGCATCGGTTTTACCATTTTCTTTTAAACGTTGGTTAATCAACGCGAGATTCAACACTGTGTCATTCAGTACTAACTTCTGCATCAGTGGGTAGCGGGTAAACGTTGAACCCAAAACCGCTAAACCGATCAGGCCAGGAATCAGGGCTTCTTTTAGTGCTAACCAGCGTGTATCAAGCTCTAACAAGCCGATGCCACCAGTTAGTAGAACACTGATAAAGCCCAGAGCAGAAATAAAGTTAAATTTCTTGTTACGGACAAGGTCCATACCGCCATAAATGATAGGAAATAGCAAAGCGACAACCAGCGCCATTGCTGTCCCTAGATGCTCATCGCCACTAAACTTCATCAAAATGAAGGAAGGGATAAATACGTTGAAAAGGATTTCAAATAAGGGATTCGGCTTTTTCGCCGTCGTGTTACTCATAATGTTTTACTGACTCTACTCTATGTCGGCTGTTATTGTACTTTGACAAGAAGTGTTCATCTAGTCGCGCTTGATGTAAAGCGTTAAAGCGTCGAGTTGTGTAACGACTTATGAAATAGACCGGAGCATAGCCAGTTAGTTTACATGGTTGACTACTTTTTGTGTCTTAATGACTCTCCTTCTGTGCGATGATCTGATTACGCGCTCTGAATAATCGAGTCGCCACTGTGTTGTGGTTGAGCCTCAAGGCTTGGGCAATTTCATCATGATTCAACCCAGCCACTAAGCTCAAGAGCAACGGCTCTCGGTATTTGGGTTCGAGAATCATCATTTGTTTTTGAAGCCAATCTTGGGCCATGTCGTAGTCACTGCCAGGGTAGGTTTTTGTCTGTATTGCACACTCATCAATGTCGACAAAATCGTACTGTTTTCTATCAAAGCGCCGAGCATTCTCACGACGCAAAATAGTAATGAGCCAAGACTTCGCGGCGTTGGGGTCATTTAATTTATCAAAGAATCGCCACGCTTTCAGAAAGGTTTCTTGCGCTAAATCTTGAGCAAGGTGGTGATCTTTGCATAACCAATACGCGAGACGGTAAATCTCTTGGTATCGATCTTTCGTCAGTGCTTCGTAACGTTTATGTTTTTCCATAGCATTAAGATAAAAAGTTTGGAGAGCACGTTGTGTCTGCCAGATGAACGACAACCCTTTTTATCGCTTTTACAGTGATAAAAAGGGTTGTTCGATTAGGAAGACAAATTCGAAGAGTTAACCTTCCAAATATCGAAGGGTGACTCTGATTTCTTTCTTACACGCTTAAAATGGTTGGTTGGAAAAGCGTGAGTACTGGATGGCATCTGCGACTTCCTGAGCTTTAGACTCTGAAGTCATAAGGTGAAGTAGCTTAAGAGCAGCTTGATAGCTAACTAGGCTACCGTTCGAAGTGATAACGCCATCATCAATGACAAAATTCTGGTCGACTTGTACTTTGACTGCTGGGTAATCTCTTTGAAAGCCGTTTTCACCTCCGGCCCAAGTTGTTGCTTTTTTGCCGTTTAAAAGGCCAGCTTCGGCTAACAAATACGCGCCAGAGCAATTACTTGCCATCCAATCTGCCGCCTTTGAGGTAGTTTTAATAAAGTGAATGAGATCTTTATTTTCGATTAGTGCATCCATGTCATAGCTGGATGTTAAAACCAATACGTCGAGTTCCGGCAGATCACCAATCCAAGCATCCACACCAATTTTTAATCCTTCTTCAGTGGTGATGGTTTTCTGATCTGAGACGGAAATGGTGAGCACGTCATAATCACTAAACCAAGTGAGACGACTTGCGACGCCAAAAACCTCTAAAGGCGCAGTAACATCAGAGGTCAGTACGCCATCGTAAACCAGAATACCAATTCGTTTATCTGCGGCATGTGCTGTTTGAAGCACCCCAAAGAATAGGACTAGTGTCGCTATCAATAGTTGTAGTGCATTCTTCAATCCGTTTTTACCCATGGTTTTTTCCTCGCTAACAGAGCATCAAGTTATTGAGGTTCATTATATTTAGGCTAATTAGTGATTGAAGAGCCACTTGGTCTTTACTAAAGTGAATAAAATTCATGAATAGAGTTCATTGGTTATATGGATAAGATACGGTCCCTACGATTTTTTATTGCCACTTTAGATGGCGGTAGTTTTGCTGCGGCTGCCAAAGTGTATGGCACTGACCCTTCGACCGTGAGTAAAGCCATACATCGTCTTGAAAGCGATTTGGGTATACAGCTTTTTCAACGTTCTACGCGACAGAGCCGCCTGACAGAAGCTGGTCGTAGGTACGCAAATACTGCTAGGTTTGTACTGGAGGAGCTGGCGGCATGTGAGGATTCATTAAAAAGTCACAATGATGCGCTTTCAGGGCAGCTTAAGATTAATGTGCCAGTCTCGTACGGTCGCCTCTATATTCGTCCTTTATTAAAAGAGTTTTGTCGCCGCTACCCTAACATCACTATCGATATTCATTACGATGACGCCTACGTTGATATTATTGAGCAAGGTATTGATGTGTCGATTCGCTCTGGTGTCGTTCACGATAGTCAATTGATTGTGCGTCAGCTGAGCCCTATCGATTTTATCATTTGTGCCAGTCAGGATTACTTAGCGCGCCATGGTGTTCCGAGTGGCCCGGATGTATTCAATGACCATTCTTGGGTTCGTTTTCGTTTTAAACAAACGGGGAAACTGTTGCCGATTCGGATGCCAGAACCAGACGGTGCGAGTGAATATGACCCCGAAAGAAACTACATTGTAAATGACGGTGAATCTATGGCAGAGCTTTGCGCAGAAGGTTTAGGATTGACTCAGATCCCTCATTTTATCGCGAGGGACTGGCTTAAAGCGGGGCGTTTAGTGCCGATATTTCCGAGCATGCGCCAAGCAGGAAATGGCGTGTATCTTCTCTATGCCAACCGGGAATATGTGCCTGCACGAGTTAGGGTGTTCATCGATTTTATCACTCAATCAATACAGGATATGGATGAAACGCCATTCCATACTTGGGCTGAAACGTTGCCGATTTATCGACCGAACCAAGGTGATTGAAAACTTCATGTGAGTCTTTGGTTAAAAACCCCTAAGCTATATGGTGCTTTTATTGGTTTTTGTTAGTTTATTGGGCGTTATTATCGAAAAGCGCAGTTTGCTCTTCGTCACTCATAAAGGAAAGACAATGCCAACTAAGATCTTAGTGCCTGCTTTGGCCCTACTTCTCAGCGCATGTGGCGGCGATGGGGAGTCGTCAGCCCCAGCAGAAAGCGGCTCACAAAACACAGGTTCCACATCGTCACAAGGCACATTTGCCGAGCAGATGCTTGCAGCGGTCAACAGCGCCCGCTCTACTACACAACAGTGTGGCGCAACCACCATGCCACCTGTTGGGGCCCTGACTTGGAGCTACGATTTGGAAAGCGCCGCTTATCGACATTCAAGCGATATGGCGAACAGCGATTTCATGAGCCACACAGGCTCTGATGGCAGCAAAATGTCAGATCGAGTTAACGCAACGGGTTATGCTTGGAGCGCCATTGGTGAGAATGTCGCCGTAGGGCAAAGCAGCATTAACGCCGTCATTAATGCTTGGTTATCGAGTGAAGGTCACTGCCTTAATATCATGAGTGTGGATTTTGATCAGATGGGCGCGTCGCTTGTCGAAAATCACTCTGCACGCTACGGATATTACTGGACTCAGGTTTTTGCCAAACAGCGCTAATGCGATAAAGAAGCCTGATAGATAAAATAAAACGCCAGCAGTCACTATCTGCTGGCGTTTTATTATTTACATCTCTTTTAGCTTGTCAGGTTACGAAGTTTTGGGTCATCCGCCAGGTATTCAACAAATTCAATCTCAAAACCGGCAGGGTCAACAAAATACACATTTTTGCGGTATGGTTCATCAGCACCAGGTTGGGCAATCGGATAACCTGCATCGGTTAGTCTTTTGATGATTGCATCGACGTTGTTGGTCACATAAGCAAAATGCGCTAGCCCAACTTGGTGCCCGCTCAACTCGCGGTTTTCTCCTTCGCCATGGTCACTCATGGCTATGTATTGATACTCGTCGCCAAAATGTAGCCAGTTTCTTGGCTTGCCACTCCATTCGCCTTTACCTTCATCACGCACGTACCAATGTGGAAATGCAGTTTGGTAAAACTTCAGCATTTCAGGGATATCTTTCACGACTAAGTTAATATGTTCTAGTTGGATCATGATGTGCTCCTTTTTGTCATTTTCTAGCCAACGATGAATATGCTAAAACCTCAAGTAAAGTTGAGGTAAAGGGCTTTTTTAAAATTTTTTAGGGTTGATATCTTTGGATCTGGATACATTGAGAGATTCGGTGGGTTTGGTGCTTTGAATCTGAGAGCTGGGTTAGGGGCTTGCAACCTTGTTTCACCTTTTGTTTGTTCGTGTTCTTGCTAATCATTTTCGATCGAGTTTGTGGTGAGTAGATTCCCAGCCTCACCTAGGTTCGCGGGAATGACGGAAAGAGAGTGCTAAACGAAGAGCGTCATTCTGAAAGAGCCTAAGCGAGTATTCAGAATCTACTTTCAGTGTGTTGTTATGTTGCGTTGTGAATTGAACTATCCGCGAGCACAGAACCAGTTCCTCCCTTTTGAGCTCTGCGTGTTGAGAGCTTCGGAGTTTGATACAAGGGGAGGTTAGGTGGGGTTGCTGGTTGAATGTTGGGTAAGGTGCTTGCAACCTTGTTTCACCTTTTGTTTGTTCGTGCTACTCATTTTCGATCGAGTTTACGGTGAGTAGATTCCGAGTCTCACCTAGGTTCGCGGGAATGACGGGGAGAGAACGCTAAACGAACAGCGTCATTCTGAAGGAGCCTAAGCGAGTATTCAGAATCTATTCGCAGCGCGTTGTGATGCTGGTGGAGTGAACTGAATTATCCGTGATTGTAGAGCCATTCCCTCCAGTTTGAACTCGGAGCGCTGAGAGATTTGCTTACACCTCTCCCCAAACAAAAAAAGCCAGCAGTTAATACCTGCTGGCAAAGTCTTTGGGCTTCTAGGTTTTTTGATTTTATTTCTTGTTACTCATCGCTGTCACGGTGCCCCGATTGGTTTTCCGGGGAAGAAAACACAGCACCATACGCTTTGTGCTCAAGAAATTGGAGATTAACCTTGCTTACGGATTAGGTAGTCAAATGCGCCTAAGCTTGCTTTTGCACCTTCACCCATCGCAATGATGATCTGTTTGTAAGGAACGGTTGTTGCGTCACCGGCTGCGAACACACCTTCTAGGCTAGTATCGCCACGGCTACCGACTTCGATTTCGCCGCGCTCAGATAGCGCTACTTCTGAATCTTTTAGCCATTCTGTGTTTGGTACTAGACCGATTTGAACAAAGATACCTGACAGTTCAATCTCTTTGATCTCATCTGTGTTGCGGTCTTTGTACTTCAAGCTTGTTACGCGAGTACCGTCGCCTACTACTTCTGTTGTTTGCGCCATCGTGATGATGTCTACGTTTGGTAGTGAGTTCGCTTTGTCGATAAGCACTTGGTCTGCGCGAAGTACGTCTGCGAATTCAAGAACCGTTACGTGCTCTACGATACCAGCAAGGTCGATAGCTGCTTCGATGCCTGAGTTACCACCACCGATAACTGCGGTTTTCTTGCCTTTGAACAGTGGACCGTCACAGTGTGGGCAGTACGCGACACCTTTGTTGCGGTACTCTTGCTCACCCGGAACGTTCATTTCACGCCAGCGTGCGCCAGGGCTTAAGATGACACTCTTACTCTTCAGCGTTGCGCCGCTTTCAAGTTGGATGTGAATCAAACCATCTTCTGTGTGTGCTGCGCCCATTAGCTTCTCAGCTTGTTGCTCAGTTACTACGTCTACGTCGTATTCTTTTAGGTGTTCTGCTAGGTCAGTTGCCAGTTTTGGACCTTCAGTACGTTTTACCGAAATGAAGTTCTCAATTGCCATGGTGTCCATAACCTGACCACCAAAGCGTTTAGCAACAACGCCAGTGCGAATACCTTTACGAGCGGCGTATAGAGCAGCTGCGCTACCACCAGGACCACCGCCGACAACAAGTACGTCGTATGGGTCTTTTTCGCTCAGTGCTTTCGCGGCTTTCTCGCTCGCGCCGTCATCCACTTTGTTTAGGATTTCTGTCAGAGACATACGACCTTGACCGAATAGCTCGCCGTTCACGAATACACTTGGTACTGCCATGATGTCGCGTTGTTTCACTTCATCTTGGAACAAGCCACCGTCGATCATGGTTGCTTTTACTTTCGGGTTGATCGCCGCCATCATGTTGAACGCTTGAACCACGTCCGGACAGTTTTGACACGACAGTGAAATGAAGATTTCTACGTCTAGATCTTTGTCTAGTGCTGCGATTTGCTCAATCACTTCTGGTTCTAGTTTGATTGGGTGACCGCCAGAGTGAAGCAGTGCCAAAACTAGAGAGGTAAATTCGTGACCCATTGGCAAGCCTGCAAAGCGTAGTGCTGTGCCTTTTGCTGGGTTAGTTACCGCCATCAATGGTTTACGTGCGCTTGCGTTGTCGTCACGTTCAACAGTGATTAGGTCGCTCATCTCTGCGATTTGGTTCGCTAGAGACAAAATGTCATTCGATGCTTTGCTTTCATCTAGACTAACCACTAAACGAACTTCTTCTTTTACATTAGCCAGATATTGTTTGAGTTGTTGTTGGATCGCTTGGTCTAACATAGTTGTTACTACCTTAATTAAATAGTTACCAATCAAAACAAGTATTTGTTCATTCTTGCTAGCTAAAATCGTTGATAACTGCGTTATAGATTTTGTAGTTAGAGTAACTAGCTATCGAAAATCTATGCCTGGTTCTAAACGATTTTTTCTACGCAATTACTGCACACCTACTTATTCAGATAGGTAATAAAAAGTGGTTACTGTAGATAAAACCTGAGGGGGAGAGAGCAAATCAGGCAGAAGGTCGTCAAGGTATCTAACCTGAAGTGCTCTCTAATTCAGTTCTAATCAGAAAAAGGAAATCGGGAACTGATTAGAACTTAAATTTCAGTGGCTTAGATTTTGCCAACTAGGTCTAGTGATGGAGCTAGTGTCTCTTCACCTTCTTTCCATTTAGCTGGGCAAACTTCGCCTGGGTGCGCTGCTACGTATTGAGCTGCTTTCACTTTGCGTAGTAGGTCTTCTGCGTCACGACCGATACCTTCAGCAGTGATTTCCATTGCTTGGATAGTACCTTCTGGGTCGATTAGGAACGTTGCACGGTCTGCAAGACCTTGACCTTCACGCATCACACCGAAGTTGTTTGTGATGTTGCCTGTTTGGTCGCCAAGCATGTAGTACTGAATCTTACCGATTGTGTCTGAGCTGTCGTGCCATGCTTTATGAGTGAAGTGTGTGTCAGTTGATACTGAGTAAACTTCTACGCCACGTTTTTGAAGCTCTTCGTAGTGGTCTGCTAGGTCGCCCAGTTCTGTTGGACATACAAACGTAAAGTCTGCTGGGTAGAAGAAGAATACTGCCCATTTACCTAGAACGTCTTGTTCTGTTACTTCAACGAATTCGCCGTTTTTGTACGCTGTAGCTGCAAATGGTTTGATTTGAGTATTAATCATAATTTACTTTCCTTTGAATGTTTTAAGCTGAGCTGTTGTTGCTTTCGGAAAGTATATTCTCATCGGAGTGTGTTTAAGGAAAATCGCTTGTAGCTATCCTATTGATAGCCATTTCCTATTTCACTTGATAGGGAAATCTGATGTAAGTGGGTTTGCTTTGATAGGTTTTATTGAAGATGAAGGCAGAGTAGCAATAGAGAATACCGATGATTACTTTGAGTAGATCTTCTAGCTAAGATCGAAAGAGCCTGCATCTCGGCAGGCTCTTTCTAATAGGAAGTGGGGAAGCGGATGCTTTATTTTGTTAGCTCAGATTGTCGAGCACTTTGCCACACAACTTCTTCAGCATGATCATTTCATCTAGCTCTAAGGTGATTTTACACATCATGGCGTTTGGCACTGACTTAGCTTGCTCTTTAAGGGCACGACCTTGCTCGGTTAGATTGAGTACACGAACGCGTTCATCAGTTTCACTTCGGCCGCGCTCTACATAGCCTTTTGCTTCTAAGCGTTTAAGCAGCGGTGTGAGTGTGCCTGAGTCCAAATGCAGTTGTGACCCCAACTCTTTCACACTGGCACCATCTTTCTCCCACAACACCATCATCACTAAGTACTGCGAATAAGTCAGATCAAACTCGTCCAGCAACGGGCGGTACGCTCGGATCACTGCATTTGCTGCGCTGTAGAGCGGGAAGCAGACTTGGTTTTCGAGTAAGAGTTTATCGTCGTCGGTCATGGTGTTGTCGGTGTAACACTGGCTCATTGGCGTTGCCTACCTGCTCACAGGGAAAGAGAGTCATAAAATAAATTGTGCACAATATAGTTGCAAACGATCTTTACTTCGATATAAGATTGCAAGCAATTAAATTGTGCGCAACTTAAATTAAGAAGGACACTCGCATGACTACTCTATACAAAACTCAAGCTACCGCTTTGGCTGGTCGTAATGGTCAAGTAAAAACTGATGACGGTCTTCTCGATCTAGAGCTGTCATACCCGAAGGAAATGGGCGGCACAGGCGCAGCAACTAACCCAGAACAGCTTTTTGCAGCGGGTTATTCGGTATGTTTTTCTAACGCGATTCTGCATGTAGCACGTGAAGGTAAAGTAAACCTGAAAAGTGCACCCGTAACAGCGGAAGTGGGCATTGGTCCGAACGATAACGGCGGCTTTGCATTAACAGTGAGCCTAGCGGTAGAGCTAGACATGCCACAAGAACAAGCGCTAGAGCTAACGCGCATTGCACACCAAGTTTGCCCATACTCAAACGCAGTTCGTGGCAACATTGATGTAGCAGTAACGGTAAACGGCGAAGCGATTTAAGCGGTTCTTACCACGTTACAAAGACAAGAAAGCCTGCAAGTACGCAGGCTTTTTCTATATTTGAAGTAGGAGTCTAAATTTAAACTTAATTTGGTTTGTTCGAAATGCATAGGTATAGTTGGCAAAATTAGGTCAAAATCTAAACGAAAAATAGAATGTGATTAGCACTTTCTATTGATTCAAATATTTCGGTCAAACCTGCAGTATAGCTCGGCTGGTTTCGCTTGTTGTTACACCAGCGAGGTTGCCGATAGGAGTCATGTGATGAGCACTGAAACGGTAAGTTATCTAAAAAAGAATGCTGCGAAGCTTGAACTGGATGAACCAATGACGATTACGCAAAATGGTAAGCCTATTTATGTCGTTGAGTCTTATGAAGAACGTCAGAAGCGTGATGAAGCCATTGCTTTAATGAAGTTTGTTAGCTTTGCTCAAAATGATGTTGCGAATGAACGTGTAAAGTCATCAGAAGATATGAAGAGCACGTTAGCAGCACTCAAAGATTGAGTTTGATAAGAGCATGGAAGCAAAAGTTCTCTATACACAAACCTTTGAAAATACAGCTATTCAGAGTATTAACTATTTATCGAACTGGAGCGCTCGCAACGATGTGATTGATAGATTAATTGCGGTTCAGCAGAGGTTTGAACTCAACGTTTTGAATAACCCGTCTATCTATCCTTCTTGTTATGAACTGACAACAATCGGTGTGTACGACATTCGGCAATTTAGCTTTGATGGATTCAAGCTGCTTTACCGAATTGGTGACAAAAATACTATCTATGCTCTAGTGATTCTGAGTGACAAACAAAACCTACAAAACGCATTGATTGACCATTGCATCATGTTCAAATGATTCTATGAGAGACCGCATTAACGCGGTCTCTTTTGCTTTCTGGCTCTAGTGTATTAACGCGACTCTAGCGGGTAAGAGCGGTAGCTCCACATGCCGTAAGTACGCAGTGCATCGCGGTAGATACCAAGCAGTTCGCCATCGCTGGCTTTGGCTAAGTCTTTCAGTGGCTTGTCTGGGTAGCTCACTGTGTCAAAAGTGATGTCTTGTGGTCCAGTTTGCCAGCTTGCGATTTCAAACAAGGTTTGACCACGGCGTACGTGGCTCGCTGAGCTGATGATGGTCGCGTGTTTAATGTTATGACGTGCCAATGCGTAGCTGCTGAATAGAGCGTTACCTACCGTGCTGGTGGCGTAGTTTTCTTCAATGATGCGATCTTTGCTGATGCCTTTTTCAATCAGCCAATCCGCCATTAACTTGCCTTCGGTTTTGTGGTTCTTTGGTACGCCGCCCGTCAATACGATCAACGCGTCTGGGTTTGCTTTTGCCATGGCTAGCGTGGTTTCCAAACGCTCAACCAAGATTTGATGCATTGAACCATCTGGGTTCAGCGCGTATCCCAATGTGACGATTGCGCCTTTGTCATCCAATTTACCTTTGTCGGCTTTCTCTTTTAGTGGCGTGGCAAGTACGCGGTCTACGGTGTCGAAGATGCGTTGGATGTCTGCGGCTTTACCTGCATTGAGCTTAGTGAGCGTCGCCATGTGTTTCGCTGATTCCGCTTGGTTGCCCTCAAAGCGTTGCCATACCGCTAAGTAAGCGTGCAAATCCACATCATCTGGTGCAACAGAAAGGGCTTGTTCAAACAGTTCAATCGCGCGGTCTGCATTCTTGTTGTAGATCTGCGCGTTTGCTGCAGAAATCTGTAGGTCAGTACGGTACGGCTCAAGTTTGTACGCTTCTAATAAGCGGTCGGTAACAATCTCCATGTTGCTCGGCATTTTGGCGGTAAAACCCGCATGTGAGATACGCGCAGGGGATTTGAATGCTTGTACCGCGTCGTTGAGAAGTTGGTCGACAACCTGACGTTTAGTGACGATTTGTGAGTAATCGGCGGAAGATTGGACGGCAGCATCGTTAGCCGCGATAGAGTATGGGGCAGCAGTCAGCGCAATTACGCTACCAAGAGCAATGGCAAGTAAGTTCTTCTTCATGGAATGTCCTAGAGGTGCTGTAGTACCTAGTTTTTATTGTGACTAGCGTTGTAGGTCGAACGGGGTCGATAGAATTTTTTCAGTCTAGGTTCGCTTCATGAATAATCTGTGAAATGAATCCCAACTCAGCCGAGCGAATGAATGCGCGTGGTCAAAACGCGAAGTAGGATCACGAAAATATTGAGGTATTCGTTCGTGTTCTAAGTAATTGGATTAAAAGATAAACGGCGTTTGGAAGAACGGATTTAAGCAACCAGAGTAAGAAATGACAAAGCCTGCAACGATGCAGGCTTTTGGTTTATTTGATGGCAGTGCAGAAGCTAACGTCTGCATGGTGCGTTTGTGGGTCGAAGCTGTGGTAAAGCTCAAAGCAAGGGCGGTCGTCGTTCTCAATACCGGATTCAATTACCTTGCTCATGACATCATCCCACGCTTTTGAGTATTGGCTCGGGTCAGTAATGTGCTGGCGCATCACCGCATATTGACCGCCGGGGAAGTCTTGCAGCTCAATGCCTTTCGGAACTTCCGTGTCTTCTGGCACCATCAAGCAGATATCAGTACGGCACTTCTCGTCTGGCGTGATTTCAGGATTGTCATGGTAGATGAAGATGCAGGTATTGCCTGCCAAACCTTTCATTCCTGCCCATTGATACAGGCGACCTGATGGCTCTTCATAGCCTTGGCCGTAAGGGCCGTTTACGCGAATGTAAGCCAGTTTTGCTTTTTCAAAGTTTTGCGTTTCCATTGTCGTGCTCCATTTGGTGAGTTCAGAGCCAGTATATGAATCGCTTGGTGTTACTTCGTTTCCATTCTTGCGCAACGTGTGTCCAATCTTGCTGTTTCGTGCTAATTCAGAAAACTGCTGATAGTTTTCGCAGTCACGAAAGGCTGTAGGTGTGACGCCATAATGTTGTTTGAAGGCTTTGGCTAAGCTTTGTGAGCTAGAAAATCCGTACTCTAGGGCAATGTTTAATACTGGTTGCTTGGATTTGAATAAGTCATCGGCGGCGGCTTCTAGACGTAAACGTCGAATGAAGTCGGCCAGTGTTTCGCCTTGCACGGCTTTGAAGGTGCGATGAAAGTGATAAGGGGAAAGGTTCGCCAGCGCAGCCACTTCTGGTAGGTTGAGTGGTTCATTAAAGTGTTGTTCTAAATAACGAATCACAGGAACCAGTCGTTGGTGGTAGTCGACGCGCATCGGGGTATTTCCTTGTTCTGTTCAGCTTGTTTTCTCTGCTCAAAGCCTACCGCAATCCAACAAGCTTGCAAGGGAGCAGGGTGAGAAATGCGTGGCGAGATGCGCGTCAATCAGTCACACTCAACGAGCTGGTGTTTAAGCAAAAACGTTGCGCTTATTATCTTTACTAACCGCTAGGACAATCATGATAGCTTGGAAACAGTCTCTGCCAGAGTATGAATGGCTCATTCATCAAGTTTGGTACTTGGAAGTGCCAGAGGGTGAAGTCATTGACCCCAAGCCGCACCTTATCCCAAACCCGCGTGCTCATTTACTCTTTACGCCACCAGAGCAAGGCTACAGCTACGACACGGGAGACACAAAGCTTGCTGGCAAAGGCTGCCACTTATTAACGGCTAACGAACACTTGCTGTTGTTGGAAGATACGGCACCCATCAAGCGTATTGGTATCACCTTTCGCCCAGAGGGTTTGTATGCCATGAGTCACGGTTTACTGAGGCATCCCAAGTTGCAGCAATTAACCAATGCGAATGGTTTGATTGGCTCAACACGGCCTTTGATGAGCGCTTTCAACAAGGGTTATGGCAGCTAGAGTTGCAAGATTCACCGCAATGTTTGCTGAACTACATCAAACAACATCTAGATGCGTTAGATATCGAAGCTTGCCGTACCAAACCGTTTTTGGCATCACAAAAAGCGGTGTCCGTGATGGATGCTCAAGCGCTACGTTCACCTGAGTTAGCGATGGATATTGACGAGATAGCCAAACAGTGCGCCTGTTCTCGCAGAACGCTTGAGCGCAGTTTCAAGCAGGTGGTGGGGTTGAGCGTTAAGCAATATCAACAAATGGCACGTCTGGAGCAGATGATTTTGACCCTCTACAAGCAACAAGAGGCGATTGATTGGGCAAGCTTCTCACAGCAATTTGGTTTCAGTGACCAATCGCATTTGATTCGTACCCTCAAACAGCAGCTAAGAAAAACGCCAAGCAAATACTTGAAAAAGCGCGACTTAACCATCGATATCTATGGTGATTTTGAGTCGTAATACAATGCTAATCAGCCTGAAAGTTGTCGCAAAAATCCAATTTTTCTCTTATCCGCTGGGCTACTATTTTCAGCAGATAACGAGGTAACACATGTCATATCAAAAACTAAAACAAGGCGAAGCCATCCCATTTAACGAATCGTTGACTATCCAACTGATTCAAGGCTCTGATCTACAAGATATTATCGAGATGTTGAACGACGATAAGGTCAATCAGTATCTATTCTTCGCACCTGCTGACAACAGCTTATATGAGGGTTTCTTGGGCCCTATTATCGAAAATACGGCACAAGCGATCAAAGAAGGTGTTTGGCCAGACAGCCCAACGTTCGTGATTCGTGACCAGCAAGGTCAGTACATGGGAATGTGTGCGGTGACCGCAGTGATGTTCTTAACTGGCAACTACGAAGTAGGTTATCAATTACCAACTTGTGCATGGGGTAAAGGCGTTGCGACTCGCGCTTGCCAAATGATGACCGAGATTGGATTTACTGAGCTAAACGCCCATAAAGTCAGTGCGGATTGCTACGCTTCTAATGTTGGATCTTACAAGACTTTAGAGAAAAATGGTTTTACTCAAGAAGGCCGTCAGAAAGACTACTACAAACTAGAGCAAGGCTTTGACGATAAACTTTACTACGGCATGACAGCAGAGCAATTCGCGTCTTTAAATCACTAATAATTAGCTGATAAAAAAGTAGCTAACAACAAAGTAGTGAACAAAAAGGCCGTTAACCCAGATGTTTGGGTTAACGGCCTTTTCTATATTCAGCGCTAGATGGCTAAGACTTAGTTGCCTTGGTTTTGGCTTTGAAGCTTCTCTTTTGCTTCTTCAACCTTTGAGAAATCCAATCCCAACTCGTCTACGGCTTCTTTAATTAGCGCAGGGTTTTGCATCACTTGCGCCATCAGCATTTGTAGCTTGTCTTGTGGCAAACCTAGTTGGCTGATTGTTGCCATTGCCGCTAGAGGGTTTTGCGTCAGAGTCTGAAAAATCTCGTTGATTTGCTCATCGCTGATGTTGTTCTCTTTTAGCAGCGCAATAATCGGGTTCATCGCATTTCCTTTTAATCATTCATTGGATGACACTGAGGTGCAGTGTATCACTCGGTTACCTGTGTTTGTACTAGCTGAATAATTGGGGTAATCACTCAACTTTTCAATACCCCGTTAGTTCCATATAACCTGTCCCAGAATGAGAGCCCTTAATGCGCACAGGGCCTTCCCAATAAGGCACTGAAAGGGGCATTTTCGCGTTCGGGTTGAGTGCAGAAACGGTTAGCTCGATTTGCTGCTTAGGAATCGACACTTGCCACTGGGTTGGATACTTTCGCCCTTGGATTTCTGTTTGCTTAGTCGCCTCTAGCTGAATGTCTTTCTGTGGGATAGCAATGCCAGAACCATCTTGCTGCATCAGCCTTGCGCTGGAGTAACTGGCTGCTCCGGTTTTGGAATCCCGCAATTGGAACACCACCAAGCTAGTGTCGTCACTCAACCTTAGGGCAAACCAGTCCCAGCCTTGTTGTGAGTCGAGTAAGAATTGCGAGCTCCACTCTCGGTCTATCCAACCTTTGCCGGATACTTGATGGGTTTCGCCGTCGATCGTGACTTCACCGGAGACATCAATAAACGGTTGGCTGTAGTAATAGGAAGCCACACGGCCATCGGCACTTTTGGTGCTGTAACCTTGTTCGCCTTGCTTTTGATAAGGCACGTGGCTGTTAAGCGTCAGCGAATAGCCAAATTGTTCGGAGTTTGCATTCAATGTGGCAGGGAAGAGATCGGTGGTTGAAGAAGTCCACTGCCAATCATCGAGATAAACTCGAAATGGTGAAGTGTCGACGCCAGCTAGAGAGGCTTGGTCACGTGACCATTTTTCATCGGCGTAGTGTTTGTCCGCGGTCGTGACTGCGCTGTGCGCCATGTAGATTTGTTGAGCTTGCCATTCGGTTTTCTTTACGTCATCTTCGCCTGTTGGCTGCGCAGCAGCAAAGCGAAATTGTGTCCACTGGACGCCAAGTGGGTTGCCGTTTGCATCGATTAAGTTAGCGGTTAAGTACCACCATTCATGACGAAAATCCGGGTGTGCTTGATGATCGGTAGGAAAGGTGAGTTCAACCCCTTTTTCTACGGGTGTGAATAGGTTGCTCTCGCTTTGCATATCTCCACTGCCCAGCAAAGTGCCCATATTTTGTTGTTGGGGATCTTCACAACCGAACAGGAACAGACTGCTCATGAATAGAGTAAGTGTGCTTGCTAATCGAACCATCACAACACCTCGCTTTGCAAACTGGATACGACAGGCTTGCTGACCAATCGCCACAGCGGAATCAAGGTTGCAATCACCGCCACCAAGATGGTGATCGCCGCAATACTGAGGGCGTCACTCCAATTCCACAGATAATTTAAGCTCCAACCAAAAGCGCGTAAGGTGACGATGTCTGTCAGCACATAACCCACCATGGCTCCGAGGGGCAGGGCGACAACCAGAGTAAAACTGACTAAAGCGGCGATCTGCCCGACCACCATGGTCATTAATTTACGACGGCTGACGCCAAGTGCATACAGCCTTGCAATGGCGGCTTTGCGCGCGTCGAGCAACATAAAACAAGCACTGAACAAACCAATCACCGCGACCATCAACGTCACGCCGTTGAGTGCGCGTGTAATGGCGAAGGTCTGCGAGAAAATATCCAACGCGATGGATTTGATTTGCGCCTGGTCGTAGAGTTGACTCGGATGCAGATTCAATTGCTCGCGCAGTTGCTCGTAGACGATTTGTGGGTCCCCTGAGACTTTAATGCCAAGGCTTGTTGGCAGGTCGGTAAAGCCACTCTCTTGCCATAACTTTGGTGCTAATAAGACTTCACCGTTAGGTGAGCCGTAATCATGGAATACCGCACCCACAAGGAGGTTCTTATTTGGAACGGCATCAAGCGTGAGCTCGCTACCCAGAGATAAACCCAGTTTGACCGCGGTTGGTTCACTGATAGCGACCAACTCACCTTGGTAAAAGCGTGACCAGAAGTTCTCCAAACGCGATTTGAACACCATTGTTTGCTCTAAGGTGTCTTTGTCTTTGGTGCCAAGCAAAATCGGTAAGCCTTGCAGGTTATCGTCGACGTAGTATTGCTTGTAGACGGTCTCAACATTGTCAAACTGTCCTAATGCGCGCTCTACATCTGCGATTTCCCCTTGCGCAGGGCTGACGTAAATATCGGCGTGTAACCTTTGTTCTAACCACTGCTTTAGGGTGGATTCAAAGCTACCAACTAGCTTGTTCATCCCCATATTGGCAGTAACGGCGAGTAGCAGTGCCATCATGGCGAGAGAAAGCGGAGAAATCAGCTCACGCAGCTCAGCAAACAGATACTGCATCAAACCGGAATTGGTGCGCTTCTCACACCAATTGGCTAAGACGCTGAGTGTTTTGGGTAGGTACAAAGGAATCGACACTACAAGCACGCCGAGCCACGCCATGGTGAAGCGGTGATGCTCACTCAGCCATAACCCTGCGAGTGCGAGAGTCGTCAACGCAGCACCTATCACGAACAATTGGTTTTCGTTAGAGGCTTCAGGCGCTTGATAAAACCCGCCATGAGAGGAAAGCGGTTGGCGCACTCGCTGTTTAAAGTGCTGCCAACACGCCAACAGGGTTGCGGTTAACGTGAGCAGCAGCGCTTGCGCCCACCATTGCCACTGCCAAGTTCCGGGCAGAAGTGTCGCGCCATAAAGTTGTTCTAGAGTCAGTGCCACGGTCGGATGTAGCCAATGGCTAAGCTGCATGCCCAATACAAAACCGAGGGAAGCGCCGATGGTAACGAGAACAGTGAGTTCAACTAACAGCGCAGAGAGCACAATGCTCGGCGCAACGCCCGCCTGTTGAATCTGCACTAACAGCCGATTGCGTTTAAGCAAGCTGTACTTAACGCCGTTGTAAGCAATGAACAGCCCGACTAAAAACGCGAGTAAGCTCATTGCGGTGAGATTGAGGTGAAAGCTGTCGGTCAGTGAGCCAAGGTCTGTGCTTTGATTATTGGAAATCCATTGTCCTTGCTCGCCAATGATGCTTTGCCAATTTGCTTGCGTGTCTTTATTCCCTTTATCACCCGAATGGAAAACCGCAATGTAACTGAGCTGCCCTTTTTTATTGAGCAGTTGCTGGGCAAAGCCAATGTCCATCAACATTCGGCTACCTAACTGCCATTCGTCAGGCAACACCACCACTTGGGTTGGAATGTCGTCCAGAGTTAGGGTTTCTACCTCTCCTAAGTTTTGATGTTGAGATTGGCTCATCATCACGATTGGCTTGCCAGCTAAAAGCTCAGGTAGAGGCAAAGCACTGTCGAACAAAGACACGTTCTGTTGGTTATCTGATGACTTTTGCTTGTTATCCGTTGAGTAGCGCGAACGTGAAGAGATGGCAGCAATTAACTCGCTACCTTGTACTGACCAACGACGACCTTGTTCGTCTCTCACTCGCCCTTCGATTACAGGTAGTGCTGCACTGAGCCCGTTTTGTCTAAGGGTGAAATAAAGAGACTCGGGCAGATAGTTTTGCCCTGCTGGTGGAATAATTAAGTTCTGAGCTTGTGCGCTAAGCTGCTCGGTAGATTCCGCATAACTTCGTTTGGCATTGAGGTTGATGGCTTGCACCGCAACAAATAAGGTCACAGCCAACACGATACCGATCAGAATCGCGGCGGCTTGCAGTGGTGCTTGTCGATAATGTGCCGCAAACAGATCCAGGGCGAGTCGAGTATGCGTGAATCTGGTGGTTGATAGCTTAGCTTGCTTCATGGCGAAGCTCATGTTTGTTTACTTGATGACTGTTCTGTAGCTGACTGTTATCCAATCGCAGCCGTGCTTTCATAAATTCAGCGCATTCATGGCTGTGTGTTACCAATAGCACCGCCGTATTGCCCTGGGTGGTGATTTCACTGAGCAGTTTCATCACTTCCAAGCCTGCTTTTTGGTCGAGGTTACCTGTGGGTTCATCAGCAAGTAGCAGTTTAGGTTTGTGTGCTAAAGCGCGCGCAATCGCGACTCGTTGTTGTTGACCACCGGAAAGGGCAGAAACATGTCTATCAAGCAGTTGGCTGATGCCTAGAGTCTCGACCAAATAATCGCACCAGTCATTCCATTTTTGTTGATTCAAATGTAGAGGGAAGGCGATGTTTTGCTGCACGTTGAGCGGCGTTAATAGGTTGAATTGCTGAAAAATAACACCGAGTTTTTGGTGTCGAAATCGGCTCCATTGCGGGTCTTTCCAAGCCGCCGTGTTATCACCATCTAACCACAACTCACCTTCGGAAAGTGGCTCAAAGCCAGCGATGACATTGAGTAAGGTACTTTTGCCGCTGCCACTTGCGCCTGTCAGCGCAACACTCGCTCCTGTGTTCAACGTAAAGTCGACGCCTTCCAACACGCGATGTGTCTCTTTGCCATCGACAAAGCTTTTGCTGGCGTGTTTGAGTGTGACAAGTGGGCTTTCCATTTCCTCTCCCTGTATTCAAAAGGTGTCGTTTCTTTTGGCAATGGCTATTGCAGTTAGTTCTCTAGAAACTTTAGACAACAATTAGATAAAAACAGCGATTTACATCGAGTTTAAGGTCTGTTGACCTTTCGAGCTGATTTTTGCAGCGAATTGTTGGGTATTTGTGCAAGGCAGAAGCTTTGATGTGTAGTTAGCCTACATGAAAAAGCTGATAACGCAGGAGAAATGACCAACAAACGCTGCCCAAAGGGTTCGGCTAAAATCGTTCTATGCCTTGTTAAGGAGTATTTACTTAGGATGCTAGGCTACACACTCCTTGCCTCGCCTAAAACGATTTTACCTCGAACAAAACTTAATCTCGAAAGATAAACAGACCCTACTTTGTACTGAAAATAAGAGGGAAGAGATTAAATGAGGAAGGGATATGACAGGCATTAAAAAAGCCCGAGTCAGACTCGAGCTTTCAAAGATATTAAGCGTGGTCAGCTTACACGTAGTACGCTTCAACTTCGCCTTTAAGCTTGATTAGCATTGGGTTACCGAAACGGTCTTTTGCTTTAGGAGAAGCAATTTTTACCCAACCTTCGCTGATGCAGTATTCTTCTACGTCAGTACGCTCTTGGCCGTTGATACGAATACCGATTTGGTGCTCGAAGCATTCTTTGATGAAGAATGGGCTACGTGGGTTACCCGCTAGGCGATCTGGTAGAGCTGGTTTAGCTGTATCTGTCATTTTGTGTGACCTAAATTCCGTAAAAAGTGCGCTATTGTAGTCAGTGCACTGTGTGTGTTCAAGATATGTTGAGAGTGGATGCGTTGTTTAACTTTCAAGTACCGCCTACAACCCCTTCAAATACTGCGCGTTGGCTGTTGGTTGAATCATGTCATTCAGCGTTTGGACGGCTTGTTCACTGTGATCTTCAAGTAGAGCTAAGAACGCGTCAATCAACTCAGGTTTGCTTGCTGAGACTTTCGTTTCTGTCTGGATATCACGCAGATCGATCAACACATCGGTAAACAATTGCGGCAGATCGTGCAGCACTTGCAGGTTTAAGACGTTGTGCTCGCTGTAGATTGAATTGTGGCTGCCTTTTTGTTTTTGTACCACGTAAGGATTGTCTTTTAAGTTGATGATAGACGTGCGTTTATCACAGCGTTTCAAACAACCTTTGTTGACCTTCACCTTACGGCATCCTTCGGTTTGTTGGAACAAACATTGGCGGCTCGTGAGTAGGGTATTTGGATGATAAATGCTGTAGAAGCTGCGCATGTTTTTCGGACGCTTTATGTGACGCATCTGCTTCATATTCAGCTCGTTAGAAACAAACGCGCCACTTGCCGCGAACTCGTCTTGAAGGCATTTAAACGCGTATGAGTTCACCGTGTTCATTTGTGGGCCTGCCACCCAGCCTAAGCCGAGCTCTTTTGCGATCATGCCGACGCCTGAGTTGTTGGTGATCAACAACTCAGGTTGGATGGTTTCCAAAAATACGCGCGCGGCGTGGTAGTCTTCGCCAATCAAAATGGCCGGGAGCCATGGTTTGAGCATTGGATTGGCTTGGAATAACTCAATCATCGCGCTCAGTTCGCCAGACAATCCCATTGGCAATTGATAGTAAACATCAACGTCGTGGTATTCGCACAGCATAGCTTCTTGTGCTGACGAGATCAGAACCGATAATTTTGGCGCACTTTGGCGAGTTTCTGGTTGAGGTAACGCTGGCAGAGTTGGCACATCAATCGCCCCTTTCAAGCTGCTGCCGGATACTTGTTTCGAAGCGACATAGAACGACTTAGTTTGCTCTGCCACTTTCTCAATGATCGCGGTTTTGTCGTCGTAGAGTTTCTTTTTCACCGCTTGCACATCATCAGCAGACTGGCATTGATAAACCTTCGAAAAATGTTTTACAGCGTGGTCGCGCGGGTTGTCGATGTACATCGCCTTGCCGAAATCACCTTGCAAAAATGCGTTGGAGAAATCACGGTTGAACACCGTGTATAACTCTGTGGTGTCTTCAGAGAGTTCCAAACCCTCGCACATGCGATCGATTTGCTGACGCCAATTGTCGACCACGGCATAGACGTAGTGCGATTTCTTGATTCGCCCTTCTACTTTTAAAGAATACACGCCAGCATCGGCAAGCGCTTCCAAGTCCCCAAAGGCGGAGTTGTCTCTCATATTGAGTGGGTAGTTGTTGCCCGTTTTGGTCGTTTCGTACTGTTCGCGACAAGGTTGACTGCAACGTCCACGGTTACCTGATGCACCATTGCGAGCGGAACTGATATAGCAAATTCCGGAGAATCCGATGCAGTATGAGCCGTGGACAAACACTTCCATCATTACGTTGTGCTCGCGACCAAATTGCGCCAGATGTTTTATTTCATCGATGTTAAGTTCGCGAGATAAGTTTACTCGGCTTGCGGTGAGCTGGTTGAGAAAGAGGATCTGGCCTTCGTTATGCGTGTTCAGTTGTGTTGAAGCGTGCACATCCAAATCGGGAAAGTGATGTTTGAGAATGTAGGCCAGACCGAGATCTTGCACGATCACGCCATCGATTTTGGTGGTGTTCAGTTGGCTGAGTAAGCGAACAATCGCTGGAATTTCACTTTCTAAAATCAGCACATTCAACGTTAGGAAAATCTTACAGCTGTGCTGATGGGCTAACGTTAACACGCCATTTAAGTTATCTAAGGTGAGGTTGGTCGCTCGGTTACGAGCATTGAAGCGGTCGAGCCCACAGTAAATTGCATCGGCGCCAGCGGCAATGGCGGCTTTGATGGAATCTAAATCACCACCGGGTGCTAATAACTCAAATTGATCGCGTGTCACTACTTTTCTCTTTCTTACTAAAATAGGCTGCAAATGTTACGTATTTCACGCTTTTGATGCTCGGCTAGTTAATGCTTTATTAATCTGAATCAATTAATCCGTGTTACACGGTCGACTCTTGAGTGGGTAGAGTGCAATTCGCCATAGCGGAATCTGACTTCTATAGTTTTCCTACACTTGGTTTTTCTATATTTAGTTTTCTACTCAGAGAGAGGAAGGGACGACAAATGAAAAAAGTAATGATGGGGTTGGTAGTGGCGTTGGCGTCATTGAGTACGTTGGCTGGGGAGGGTGTGGTAACCGTTGCGAGCACGCATTCAGCAAAAAATACGGCGGATAAATTTGTCGCTATCGCGCAAGAAAAAGGGTTGAACGTCTTTGCGCGCATTAACCATCAAGAGAATGCCACGAAAGTCGATATGACGTTGCGACCAACCGAAGTTATCGTGTTTGGAAACCCTAAAGTAGGCACGCCACTGATGATCTGTGCGCAGGAAGTGGCGCTCGATTTACCCCAAAAAGTGTTGGTGTATGAAGATGATGAAGGCAAAACGTGGTTAGCTTATAACGATCCTATGTATTTAAAGCAGCGCCATCATATTGAAGGCTGTGACGAGGCATTGAACAAAATCAGCGGCGTGCTGGGCAATTTAACCAACGCGGCGGCGAAGTAGGGCTGGTTATTGGCTTCGCTTTTTTTACTCCGAAAACGAAAAAGCCAACCTCACAAGGAGGTTGGCAAATCTTACCTAGATTGGGGGAGGTAAGATCAGGAGGTGGCGAGTACGCTGTGCACTTCTGACTTAATTGAGTCAGACTGCGTGCCGAAAATCGCTTGTAAACTGTCGCCAATCACTAACACATCTCGCGCGCCAAGTGCTTTTAGCTTAGCAACATCAACGTTGGCAATGTCTTTCACCGAGACACGCAGACGAGTGATACACGCATCGACTGACTTGATATTGGCTTTGCCGCCCAATGCAGCGACTACATCCACCGCAATTTCATCAGGCTGTCCGGCAATCTTCACTTCTGCAATGTCGGTTTCACGACCCGGCGTTTTCAGATCCAACTTCACAATTAGGAAGCGGAACAAGCCATAGTACAGCGTCGCCCAGATTGGACCGATGATGATGAACATCCACGCGTTGGTCGACATTGGGTAGTAAAGGAAGAACTGGATCGCGCCGTGCGCAAAGTCCGTACTGTGTTTGATTTCCAAAAATGCGGTGATCGCAAACGCAATACCGGTAAGGAAAATATGGATCACGTACAGCACTGGCGCGACGAATAGGAAGGTAAATTCGATTGGCTCTGTGATACCAGTCAACCAAGAGGTCAACGCCGCAGACATCATCAAACCGCCGACGATTTTCTTACGCTCAGGAGACGCGCAGTGGTAAATCGCCAATGCCGCTGCTGGTAGCGCCCACATGGAGTACATAAAGCCACCAGACAGATAACCTGCGGTTTTATCGCCCGCGAAGAAGCGAGTGAGCTCACCGGTAAACTCTTTGCCGGTTTCTGGGTCTACATAGCTGCCGACTTCAAAGAAGAACGGCGCATTCCAGATGTGGTGCAAACCAACCGGGAGTAGTGAACGTTCGCCCGCGCCGTAAACCGCCCACGCGAGTACAGGGTTTTGGTACGCTGCCCAATGAGAGAATGCATCAAGAAGTTGTCCGACAGGTGGCCATGCAAACGCGAGAATCGCACCAACGACGATCGCCGATAGACCGGTGACAATGGGCACAAATCTCTTACCCGCGAAGAAGCCCAAATATTCCGGCAGTTTGATGTTGTAGAAGCGGTTGTACATGATTGCCGCGACCGCACCGATAAAGATGCCGCCAAACACCCCGGTTTGCAGCGTCTCAACGCCCATGATGGTAGCATCAGTTTCTAAGCCGCGTAGGCCAGTCACAATACCGAGCGATGCGTTCATAATAATTAGGCCAACTAAGCCTGCGAGCGCAGCCGCACCGTCATTGCCTTTTGATAACCCGAGCGCTACACCGACCGCAAACATCAACTGCATGTTGCCGAACACGCCCTCACCGGCGGCGAGCATCACTTTGTTGACCGCGTCTGGAATAAACGCAAAACCCGCGTTACCAATACCCAGCATCAAGCCGGCCACTGGTAACACCGCCACAGGCAGCATCAACGACCGCCCTATTTTTTGTAGTTGTCCAAATATACTTGCAAACATGGTTTCCTCCTGACGAATGCCAGTGTTGTAGGACCTGATTCCTTCAGGTCATGTTGTTTCACGTAAGGTCAGGATGATCATAGCGAGCAAGGCGGCGCCTAAGGTTACAAAAGGCAATCAGTTTGTAAGTGGCCGCTTACAAATCTCTTACACCGAGAAGTGAAAATTGTAATCGGCTCGATTGTGAATGTGCGTTTAAGAATGCATCATATTGGCCAGCGCCAAACTCAGGGACGGACACAGGGAAAGTAGGATGGAAAACAAGCAGATACTGGTCGTCGATGACAACCTCGACCTTCGCGAAGCGTTGTCAGATTACCTTGGCCGTGCAGGGTTTGAAGTGCTTTGTGCGGAAAACGGCGGCGTGATGTGGCAACTGCTCAACGATCACCATCCTGATTTAATCATCCTCGATATTATGATGCCCGGTGAAGACGGTTTTACCCTGTGCCAGAAACTGCGCAAAAACTCCGATATCCCGATCATCATGCTGACCGCAGTCACTGAAGAAGCCGACCGAGTCGCGGGGCTAGAAATGGGCGCTGACGACTACATCACCAAATCATTCAGTCCGCGTGAACTGCTCGCGCGCATCAAAACGATTCTGAGACGCAGCCAAACGACCTCCAATAGCAAACTGACGCGTAAAGTGCGTTTTGACGATTGGTTGTTAGATACCGTAACCCGGCAACTGACCCACGTTGCTAGCCGCGAGGTTAAGCAACTGAGTGGCGCGGATTTGTCGCTGCTCGGTTTATTCGTCAACCACGCGCAATCAATATTGTCTCGTGATGACATTGCGCGCGAGATCTGGGGACGCGATGCCGACCCGTTTGAACGCGGCATTGACGTGCAGATCAGCCGCTTGCGTCATCACCTTGAAGATAAAGACCGTTCGCTGATCCTAACGGTGCGCAACAAAGGCTACATGCTGACCACGGACGTACATTATGAGAATTAAACGCTGGACGGGATCACTGGTCGTTCGCACCAGTGTGTTCTTGTTGCTGGTGATCATTCTGGCGCAGGTATTATCCGGGATTATCTGGTATCAACACGCCAGCGAACGCGATAAAGAAGGCCTGACCACCACAGTCAAAAGCTTAGCATTGAGCGCTTCTTCCACCATTGCTTTCTTTCAAACCCTCCCTTCGGAATATCGCCACTTGGTGCTCAATCAACTACGCAACATGGGTGGTACGCGCTTTTTCGTCTCACTCAACAATCACCAGATTGACGTCGACCCGCTGCCGGAGAGCGAACGCAAAACGTTGGTCATCAACCAAGTTCGCGAGGTATTAGAAAGTGAGTTGAGCGGCATTCCTAATATCGAGGTGGAGTTCACCCAGCGAGACAAACTCAAAGTGTTCAACAACGAGCTACCTATCGACGAACTGCCGCTATTGTGGGCGCATTATTCGCTTTCGTTTGGTGACCTCAATCCACCCATTCTGGTGATGCAGGTCGAAGTCGCACAGAACGAATGGTTTTATCTCGCGGCGGTGCTACCCGCGCCTTACATCAACCTAGAGACCAACTATTTTGAGCTGCGCCAATGGCTGACGCTATTGGTGTCCGCGCTAATGCTGCTGTTGTGTACCTGGTTTATCGTTCGTAAAGAAATTCAACCCATTCGAGAGCTGGCAAAAGCCGCAACCCTGATGTCGAGCCGACTAGACGTGCCCGAAGTCTCTGAGCGCGGCAGTAACGAACTGAAAGCGGCGGTACGTGCGTTTAACAAGATGAATCGACGCATCGACAGCCATATTAAAGACCGTGAAATGTTGTTCAGCGCCATCTCCCACGATCTGAAAACGCCGATTGCCTGCCTAAAACTGCGAGCGGAGATGCTGGATGACGACGCCGACCGAGAACGCTTTATCCGCCTGAGTAACGACCTAGATTTGATGGTCAAAGGCGCATTGCAATGCATTAAAGAGACCGATATCCACGAGGAAATCGAGCCGATCAATTTCACCCAACTGATTCAGCACATTTCCTCCAATATCGCCGATGCGCCGGACACGATTCGCATCCACGGCGAAATCCGCACCCACTTTGCTGGTAAACCGTTAGCGATTAAGCGCTGCATTCAGAATTTGGTCTATAACGCGCTCAAATACGGCCATCAAGCGGACATTACGCTGAGTGAAAGCCCAGAGTCGATCCAGATTGAAATTGAAGATCACGGTGACGGTGTTGACGATTTATTACTTGAAAAGCTCTGCCAGCCATACTTCCGCGCTAGCAACGATAAAGAAGGCAGTGGGCTGGGGTTAACCATTTCACAGAGCCTTGCAAAGGCTCATGGCGGCAACTTGTTGTTGAGCCATTCTCAGTTTGGCGGCCTCTGCGCCACGCTGATTTTCCCGAGAGACTGACTATGAACAAACTGGCATTCTTGTTCCCACTGTTGCTCGCCCCTTGCGTCGCTCACGCTGAGTCGCCACAAGGGGTAGAGTTTTTACATTGGTGGACTTCTGACGGCGAGCAGCAAGCGCTGCAAACACTCAAAGCTCAGCTAAAATGGCACGATATTGAGCTGCTGCAAAGCCCGGTGTTAGGTGGTGGTGGAGACAGTGCGATGACGGTACTGCAAGCTCGCGCGCTGGCGGGCAATCCACCAAGCTTCGCGCAAATCGAAGGGCCAAGTATTAAGGCGTGGGACGCCATCGGTATTTTGCACAACGTCAACGCGGTTGCCGATGAGCAGCGCTGGGACGAGGTGCTCTACCCACTGTCTATCGAAATCAATAAAACACAAAACGGCTATATCGCCCTGCCACTTACGCTGCACCGTTTGAACTGGCTGTGGGTCAACCACAAGCTGCTTAAACAACTGAATCTATCCGCGCCGAAAAACTGGCAAGAGATGTTCGCCGCCATGGAGCTTGCTAAGCAAAATGGCATTGTACCGATCGCGGTTGGTGAGCAGCCGTGGCAAGTCGCCCAACTTTTCGAGAACTTAGTGATCTCCACTGGCGGCGTTGAGTTCTACACCAATGCAATGGTTAAACTTGAGCGAGACAGCATCGACAGCGATACCCTGCGCCAAGCGTTGACGCAATTTCGCCGCCTGAGTTTGTTGATCGACAACCAATTGCCCGACAGTAAGTGGGATACGGCGACCCAAGCGCTAGCCGACGGTCAAGCACTGTTTCAAATCGGCGGAGATTGGATTTTGGGTGAGCTGCTCGCCAATCAAGTCTCGGTTCCGCAAGAGGTCGGCTGTTACCCAACGCCTGACAGCGATGGTGTATTCCTCTACAACATGGACAGCTTGGTGTTTATGTCGAGCAAGTCGTTTTCTGCCGAGGCTGCTCAGCAAACCGCAAGCGCGCTGGCAGACGTCGAGTTTCAAGCCAAGTTCAATAAGGTAAAAGGCTCGATTCCGGTACGCACCGATATCGACATCAGCGATTTTAATCCGTGTCAGGTCCAGTCATATCAAGATTTTCATTACGGCGTTAAACACAACCTCGCTGTGCCGAGTATGATTGATTCGATGGCGGTCAATCCGGTTGCTCAGCAAGCGATAAACTCGGAAATCTTCCGTTTTTACCGCAATCCCAAGATGGAACCCGACGAGCTGATAAAACGCATTATTGCTATTTCGCAAAGCGGTTAATGGCAATGAATTTGTGCTGAGATGGAATAAAAAAGCCCCAATGATTGGGGCTTGAATGAAGCGAAGTATGCCGTTTAAAAATAGTGGAAGATCGGCGGTTCATGCATCAAGAAGTTTTGATGGGAGATGTTCCACGCATACGCGCCCGCTAAGGTAAACACAACGTAATCACCAATATCGACGTGGGCGACGTGTTGATTGCGTGCCAGCACATCTTTGGGCGTACAAAGCTGGCCGACAAAGGTCGCTTGTGCATGCTGAATTGGGTGAGAAATCTCATGGTGTTGCTCGCTTTTCAGGATGACGAATGGATGATCATGGCTCTGCGCTGCTGGCGTGCGGAAATGGTGAGTCCCCCCGCGCGCGATGACAAAGTTTTCGCCAAGATTTTGCTTAATATCCAGCACTTCCATCACGTAATAACCACATGCTGCCGTGATGAAACGTCCGCATTCAAAACGCAGTGTCCAGTCTTGCACTTGCTCTTTGGCGATGAGGAATTCCAACTTGTCGCAAAACTCCATCCACGGAAAGTGTTGCTCAGGGTTTTGGTAGTTAATCCCCATGCCTCCACCCAAGTTGATCATCAGCTCACCGAGTTCAAACTCTTGTTGCCACGCCTTCACGACTTGGAAATAGCGCTGCATTAACGCTAAGTGACGTTCAACATCGAGCTGATGCGACATCAAGTGAAAATGGAAGCCTTTGAGTGACACTTGCGGGAAATCGCGCAGCAACATCAAAGCATTACTCAGTTCGGACTCGTCCAAACCAAAAGGAGTCGGCTTGCCGCCCATCGCCAACTTGCTGAGCGTGATGTCGCCAATATCAATGTTCATACGCAAAAAGATCGAAGCAGGGCGGTGGTTGAGGCGCTCGGTTAGCGCACCAATGCGTTGCAGCTCGGTGAGGCTTTCGACATGAATTGCATCAACATCAAGATCAATCGCTTGTTGCAATTCACTTGGCATTTTTCCTGGGCCACCGAAGATCAATGGCTTATCGAGTTGCTGCTGGTGGAGGTGTGCCAACTCCCCGCCAGATGCCGCTTCAAAACCATCGACATACGGCGCGAGCGTTTTGAGAATCGGGCCCGATGGATTGGCTTTGGCTGCGTAAAATAGCTCGACATTTTTCGGCAAAACGTGACGCAGTTGTTTGATGTGTTTTTCTAAGGCGTTTAGGTCATACACGTACGCGCACAAGGGCTGATTTTGCTGCTGTGCGAGCGTGTGAACTTGTTGGCTAACGCGTGTCGGTAGAGAGAGTGAGTTAGGCATGTTGCGCTCCTTTTTCGTGTTGTTGCCAAGGTGCGGCGACTTGGGTATAGCCCGACTCCTTATCGGCTTTTTGCATCAAACGTGTGGTGAAATTATTTTTGCTTGGGAAGTGACCGCCATTCAGCAATGCTTCTAGTTCCGGCTGTTTCCCATTCACTGATTGCCAACGCACAATGGCACTTTGCACCGCATTCCACAGCGTTTGCTCTAGTGGCTCATCACCTTCTGCGATGAAGAAAATCGCTTCGCTGATGTTGTTGATAAAGGTGCAGTATCCGATGCGATTCCAACCTTGTTCGCGACTGTAGTAAACCGATTGTCGCGCGCGTTCAGACAAATCAGTTAATGTTTCTGCTGGCCAAAACTCCGGCAGTAATTTAGTGCCTTCCAAATCACGAATCCAAACACAACACGGCATCTCTTGCTCAAAGCCAATCAAGGTGTTTTGCAAATGCGGCTCAAACGCCACCCCGTGTTTGAAGTAGTAATTAAACACGCCCGGAATTAGGCAATGCAAATAGCGCTCAAACCACAGTGTCGCGATGTCGGAATAGCGATTTTGCGTAGTACGCGCTTTGTTTTTAAGGCGTTGAGCAATGCAACTGTTGCCGTTTTTGTCGTAAGCAAACAGAGCGCCAGCGAGGGTTGGTTTTAAGATATCGACTTCGCTCAGCGAGAAATTTTCGCGATACAAAATCCCAAACGATTCGCGCGCTTTGGTGTTGTCATCCCAATTACGCTCAGCGACACTTTCTAGATTTAATGTGGTGGCGTAAGGCTCTGTCATCACTTTAAATACAGGGTTGTGCAGCTGTTCGTTTTCTCGAATCGGTTTGAGAATCGACGTGAGCTGCACGGCGCTGTCGAGTTCGTACCACGCGTTTTTGCGCACGCAATTAGTTAATCGTACGTTGATGGAGAATTTCGCAAACCAATCCATATCTGGGTGGTAGAGGGTACGAACTGAAGAGGTCGGCTGCATCTTTTCACCACCTAAACCCAGTGGTGTGATCTTGCCTTGTTCAATGGCGCGCTTCACGCTTGGGTTACTCAAAATGGTGTAGCTTTCCCAAGGATGGCAAGGGTAGAGGGTCTTCCCATCGCTGGCGGCGTGTTGTGGCGCGAGCTGTTGTAGCATGCGCTGAGCAGGGTTAGCTTCTCCGTCGGAACTCAGCACATCAAGTAAGGACGTATCCACTTCAAACCAGTACAGCGGGACTTGCGCGCCGACTTCTGGAGAAAACGCTAAGAGATCATCCATGGTGACGCCCGAACGACTTTTCGGGGTCGGATGGAAAGTATGCCCCCAAATCAGAGATTGTTCCGAAGCGATAAATTCGTTGTGATGCGATTTGGGCGCGACGTTGAGAAACTGCTCGGTAACCAGCACGCTATTTTCCAGTTGTTCGATCAGCTCATGGTTAAATGGGATCGCCAACACCTGCTTGAGATAGTTAAGCAAAAGCGTAAGAGTTTGCGTGGCATCCAATTTCGCCCAACCAGATCCCGGCATTTTCGCCCACGGCAGTTCTGCCAATTTGATTTTGCCCAGTTTGCTCGCGTAGTGAATCGGCAAAACCAACACGCCATTTTGTTGAGAAAGATGAACGGCTATCCGCTGTTTAGCGGGATAGTTGCGTTTTAACGTTTGGGGTAGCGATGTCGATTGGTAGTGCCATTCCACTTGTTGATTCGGTAGCGCAAATTCACGTAAGTAACAATTAAGAACACCCATTATCGTGTTGAGTTGGGCTTTCTCACGGTTGAGCTGCACCTCATGCGCGCGCAACTCGCTAGTCTGAGAGGATTGAGTTTGTAACATGTTGATTTCCAAATTTTGAGTGGAGAACCAGCGCGATCAAGGTGATTACGCTGACTATCGCAGAAAGTAGGAAAGGAACCTCAAGTAGCCCCAAGCTAGAAATGAAAGAAGCGCAAAATCCCGCTGCCACGCCACCCCATTTGGACATGGCATCAAAGCGAGAAAATACTTTGCCACTGAGTTTGCGATCCAGATTGCTCGCAAGATGCTGATGCAATCCGTGATAGCAACACACCATCGCGATGCCGAAGATAATTCTCGCAGCAATGAGTGCGGTTTCGGACGCAATCAAATGCAAGGCAGAGCTCACGGCAAGCAATGCAAACCCAAGCCACAACGTACGCAGCGGTTGATGGCGATTCAACCCATCTGACAACACGTGGATTTTGCCTGCCAGCAACAGATAGACGCCATGCGGCAGTGCGTACAAAAAACCGATCCATGCGTGGTGAGTGATGCCATATTGCTGCACAAACGGCGAGAAATAAGGAAAGGTCACCACCATAGAAAACGCAAACCCGAACTGAGCAAAGAAGATCCAACGAATGGCATGCATTGCGTTTTTCTGTGCAACCGGTTTTTCTTGCTGAGGTTCTGAGTTTGGCTTTTCGAGGTTTTGGTTGGCGGGTTTATCCGCTGGCAGTGTTAGCGTGATGCCCATAGCAATTAAAGGCAAAACGCATAACCACAGGTACGCGTTGAGTGGATTGGTTTCGGACAAGCTCCAGCCGAGCCCAATGGGCGCAACGATCAGCGCCAAGCGAGCAGATAGTTGGGTTTTATTGAGTGACTTGCCGAGTGTTTTGGCTTCTTTAATTTGACTAGATAAGTAGCTGTTCGATGCGGCCATGGTGCCGCCAAAGGTTCCTTGAACAATAAGACCAAACACAAACATGGCGAGGTTGTCTGCCAAGCCGCACAGCGCAAACCCTGCTGCAAGGCCAAGTTGCGCACGCAAGAGTGAGCGGCGGCGACCGTAGCGATCGGCAAAGTTGCCCCAAAATCGCGCTGCCAACGCAGTACAAAACGTAGGTAGGATAAACAATACCCCTGCCCAGTCCGCATCAATGCTTGCGCCTAACGTTGGCAACACGACGGGTAGAAATAGCGGCATACCTAACGCGGCAAACGCAGCGATAAAGTGGCACAACAACACGCTGTAGATGAGTTTGGTCATAATCGTTTAACGTACGCTTTTTTTGATGGCTTCTAAGTAGGCGCGTTGCGCTTCTTCGCTAGAAAGCAGCAAGAAGTTCGGAGCCGACAAACCATAGAACTTATTGATGTCACTCGCGCCGGAGGCTTCTTTCGAGAGCAAACTGCCAGAGCTCAACAAGTACTTGGCGTACAAATCAGGCGCCTCTTGCAGTAACTCGCGTGCCAGTTTTGTTTCTAACCCTTCGCCTTCCAATCGGTTGAGTTGTTCTGAAATGCTTTTGGCCACGATGGCGTAAAGCGATGCTGAAGAGGCAATGCCCTTTGTAGCCATTGCTTCTACAATCGCTGCGATATCCAATTGTAATGTGATGGTGGTAAACATCTGACCGAGCGCCAATTCATTGTCGACTTTGATGCGTTGGTCGAGCAGTTCATCGCAATCCACTGGAATTGTTCCTGCGCCCTGTTTTTGGGCGGCATGCTCTGTTGCAAAGTGGAAGCGCTCTGGCCAAATTCGCGCTGCGTCGTTGTCTTTCATCGCGAGCGTCATTTTGCCCTGTTGATCAAATGCAACGATGGCGTTTTGCTGGTTGGACTCCAATGCAATGCCATAACGAAGCCACAAGGTAAGGTGTACTTGGCATAATAGGTCGACGTAATCTTTGAACCACGCTAGCGTATCTTGTTGATAGTACTGCTCTGCCAAGTGTTCTAAGAACAAGCGGTCGTCAGGCATTGGGCTAGCCAGTGCTGCAACCGGAACTAACGCTTTGTCTTCGCAATGAGTAAGTGGGTACTCACGTACGATGTACGCGAAGGTTTTATCCTCGCCGACGTGTCCACCGTGTTTTTCGTTGCAATGGAACAAGCGACTGTTTAAGTCGGCGTCCGTTTGTTCAAGGTGGCTGAGTAGGCGTTCAAACCAGTGGCCGTCATACAGTGTTGAAGGCTTGATTAAGCGAATGTTTTTCGTACCTAGCGATCGCATGATAAGCGGAACTTTGATGTGAATGTGCGGTGCGTCGCTGACGACCACAGTACGAACGGAAAGCGTCGGCGTCACGTCTAGATACGTTAAAGGCGCTTCTATCATACCTTCGGGTAAGGCTTCTAAAGATCGCAGAGTGAGCGGATGCGCAGGGAACAGAACGTGGCTCAGTGCAAAATCAGCAGGAAGCCCAACTTGCTCCATGGTTGGCCAGCAATCAGGTTGTTCGCTGGTTAATGTCACCAGTGATTTTTCAATCGCAATCCAATGCAGAGCAAAGCTTGGTGCAAACTCGGGCGCGTACTTAGCAAGGTCTTCATCGCTCAGACCAAACTTCGCCCGCGCAGTTGGATAGTACGGATGGTCAAGGTAAGAAGCGATCTGGTCGGCTAGCAGCAGCTTTTTATGCCAAGATCCAAGCTCGGATATTGGTTGAGAAATGTGGTCTGCGTGATGATGAAACGCTTGGTCACACAGCGCTTTGTGTTTCTCTGCACATTCCAGTTCTTGAAGGTATCCCGCCAGCAACTCGTGAGAGCTCTCATGCGCCAGTGTCGTTAGTAGCGCAATCCACTCTTTGTAATGCTGTTGATGCTCGACTTGGCCATTTTTCTCCACCCACCAACCTGGTGGTGTTTCGTCATTGGCGTGACCGTAGCGCCAGTGCTGCATGTAATACGTTGGCGCAACAGGTAAATACAACGTGAAATCAGAGTTGGCAAATATCAGCCAGACTTGCTCGTCTTGAGGAACAATTACCCCTTTTGGCGCGTCTCTACTGAACTTGGCCTTCGACAAAATGCCAAACATGTCTTCGCGCAAGCAAGTGTCGATCAATCGTTGCGTTAGATACAAAGCGTTGTCATTCATGCTGCCACCTCACGAGTCGGAGCGAGATCGAAATTGCTAAGCGCGTTCTGCAGCGCTTGGTCGAGGTTTCGCCCTGATAGTGAGACAATCGAAATTCGGGCGAGATAATCCTTATTGGAATAACTCTGTTGGAAGTGTTCTCCAGCGGTTTTTAGTACCTGTTGCTGGGTGATGATATCGTCATCGTGTTGGATGAACGACGTCGAACCTCCGTCAATCACACCACTGTGTCCCGCAACTACGTAGTGCACGTGCGCTGACCCATGAATTTGGTAATCGCCGTCCAATCTTCGACCCAGATGCAGACCCAAAATCGTGCTAAACCAGCCGAAGTGAGCGAGATTGTTGAGCAAGAATTCGCGGCCATCTCCAATACTGCGGTAGTTAATTTCCACCAGAACCGGGCCATTTTCCGTAATAATAAATTCGCTGTGGCAAACTCCAAAACCAACGCCGAACGCTTTCAGTTGAGCCAAGCAAGCTTCTCGGTGAGCAATGCCGTTTGGTCCGTTCCAGTCTGCGGCGGTTTCGATAAAGTAAGGCGGCTCAGAGAGCGACACATCAAAACCGCCCACGGCGATAAGTTGGTTACCGTCTCCTAAAGTTTCGAGCGTAACCAACGGTCCTTGAAGAAACTGCTCCACCAGAATGGCGGCGTTTGGGTGCTTTTGCCAAAACGCCTCGCAGTAAGCATCGAGCTCGCTTTGGGAGTCACAGCGCTGTACATCTAAACTTGCCACGCCTTCTTTGGGTTTTGCTACGACAGGGAAGGCCATGCCTAATGCCACATTCGAATGGCGATGCAGCAAACAGCTTTGTGTGTTGGGTAAGGATTTTTCATTTAACACTTGTCGAGTTAAGTGTTTGTTTTTGGCCTTTAACGTGACAGACCAATCTTTGGATGGGAGGCCAAAAAATTGCGCGCAGATGGCGGTGGAAGTTTGTAAGTGATCACTATTGCTGAAAATAGCGTCTGGCTTTAATTCATGCTCCGTGATGGTTTCGATGAGTTCTAATGGGTTGAAGACATCACATTCTAGAATGGTATCCGGATTAAAGTGACTATCATGACTTGCCAACTCTAAATGGCTGAGCTTATGGTCGGTGATAAGAACGACGTGAAGGTCCATCGCTTTAGCTGCAGGCACAAAGCCGTGAGTGACTGCATCGTTAACGACATGACTTACGATAATCATCGTAGATTTCATGAGCTTTCCTAATTTTCTAACATTTTCTTCTAACGTTGATAAAGTCGCTCACGGTCGTCTTCCAATGTGCCTCTCTCGAGACGGAGGGCAGAAGTTTTAGTATTTATTGTTATGATATTTGGTTTTTTTTGTTGTTAGTTGTGTTTTTAGGGTAAATAAATATAGAGCATAAAATTAATATTGCAAATAGAAATAATATTTGTTCTTATTTCCATCCGTTGGCTTTATAACAACTAAACGGAATTATGGAATGAATAAATTATTGACCCTGACCCCCTTGGCGGTCGCGATTGGTTCTTCATTAGTAGCACCAAGCGCAGTGGCTTCAGAAGAGACGAACTCAACCCCATCAGCAACTGAAACGATTCAAGTCTTCGGTCATCAGTACGAAGGTTATGCTGAACACATGCCTCAATCAGGCACCAAAACCGATGTGGAATGGCTTGATGTGCCACAAGCGGTATCCGTAGTAACGAAAACAGAAATGCAAGACCGAGGCGCGGTGCGTTTAGTGGATGCGCTAGATGGGGTAGCCGGGGTCAATAACACCTTGGGCGAAGGCAGCCGCGATCAGTTCATGATCCGTGGTTTTGATTCACTCAACGATATGTACCGTGATGGCTTGCGAGATGACGGTACGTTGCAGTCTTACCGCAGCTTAGCGAACGTTGAACGCGTTGAAATTGTGAAAGGCCCTGCGAGTGCTTTGTATGGCCGTGGTTCGGCTGGGGGCATCATCAACTTGGTGACGAAACGCGCTAACGGTGAGAATTTTACTCACGTAAACGGTAGTGTAGGCAGCAACAACCAATATGTTGGTCAGGTCGACAGCTCAATGGCGTTTACAGATAAGGTCAACGGGCGTATTAACTTGGAATACCGTCAAGCCGACTCGTACGTTGATCATGTTGATTCAAACGATTTCTTCATTGCACCGACCATTCGTGTGTTACCAGCGGATGGTCACACCATTGATGTTGACGTGGAATACGCCCATCAAGAATTAGTGCCATATCGTGGTGTGCCATCAAAAAATGGCAAGCCAGTTGATTTGCCAGTAAGCACTTACTTTGGCGGCACAAACGACTATCAGGAGTCAGACAGTCTCCGTATTGCGGTGGATTACGAATGGCGTCTGAATGATCAATGGGTATGGAACAACCGAGCGGCGTTCAACCATATCGAACTTGAGCAAAAAGGCACGCGTCAGGGCAAAGTGACGGGTAATGAAGTGTCTCAAACCGTCAACAACTTTGGTTACGATCCACGTACTACGACCACTTTACAATCTGAGTTGGTTTGGGAAACCAGGGACAATCAATTGATGGTGGGTGCAGATTTCAACCAGATCGATATCGACCTAACGTTGGCAAGTGACAAAACGCTTCCTCCGCAAAATATATACGACCCAGTCGTTGGTCCAACGCCTGATCCGGGCTTTAAGCCATTTCGTGACAATACCACCACCACGACAGGTTTGTATGTGCAAGACGTCTATACGTGGGGCGACCTTTCTTTGATCGGTAACGTGCGTTACGACTCGATGGAGCTCGAACAACAAAAAGCGGGCTCAGATAAGGAAAAGTTGGATGATGACAAAGTCAGCTACCGTGCTGGTTTGGTATACCGCATCAATTCCGACACATCCGTATACGCCAGTTTAGCGCGCTCTTGGCAGTTACCGTACGCTGGTATCTACATCAATCCAAAATTGGCGGAATTCTTCCACACCGACTTAAAAGAGGTGGGTGCGAAAGCGTACCTTTTGGATAACGCATTAATGTTGAATGCGGCACTGTTCCAGATTGATCAAGAGCAACCACAAACTAACGTGGACGGCGATGTGATCGATAAAATTGAAGTGCGTCACCAAGGTATTGAATTAGAGGCTCGCGGTCAAATCACCAAACAGTGGGACATCTCTGTGGGTTACAGCTACTTGGACGCGGAAGACAAAGCCACAGGCAAAAAGCCGAACGATGTATCAGACCACTTGTTCTCTCTTTGGAGCACTTACCAATTGAATGACAACTGGCGTTTAGGCGGTGGTGTGAAGTACGTGGGCGACCGTTACGCAGGTAACGACGAAGCTGTCGCACTTGGCGATTACACAACGGTGGATTTGATGGCGGCGTACACCACTGGTCGTCATAAAATCCAAGCGAACGCTTACAACATTTTGGATGAGAAATACATTCTTGGCGCAACAAACGGCACGTCTGGCTTAAACCAGATTGGCTACGGCGCACCAGCCGAGTTTATGCTCAGCTACGGATATCAGTTCTAGGCTTTTTGTGCGTAGTTAGCGCCTGTTAGCCGATTTTTTCCTCATATTGAGGATGTTTAGCCCCGAGAGCCTACGGGATGTATTCTGCCCGAGGCTCAATTTCTCGCAAAGGAGATCTTAATGTCTTACCAGAATTTGGATGGTAAAGTGCGTGTACGTGCTGGTTTGTCTACCACTTACAGTGTGCTTGCGATTGCAATCGCTTCTGCCACATCCATGAGCGCGGCTGCCGCTCCTGCTAATCCTGCTAAAAAAGAACAAACTACCGCGATGGAAACCGTCGTTGTCACTGGTAGCGTGATTGGTAAATCTGAAATTGAAGACGTCAAAGAGTACCCAGGTGCTCGTACCGTCATTACCCGCGATCAAATCGAGAAAACCGCCGCAGGCTCGATTGATAACGCGCTACAGCGCGTGCCGGGTATTAAAGTTCAGGATGAAAGCGGAACGGGCGTATTGCCTAACATTTCCGTACGTGGTTTGAAAGCAAGCCGTAGTGGTCATGCTCAGTTCTTGATGGATGGTGTACCGCTAACACTTGCGCCATATGGTCACACTGGTCAGTCTATCTTCCCAGCAACACTGTCGATGCTTGATCGTATTGACATTGTACGCGGTGGTGCCGCAGTACAGTACGGCCCAAACAACGTCGGTGGTGTGATCAACTTAGTGACCAAACCGATTCCACACACGTGGCAAACTGAAATCAGTAACCGCCTTACCGTGTTTGATGGCGGTGATGCGCCGCTGAATGATTTTTACCTACGCACGGGCGGCTGGTTAAGCGACACATTTGCACTACAGTTGGAAGGTAACTTCCTAAAAGGTGAAAGCTTCCGTGAACATTCCGATACGGACGTGAAGAACTTCCAAGCCAAAGCACAGTGGCTATTGAGTGACACTCAAGAGATTCAAGCATTCCTGCAACGTTACGATGCTGAAACGCAAATGCCGGGCGCACTTTCGCCACAAGACTACGAACAAGATCGTCACCAATCGAAACGTCCTTACGATGATTATGAAGGTAAGTCGACACGCTGGAGTGTTAAGTACATCCACGATTTGCCATTTGCCGACAGTGCTGAGCTAGAAGTGCTAACGTTTGGCCATAAGTCAGAGCGTCTTTTCAAGTGGGGCTTTAACAGCGCGGGTGGCCATTGGGCTGATCCGGCTTTGCCAGCGACGGACGTTCGTACCTCTCCACGTGAATTTACCGTGTATGGTATAGAGCCAAAAATGGCGATGTACTTTGGCGAAGGTAAATCCGTTACTCAAAACTGGATCGTGGGTACCCGTTATGTTAACGAAGACATCGACTACAAACTCACTCAGACTCCAATCGCCGGTGGTGCAACCAGCGTTCCGCGTGATTGGCATTTAGATACGGACGCGTTTGCTGGATACGTTAGCAACGAAATTGGTTTGTTCAATGATACATTGAAGGTAACGCCTGGGTTGCGTGTTGAGTCGGTTCGAATGACGTTTACCGATCGTGGTAAAAAACAAACAGCAGACAACACCGTGACGGAATGGTTGCCAGGTTTGACGGTGGCATACAACTTAACTGATCAGTGGGTGACGTATGCGAACGCGCAAAAATCACTTCGTGCGCCACAAATTGCCTACATCCGAGGCTTGGGTGAAGAAGGGAGCGAACTGGCTTGGAACTACGAAGTCGGCGCGCGTTACACCCAAGATGCGACCAGTTTTAACGCTGCACTTTATCGCATCGATTTTGAAGACCAACTGCAATGGCAAAGCTCAACGCAGACCTTCGATAACATCGGAAAAACACTTCACCAAGGTTTAGAACTTTCTGCTCGTTACGTGCCTGAAGTTCTACCTGCTCTGAGCTTGGGCGCAAGTTACAACTACCTCGATGCCACGCTTGAAGAAGAGGGTGCGAATAAAGGTAACCAGCTGCCTTACACCTCTAAACATCAACTTGGTTGGGATGCGACCTACGCGTTTTACGGCATGGACACCACGCTATCGGGCTTCTACTTCAGTGATTCGTATACCGATAACGCCAACACCAGTGCCGAAGACGCAACAGGTGCAACGGGCAAAGTGCCGTCTTACATGGTGTGGAACTTCAACTTAGGTACGGATTTATACAAAGACGACAAAGGCAAGTTACGCATGAATGTTGCAGTAAACAACTTGTTTGACGAGGAGTATTACTTCCGTGGGATTGATACCAGCCCAGTTGGTCGATACCCAGCTCCGGGACGCTCTTACACACTGGATCTGAACTATCAGTTTTAAGCGTTTCGTTCACCGAGTTTGAAAAGAAAAGTCGCCAATTTACCTTGGCGACTTTGCCGATCTTAGGTACTGGAAAACACTTAGCACTGGAAAAAAGCAAGATGAAAAATAAAAAACAATTTACGATCAAACACTTTTCAACCGTTTTGCTGATGCTGTTGAGCTCAGTTTTTATGTCATTTTCCGCAAGTGCTCAGGTGCGTAGCGTGCAAGATGAGCAAGGCACTTTTGAGCTAGAAGCGATACCTCAACGTATTGTGGTTTTAGAATTTTCGTTTGTCGATGCATTAGCGGCAGTCGATGTCTCACCTGTAGGCGTCGCCGATGACAACGATGCCACACGAGTCATTCCTGCTGTTCGTGCCAAGGTTGGTCCTTGGCAATCGGTCGGCATGCGCTCGCAACCGAGTTTAGAGGCGATTGCGGTGCTCAAGCCGGATTTGATCATTGCTGATGCAGAACGTCATCGCGCGATTTATCAAGATTTGCAGCGAATTGCGCCAACCTTGCTGCTAAAAAGCCGTGGTGAGACATATCAAGAAAATCTCGAATCCGCACACAAAATCGGCGTGGCAATTGGCAAACAAGCGAAAATGACACAACGAATTGAGCAGCACAAACAGACAATGGCGGAGTTCAAACAGCATTTTGCGACACAAGAAACCATTCAGTTTGGTGTGGTTTCTGACAAAGGGATGTGGCTGCATAGCCCGGTTTCTTACGCTGGGGGCGTTTTGAGTACGCTGGGCATCCAAAGCCCGCTGGCTCCATCTGAGCAAAAAGCGTATATCCCAACCAGTTTCGAACTTTTACTAAAAACCAACCCTGATTGGTTGTTAGTTGGACTTTACTCTCAACCAAATATTGTGGATGAGTGGCGCAAAAACCCATTATTTAAGCTGCTAACCGCTGCGAAAAAACAGCAACTTGTTGAGGTCTCTCCTGAGCTGTGGTCGTTAAATCGCGGCATGTTGGCTGCGGAAGAAATTGCCCGCAATCTTGAAGCGTTATTGGAGCGCTCATGAGTGCGTCGATAATCTCAGAAAGCCCGACTTCGGTTAGAAAACCGCATTGGAAAGCGAGCTTGTTTGTCTGTGCTATGGCGTTGTGTACGCTGTCAGGCTATACCGCCTCAATGATTGGCTGGTCTAACTTTTCTTTGAGCGTTAATGATCTGACAAGCTATTGGTTTGCGTTTGATGAGGGCAATATGCTGCATCAAATCCTCGCGACGCTGCGTGCGCCTCGCACCTATGCTGGGTTATTGATTGGCGCTTCGCTTGCGGTATCTGGCGTGCTGATGCAAGGGTTAACTCGCAACCCTTTGGCGTCGCCATCCATTCTCGGCATTAATGCTGGTGCGGCGTGTTTTATGGCCTTGGCCTCCATCGGCGCACCATTCTTTAGTCAATTGAACCCAATCATCAACGCGGTATTCGGCGCGCTACTAAGTGGTGGTGCGGTCATGTTGTTGGGTGGTTTTTTCTCTGCGCGTTCTCACCCATTGCGTTTGGTGCTGGCGGGCATTGCCATCAGTGCGTTGCTGATAGGGTTAACTCGTGCGTCGGTAATTTTGGCGGATGACATGGCTTACAGCGTGTTGCATTGGTTAACGGGTTCACTCTCTGCGGTAGATTCTGAGCAGTGGCAGCAACTGTGGCCTTTTGCGACTTTAGGTTTGGTGCTCGCCATGGGCTTAGCGCGAAACTTAAATTTACTCGCGTTGGGGGACGAAGTTGCTGTTGGGCTAGGTGGTAACATTCGTCTTACGCGATTTATCAGTGGTTTATCGGTTGTGCTGTTGGCAGGAACTAGCGTAGCGATTGCTGGACCAATTGGCTTTGTCGGGTTGTTAGTGCCGCACTTGGTGCGCCCGATTGTTGGTCACAACTATCACATTCTCATTCCGGTTTCCGCCTTGTGTGGCGCGACATTAGTGACGTGGTCAGATGCTTTATCACGCGCGATTGCTTTTCCGGCTGAAACGCCAGTGGGCGTGATTACCGCGCTGTTGGGCACACCTTGCTTTATCGCGATTGCAATGAGGAAATCATCATGATGAATCAAACCAAACTGTTTGCATTAGTTGGATTGTTGCTGATTACGTCTTCTCTCACGCTGTTTGTTGGCGCGGCGAACATGTCGGCTCAACAGGTTTTTGCATTACTGTTTTCTTTCTCTGACTCGGACTTTGTGATTCACCAATATCGATTACCGAGAATGTTGCTCGCCATTGGCGTGGGCGCTGGGTTGGGGCTGTCAGGCGTTTTAGTTCAAGGCGTCATCCGTAATCCACTTGCCTCACCAGATTTAATGGGGATAAGCGCCGGAGCAGGACTGGCGGCTACCGCTTGTTTGGTGCTGTATCCGAATGCGCCAGTGGCAATGTTGCCGATGGTCGCCATGGCGGGAGGCTTGCTTGCTGCTGGCTTTATTGCTGTGCTGGCTTACTGGTCGAAACCAACACCAGCACGTTTGGCGCTGATTGGTGTTGCTGTCAGCGCATTTTTAGCCAGCGGTATCGATTTTCTTCTGATTGTGCACCCTATTGAAATCAACACGGCGATGGTATGGCTAACCGGCAGTTTGTGGGGACGAAACTGGCAACAAGTGCCGTTTATTTGGAGTGCTTTATTGCTGCTACTGCCATTGGCGTTTTGGCTGGCTTGGCGGCTAGATGTTATGGGACTGGGAGAAGAAAGCGCCACTACACTTGGCACGAAACCAAGACAGATCCAAATTCTTGCGCTGATTGCTGCCGTGCTATTGGCGAGCATCAGTGTGTCTGTGGCAGGCACGATCAGCTTTGTTGGCCTGCTTGCGCCGCATCTTGCGCGTTTGCTGTTTGGCCACAACCACAAGTTGTTGATTCCAGCCGCTGCAACCCTTGGCGCTTTGTTGGTGATTTGCGCCGATGGTTTAGCGAGAGGCTTACAGCCGCCAATTGAGCTACCAGCGGGGGTGCTAACATCTGTTATTGGCGCACCATATTTCATTTTTCTTTTGTATCGTTACAGAGGTTGGTAAGCATGTTACGAACGCAGAACTTATCCGTCGCGTACGGCAAACAGACCATCATTCCAGATCTCTCTTTGTCGATTCCTCAAGGTAAAATTACCGCACTAGTTGGTCCAAATGGTTGCGGTAAATCGACACTATTAAAAACCTTGGTACGCATCAATAAACCTGCTTCTGGCCAAGTGTTGTATGACGACAAACCACTAAGCAGCTACGGTGATAAACGCTTGGCGCGTTCGTTGTCTTTGCTGCCGCAGATTCTTGTCAGTCCTGAAGGTATTACCGTCAGAAAACTGGTCGAATATGGCCGCTCGCCTTATCTCTCTCATTGGGGCAGGTTAAGTCAACAAGACAAAGCCTTGGTCGAGCAAGCAATGCAAGATACTGGCGTGATTGAGTTTGCTGACAAGCCAGTTGAATCGTTGTCTGGCGGTCAAAGGCAAAGAGCGTGGATTGCGATGGTAATGGCGCAAGATACCGACGTAGTGATGCTTGATGAGCCAACCACTTACTTGGATCTCTCTCACCAAGTTGAGCTGATGAAACTCATGAGGCAGATGAACGACAAAGGCAAAACAGTGGTCGTAGTGCTGCACGATCTAAACCAAGCGTGCCGTTACTGCGATCATTTGGTGGTGTTGGAAAAAGGTCAGTTAGTCACGCAGGGAACACCGCAAGAGGTAATGACAGAAGGCATGTTGTCATCGGTGTTTGATTTACAAGCGAGAGTATTTAATGACCCAATCTCAGGCACGCCGATGTGTGTGGCGGTGTAGGTTTACGTCTTTGGAAAGCTATCTGCAATAAAAACGTCGATCCATAAAAACAAACCCCGCTAGTAACAAAGTTGCTAGCGGGGTTTGTTGTTTTTAAGAGCGTCCTTAATGTGGCGTTTAAGCCAGTTTAAACGTCGCCACTTTCGAGTTGAGATCCTCAGCTTGCGATTTCAGCTCAGCAGATTGATTCATCGATTCTTCGGCACCAACTACCAAGTGATCGGTCACATCTTTAATGGACGTGACATTTTGCGTGATTTCATTGGTTACGTGCGTTTGCTCTTCGGCGGCGGTCGCGATTTGCGTTGCCATATCGCTGATCAGCGCAACGGCCGCGTTGATTTCATCCAGAGCCAGTGCTGCGCGATCTGCATCTTCCACCGAACCTTGCGCGAGCTGAGAGCTTGTATCCATGATGGTCACAGCGCGTTGTGTGGTTTGCTGCAAGGTCTCGATCGTCGAGCGAATCTCTTCGGTTGAGGTGTGTGTGCGTTGTGATAGCACGCGAACCTCGTCTGCAACAACGGCAAAACCGCGACCTTGTTCACCTGCACGCGCCGCTTCAATCGCCGCATTCAGAGCCAGTAAGTTGGTTTGTTCTGCGATGTCTCGAATCGTTGATAGTACGGTTGAGATGTCTTGCGCGTGCTGGTTGAGCTCGCCGATGACAACGCTCGCTTGGTTGACTTCAGAAGACAAATTGTTGATGGATGACTTGGAGTTGATCACTAACTCATGACCATTTTGTGTGCTCGCTGAAGAGTCTTGAGCGGCTTTAGCCGTCTGCTCTGCATGTGCTGCAATCTCTTGCGTTGCCGATGCCATTTCAGTCACAGCGGTCGCCACCATCGTGATTTCTTGTTGCTGATGGTTCAGATCGGAAACCGATTGATTCGCGCGATTCGTGCTCAGCTCCGATTGTTGGCTCAGTTCTTCCGCTTGGTGACGAATGTGACCAATAAGTTGCTGCAAACTTTCAACGAACTGGTTGAAGTTTTCAGCCAGCTCACCAACTTCGTCACGGTTTTCTACTTTGATGCGTTGAGTTAGGTCGCCGCTACCGTTTGCGATTTGTGCAAGCGCATTCGAAACGTTGTAGAGCGGACGGAACAAGATGTTACATAGCAGATTAAACAAAGCTACGCAGATAACGACGACGATGGTGGTTGCGATGATCTGATCCCAAACAGCATCGTAAAGTGGGGCAACCAACGAGTTTTGATCTAACACCGTCACTGTTGTGAGCTTGGTACCCTCTATGTGGCGCGCGTAAATCACATATTCGGTGCCGTTAATAGAGACGCGACGCTCTGTACCTGAACGTGCGGCAGACGTAATGTCGTTGTTGTTGAGGCCCAGCTTGCTAACCGGTTGATTCAGCAGTTTACCGTTGTTATGAGTGAAAATATTGCCCTGTTCATTGGCAATAAACATATAACCTTCACCCGGTAGGATCACTTGGTTGAGACTGTTCAGGATATCACCGATCTCTACGTCAGCACCCAGAACGACGGTTTGACCATGCAATTGCAGGGCTTTACCGAGCGACACGACGTTAGCCCCCGTGGCAGCTGCGACGGTCGGGTTATCCATAAAGACTTTCGATGGGTTGGCGATTGCATTGGTGTACCAGCCCCACTTACGAGGATCGTTATTACCTGGTGGCAAAACCACCCCATTAGCGTTGTCTTGTGACCCGTCCGGGTAAGCGAGGAAAACGTTATCGAACGCGCCAGAGTCTCGGACTTGTTTCAAATGCGTAACCAGAGAACGTTTCTCTGAATCAGAAGAGAGTGAAGTTAGTGCGCGCTCTTTAGAGAGTAGCCAGTCCTTTACGTATTGATTGTAAGATGCGCTAGTGCTTTCTAGTCGCTGTGCGACTTCGACATCGAGCCTATTTAATGAATCTCGAAAAGACAGCCCCTCTACCAGCACTCCCCCTAGAATGATGGCGGCACTGGCAGAGATTGCCAGTTTGTTTTTTAATGATAGATTTTTGAACATAAAGCGAATAATAGATCTTTGAATAATAGTTGTTGTGTTTTTATTCTCATCAGTGCTCTCTGCGCTGTTGAATATGCAGCAGAAAGTCAGATTCGAATCTGTTCAATAATTATATTTTATTGCTCAAAATAAATACTGACTCCATGTCGCGAATTTGAGTTTTACACCAAATAAGCAAAAGGATTTGGAACGATATTATTTATGTATTTGTAAAGTAAGGATTTGTCGATTTTTGTAAATGAGAATTGATTTCAATAAATGGTGATCTTTATCACATTTGCGTGTCTGATAATCCATTAAAAATGTGAAGGTTATAGCACCGGATATATATTGATTAGCTTAATCATTGTTATGGGCAATCGTTATGCGCAGTATATTGTTAGTCCCCGCGTTATTAGTGTCAGGGTGTGCTCTGATACAACAGTCGACGCCGATTCAACCTGACGCCAACTGGCACGTGGACCAGTTATCGAACGGTATGAAATACCATCTCTATCCAACAGAAGACCAAGAAGTCTCGGTCCGTTTGGTGATGAATATCGGCTCATTCCAAGAAACATCTTCTCAAAAGGGTTACGCTCACTTTGTTGAGCATATGGCGTTTAATGGTAGTGAGCATTTTACCGGTAACGACGTTGTCAAACTTTTTGAGCAATCTGGTGGTAGCTTTGGCGCTGATATCAACGCTTTTACCAGTTATCAGCAAACGTCTTACCAACTTGACCTTGCGAATAATACGAAGCTAGAAGATGCCCTGAAGTGGATGAGAGATATCGGTAACGGACTTGAGTTTGCTCCTGAGCAAGTAGAGAAAGAAAAAGGGGTGATTCTTGGGGAATGGCGACGTGCTAATCCAGATGATAAGTCCTTTTCTATGCATGCTTACCAAGCCTCGATTGAAGGCACTATGTATGGTGAACATGACCCAATTGGTACTCGCGAAGCGATTCAAAACGCTTCCTCGAGTAAGTTAAAGGCGTTTTACGACAAGTGGTACCAGCCACAAAATGCCGAGTTGATTGTGACTGGTAATATCGACGTAGATTCACTGTCCAAGATTATCAAAAGCAAGTTCTCGAACTGGGAAAGTACCTCGGATACGGTAATAGAGAAGCGCCGTGATATTCGAGTGAACAACGAAAACAGAATCTTGCCAAGTAACACGATGGAATCACCAAGTCTTCATTTAGTGATTGAGCGTGGTCTAAGTGGCAGCGCGACGATTGAGCAACAACATGAAGTGTGGCGTGATGAAGTCGCAACACAACTCATTCAACAGCGTTTGATCCGTGTACTCAGTGATGCCGCTGAACCTTTTCAATACGCTTATGCAGAGCCCTATTACTCTAACTATCAGCGTATGATGTCGGCAGGGATTTCGTTTGCACCAGATCGCCGCGAACAAATGCACCAGACTTTCATTCGTACCTTGGCGTCGTTAAGAGATTATGGTGCGACTCAATCCGAGTTAGATAGCGTTATGTCAAATTGGCAAGGTGAACTTGCAAATATTGATTCAGATTGGAGTCAGCGTAAGCCAAACAGTTACGCAGAAGCACGTGTTTTTCAAATTGGACAAGACAGTGTCAGCCAATCAAAAGAGAATTATGCCCAGAGTTTGGCAGAATTCATCAACAACGAGAATTTAGAGAGCATTAACACACAATTGACGGCTTTGTTATCTCAGCAGCCAAGCTTTTTTATTGGTTTGGGGAAAAGCGAAACGTCAGAACAGTTCAATGGTGTATTTGCCGCTCTAAACAGTGCCTATCTTCAAACTGGCGAAAAACCGTTAGAGATGTATGACAAAGTGGATGGATTCTTAAAGCCTACCCAGGAAGGCAGCATCACGAGCATGCGTCAGGAAGCGGGTGGTTTTCAAGTCTATACGCTATCAAACGGTATCGAAGTGTGGTTCCCAAAAGATACTAAAGCGGGTGGTCGAGCGTATATTTACTATGCGAGCCAAGGTGGTAAAGCCGCTGTTGATCCGACGTTGTATGCCGCTTATGAAATCGCAGCAACAACGGCAATACGCAGTGGGTTAGGGACATTTTCTGGTTCAGAGCTAGATAGCTACTTACGCAAAAACAACATTGCGCTTGGCGCGATGCTTGATGCGACCAGTCACGGAGCTCAAATTACGGCGCCAAATACGCACCTAACTGATGCTTTGAATGGACTATACAACCTAGCGACGGAGATTAAAGTCGACGAGCGCCAGATGGAAGCAGCGAAGCAAGAGTTTAAACAGCAGAGCGGCGCTTTTTTTGAATCACCGATGGGAAAACTGATTCAAAAAGCAAACGGCAATTCTTATTTGCCGGGGAGTCGTCATCGTATAGTGTCCAGTGATGATGTTGAACAAGTGACTTCCGAGCAGGTACTAGCGGTGCATGAGCAACTTTTCAAAACCAATGATGGTTTTAAGATGGTTATTGTTGCAAACGTAGAGCCGGAAGAAATTACACCACTTTTGCGTAAGTATGTGGCCTCTATCGAAATGAAACCGAGTCGTTCGATTGATTATCACGTTGCGTTTAACCCGGAAGTGCCGGAGCGAACTGTGGTTGCGGATGGGCATGAACCTTCATCGTTGTATGTAATGCGTTTGACTAATACGAGCGATTACCAACGTACGGCAAGAGACACGGTTATCGAAGATATTTTGCAACGTATTAGTAATGCACGTGTTTTGGATATTGTGCGAGAAGAGTCTAGCCTTGATTACAGCCCGAGCATTTACACCATGACACAAGATCGCGAACCCATCTCTGATTGGCTCTTGGAGTCTCAAGTTGAGCCCGAAGACGTGGCACTTTTAGAGAGTAAACTAGGCAAAGTGTTTGATGGTTTAGCGTCAAATATTACCCAAAAAGAAGTGGATACGGCCGCGAAACAACTGGCAGTCGCGATGCAAGGATTGGATGACAACCCAGCACAGAGATCATGGGCATATACTCGTTATTTGGTGCATGATTACGGCGTCGATGTGTTACTTGACGTTGAGAAAGTGGCTAAAAGTGTGACGTTAGATGAAGTGAAAGCGCATGCAAAATCAGCTTTTGGTCCACAGGCAAAACGCTCGGTGATGGTTTTAAATCCGGCCGAATAATCACGTAGTTTCTGACGAAAATCGTGGCAATAGTAATAAAAAAGACGGCGTGAAAGCCGTCTTTTTTAAGCACTTTAATCAAAGCTTTTATGCTGATTTACGCGAAAGTCGCTTTTCATTGTTGGTGTTGTTTTCTTTTGTGATCGCACTGTCTTGAGCCTTACCCTTGAGCGTTACCACTTCTTTTTCAGGTAATTCAGCTGCTTCACCAAAGAATTTGCCACCAGGTTCAATGCTGAGGTTATTGCTCCAGATCCTACCGCTTACGCATCCCTTGGCAAGCACTTGAATGTGTTCTGCGTGACAGTTTCCGTCCATCATGCCGTTAATGATCAGCTGTTTAGCGTAAATTTCACCGTTTACTCGCCCGCTTTCTGCGACAACGAGAGTGCCTTCCACGTTAATTTGACCATCGACGATGCCATCAATCTGGACATCGTTTTCTACTTTGAGTTCTCCGCTAAGAGAACAGCCTTTGGCGATGAGAGTTGAAGCTGCTGAGCTACTCGTTGTTCCACTGTTTTGATTAAAGATTCCCATCGTATTCTTCGCTCCTTAGTAAAAATGTCTTCGAAATCATTAAGGCTCCAATCGACAAATGGTTTCGGATTCAGTGCTCGCCCAACAAATCGCACCTCGTAATGCAGGTGAGGGCCAGAAGAGAGCCCACTGTTGCCGGAAATTGCAATCAGCTGCCCTTTTTTGACGAACTGACCACTTTTTACTTTGAACGCTTTCAAGTGCGAATAAGAACTCGAAAAACCGAAAGAATGTTGTAGCCTGAGGAAGTTACCAGAGCCTTTATTACTGCGGCGGGTGACTTCCACTACCCCATCGGCAGGGGCATAAATTTTGGTGCCGATATTTACGGCAAAATCGAGCCCACGATGCATCTTGGCAACTTTTGTCACCGGATGGATACGCTTACCAAATCCGGAAGATAGCCGTACGTTGCCGACTGGAGAGCCACTTGGTATTTGGTTTAATAACACCATGCGAACGTTTGAGGTTATCGCCGCTGCATCGAGCCTAGCATCCAAGTTATTTGTCGAGGTATGTTCTCCAACCCCAAGCACTTTCTCTAATTCACCCAAACGTTCCGAAACAAGTTGTACCCGTTCTTCACGTTCTGAAAGGTCATTTTCTAGCTCTGATTTAAGTGTTTTCAGTGTGCTGAGTTCTTCACCCATGGTGCGTGAATGCTCTGTCAATTCAGCTTGTTTTAACGCTGCATTATCAACGCGAGTGTACAAGTGATGAATTAAGATTACGGTCGCGGCCAGAGCAACAACAAAAAAAACGAAAAACGTTTTTATGTTGCGTTGCATCCTTTTACTGAAGTACCAATGTCTTGAGCCATTGATAGTTGATATAGAGATCGTCAACTGGTCTTTCATCGTCTTCTATTGCTCGTATTTGGTATACGTCTCGTCACTGAGTTAGTAGGAATGTAAGGAAAACGAGTAGGGACTGCCAGAGGCAAATTGGAAAGAAGTGTCAGGTCGTGAGGCGTTTTCAGATATTAGATAAAAGACTCAATAAAGATTTAATATTCTGCTGATTTTGGTCGTAATTACTCCAAATCGCTTCATTTAACTGAATATTATGATTTTTAAGGCGGTTATCCGAGAAATTGGATTGTGAATATTGCCAATAGCATCCGCACGCAATTCAACTTACTTCACGGTTTGCCTTATAAATGTTGGATAATTTATCAAACCGACATTCATTACATCGATAACTTGTTTATGATAGCGGTTGATATAAAGCACTATTCATTGGCTTTAAACCTAAGCGTTACATTTCGTTTAGGAACACATAACTATGACAACGGAGTTGGTCGTGAAAAAACTACTATTGGCTACAGCAGTGGTCGCAGCTGCAGGGGGCGCTGGCTACCTGTACCAAAACAATACTACCGCAAGTGATGCAGGCTCACTGTTAACGCAAGTTCCTGCAGATTCACTTATGGTGACGTATCAGACAGAACCTTTTAACCATTATAAATACATGAACGCATTCGGTACGGCGAACCAAGGCTCGATTGCAGAACTTTTTGCCGATGAACCACTGTCTCCACAACAGCAGTTTGCAGTTAACTTATTCGATGGGTACCTAGAGAGTGCTGCGTCGCCAGAAACATTAAAAGCTTATTTGGGCACCGGGGAAAACATTAATCCTGTGTTGTACACAATTGGTATGGTACCGGTGTACAAAGTGGATATTGAAGACCCTGCCGCGTTATGGAAAACACTGGATCATGAAGAGCAGATGAGCGGCGCTAAGCATGAGTTGGTTAAGCTTGGTGAAGTCGAGTATCGTCGTTACGAGATGACTGATTCAATTGACCCGCAGGACGGTATTGGCTTGGTTGTAGCCGTGGTTGATAACGTGCTTACGTTAACGGTTGATGTTCCGCAACTGGGCGTTCAAAACCCGATTAAAATGGCATTAGGGCTTGAAGCACCAAGTCAAAATATTGTTGAGAGTGGACGTCTTGAGGCGTTGCAAGCCAAATACGGTGAAAACAACAACTCTTTTGGTTACTTTGATCATCGCGAAGTGATTAAAGGTTTGACGACGAAAGATGGCAATATGTTTGCTCGTCAAATTAGCACGTTGGATGCAATAGATCCTGAACCAACTATTGAGGAAATGCGTTCACCAGCCTGCCATACTGAGCTTACTCAAGTTGCAGAAAACTGGCCTCAGTCCGTCGCGTTTGCAGAATACAAGATGAAAGGCGATCAGGCGTTCATTAAAGGTTCTTTTGTTGTTGAGTCCAACAATAAAGTGATTCTCGATGCGCTCAAGTCGATTCGTGGTGTATTGGCAGAGTCTAAAAGTGATAAGAGTTTCTTTAGTATGGCGCTTGGTTTAGACATTAATACGCTAGCGCCATCGATTGGTCAGATTTGGGCTGACTTGACTCAGCCTCAATACCAATGCTCTTTATTGACACAAATGCAGCAAGAGATGGGCGGCCAGAATCCAGCAGCCGCTGTAAGCATGGGGTCAGGCATGGTTAACGGCCTTAAAGGGTTAAGCCTGCAAATGTTTGATATCAAAGTAGATACTAATGCTCAGCATGGTGAAGTATTTAGCCAGCTAGATGGTATGTTGTCTCTTTCTGCCAATGATCCAATGATGCTTATTCAAACTGCGCAAATGTTCGTTCCTGAACTTGCTCAACTGCAAATTCAACCGGATAACCAACCTGTTAATGTCAGTGACCTATTAGAAATGCATACTGGCATGAAGGTGGACGTGTTTGCTCGTCTAAACGAAAACCATTTCACCCTTTACAGTGGTGATAGTGCTGCGGAAGCAAGCAAAGAAGTGATGGCGCAATCACTTTCTCCAAATGGCTTGTTCAGCTTTGATTTTGATTCAGAACGTATTTTGGAAGTGTTAGAGAGTACGTCGTCAATCACTGGGGAGCCGGTTCCGGATGATGTTGTCAAAAGCTTACAAGGCGAGCTTGTTGGTGGTATGACGATGGACGTGACAGACCAAGGTATTGGTTTTGAGTTTGATTACCGTGGTGCAACTAAACCTGTAACGGTTGCACAGCAGTAACACATTGAGTAGAAAAAGGCGGCATATGCCGCCTTTTGTTATTATGTACCGTATTAAAAAGCGAGTGGGAAGAGCGACGCTTACTCATCTATTTGAGGATGAGAGTATTGTTGATATTCAGGTAACTCTTTTCTTAAATTACTAAATGTCGCCCATGCACTTTCTTTTGAGAGTTTGTTGATCAGCCAGTTTGGCAATAGACCTCCGGGGTCAGCAAACGCCTTGTATTCCACGAGTGTTGTATCGTTTGTGAGTTTTTGTAACTCCCAAGTCGCATCAACCGAGCGAATTCGAACATAACCATTTTGTTCAGCAAGATATGAGTCAGGTGCGCTTTTGATTTCTATGGTGAATCCCAGCTCATCGACCCAGTACTTTGAGTAGGTGACCATATCCCGATTTTTGGCAGGCCATGGTGCTTTAAACTGGGTGTAAACGATGTTCTCGGTGGCCGATATCTGATTTAAAACCTGGCTATGACTGGCATTGTCAATCCAGTTCGGGATATTGTCACTGTCTTCCAGTAGCGTTAAAAATGCACCATAGCTGGTGGGTGTGAACATCCGGGCACGGATCTCAACTAAACCGTCACTATGTTCTCGGGAGTAAATTGTGATTCCATTCTTGTCACTCTCGAACTGCCAGTTCTCGTTGGCGCTCGCATCAGTACCAGCGGATATCAATGTGGCGAGTGTTACGGCGCCCATTCTTAAATGCAACATCATGTTAGTATCCGCCAACTTTTCCTAAATTTAAATTTATACGATTTGTTGTAGCTATAAGGACAATAGTATGTTTGTTGTTATTGTTCTGAAGGTTGCTCTGCACTAAAGCCACGTTGAATGTTGGTGAAGGTAAGCGATGCAAATATTACGATAACGATCGCTAGATGCCATGCTTGACTCAATCCAAGCTGCACCAGAGTTAAGCTGACCAATGAGGAGACGACCATTTGTCCACCACCAGACATTGCCGCTGCGGCACCTGCTTGCTTTTTATAAGGTTGCATTACCATCGCTTGTGCACAAGGTAGGGCAATACCATTACCCAAGATCATTAATAGCTGTCCTAGCATCAGAAATAGAGGCTCAACAGGGCAGAAAAATAACCATATTGCGGCAGCGAGGTGAAGAAATGGGGTGCAAAGCAGCATTTTTTTATTGCCAATAATTGGCCTTACTCGGTTACAAATCGTGGTACCACATAACATACCCAAAGCGGGAATGAGCGCCCATATCGCGTATTGAGCGGAGGTCATGCCAATTTGATCTTGCATGATAAATGGCATCACAGAGACTGTCGTAATCATTAAGCTGAAGTTTAACCAACTGATACTGGCGAAACTCATAAAGTAACGAGACGTAAGTAAGCTCTTGTATTGGAGTAACATTTTTCGGGGTGACGGAATGACAGAACGTTTTGTGATGGTTTCTGTGAACTTAAAGGCGATGATTACCCAGGCCAGCGAGACATAGCCCAATAGAGAAATAAACACCATACTCCAACCGAAGTGGAAGTTGATAAAGCCGCCAATCACAGGTGCAATAAGTGGCGTGATTGAAGCCGCCATGGCGATGTAAGACATTGCCACTGGGAGTTCATCCCCGCTAAATCTATCTCGAGTCGACGCCCTCGCGAGTACCGCGCAGCATCCTGTACCTAACCCTTGTAAAAAGCGCCCCATCACCATCCCTGTAAATGTGTCACTGAAGAAAATAATCATCAGCAGACCAGACATCGCGATGAGTAAACCGGTAAGTAATACTCTTTTTCGTCCTAAAGCATCTGACACTGGCCCGTAGATAAATTGAGAGGGGCCAAAGCCGAGCAAATAAATACTCACAAGTAGTTGAGCTTGGTCGAGGGAGATGGAAAAGTCTTTTGCTATCCATGGCAAAGAGGGCATGACTAGCCCCATGCTCAACTGGCCAACGCTAATAATAAGACAGGCGAGTAGTATAGTATGAGAGTTGATTGGGCGACTCATGACTGGTCTCCATTCAAACAACCTTTTTGGCTTCGTGATCTTAAGCCGCCTTCGTCATCCACTTCATTTAGCTTTGCTTTGACCCGCTTCACAGTCGATAGACTGACTTCGCATTGCTCTGCTACGTTTTGCAATGTGTAGCCTTCTAGCAGCAACGTTGCGATCTGTTGGTGTTTGGTTTTGTTTGCGGGGCGGCCGCGAAACTTCTGTTTCCATAATTCTGGCTGCTCTTTAATGGCCTGTCGCCCTTGCTCTGCGGCAAACAGGCGATGTTCAGTCTGCACTTTCCCATATCCAGATAACACTGTGAGTAGTGTTTGAGTTTGAACAGAACCTGGCTCAAAAGTTAGTGATTCACATACGGTTTTCAATGTTACCCCTTTATCGAGTAGCATTTTTATTGTGTTCAATGCTTGACTAAAGTCGCGACCAAATGCGGTCAGCCACCAGAGCACAATCGTATCCCCAGTTCTGACGGAATCGAGCAGTCGTAAGAATGCCTCTCTCTCGGTTGGAGGCATGCAACCACGAACCTTATCCTCAAAGTGCTGAGCTTCGGGCGCAAAAGCTTTTAGAGTATTAAGGTGCTCTTGGTAAGCTCGATTTTTTGGCGAATAGCGAGTGTAAAGATACGTGGTCATAAGGATTATGAGCCTCTTTTCTTTTGGTTCATATAGTGTAATAGCTCATAAATATACATGGGTTCATTAATGCTTACAACACTAAATGAGCCGTTTGGGATTCAGAGGCAAATAAAAAAGCCAACCGAATGGCTGGCTATAGCTATTTAAGCTTTTGTTGTCTGGCGCTCGATTAACTTCACTGGCACCATCATTTTTACTAGGCTGCCGTTTTTCGTATTAATTTGATCAACAATGATCTTCACGCACTCGCGAGCGAGGCGACGGAAATCCTGGCGGAACGTGGTTAATTGATAGCTTAACCATTCTGTCTGAGGAATATTATCAAAACCAATGACTTGTAAGTCCTGAGGAATCCTCAACCCGCATTCTATACGGGCGATATCCATGACCGCCATCGCAAGGTTATCGGTTGCACAGAACACTGCTTCAGGCCGATTTTTGTCTGCCAGTATGGCACGGACTTTATCAAGTGAGCTCGCGTAGTCATAGCTGGCTTCAATGATGCGTGGCGTCTTGCCGGTTAGGTCTTCAAATTCAGAGCAGAAGCCGCTTTGGCGTTCGTCATTCGTAAAGGTTGGCACTTCTCCCGTCAAATAAACCGCGTTCTTTACGCCACTTTTGTGCAGAAGTTGCGCGGCTTGTTGGCCTGCTTCGTAGTTGTCACTGATAACGTAGCTACTCCTAGTACCTTCAACAACTCGTGCGTATTGAACAATTGGGATATTAAACTCTTCACATTCTTCATAAAGGGACTTATTGAAGGTTGCGGAAGCAGCAATGACACCATCGACGCGATACTGGAAGATATTTGGGATTGAGTGGCCCTCTTCTTCATCCACTTGCCATGGAATCAATACGGCAGAATAACCTTTTTTCTGTAACTCACTGGAAATTAACTGCAGTGTTTTCATATGGATAGGGTAATCCGCATCAGGAAACACCAAACCTATCAATTTCGATTCGTTTGTGGTCAGGCTACGTGCAAAGGCGTTAGGGCGGTAGTTAAGGGCTTTAGCCGCTTCAAAGACTTTTTGCTTGGTCTTTTCGGATACTGAGCTACCCGGAACAAACACGCGCGATACAGTAGATTGAGAGACGCCTGCCATCTTTGCCACATCTTTTGATGTGACTACGTGTTTAATTGATTTCATGAATAAAACTTAGTTGCCAGTAATTGAGGTCATAAGACTAGCATAAATAGGTACGTATTCATAAATGTTCTGACGGGGTATCCTAAGTAGAATAATGGCTTTGGAGTGTTAAAAAGCAAAATGTGGGTTAACCCATTCGATTTGCTTTGAGCTAGCACTAGATCTAGAGCGTAGATACTGTCCGTTTGTTGGACGTACAGTATCTACGTAAAGAACATTAATTTGCTTGTTTGACTGCAACTTTACGTTTCGGGGAGAGGAGTGAATACCCCATGTATCCGATGCAAGCGGTAGCGACAAGAATAGAGCAGCCACGCATAAAGTTAATCAGCATAGGAGCGTTGTCGGTAAACGCGTTGATCCCCCAAAGCATCACGATCGAGAATACAAACATCACTAGTAAGCCATAACATGGAGCATCGATTTTGCCGGGAACGACATACCAACCATCTTCCTTGATTGGTTTATTTAGACGAGCATATTCCGCTTGCTGGCCTTTCACTGTGTAAAGATGCATTTCATCTTGTTTACCCGTCAGGAGAAGGCTAGCAATGTAAGCGACAACGGCATTCACAAGGACGCCAATCACGCAATACCAAGGCCACGCAATATCGGTCGCAACGGCTACATACCAGATCACCAAGAAGCTAGCAGCAACGCCAATTAACAAGCCTTTTTCCGTAATGTGTTTTGAGTAGAAACCAAGGACGAACATACAGAAGCTCGCACCGACAAAGTAAGAGCCTGCCTTACTCAGCACTTCCAGTACCGAGCCTGTGCTGGTGGCAAACATGATCGCTGGAATGATGACCAAAATCGCCCACGCCACCGTGAAGAAACGCGATACCTTTAAGTAATGCTCTTCCGACTCGTTTTGCTTGTAGAAGCGTTTGTAAAAGTCAGCCACAGAAACGGTCGCCATTGAGTTAAATGCGGAATCGAGACTCGACATACTTGCCGCCAGAATCGCAGCGGCAATGATGCCCATCAAGCCTGGCATTCCATATTCACTCGCATAATGAAGAATGATGGTGTTGCCGTTTTCAAACTCTTTACCGTCGTAATAAGCGTTGAACAGGACGCCAAGCAAGATAAAGACAAAGTAAATAAAGAAGGCCACGTAGCCCATCATCAACATTGCCTTTTTCGCATCGCCCATGTTTTTCGCGGCCATACAACGTTGTACCATCATCTGGTTACCGCCATACACGGTGGTGTGGAACATCGTCATTGCGATAACGCCGGCCCATACAGTCGTTACTTGGCTTAGGTCAAAACTTGTTTGTAGGGCATCGGTCATTCCTTTCGCTTTGAGTTCTGCCATGACCTCCGTCATTGGAGCAGGCATGCCATTCCAAACGGCTTCAATGATGATGAATGCGCCAATAAATAAGATTACTGCTTGAATCACATCGGTCCAAATGACAGCCGCGATACCGCCCATTACGGTGTAGATAAGGGCAATTGCAGTGACGATCATGATGCAGTACATCACGTCGATACCAGTAATGAACTCTAAAATCATTGCTGTCGCGTAGAGTACGGCTGCCGAGCTCAATGCTTGTTTGATAAGGAAGATAAACGACAAAGTCAGTCGTGAAGCCTTACCGAAGCGTCGTTCTTGATACTCGTAGATGGAGGTTAAACCGTTGTTGTAGAAAAACGGCATAAACACAGCCACGATGAAGAAGATCACCAGCGGATAATTGAGGTGAATCGCGATAACCGACAGGCCTTCTTTGTAAGACCAAGCTGGCCCGCCAAGGAAAGACATGGCACTCACGTAAGTACAAACGACAGAAATACCGATCGCCCACCAAGGGATGCTCTTATCACCCAAAGCGAATTGGCTAGCTGAAGTGACTCGCTTACCAATCACCGCACCCAGTACTAGCGTTAGGGCGATGTATCCCCCAAGGATGCTCCAGTTAAGTGCGCCAAACTCATGCATAATTAGGTCCTTCTAACTGTTCTTTCATTTGTGCAAACACGTCATAGCCAAGTTGCAGCAGGATATGAACGATGTCGATCGCCACCCAGTTTTCCTTCAGTAAATCGCCTTCGCGTCGCCAAATGTCCATAACGCGAAGTTCGATGTGTTTTCCGGTTGGGGCAAGACCGAGCCAGCCACTGTGACCAGTGTGAGTACCATGCATATGTGGCCAACCACCTGTGGATACGTAGTCATTTTTGGCCAAAAAATTGACCTCAATATCGACACTTCGATCTGGGAACGCAAACACAAATGGCGCTTGATGGTGGTTACGGAAACCTTTGATACCGCGCGTAGTACCAATACCAGCAGGGCCGTACCACATGAAGTCATTGTGCCAGTAGTTTTCTAAATCCATCGAGAAAAGATCTTTGCCATCAAAACGACCCAAGCAAGACAGCATATCTTCAACCAGCTGGGCGCTCTTTTCACTTTCTTCCAAAGACACAACAGATTGTTGAATACCGTTAGAAGTTGCAGGAGAAGGAACCAAGCCATCGTGACCTAAGCTTTTACGAAGAGGGTTGCAGCCTGCTTGATTCATCGCGTCGATGAAGTCTGGGATCATGTAAGATTCGGTGATTTGGTCGTTCTCCACACACACCATTTCGGTGTAACGCAAGTAGAGTGTTTTCCCTGTTGCTGGGATGCCAAACAGTGGTTGTTCAAATGTACCGATAAAGTAGCCGGTAGAGTTGTACCAAGTGCGGCCTTCGTATTCGCCGTGCATAACAATTATTGGTCGGCGCTCGGCGTCAGGCAAAGCATTAACAAGTGGTGAGAGGAAAGATTCGTGGGTTGCATCTGGGCCATTAAGATCGTTCACAGGGTGCGCCACGCACCATTTTACGTCAGGGTTCAAAGTTTGCAGAGCGGCCTGTTTTTGCTCGATGTCTGCGGCTTTGAAGTAGTTCTGGTAGAACTGTTCGATGATGTTGAGTGACATGTTGCTTCCTTACTGTCTGTGATTTTAATAAATAGTGTTTAGTCAGCCGTTAGCCTTGCTGAAGCAGGATTTGCTTCCAGATTGCGGTCTCGTCAAACAAAGTGAATTCGCGACGAAGACCCCAAGGGCCAAACTCAGCGTGGCTGATCCCATGATGTAAACCTCTTTTCCTGAAGGCTTACCAAACATCCCATATCCCTCATGCTTACCGTGCAAAGACCATCGAATTGCCGCGCGTGGTGACATCATGTCGTCATCTCGGCCAATACGATGGTGAACGGTAAATTGAGCATTTGGGAAAGACGCACGAAGTGCCATCCAAAAATGATCGACTTCCGAGTGTGATAGGGCAGTTTGACCGCCAGTGTATTCGCCGATGCAAGCGCGGTCGTACTCTTTCGGTACTATTGAGAACTCGGCATTCATAAGGCTTCTGAGAATTGCTTCGTAGCGCTGACCATATTCGTTGTCGTTGCCTACGCCCAAATAAGGTCCAGGAATGTCGACTTCAGGAGTGAACGGAAATGGGCTTGATTCCACGCCACCTTCAAATTCGATTTGTTGGCGTGCAAACTCTTCTGACGTCATGCCCAGTTGTTTCGCGATATCGGCTTGATCGCGAACCAACCATTCGTCATTGATTTGGTTATTGATAGCATGGCAATCTGCGATAATACGGAAACGAAGCTTGCGGTTCGAAGCTTGCCCATAGAAGCCGTTGCCACTGTGTGTTGCAGTAGAGATGATTCGATGAGAAGAAAGCATGCCTTGTTCCGGGGTGCCTGACCAAATGACGTCTTCGCCATATAGCGTGCGATCGGGAAACTCGGCCAGTGTCGCCATTGTTGCACTGATCACCCCTTCGTTTCCTTGAACGATAGAGAGTGGAGTACGCACAACAATGTCGGGAGAGTAGTAGTGTTCTAAGGTGTTTAAACCTCGGTCTTCCCAAATCTCTTTTGTGATACCAAGAATGTAGTCGGGAAAATCACGCCACTTTTCATCGAAGCCAACCATGGCCATAAATCACCTCCGTAATTGAATAATTATGTTTTGATTACGTATTCAAAATATATCATGTTGCCATTTTGTCAACGGATTGTTTTTCGATTGTTTAAATAGCGTGCTGATGATCAGATTTTTAACAATTGAGCGGAAAATAAACTAAAAAAAGTACAGGAGAGATGGAAGCTATCTCTTATCGAGACGTGTTAATAAGAAAGGAGGTCAAAGTTTTTTGTATGAATTTCCTAATATCTTATTGTTTTTTAATCGCTTAATTTATTTTGATCTGTTTGAATGGAAACAAATGATTAAGCCAAAACTGATAATCATGCAGATCAAGGCACCCAAATAGACTTTATCGCTAATATTCAGCTATTTTGGTGTCAATTATCCTTATATCTTTCAAATTCTCCTTTTGCATACGAATGCTTAAAGGCTTTTTTATTAAATCGGAAGTAGATAACGAATAAGCCACTAGAAAGGTATTTATCTAGTGGCTATAACAGTCATAAGCGCTCTATGAGTGCAACGATCAGGATAAAAGCGCAGGTAATGATAGCGAGATGGCAGGGATGAAGGTAATCAACATCAAGGCCACTATCATTGCTCCAATCCAACCCATGATGGCTTTAGAGAGCGACTCTATCGGTACTTTGCCTACCTGACTTGCCATAAACAGGTTGGCTCCCAGAGGAGGCGTAACAAAGCCAATGGCCAAGTTCACGATCATCACGATACCAAAATGAACGGGATCCATGCCGAGTGCTGACGTAATGGGTAACAGAATTGGTGTGAGAATAACAATCGCTGCCAGCGTTTCCATAAAGGTACCGACGAGCAACAACAGGACATTGATGCAAAGCAGTATCAGAAGTTTGTTTTCGGTAATCGATAGAATGAACTGAGCAATTTCAGTCGGCAGACGTTCTAGGGTCAATATGCGGCCAAACGTCACGGACGCACCCACAATGACGAGCACAGCGCCAACTAACAGTGACGACTCTAGAATGATTTTCACCACTTGCGCTGGTTTGAGCTCTTTATAAACAAACATGCCAAAGAATAAGCCATAGAGCACACCAATGGCGGCTGATTCGGTAGGTGTGAAGATACCAGAATAGATACCGCCGAGAATGATCACGGGTAGTAGCATTGCCCAACTGGCTTCTTTTAACGCATCAAGACGCTCTGCCCAGGTCGCTTTGCGCTCGTTACCTGTGTAGCCCCGCATTTTTGACACAATTAGACAATAGCCGATCAATACCATACCGACGACCAAGCCAGGAATGATTCCCGCCATGAACATCTTGGTGACCGAGACTTCAGCTGTGATCGCGTAGACGATCATCACCACAGAGGGTGGAATAATGACGCCAATTCCGCCGGAAGAGGCTATCAAGGCACCGGCAAAGCTGCGGTCGTAGCCTTTCTTCACCATCGAGGGAATCATCGTCAGGCCGATAGCGGCAACAGTGGCAGACCCCGTACCAGAGATGGAAGCGAAGAACATGCACGCCACAATGGCGACGATGCCAAGCCCACCAGTAAAGTGGCCAAAGAAGACCTCCGCCACGTGTAATAATCGTTTTGAGATCCCTCCTTGGCTCATAAGGTTACCTGCCAAGGTAAATAGAACGACGGCGAGGAGAGGGAAAGAGTCGAGCCCTGTTACCATTCCTTGGACTAAAAACTCAATGTTAAGAAACGGCAGACTGAGTATCGCGACCATACTGGCTGCCGCCAGAGCAATACCGACCGGAACGCCAATGAGCAGAAGCAGACCAAAGCTGCCAAACAAAAGTGCAGACGTCATGCGTTAAACTCCAATAGTCGGTTAGAAGTACGGTACTTTGCTTTGATATGGCGATAGCGTTGGCGAGAAAAGCGAACTCGTTCATTGCTGGTGGAGCACGCGTTCACACGTTGATAAATGCTTGTCACTAGGCGCGCGCAGCTTAATAGTGCGCAAACTAAAACAGAGGCATACAAACACGCAATAGGAATTTCCATTGCGGGTGCAATCTGACCGAGTTGCAGGCTGCGATTGATCACCTTAAATCCAAACCAGGCGACAGTGGCACTAAAGGCAAGGTAGATAAGATCAGAAACAATCAAACTGAATTGCGTCCAATTGCCCGGAAGTTTATCGATGAACACACGAATGCGGATGTGTCGATCATCTCGGATACAATAGCTGATGCTCAGGTACATCGCCCATACGAATAAATAACGTGCCAGCTCTTCAGCCCACGCGATCGTTGCGTCAAATAGGCGTAGTGCGATTTGCAAGCACAGTAAAGTTGTCATCGTCGAGATCGCGATAACGATAAGGGTAGGTTCTAGGTATTTGTCTAGTAAGCGAAACCACTTCATGTTCACCTCCAAAACGAGAAAGCACGACCTGTTGCCAGATCGTGCAAAAGAGTGGGAGTTATAGGCGTTCTATCTCGGCAATCACGTTGTCAAACAAGTCTTCACCTGTCTTGCTACGCAGATCTTGGTACACGGCTGCATTCATTTTTTCTTTCATGATGCTGCGTACCTCGTCTGGGACGATGTTAACCGTCATGCCTTTTGCTTCGAGCTCTTTGATTACTTCTTGGTTTTGCTTAGCGGCGAGCTCACGCTGTTTTGCGATGGTTTCTTTGCTTACTTCACTGATCAGCGCTTGTTGTGCGGCCGGCAGTGAATCCCAAAACGATTTGTTCATGAACAACACGTAGTTGGTGTATATATGGTTAGTTAAAGAGAGGTACTTTTGTGCCTCGTAAAAACGTTCGGCATAAATAGAGTAGATAGCACTTTCTTGAGCGTTAATCAGGCCTTGTTGTAACGAGGTGAAAATTTCTCCCCAAGACAGAGGTGTTGGCGCAGTACCAATAGATTTCCACGCGCTTATTTGAGTGGGGTTAGATGCCGAGCGAATCTTTAGCCCTTTCAGGTCCTCAATACTATCAATTGGCTGTTTGTTGTTGGTCACGCTACGAAAGCCGACCTCCATAAAGCCAAGTCCATGAAAGCCTTTTGATTCCATAGCATTCAACAATGGTTGTCCGATCTTCTCACTGTCGAGCGCTTTGTGTGCTTGCTCTTCGCTATCAAAAAGGTAGAACACGTCGAGCACGTTAAACTCTGGGACGTAGGGAGAGAGTAAAACTGACGCACCAAACGTCATTTGTAAGTTGCCTTGCTGCACGAGTTCAGTCGTCTCACGCACATCGCCTAGTTGTCTTGCCGGATAGATTTCAACTTCTATCTCACCGTTTGAGCGAGCTTCCACTTCTTGTTCGAAATAGAGCATTGCTTTGTGTACGGGAGAGGTTTCTTGACTGTCATGAGCAAGACGAATAACACTGGTTGCAAACGTATTCATACTGCTAAATGCAAGTCCCAGTGCGGTAAGTGAAGTAAGGATTGCTTTCTTCATCGTTCTTCCTTGTTTCTGGTATGACCTGCCATGGGCATTCGTCGGCAAGTCACACAACTTTTTATGTTTTTATAAATTAGTTGAGCAATTCATATCCATTTTGCATACGAATCCAAAATAAAACATTAAAGTAACAAGTCAATAACAAGATTGATGAATTGATGAGGAATTAAATAACGATTGGTGAAAATTTAATCGTGATCACAGAAAATGCCTTACTCGAAAGCAAGACATTTTGTTTATGAAGAATGAATAAAAATGGATTTATTAAGTGGTGCTACTACGTTCGATCAAGGTGCCTTGCTCGAAAAGGTATTCGCCAGTTGCATCCAGGTTGCCGTTGATTCGATTCATCAAATCTTCAACCGCTCGTTTAACAATTTTGTCGACTGGTTGAGCAATGGTGGTCAAATCATAGCTCGGCCATGCAGACATCGGAATGTTATCTACACCCATCACAGAGAAGTCTTGGGGGATCTTTGCTCCGGCTTGTCGCAAGCCATCCATCACACCCATGGCGAGGATGTCGTTTGCACAAAAAATTGCATCGGGTTTGCTAGTGTGCGACAAGATCGCTTTCGCCGCTTCTAAGCCTGCTTCAAAGCTGTACTTGGCTTGGATAAAGGTTGGTGACGGGGAGCCGAGTTCTTGCAATTTTGAAGAGAAACCCAGCCAACGCTCTTCACTGGTCATGGAGCCAGCATCGCCACTGATATAAGCACACTGTTTTGCGCCTTTCTGCGTTAAATACTCGGCTGCTTGTTGGCCCGCCAATCGGTTATCAATACCAGAGCTATTGGCATTAATACCCTCGGCGTAGCGGTTAATCAAGCTTAAATGAACGCCAAACTTTTCGCATTGGGCAAACGCGCGTGAGGTTAAACGGCTGGTGGCGATAACGAGTCCGTCCACTTGGTATTCAATGGCGCGTGAAATGGCGAGATCGAGGTCGTCCTTGTCGATAGGGCAAAGCACAACTTGTCCGCCTCGCTTTTGAATTTCGACAGCCAAAGCACGAGATTGCATGTCGTACATTGGGTTTGATTCGCTATCTAACGCAATCGCCACTAAGCCTGAACGATTCGAAATCAGACCTCGGGCGATGGCATTCGGTGTGTATCCGAGCTTAGCTGCGGCATCCATCACCATTTTGCGTTTCTTCTCGCTAATACTCGCAGTCGGGCTGAATGCTCTAGATACCGTCGATTGAGAGACGCCGAGCATCTTCGCGACGTCGATCGAAGTTACTTTCGCTTTAATGGTGATACTCCTTATTTAAGGCCATTGAACCTTCTCATACGTGCTGAGTGTATGGGCTAGGGGATTTCTGTGTCTAGAGCATTACATTGATAAGGCGTAAATATCAGAGAAAACTCAAGAATTCATCACATTTCTCTCTTGCTTGAAGCCATCAATGATCATTTTGTGTTCAGAGCCAACACAAAAGAAGCTAACGCCGAGTTCACGCCATTCCCGAGCTTGTTGAGCCGTCGCGACAAACATGCCAACAGGTTTATTGGCGGCTCTGGCCGCTTCGATTACTCGCATACTTGCTTGTGCGACTTTCTCATCATGAACGCTATCAGCACCATAAGCGACAGTGAGATCAACTTGGCCAATGAAGAGCGCATCAATTCCTTCAACATTGGCAATCGCTTCAACATTTTCAACCCCTTGAGGGTCTTCAATTTGTGCAATGACAATCGTATTCGCACGGCTGTCTTTTAAGTGTTCAACCATGGGCTTAGTGGCGTATTGCGCTGCTCGACTGGAACCAGCATACCCTCGGCCACCTTCTCCGTAATGGCAGATTTTCGCCAGTTGCGTCGCTTGCTCAGCAGTACAAACATGGGGAATTTGTACACCCGCCGCGCCACAGTCAAGCGCATTCAAAATGGTTGAAGGGGCGCTGTCTTGTACTCGTACCACGCACGCGAGGTCATTCGCTCTGGCCGCCATGATGCACAGATCAAGCGAGGAGCGATCGAAAGGTGCGTGCTCTGCATCCAGTACCACAAAAGGCAACTCTGCCAGTGCCAATACTTCGATAATGTGAGGGTGAGGGGTTTTAACAAATGTACCTAATATCGTTTCTTGATTCAGACGTTGTTTAAAATTGCTCATGATTCTCTCCTTTGCAAAGGTATGCAAAAACTAACATGTAGAAATGTAAATGATGAGTAAAAATGATGTGATCTAAAACTCATTTTTGATTAAAAATTAAACTCAATTAAGGTCCTTATTACTTGCTTTTATTTGTTTAAACTAATAAATGCAAAGGCTTAAGGATTGTTTTTGTGGTTTGTTGACTTAACTTGTCAAATGTTAATTAAGTGTTTAATCTTATTTTGCATTCGTATCCAAAAGCATAAAAATAACCGTTCGTCAGCCTCAATGTTCAAGGAGAAACCCAATGGCACGCATTTTAAAAAACGGAATCACTGAAGAAGTATCAGCATCAAACGACGCAAAAGTGCGTCAGATTGTTGAAAACATTCTTGCTGATATTGAATCGAAAGGTGATAGCGCTGTACGTGAGTTGTCTGAAAAGTTTGATAACTGGTCGCCGGAGCAATTCCGCCTGTCAGAAGAGCAAATCCAAGCCTGTGTGGATGCGCTTGATGAATCGACTCGTCATGATATCGAGTTCGCTCAGCAACAAGTTCGAAACTTTGCTCAAATTCAACGTGACTCAATGAAAGACGTCGAAGTAGAAACCATGCCTGGTGTGGTACTGGGGCATAAAAATATTCCAGTCAACAGCGTGGGTTGTTACATCCCTGGCGGTAAATACCCATTGGTTGCATCCGCTCACATGAGTGTACTGACGGCGAAAGTCGCGGGCGTAAAACGTGTTATTGCTTGTGCGCCACCGTTTAATGGCCAGCCGAATGTGGCGATTGTCGCTGCGATGGCAATGGCGGGTGCGGATGAAATCTATTGCTTCGGTGGTGTTCAGGCGGTAGGTGCAATGGCTCTGGGGACGGAGACTATTGCACCGGTCGATATGATTGTAGGGCCGGGTAACGCATTTGTAGCAGAGGCAAAACGTCAGTTGTTTGGTCGCGTCGGTATCGATTTGTTTGCAGGCCCAACTGAAACCTTAGTCATTGCTGATGAGAAAGGCTGTGACCCTGAATTGGCAGCGGCGGACTTGCTTGGTCAGGCCGAGCACGGTTACAACTCCCCAGCTGTCTTGTTGACCAACAGCGAGACATTTGCAAAAGAAACTATCAAAGAGATTGAACGTCAGCTAACTATTCTTCCAACGGCGGAAGTTGCGGGTAAAGCGTGGGCAGATTACGGACAAGTGATCGTATGCGATAGCTACGAAGAAATGGTGGAAGTGGCAGACGATATCGCTTCTGAACACGTTCAAGTGATGACGGAAGATCCTAAATACTTCCTAGATAACATGACCAACTACGGTGCCTTATTCCTAGGTCGTGAAACCAACGTTTCTTACGGCGACAAATGTATTGGTACCAACCATACACTGCCAACGAAGAAAGCGGCACGATATACCGGTGGTCTTTGGGTAGGGAAGTTCATCAAGACTTGTACTTACCAGCGTGTGACGGAAGCGGCATCCTTAAAAGTCGGCGAGTACTGCTCTCGCTTGTGTGCACTCGAAGGTTTTGCTGGCCACAAAGAGCAAGCGGATATTCGTGTGCGCCGTTACAAAGGCAAAGTGGAAGAGGCGTAATATGTCGAAACTTGCCTTAGTCACAGGCGGCAGTGGCGGACTGGGTGCCGCCATTTGTCGCAAGCTAGCTGAATCGGGATATCGCGTAATTCTGACTTACAACAGTAATCAGAAAGCGGCCGAGGATGTGCTTTCCTCGCTGCCACGTAACGAGCATCTAGCATTCAAATTGAACGTGGCAGATTCTAGTGCGATTGAACAGCTTAAACATCAAGTCAGTGAAATAAGCGACAAGCTGGATTTGTTGGTCAACTGTGCGGGGATGACGAAATTCGTCGCGCACTCTGATTTGCAAAGTTTAGATGACCAGCTGTTTGACCAAATTTTCCAAGTGAACGTCCGTGCGCCTTTTGCCATGGTTCGAGCGTTTGAGCCTTGGCTTAAGCAAGCCAATGGTTGTGTGGTGAACATTACTTCTATCGCGGCACAGACTGCGATGGGGAGCAACATTGCTTACTGTGCAAGTAAATCTGCCGCGGAGAACATGACCCGTTCTTTAGCTCGCGCTCTGTCTCCCGAGGTTCGAGTTCTGGCTGTTGCTCCAGGGCTTGTCGACACTGAGTTTGTCAAAGGCTTGGATGACGCATGGCGTAATCAACAAGAACAATCCACACCGCTTAAGCGTTTAGCCAATGATGAAGAAGTCGCTCAAGCCGTGTACGCCGCGGCAGATCTTCTTACCTTCTCGACAGGCAATACCATCGCGGTTGATGGTGGGCGACCTTTAGGTCTGTAACTAACAATTCAAAGGCTAGGTCCAAACAAGGACAACAAGGATTTACAATGACTCTACAATCTAAAATGAATAATAACCTGGTCCGCTACATGGAACTGATTCCGGGTACGAGTGCGTTTATTGATGCGCGCACGCCAGGCAGTGATCTCAAAGATAACTTTTGCATTATCGGTGCAGGGGTGGCAGAGAGCAGTCGTCAGCATGTTCATATTCGCGATACGGCGGGCTTTAACATTGGTGCCGCAGGCCAACCGCCGGGCATCAAAAATTCGTTGCACTCTCATCGTACCGCCGAGCTTTTCTTGGTGTTCAAAGGTCAGTTCCGTTTTTATTGGGGGAACGATGGAGAGCATGAGGCGGTGTTGTCTCACGGTGACGTCATCTCGATTCCAACCAATCTCTTCCGTGGATTTGAAGTGGTTGGCCGCGATTACGGCTTTATGTTCTCGGTACTTGGCGGCGACGATTCAGGTGGCGGCGTTATTTGGCATCCAAACGTTATTAAAGACAGTCAAGGTTATGGTTTATACCTCAAAGCCGATGGCACACTCGTGGACACCATTAATGGCGACCCGGTGCCACAAGAATCAGAATTGATGCCGCTGCTTACCGAAGAAGAGCTCGCGACCTTCGATACCTACACCGCAGAAGAGATGATGCCATTTGTCGCTCTGCAAAAAGATTATCGTGAAATCAAAGGCGATTTCAGCGGAAGCAACGTGAAACAATACGCCTTAACGGGTCATCCTTTGGCGAGTTATGACTTCCAAGTAAAGAGTGAAGATGAAGTGAGCATCATGGCTTATGAGCTTTCTGAAGGTGGCTCGATTCCTCAACACTGGCGAGAAGAAAAACAAGTGCTTATCAACTTTGATGGCGATACTGAAGTGGTCCTCACGCATCAAGGCGAACAAGCGAGTGTTGTTTTAACGCGCGGTGATGTGCTGAATGTTCCAGAAGGTGCGTCATACTCACTGACGAACTTGCGTGGTAATAGTTTGACGTATTGCATTCTTGGCTCTGATCAACCAAAGCCGCTGGCAGGAGAATAAAATGACGCAACCCACCTCGTTAGTTTGGCTACCCGGACTACTTTGTGATGGCACATTGTTTGAGGATATCAACCGAGCGTTGCCAAGTTGGGTTGAGCCTACATGCCCGACGCTGGCTTCATTGCCGTCAATGGAACAGCTGGCGCAGAGAGTGTTGCAAGACGCACCGCGGGAGTTTGTCTTGGGGGGCTTATCAATGGGTGGGATTCTTGCCTTTGAGGTGTACCGTCAAGCGCCAAACAGAGTCAAAGGCTTGATCCTCATGGATACCAATGCAGCAGATGAAAAGCCAGAGGTGACACAAAAGCGTGATGCACTGGTTAATCAGGCATTAAATGGTGAGTTTGAACGCATTACGCCTGACACTCTGATGCCTGTGCTGATTCATCCCAGCCGTTTGCAAGACAAAGCGTTAACTGAGCGTATTGAAGGCATGGCGGTCAATGTAGGTTTGGAGGCATTTGAAGCGCATGCTAAAGCGTTAGCAACTCGCCCGGATGCTCGACCTTTATTGGCGGACATTCAAGTTCCTACGTTGGTGATAACAGGTAAAGAAGATAAGCTTTGTCCGCTAGACAATCACCTGCTCATGGAGAGATGCATCCCAAACGTCACGCTTCATGTTATCCCTGAGTGTGGGCATCTATCTACGCTGGAGCAGCCTTTAATGGTTAGTGAAGTGATGACTACTTGGCTTCAAGATAACTTTGCTTTGTGTTGATAAGAACTTCATCACTCACCACCTTAAGGCTACTTGGGTATAGGTGGTGAGCGATGAGTATTATCAGAAGTAGTAGCGAATACCTGCCGCGAATTGATCATCACGATTTTCGAATTTGCTGCCATCGTACTGATCTTTACCTAGGTCGAATTGGTATTCAGTCCAAACTAGGAATTTGTTCTTCTGGAAGTGGTATTCAACACCAGGAATCAGCAAGTTACGCTCGTAACCTTGCGTCTCGTCACCGCGATCTTCCATGTAGTTGTAGTTCAACGTTGGGCGTAGGCCGTTGTCGAAGTGGTAGTAAGTGTAGATTTCGCCACCTAGGGTATCGAACATTACGTCCGTACCGCCTTGGCTCACTGCTTCCCAGTTTTCACCAACGTGGAAAGTCGCACCTGCGTAGAAGCCACCGTTGCTGTAGTTTGCGCCCAATAGCATGATGCGCATGTTGTCGCCGTTTTCTACGCCAACCACGCTTGCGTCTAGATCCGCAACTTCATTTTGATGGTAAGCCGCACCAAGTGTTACGCCATCAACGGGTTTGTAAGTGATAGACGCACCCATGCCGTTTTTCAGTGAGGCTGTCGCATTGCTTGCTAGAGCAACATCTTCACGCGTGGTTTGGTAAGTAAAGCCGTAGCTCACTTTTTCATTAATTGAATTACGGTACGTAATTGAGTTTTCCGCACGACCAGCACCGGATGCGATACCCCAGTCAGCTAGGTTGTAAACACCTGAGCCACGAGTACCGAATACACGACCTAAATCGGTGTACCATGCTACGTCGTAGAAGGTAGACCACTGCTTAGTACCCGCAGCAATCTTGCCGTATTTTTCGTGATCAACACCTGCGTATAGCAAGCGGTCGTAAATGTTGTCGCCGTTCGCGCCAGAGTTGTAGCCCCATTCCGCGTGACCGAAACCAGTCCAGCCGTTATCCAGACCCATTTGGCCTTTCAAACCGAAACGTGAGCTGCCGCTGTTCCATTCGCCGTTGTCATCACCGCCACGGTCTTGGTAGCGAAGATCGAAACGGCCATCGATGGTTAGGCTGTCGCCAGCGTCATTAACAAAAGTGTGTGCAGCAAAGGCTGAGCTAGAAGTAAGCGCTGCTAAAATCACTGCAGAAAGGGTCGATTTTTTCATCATCAATCTCATTATTCAGGGCGCAGAAAGCCACCGTGCGTTCATGCCCGTTTTGAATAAGGGTTCTATCTTGAGGTTGTGCCCCATCCTTGAGGCACGAGTTGGGAGCATGTCGCCTGAACCGAGAGGGGATTCAGGCAACATAAAGGCGGGTTGACAATCCGCCCCTAGGACTTCTTATAGAGAAGGGTTTAGGATCTGTTGAGTACGCTCGAACACGTCTAGACCTTGCTGTTTTAGCCAGTAAGGAAGGTCGATCAGTACCCAGTTCTCAGATAGCTTGTCGCCGTCACGGTAGTAAACGTCAACCACTTGCATGTCTGCACGTACTTCACCGCCTGTCATACCTAGGAAACCACCGATTGGCGTGTTAGATAGGTTTGGCCAGCCGAAGAAACAAGAGAAGTTACCTTCTGCGAAACGACATACGTGGCCGTTAAACTTCTTGTCTTTCAGGTTGTTACGGAACGGCAATTGGTGCTGCTGTTGGTAACGAGGGATTGTGTAAGACGCACCGATACCACATGGACCGTACCAGATCATGTCTTTAGACCAGCTCTTCTCAAGAACTTCTGGTGGGCAACCCATAGCACCGCTGTCGTTTAGTGCAGATAGGTCATCAACCATCTTGTTCACTAGTGCTAGTGTTGCTACGCCTTCTTCTGGTGCTGCGTCTTCGAACAGTAGACCGTCGTGGTTACGAGGACCAGGGTATACGAAGTGCTTACCTGTTGATGGTGGTAGTGGGTAACAACCCGCTTGGTCCATCGCACCTAGAAGGTCTAGGAATAGGCCAGTCTTAGTGATCTTGCCGTTTTCAACACAGTTAAACTCTGCGTAACGGATGTTCATGATTTTGCCAGTTGGGCGCATGCCTAGGTATTCAGCGTCGAATAGACCCATGAAGTGACCCATGCTCATTACCCAGATTTCACCTGATGTTACTTCGTTCTCACCACCGATGAAGATGTCTTGACGACGCTGCATGCGAGTCATTGATTTCATCAAAGGAGCCCAGAAAACGTCAGCCGCTGCTTGAGCGCCTTGTTGCTCACGGAATGGGTAAACACCACGCCATAGGTAATCTTTTGAAGTATGTGCTTTTAGTACTTCTGCCACGTTCTCGTGAGTTGCGTTTTCCATTGCGCTGAAGTATTCACGTACAACGCGTTTTGCTTCTTGATATTTAGACATAATAAACTCTCTTATTTGCTGTCGAGTCGGCTTTGGGAACAGGACTCGAAACTAAGTTTTTTCATCCGGCCGGGGAGCCAGCCGGAGTTTTTGAAATTCAGTTACGCTTTTGCTGCTTCGGCTTTTTTGCTCTTATCGAACACGCCGCCTTTTAGTGTCTCTGGCAGTGATAGCCATAGAAGACCAGCAAGGATCCATACGATTGGTGAACCCCACATTGCGGTTTGTAGGTCGGTACGCTCTTGGATGAAGATAAGTACCATTGGTGCCCACATACCGAGGATACGACCGCCGTGGAATAGCGCTGCGCCGTAGCTACGTAGGTGTGCTGGGAACAGTTCTGAGAAGTAACCACCCCATACCGCTGAAGAAGACAGACCGAAGTTGTAAATCAAACCAAGTAGAGCCAGCATGTTTAGGCCGCCAATCACCATGTCGCCAGGTGCAACAAAGAAGATTGAAACCATGATGCCCGCTAGGATGAAGCCAAATGCGTTCACCTTACGACCGAATTTGTCAGCTACCCAACCCCAGAACCACGCACCAAACAGTGAACCAAATGCTGAGATAGAGAAGATGAGACCGATGGTTGCACCGTCGAACATACGTACATCACGTAGGTATGTGGTTACGAAGCCACCAAAGAATTGGAAACCGTAGAAGTTAAGGCCAGCCAGTAATAGACACGTTAGAGTGATCTTACGGTAAGGCTTGCTTAGCATTTCGCCCCAAGAGCCTTTTTTCGCTGGTGCATCTGATTCTTCTGCTTTTGCTTGCTCTTCTTCACCGTAAGCGATCACTTTGCTGTCGCTAGGTAGTACAAAGATCATGACAACAGCCGCTGCCAATGGTGGGATACCACCGACAAGCATTAGGCTTTCCCATGGTGCATCAATACTTGCAATAAATGCTGCATACGCACCCATTACCATCAGTGCTACAGAGAACATAGAAGACGCGAATGCCGTCAACTTACCACGTACCGTTGGCGTAAATAGGCCGATCATCAAGCTTACTGCCACGGTGAAGTAACCACCCAGTGACAAACCAATGATGAAACGCATTGCTGCCCATGTTGTGTAGTCGGTGAACATCATATTGATGATCGTTGCGCCACCGTTTAGGGCTGTGATGGTAATAAGAGTGGATTTCTTACCAAATTTTGTTGCGAACCAAGCACAGCTCAATGCACCGATAAGTGCACCAACCGACTGCCATGTATAGAACTGGGCAGTGTCTGACAGGCTAATACCATCATACGCTTCAACGATGTATGGGCGTACGTAGTCAATAATTACAAAGTTATAACAATAGAAAAAGTAACCAACCAGTATCGCTAGATAGGCAGCTACCCTTTGAATCATAGGAACTTCGCTCATGTGTCTTTTGGCATTCATGACCGATAAACCTCTATTTCACTTAGGATTTGTTGCTATTCAAACTTAAAGAACACGATCTTATTGGGATCATCTTCGATTTCGTGTCGTGGTGAATCATAGTTTTTTTAAGGTCATTAGATCCGTGATCAATATCAATTTTAAAATGAATGCGTACCCAATTTGTGATTTTTAGTGATGGGAGTCTCATTAAATCGGTCTTTTTGGCATTTTTGAATATATAACCGTCTATATTGGTGATTATAGTCACAGTTATGGCGGGATTATCGTTTAGATATGCTTTTTTAAAGTAATATCCAAGCACAAATAATTAGCACCCAGAATTATGGAAACCCTGAAATGGTTACGTACTCAAGTTTTGTGGTGATTGCGTTATACGTGTTAATCACCATATTAATCAGCTATTTAGTGAACAAGCGCTACAGCAATGGTGGCGACTTTTCTACGGGTGGAAAGCAATTTGGCTGGTTTACGGCGGGTGTTTCGATACTTGCGACTTACATTAGTGCGATGACGTTTGTAGGGATGCCTGGTTGGGTTTATAGCTCTGGCATGGAAGCGATGAGTATTCACCTTAACTATCCCATCGTTATCTTTTTCACCGTCATTTTCTTTGTGCCTGTCTTCTATAAGCTGGGCTTGACTTCGATTTATGAATACCTTGAGCACCGCTTTGGGGTGTATGCAAGAACCATCAACTCGATTGTGTTCATTGTGGTTCAATGTATCTCTGCGGGTGTGATTTTGTATGCCGTGGCGCTGATCTTAGTGCAAGTTCTGCCTATCAGTATTTCTGAAGCCATTATCTACATTAGTATTTTCACCGCTTGCTATACCTATGCGGGTGGGATTTCCACGGTGATCTGGACCGATATGTTGCAATCTGCAGTATTGGTAGCAGGCAGCATCGCTATCTTTGCCATTCTAATGACAGAGATTAATGCGGCAGATTACCTTTCTCGTAATCACCTGAATATCATCAACTTAGACTTTGATTTAGGCGTAGATACCACACTCTGGGCTGGCGTGGTTGCCGTGAGCTTTTTGCATTTGAGTGTGTACGGCACCAACCAATTGATCATCCAACGCACGTTAGCGACGAGATGTGAAAAGACGGCGCAGAAGTCGATGCTGTTGTGTGGTTACGGTGCATTTTTTGTGTACTTATTCTTCGCGGTACTCGGTGTTCTTTTGAGTGTTTTCTATCAAGATCAATCGTTTGAAAACAGCAACGAAGTGATTTTGGATTTCGTCTTCAACCACACTAACCCAATCGTCGTTGGTTTGATCATTTCCGCATTGGCGGCGGCCGCAATGTCGACCTTGGATTCTACCTACAACTCAATGGCGACCGTCGCAACGTTCGATATCTACAAGCGTTTCGTTCGCAAGAGTGCCGATGATGAGCACTACGAAAAAGTCGCAAGAAAGATGAGTTTGCTCGCTGCGGCTATGGTGGTAGTGCCAGCTCTTCTGGCGGTATCGAATGAATCGGTACTCAAAACCATCGCTAGCCTGACTTCCATCTTTGTTGGTATCCGTCTTGGGTCATTCGTGCTTGGCTTATTCTGGGCGAAAGCCAATGAGAAAGGCGTGATCGTTGGCAGTATCATGAGTGTGATTGCGGTGTTTACTGCAATGTATCTCGACGTGGCTTGGCCGTGGTTCGCGCCAATTGGTACGTTCGTCTTCCTTTTGTTTGGTGTGTTAGTGAGCCGTCGTTGGGGCGCTGTGACTGCCGAGCAACAAATCTTTATCAATAATCAAAAACATCTTTTTGCAAAGCCAACCGCAAGTCATTACGGGCTGTTGGTGTTCGCTGTGGCGACCATCGCTGCTTGTATGGTTCTCCCTGATTGGCTTTATGCTGCATTGTCGTAATAGGTAAGTTTATGCTGTCCATCTTTGATATTTACAAGATTGGTGTGGGCCCTTCTAGCTCTCACACCAATGGTCCAATGATCGCGGGCTACCATTTCACTCGTTTGATTGAATCGAACTTGGCAAAAGTGGTTCGTATTCAAGTCGATTTATACGGCTCACTCTCGTTAACGGGGATTGGTCACCATACTGACCGTGCAACCATTTTGGGTCTGTTGGGTAACAAACCAGATACCATCAAAATCGCTTCTGCGAACAAAGCGATGCGCAAGGCGATTGAAGAGGGCATGATGTCTGTCGATGGCCGTCATGAAATCGAATTCAACTACAAAACGGACATGTTGTTCCATGAAGAGAACCTTCCTCTACATGAGAATGGCATGACGATTACTGCTTTAGATGCACACGGCAATCAGGTTGGGTTTGAAACTTACTACTCTATCGGTGGTGGTTTCATCGCAACGGCGAATGAACTGCAAAATGGCAGCGCGACTTCACCCGTAGAAGTTGAGTTTCCATTCTCCAGTGCAGACGAAATGTTGGCACAGGCTGAGAAGAATGGCATGAGCCTCGGCGGCATGATTCTGAAAAACGAACAAGCGTTTCAGGATATGGAAGCCATCAATCAACGCGCAGAACAGATCTGGCGTGTGATGACGCGTTGCATGGAGCGTGGTTTCGAGACAGAAGGTATCTTGGATGGCGGTTTGAATGTGACCCGCCGTGCGCCTAACTTGCTGAAGAAGCTTGAAGCAAATGCAGCGATTGAAAACGATCCAATGGAAATCATGGATTGGATTAACCTGTTTGCTTTTGCTGTGAGTGAAGAAAACGCGGCTGGTGGACAAGTCGTAACGTCACCAACCAATGGTGCGGCGGGTGTGATTCCGGCAGTATTGATGTACTACCATCGCTTCATCAAAGAGCTTGATACTAAACAGCTTAAAGACTTCCTTGCTGTATCCGGTGCGATTGGCATCTTGTACAAAACCAATGCGTCTATCTCGGGTGCCGAAGTGGGTTGTCAGGGCGAAGTTGGCGTGTCTTCTTCCATGGCGGCAGCTGGCTTGACCGCGCTACGTGGTGGCAGCAATGAGCAAATTTGTATTGCGGCCGAGATCGCCATGGAGCACTCACTAGGCATGACTTGTGACCCAATCGGTGGCTTAGTGCAAGTACCGTGTATTGAGCGTAATGCGATGGGGGCAATGAAAGCGATCAATGCTTCTCGTATGGCATTAAAGCGTAATAGTAAATGTTTGATCTCGTTGGATAAGGTGATTGAAACCATGTACCAAACGGGCAAAGACATGAACAAGAAATACCGCGAGACGTCACTGGGTGGGTTAGCTTTGATTCACCTAGCGCCGCCTTGCGAATAATGAGTTAGGCAAATCTAACCAACAAAAAGCCGAAGCACTGAGATGCATCGGCTTTCCTTTTTTTGGAGCGTTTATAACTTAGCTATGCGTTTGCTCACCTTTTGGTGTGCTTTGGTTTGGTTGATAGTGCAAAATCACCATTGAGGTGGGTGACAGCAAGACTTCGCCTTCAGCATGTCCTGGGTTGAGGTTACGTACGTTTGTATCACAGATCGTCACCCATTCTTGCTTTCGCTCATTGGGGAGTTTAAAGCGCGCTGTGGCGTTAGTTTGGTTGATGAGGTAAACCAGCTCTTGCCCTTCTTTACCGATACCAAGGTGAAGTGCGACAGAGCTTAAACGGTTCCAATCATCGTGCTCCATTAAGCGACCGTCTGTACGGCGCCAGAAAATACGGTTGTTATTGCGATTCTCGCCACTGAAAGCTCGGATAAATGGCACCATGTATTGATTTCGGTTGGCGACCATTTGTGACATCCATGCTTTGAAATGTTGCTTACGTTCTGTCTCTTCCCAGTTCAGCCAACTGGTTTCGTTGTCTTGGCAATAGGCATTATTGTTACCGCCTTGGGTGTGAGACAGAACATCAGCAGTGAGAATGTGTGGGATACCGAAGGCAAACAGCAAGCTAGCAATAAGGTTGCGTTTTTGCTTCTCACGCGTGGCGATGATCATCAGATTTTCTGTCTCGCCTTCGACACCGTAGTTTTCTGAGCGGTTGTCACCGTGGCCGTCGCGATTTTCTTCGCCATTAGCTTCATTGTGTTTGTGCTTGTAAGACACTAAATCTTGCAGTGTGAAGCCATCGTGATACGTGATGTAATTTACGGTGAGTTTGTATGGCCAGTTCGCTGCACTATAAATGTCACGAGAGCCCATTAATCGAGTGGCAAACTCTTTTAAATAGCCTTGATCACCGCGCCAAAAACTGCGGGAAATATCACGCAGTTTGTCATTACATTCGTTCCAACCAAATGGAAAGTTACCCACTTGGTAGCCATTTGGACCAATATCCCAAGGCTCGGCAATCAATTTGGTTTCACGCAAAATTGGGTCTTGCGCAACGGCTTTAAAGAAAGCTGCTTCTGGGTTGTAATCATCGCCCTGTCGACCTAACGTTGCAGCCAAGTCAAAACGGAAGCCATCGACTTTAAATTCGCTAACCCAGTAGCGCAATGTATCCATCACAAGGTTTAAGGCTGGTTGGTAGGTGAGATCCACTGTATTTCCGCAGCCAGTGTAATTGGCGAAGTGGTTGCCATGTTTGATGTAAAAACAGGAGTCGAGGGCTTTCAGGTTGAAAATTGTAGGCCCTTCACCACCTTCAGCAGTGTGGTTGTAAACCACGTCGAGAATCACTTCGATGCCGTTTTTATGCAATTCGCGAATTGTTGTTTTTAATTCCGTAACGGCGTCTTGTTCTGCGTAGCGCGGATCGGGCACCATAAAGAGATAAGGGTTGTATCCCCAATAATTGACCTTTTCCATCTCTAGTAGGTGAGGCTCATGCATGCATGCTGCGACAGGTAGCAATTGCAGCGTGTTGATGTTTTGTTGTTCGTAAAAGGCCAGCATTTCAGGTGATGCAAGACCTAAATAGCGCCCCCTCAGCTTGTCCTCAACCTCTGGGTGGCGTTGGGTAATCCCTTTGACGTGCGTCTCAAACAACACCATCTCTTCTCTGGGTATACGCGGGTGATCCGTGTTTTGCCAGTCAAAATCATCTTCGATAACGACGCACTTCGGCATATCGAAACTTTTGGCTGGAGAGTAGGGAGGGTGATAGTGGAGGGCTTTATCTATTGATTTTGCGTACGGATCAGAAATTAACAGTGGCTCGTCCTTGTGGGAGACAAGATAACCGTATTTTTGCCCCGGCTTAATATCTGGAATAAAAGTATGACGTATGCCAGCGTATTCATTCGGTAAACCGTGAAGCTCGTAGCTGCCATTGTCTGCAAACAATGCCAGTTGAATGTCTTTTACGCCTGGAGCATGAATAGAGAAGTTACAGCCTTCTTTATTCAATGTTGCGCCCAGGGGGTAGGGGCGAGAGAGAAGTCGTGTCATCGGAGATACTTTATTTAATATTTATTGCTACCTTTAGGAAACTATAAGTTAAAAACTTTGTCTTACTAAGGTCAACCACCCTAAATATAAAAATATTCGTGTAATTTAATTACTTTATGTGACGGCTTAGAGTCAAAAATATGAAATGGCTATCACTTTGTAGCGGCTCAAAACCGAACAAACTTACTAATTCCTCCCTAGATTGGTGATCTGACTCGAAAAAACACCATTCGGTAAATTTTCTACTCCCTTCTCATCCCCCTTAAATTAGTTTAGGGCGGAGGAAGTCATCCTTGTACGCCTCGGGTAATCTCACAACTGTTGAAACAAACGGGGATTCGTTCCCATCTTACCTCTCTTTCTTTAGGTGTGTTTTTACTGCCTATATTCACCTAAAAGAGTGAGCAGGGAAGACAGAATTATAAATACCCTTAATGGAGTTAAGAATGAAAAAAGTAAGTGCAATTGCTGCTGCTGTAGCTGCAACTTTAGCTGCTGGTTCTGCATTCGCAGTGGATTTCCACGGTTACATGCGTGCTGGCGTTGGCGTGAACGCTGACGGTGGTCAACAATTAACATTCGAAAAGAACAAGATCGGTCGTCTAGGTAATGAAAGCGATATCTACGGCGAGATTCAACTAGGTAAAGAAGTTTACAACAACAACGGCAAAACGTTCTACGTAGACTCTATGGTTGCAATGACTTCTAATGGTTCAAACGACTGGGAAAGCACTTCTGCTAACTGTGGTTTGGATAACGGCGAAGTGAAATGTGTAGACGATGCACAATTCGCACTACGTCAGTTCAACGTTCAAGCTAAAGGCCTACTAAACTTTGCTCCTGAAGCAACGCTTTGGGCAGGTAAACGCTACTACCAACGTCACGACATTCATATCTCTGACTTCTACTACTGGAACATCTCTGGCGCGGGCGCTGGTGTTGAAGGTATCGAAGCTGGTCCTGGTAAAGTTTCTTTCGCTTGGGTTCGTAACGACCGCGGCGATATCGCAGACCCAGGCAACGATGGTGGCGCAACAAACGTAAACACTCTAGACGTACGTTACGCAGGTCTTCCTCTATGGGACAACGGCTCTCTAGAAATGGGCTTGAACTACGCAATTCTTAACGAAACTGACGCTGCGCCAAACGGCACTAAAGATGCGAAAAACGGCGTAATGTTCACAGCAGAATTGACTCAAGGTCTAGACGCTGGTTTCAACAAAACAGTGCTTCAGTACGGTACTGAAGGTTACTCTAAAACAATGGCATTCTACGGCGACGGTAGCTGGTACGGCGCAGAAGCTGACAACGGTGCATCTGGTTACCGCCTAATCAACTGGGGTGTAATCGGCATGGGCGACAGCTGGGAAATGGGTCACCAGTTAGTGTACGGTGTTGGTGAAGACATGTGGGCTGGCCAAGACAAGTGGGAAACAATGTCTGTTGTTGTTCGTCCAATGTACAAATGGGATGACAACCACAAAACTATTTTCGAAGCTGGTTACGCTATCGACGATAACGACGGCGAAGAAAACAAATACGGTAAGCTAACTGTTGCTCAAGCATGGTCTGCTGGCTCTAGCTTCTGGGCTCGTCCTGAAATCCGTGTTTACGCTTCTTACCTAACGGCTGACAAAGAAGACAACTCAAACACATTTGACAACGGTCGTTCAGACGATACGTTCCAGTTCGGTGTACAAGCTGAAGCTTGGTGGTAATCATCTAACCACTAAGTCCTAAATTGTCCTAGAATGATACAGCCAGAACTTATCTGGCTGTATTTATTTAAAAAACAATAAAGAGTCGAGGTAGACAGTAATGAAAAAATGGCTTGCTCCCGTACTGCTGGGCATGTTGGCTACTGGTTGTGCGTCTGTAGAACAAGTAGAGATGAGTCCAAAAGGTCAGCAACAAGTGATCACGCAATCGGGTGATATTCAATGGGTACCGCTTAACGTGCCTGTGGTTACTGAATTCGCTTTGACTGATAAAAGCCAAATGTTGTTGGATGGTAACAGTGCTGGCGCTATTGCAGCGTTTGCTCTTCCAGGTAACCGTGGCAGTCTCGATATCAAATTAGAGACATTCGTAAGTAAAGAACTTCAATTTTATGCTCCTAATGTCGCAGTGATGAACTCGGCAGGAGAAACCATTTACCAAGCAGATTTTTCAAAGTTTAAGTATGAACCAGCAAAACTGTTGGACAACGATAAATTCGTACTTGATCTCAATGTGATTCCAGACATGACAGGTAACGATCTGCATGTGTTGGTTTACACGACTTCCGCCGATCTAAAAGGAAGTACACAAGTTTTACACCCTGCAAAAGCCTTCGCCATGGCGCGCCACACTCAGCCGCCAGATATTGCAGACCCTCTAGCGAAACATAGCCCACTTGGTCAGTTCCGCTTTTCGGTATCCGCGAATGATATCGTGAATACTAAGATTGTTGCGAAAAACGATAACATTCCCCAAGGTACGGACCTTACTAGCTACTACTACAGCTCCATTGAAGCAGCAGTCGCAGCGAATGATATTCCGAAAGCGCTCACTTTGCTTGATGAAGCAAAAGAGCTGGGTATCGAAGGTGCACAACAAGTGTTTGTGAAAGCCGTAAATAGAAAATAATCAGATAAAAAAGGTCAGCGAAATGCTGACCTTTTTCATAGAAAATAAACCAATAAAAATACCCCTACATAGAGTTACCTTATTCACATAATTATTTTTATTACTTTGTTTTTTATATAGGTTGGATCAATAATTAATGGCAGTTCCTAACTTATTTTTTGTACTTAGGAAATAAACAAACTTCTCGAAGTGATTTAAATTCGCAATCTGACGATATTTATTTGGCGTTTGATATTTCCATTTTAATAACGATTAATATTTCTTTTAACCGTTGAGTTTATTTTGCTTTGGATATACTAAAAAGGAATTACGTGAAATGAACATGATGAAGACCTCTCTTGCTGCTGCCCTACTTGTTGCCTTAGTAGGTTGTCAATCGACGGCAGAACCTGAAGCGGCCACAGAGCCAGTTGTTAATATGTCTCAAGACGAAGTGGTTGCTTTCATGAAAGCGTGTGACAACCCAGACAGCACAGCGAAAGGACCTATTTCTAAACCACTATTTGTGGTGGGTACTTTTGCGGATTCCGATTGGAAACACGTGCCTCAGCGTCAATACACCTACAAAGGGAATAATTTCTACCAAGCCGTGGTTCAAGAAAAAGTAGGCTCCTACAAAATGCAGTATGCGACCGAGTTGTGGTTCCCACAATTTACCGCAAAAGGTAATAGAATGAACGTTGGTGAATTAACACCATTAACATTTGGTGGTTACGGTACGGATACTTCGGTTGATATTAAAGAAGATGGTAAATATGTATGGAGTCTTCAGTTTGAAGGAAAAGGCAAACCTGTTCATGTCATGGTAAATAAGTGCCAATAATATTCAATTCAATTATTTAAAATCTATTTTTATTTATTAACCCCTGCATGAAACACATGTCGGGGTTAATTTTATTACTCAAATTTCCGTAGTTTATTTGAGTAAGTTAGGGAGAATAAAATGCGTAATATCCTACGTAACCATCGCCTGTCTCGATCGTTGCTTGCGTTAAGTGTGATTGGTGCTTTATCTGCGTGTAATTCTTCTGGTGGTGGCGACACTAATAGCAGCACTCCGCTACCGGATACCAGTTATGCTTGCCAAGCCAATGTCATGGCGCAAAGTAACCAACTTCGTACTTATCAAATCATGGTAGAGAGTTTTGTGGATGGTGATGCGAGCATTGGTCACGGTACAGGTTATGGCACCAGCCATCATAACGGCGATTTGCAAGGAGTGATTGATTCACTCGATTACATCCAAGACTTAGGGATGAATGCGATTTGGTTGACGCCAGTTTTTGAGTCAGAAGAGATAGCAGGACAAGATCATTGGGCGGATCGTTTGGACGCCACCGGCTATTTTGCGACAGATTACTTTAAAATCGACCCCAAATTTGGTGACTTAGCGACCGCGAAAACTTTAGTCGAAGAAGCACACAAACGCGGTCTGTACGTATTTTTTGATGGCGTATTTGGCCACCATAAGAATGGTTTGATCAAACCCTCGCCTTCCGGCTTGTTGCCTTCAGGCTCAAGCAATCCCGTGGATTACCCAGCCAGTCTCGATTTCTACAAAGAGGTGGCGACGTATTGGATCAAAGAACTCAAGATTGACGGCTGGCGTTTAGATCAAGCCTATCAAGTTCCGACAGACGCTTGGACACAACTTCGTAAAGCCGTCGATGAAGCCTCACAAAGTGTGACGTACACCAATAGCAAAGGCGATCAAGTGAATCCGTTGGGTTACATGGTGGCAGAGATTTGGAAAGGGGAGTCTGAGATTGCGAATGAGGCGTATGGATCGAACAGCGATCCAGCATTGTGCTCTGCGTTTGACTTCCCTATGCGATATCGCATCGTTGAAACTTTGGCCGTGAATGAGAGCGGCGTGGGTGGTCGCGGTGTGGATTGGTTAGACAACGGCTACAGCACACACAACCAATATCCAACACATGCGCAGCCGAATTTGATGATCGGCAACCATGATTTAGTGCGCTTTGGTGACTTGTTACAGCGCGGAAACTTGGCGGATGTGAATGATGCAGAATATTGGTTACGCCATAAAGCCGCGTTTGCTTTCCAAGCGGCGTACACCGGGCCAATCACGTTGTACTACGGTGATGAAATCGGGGATCAAGTGGATGGTTTTGCCGCAAAAGAAGACAACAGCACCTGTGCCATTCAAGGTTTGTGCGATGATCACGTTGCGCGCAGCAGTGCGAAAATTGAAGGCGTGACGGCGACGCTTGATGCAAACCAAGCCGATCTCAAATCTTATGTGACATCGCTGATGACAATGCGCGATGCGCATCCTGCACTTTATCAAGGGTCACGCACGAATTTAGTTGCGAGTAACGGCAGTTATGTGGACTTGAAACAATCTGGTTCGGACAAAGTCTTGTTTGCGCTAAATACCTTAGAGAGCGCTAGAAGCGTCACTCTTACTCAGGAGAGTGTTGGTACTGGTGAGTTGGTGGATTTGCTCACGAATGAAAAAATTACTCCGAGCAATGGTCAATATCAGATTCTGATGTCGCCACTACAAGGACGATTCTTTGCGGTAAAACCTTAAGGAATTATCCAGAATTGATGCTCACCAGTTGAGCTGACCACAAGCTTTCTTATAAACAAGCCAAGTGTTGTTGCTGACCCCCATAGGCGCACACTTGGCTTTTTTCTGTCTGTTTTACTTTTCCCTTAATGGTTTTACGACGATGTAGCCAACAAGTTGCTTCGCTTTTTGTATTGGCGTTTGTTTTCAGCAGATGGATATTTGTGAGATAAGCTGCACATTAAAAAGTAAATTAACACTTGTGCAACGTAAAAATGTGACTGAAGGATTACTTATGCCCCACTAATATGTTTATCGTGTTTGGGATTTATATAACTAATGGAAAAGTATAATGAAATCCATAACGAACTCCCTCTGTCTCCTTGCTGCTGTTAGCTCTCCGTTTGCATATAGCCAAATTATCAACGGTGACTTTGAACAGTGGAATGGCAATGTACCTACGCAGTGGTCAGTGATTGACGCTGGCATCGCGGTGTCGCCAAGCAGCGAACAAATCAAATCGGGCGGCCTGGCTGCTCAAGTCGTCGTGAATACAGGTACCCAAAGCAACACTGACCTTTTGCAAACCATTAATGTGGAGCAAGGGAAAACCTATCCGTTTTCTGTCTCGGTTTATCACACCGAAGGAAATGTAAAAGCACGTCTGGTGGTTGATGGTTATCACAATTACTCAGATCCGCAGCAGGTAAACCAGTGGCAAGAGCTGGCGCACAACTACACAGCGAGCTCGAACAAGACCATCAACGTCGGTTTGCGTTTTTACGATGAAGCCAGTTTTGATGGCTCAGAAGTTGTCTACGTCGATAATTTTCAACCGACTGAGACGAGTACACAACCTCCTGTAGAAAGTTGTAGTGATCACCAAGTGGTCTTGACTCTCACAACAGATAATTATGGTTCAGAAACTAGCTGGATGTTAAAAAATAACCAAGCCGAAGTACTGTTTTCTGGTCAGGGATATGAGTCAGCAATCACCATTGAAAAGAGCATGTGCTTAGCTGACGGTAACTACCAATTCACGATTCAAGACGAGTATGGTGACGGCATTTGTTGTGGCAGTGGCGCGGGGTCGTACATTCTGACTGAGGGAGATAAGACTCTTGCTTCTGGCGCTGAATTCTCGAAAAGTGAAACCACCGATTTTACGTTAGGTGACTCAACCACGACCCCACCAGTGGTTGATGGTTACTATCAAGCGGCATCTGGTAAGACGGGCTACGCTCTAAAAACGGCGCTGTTTAACATTATCAATAATCACTCCAGCCGAGGTTATTCTGCGGTGTGGACCTTGGTAAAAGATGCCGATATTGATCGTTATTACGAAAATGATGGCTCTATTCTCGATATGTATTCTGAAAAGCCATCTGGTAGCGATACAGTAAGCTTTACCAAAGTCACAGACCAATGTGGCCAATACAAAACGGAAGGGGATTGCTACAACCGTGAGCACTCTTTCCCGAAAAGCTGGTTTGGCGGTAAGGTTGAGCCGATGAACTCAGACGGTCATCACTTGTTTGCAACCGATGGTTATGTAAACGCGAAGCGCAGTAATTGGCCATTTGGTGAAGTGGGCACCGCGACCTACGTGTCTAGTAATGGCTCTAAACTTGGCCAAGCAAGCACTAGTCTGGGCTACTCCGGTATGGTGTTTGAGCCGATTGATGAGTTTAAGGGCGACTTCGCCCGTGCTTATTTCTACATGGCGACCCGTTATGAAAATGTTGTAGGTAATTGGGAAGGTAATTCAAGCAATGCGGATGCTGTCCTTGATGGTTCAAGTTCGACGGTTTTTGAACCCTGGGTGTTAAACATGCTGAAACGTTGGCACAAAAATGATCCCGTTAGTGAAAAAGAACGAAACCGCAATCAACAAGTGTCTGATTTTCAGGGCAATCGTAATCCATTCATTGATCATCCTGAGTTTGTTGAACAGATTTGGGGAAACTAACACCTTTTTGATTTTGGTATCCACCATTTAGTGACGCCAACAAAACAAAGGGGAAGCGTGATGCTTCCCCTTTTTCATTACGGATGTTTTTAAATGAAACTAGTTTTTCGTTACCGTCACGATTGGCGCCGACTTGTCAGCCGCGTTGAAGTGGAAGTTGTAATTTCCTGCTTCTGCAATCGCAATTTTCAGGTTTGCACTACCGCCACCGACTTCCATCGTTAGCGCTTTACCAAGCTCAACACTGCCTTCGCCACCGAAGTTGGTGTCTGCTGCCCAGTCTGCGCTCGCAACTTTCATCTCGTAGTTGCCCGCCGCTAGGTCAATGTCTAGCGAATAAACGTCATTTGCAACATAGCTGAACTTCGCTGTTGAGTCTTGTGCTGGAGCATCCCATGTAGTAATAGTGCCACGTAAGTAAAGTGCTGTTTCACCGAATGTTGGTGCATCTGCTGACTTGGTCACTGACACGACCGGTTTTTCTACGCTTTCATCTTGAACATGCAGCGCGTTCAGAGTGAAGTTGTACTTACCTGTTTCAGCAACAGACAGCTTACAGTTACCTTCTGAACCTAATTCTAGTGAACCAGAAGCTATATTCGCAGCATCACAACCGATGTTTGGATTTGCCCAACCAGAGTCCGCGAATTTGAACTCGTGTTCACCAGCTTCAAGAACGCCAGTTACAGAGTACATACCGTTGCCAATAAAGGTCATCGCCCAATCACTGCTATCAGACCACTCGTTCATCGTGCCTTTCACGTAAACAACGGTTTCGCCGTAAGGAGGAATACTCGATACGTCTTTGTTATCCGTGTTTACTGGTAGGCCAGCACCTTGCGCGCCGTTTTGTGGCTGCACGAATACCGCTGTTGTCAGTGCTGGTACTTTGAACGTTTCATTGGTGAAGCTTGCACCTTTCACGATGTCATCCGCAGAGTTTTGTTGAACTTCATGTAACTCGAAACCAGTTGCGCCAGCAACTTTGAAAGATTTCTCAGTTGATGTTGAGTTCACAACCGCCACGATAGCATCGTAGTTCGAATCCAAATCGGCACCTGCTGATGTACCATCGTCGATAGACATCACAATCAAGCCTTCCATTTGGTCTTTCCCTACGTTGCGGAAGTCAACACGGTTCATCACTTCTTGCGCGGTATCTAGGCGGAATAGTTCGCTTGTGCTACGGATTTTTAGTAGCTCTAGGAATTGTTGCTTAGTCAGCTCGATGTCGGTTGAATCTGGTTTCGCCGTGCTGTCACCAACGATGGTTTTGATCAGCTCCCAGTTTGCACCGTCTTTGTCTTCACGTGGTAGACCAACGTTCCAGTTATTGTCGCTTCCGTCGAAGAATACACGGTTGAACCAGTCACCAGAATCGTACGAGTCGCGCTGCATAGATTTAGAGCGCAATAGCTCAGAACCCATGTGGATGAATGGAATGCCTTGACCAAGCATCACCGTTGATAGGGACACAGACTGCATACGTGCACGCTCGGCAGATGAAGTGCCTGTCGCAATCTTGTAGGCGTTGTTATCCCACAATGTTTGGTTGTCGTGCTTAGATACGTAAGAGATGTTCTCTGATGGCACTTTTGTGTAGCCTGCAGGCGCACCATTGTAATCAACGTTCTTACCCAGTTTGGTTTCGCCTTTGTAATCAAGAAGGATGTAGTCAGCCAAGTTACCAGCCATACCTAGACGAACCAGATCTTGGTTGTGTAAACGACCATTCACCGATTCTGCGTCAGTTTTGGTTTCTTCGTTAGGATAAGCAGCATTACCAAAGCCTTGGTTAAAGCGAAGTGGGTGCTTACCTTCAGAATCTACACCGCCATCAAACGGGCTTCCGCCACGAACTGCGTCACGCAGACGATCAGAGAAAGTACCGATTTCTGTCCCCGCCATGTTGACTTGTGTCGCCTGATCGAAACGAGCATTTTGCGCGACTTCACCAAAGTCCCAACCTTCGCCGTAGAACAGAGTATTCGGATCAATTTCACGGACTTTTTCAAGTGCGTAAACCATCACATCTTTCGGCTGGTGGCCCATAAGGTCAAAACGGAAACCATCGACTTTATAGTCATCCGCCCATACCATCAATGAGTCAACCATTAGTTTACCCATCATCAAGTTCTCGGTTGCGGTGTTATCACAACAGGTTGAGTTTTCGACGCCGCCAGTGTTGACGTTTAGGCGGTGGTAGTACCCAGGGACAATCTTATCCAGTACTGATTTTTCGTTCACACCAGATGCATTTGTGTGGTTGTACACGACGTCCATGACCAGTTTCAGATCCATTTTATGCGTCGCTTGAACCATTTCGCGGAACTCAAGAATACGCTTAGACCCGTTAGGATCGGTCGCATAACTGCCTTCTGGCACGGTGTAGTGGTAAGGGTCGTAACCCCAGTTGAAGCTGTCTAGCATGCGAAGATCGTTCATCAACGCTTGTGCTTTGCCCGTTGTTGGGTCGTAGCTATTTAATACCTCTTCAATCACTTTGCCGTCATCTTCGGTCTCACAAATGGAGGCTTCTGGCTTGATGCCACAAAGTTTACCCACGGTGTCGGTGATATCGACTCGCTGGTCAGCGTCTTCATCCACGGTTGCAATATCAAACGCAGGCAGGATATGTAGCGTTGTTAGGCCAGCATCTTTCAGGGTTTGTAAGTGAGATACAGACTCGCGCTCAGGTTCTGTAAGCGCCAGATATTTGCCATCAAGACTTGGTGTGCCTTTGCTGTCGTTAAAGCTGAAATCACGAATGTGTGACTCGTAAAGGACGTGGTCTTCGTCTTTTTTAACCGTTGGGCGTGCGTAGTTTTTCCAATCTTGAGGCATTAAGCTTGGATCATCTAAATCAACCACTTGCGAGTATCGTGAGTTCTTAGACAAGCTCATTGAATATGGGTCTGTTACCAAACGCGTTTCAACGACGCCAGTTGTTGGGTGGTATACCTTAACTTGGTAGCGATAGTATTTGTTGACAACGTTGCTTTGTGCCTCAGAAACCCAGATACCTGTTTCTGGGTCTTCCGTCATGGCAACGGTCGCTTCTTCAGCTAAGTTTTCATCGTAGATTATCAGATCAACATCTTGGGCAGTTGGTGCCCATAGTTTGAAGGTTGCGGCACCGCCTTCCACAATCGCACCGAGTTCTTGACCGATCGCGTTACCTGCCTTGGAATCGGCAAACACCGCATCCAAAACGCCCGGTTTTTGCACTTCAGTTGCAGAAATGACGTCACCATTTGCGTTGTAAGCCACCATAACGATTTGTGACTTCAGGATCGTACGCAAGGTCGCGTCATCGACATCGATACCCGCAGCTTGAAGGCTAGCAAGGTGACGGAAGCGTGATTTCAGACCATCAGACAACTCACCAGCCTTTGTCAGCTCAACCGCTGTACCGCCAGAGATTTGCTTATCTTCATCCATTTTGATGTCATTGCTAAGGCTGTAGAACAGCTTCATGGAATCCGCACTGGTCGCCGCTTCCCATGCGATGGTGTTGGCGTCTAACCAATGGGCTTTTTGACCATCAATATCAACAGGGCGCTCTTCTATTGGCTCGTAGTAAAGTTCACTGCTGCCGTGGAAGCCAAACAACCCTTTCGATTCGCCGATTTTCGTCAACTCTACTTTTGAGTTTGCGCTGCCGAACGCTTTCTCATCACCTTTGTGCAGAATGAAGTTCATGCATTCGTGTGGGTCAGAGGCGTCAGGGTTTATTTTCAGTACGTAGTAAGCACCGTAGGTGTCGTTGATGCCATCGAATGGGTGTGGCGCAGACCAATCCGTTCCTGTTCCCGGAATGCCCATTGCGTCTAAATCTGTGCTGGTACAGCCCTCACCGTTCCATAGGTGCAAGCCCCAACCTTCGTAGTCGCTTGCTGTTGAAGCTGATGCTACATCACGTTTGTAATAAATGACGACTTCGTTCTCTCCCGCAGGGTACAAGCCTGAGCCAGGGTTCGTCGTATCTTCGTTCGTGCTATCACTACCACAACCGCTGATTACCGCGACGGAAATCAAAGGCAGTACGGTTTTGGCAATTGTTGATAATTTAAATGTCTTATTGTCCACGTTTACAAATCCATTGTTATTGAATTGATATTGAGCTGCGCGCTGCCTTCGCTGACTCAATCATCAAGAAGGTTTTGCACACGCTAGAAAGGCAGATGCCAAAAAAGGAAATGTTCAATTAGATGCTAATACACTGAATCATCAGCAAAATGTGAGAGCAGGCTGTTAAGTTTTTTACAGGTGCAAATTTTCTGTCACAGTCGATTTTGTTCACAAATTAAATAATAAAACAGGCGCATAGTGAGAGGTTCTGCACATCATTAAAATGTGAATTTTTATGGGAGGAGTAAGGGGGGATGATAGGGGATGAGAATGTCTCAGCCCCAAAACCGTGATTAAGTTCTATAAAAATGAGGGCTATATTTTTCTTTTAAAAATAAGTTGCAGTGATGTTGAATAAAATACCGCCATTAAGTCTTCGCAAGCTTCAGATTTTCGCTAAGTGGTCGTTATATAATGAAGGTAGTCGGCGTTACGTCGGCGCGTAATCATAAGATTTCCCTGAAAGGGAGTTGAATTGGGCCCTGAAACCAAAAGAGGCTATTTATGAGTAGTATGGGCATTGCCATTGCGGCAACTGGCCTTTCACTCGTCCTGATATTTGTGTGGATGATCTCGTTGTCGATGCGGAAACAGAGACTCGAGGCAGAGAGGAAAGCTCGCGAAGCCGCTTATCGAAAGGCGATGCATAAAGCGCGAGAGCAAGAGCGTAAAGAGCGAGAGTTCAAAGCAGAAACCGGGCATATCCCCACCATTTTATTTCTAGCGAAAGAAGCCGAAAAGGACAACATTCGTCAAGCGCTGTATTGGTATGATAAAGCCGCTAAATTGGACAATGTGACGGGGATGTACGGCATTGTTCGCTTAAGTGAACGCATGCGCGAAGATGTGATTTTAAAAGAGCAGGCAAACTTCTGGCGTACCGCAATTGCGGGAATGGAAGGGGATACCGAAGCGAAATTTTCGACGGGCAAGGCCTTGGTCTTTGGTCGAGGAACTGAAAAAAATATCCCAAAAGGTAACCAACTGATTGAAACTGCCGCCGAAGAAGGCTGCATTGATGCCATGATTTATATGGGGGAATGGCAGCTTTCACCAGACAATAGTGCAGGACGCAGTGCAGATGCGCTTTACTGGTTTATGAAAGCGGCGGAAAAAGACAGTGCAGATGGCAAGATCCAAGTCGGCTTATGTTACCTAAATGGCATTGGTACAGAAAAAAGCATGGTTAAAGGTTGCTACTGGCTGGAACGGGCCGCGGAAGGTGGCAGTGCTAAAGCGATGTATCATGCTGGCGAAGCGTGGAAGGATAAAGGTAAAACGGGTAATGCAATTGCTTACGTTTGGCTGTTTCTTTCTGCCAATATGGGCTACCAACCTGCGCGTACGTTGCGTGATGAAGTGGCGACCAATATTGGTGTTGATGTTGTCGTTGGATTGCAGTCCATAGCGAAGCCGTTGCAAAGAAAGCTGGCCTCAGGAATGGTGAGAAAGCACTCTATTATTCGAGCCCTTAACAAAGTGTACAAACGCGAAGCGTATTTTCCTGCGGAAGAGGAGCTCAATGCGGTGTTGAATGACGAGAGTAAAGAAGCCTCCGAGGCTTGGGAGGAGGCATCAACACTAGATTTTCAGCCTAACATGACAACGGTAACAGCAGAAGGTCAGGCAAGCACATCGCCCAACGAAAAAAAACTTTCTAAAGAGGCGCTCGATTTCACTCAAAACTTCCTTCAACCATAACCTATCTTATCCAAAAGCCTCAAGATTGAGGCTTTTCTTTTGTCTTTAAAATGTTACGCCAAACCCAAGTCAGCTCAACGTATTTGAGGCTAGACATCCAATGACGTGAAAACTCATTTTCGACATTTGGAGGACGAAAGATGATAAGTCAACCTGTTAAAATCGGTGACGACACCGCCGTAGTCATTCCAAGCGTAATCCTGGCTCAGCTTAGGATAAGGGAAGGAGATACCCTAGAAATCGCACTGAATAAAGACAAAATGGAAATTAAGAAGATGGTGTTGAAAACCAACGCTCCAACTTACTCTGAAGATATCGAGGAGAATTGAGTTAGAGAATCTTGGTTTGTCGGATACACTACTGGTTTCGCAAAACTGGCGCTTGCCGCTGTCTTTGAACTATCGATAACTACAATAAGAGGTAAGGTACTATGCAAGGTATCCTCTCTATACAATCTCATGTTTCTTTTGGTCATGCTGGTAACAGCAGTGCTGTTTTCCCAATGCAACGCATGGGCTTCGAAGTATGGCCGATTCATACCGTTCAATTTTCTAACCACACGCAGTATCAAGAAGGCTGGACTGGGCGAGCGTTTGCGGCTGAAGACATCAGCGAGTTAGTTCGTGGACTTGGTAACATCGGCGCGCTGGAAAAGTGCCAAGCGGTATTGACGGGCTACCAAGGTAGCGCAGAGCAGTGCCTTGCTGTTGAAGATACCGTGACGAAAGTGAAGCAAGCGAACCCGAACGCACTTTACGTTTGCGACCCTGTGATGGGCGCGCCAGACAAAGGCTGCATTGTGGCTCCGGGCATTGCTGAAAATCTTCTAACGCGTTTGATGCCAATGGCGGACGTGATCGTTCCGAACCAATTCGAGCTAAGTCAATTTGCTGAGATGGAAATCCACTCACTAGACGATGCGATCACCGCATGCCAACGTGCGCTAGAGAAAGGTCCAAAAGTGGTGCTAGTTAAGCACCTTTACTGCCTAGAAAATGGCAGCTTTAACATGCTATTGGCTACGCAAGAAGGTATTTACCTTGCGAAGCGTCCTCAATTTGAGTTTGCTAAACAACCTGTTGGCGTGGGCGATCTTATTTCAGCTATTTTTACCGCGGGACTCTTAAAAGGCTGGTCTCCTAAACAAGCTTTCCAACATTGTCATGACGCGTGCTACGGGGTGTTAAGTGCAACGTATCATGCAGGCGAATGGGAGCTGCAAACTATCGCGGCGCAGCAAGAGTTTGTTGAACCAAGCAAACACTTCCCGATTGAAGAAGTGGCTCTGGTCACCGCATAATTGAGCGCAATTAAACAAAAAAGGGGAGCCATCATCGGCTCCCCTTTCTATTTGTTCTGTCAGTCTTACTGAGCTTTTTGCTGCTCTGATTTACAAACTGCTGCCGTAAAGACAACGTCTGTTGAGCTGTTTAGCGCAGTTTCTGCAGAGTCTTGAATCACACCGATAATGAAGCCAACCGCTACAACCTGCATTGCTACGTCGTTTGAGATACCAAACAGGCCACACGCAAGTGGGATAAGTAGTAGAGAGCCGCCTGCAACACCTGATGCGCCGCATGCAGAAACCGCAGCTACAATACTTAGAAGTAGCGCAGTCAGTAGATCAACTTCGATACCCATAGTGTGCACAGCTGCAAGCGTTAGCGTTGTGATAGTGATTGCAGCACCAGCCATGTTGATGGTCGCACCTAGAGGGATAGATACTGAGTATGTATCCTCGTCCAGTTTTAGCTTCTCACATAGTGCCATGTTTACTGGAATATTCGCCGCACTTGAACGAGTGAAGAACGCTGTTACACCACTTTCACGTAGACAACGGAATACAAGTGGGTAAGGGTTTTGTTTGGTTTTAACGAACACGATCGCCGGGTTTACAACGAGTGCGATGATCATCATTGCGCCAAGAAGAACCGCCAGAAGGTGTGCGTAGCTTGCTAGCGCGCTAAAGCCCGTTGTCGCAAACGTTGAAGCAACCAAGCCAAAGATACCAAATGGTGCAAGACGAATGATAAAGCGCACAATGTGAGACACGCTGTGGCTTAGATCTTCAAATACGGCCTTCGTTGTTGCCGATGCGTGGTGTAGTGCAAGACCCAGACCCACACCCCAAGCAAGAATGCCGATGTAGTTTGCTTCTACTAGTGCATTTACTGGGTTGTCGACCAGTTTAAACAACAATGTGCGTAGAATTTCAGCAATACCTTGAGGAGGCGTTGCACCTTCAGCGCCGGTGACAAGCGTTAAATTGGTCGGGAAAAGGAAGCTTAGAACCACTGCTGATAGCGCCGCGAAGAATGTACCCATCAGGTACAGTACAACGATTGGGCGCATGTAAGTGTGTTGGTTTTTCTTTTGGTTTGCAATTGAAGCGGCAACCAAAATAAACACAAGAATTGGCGCGATCGCTTTAAGCGCGCCGACAAAAAGGCTACCAATTAATCCCGCGCTTTCGGCATGGCTTGGAGAAATTGTCGCGAGCAAAATACCAAAGACGATACCGACAAGGATCTGGACGACGAGGTTACCACGAGCATATCGGGCAACGAGGCTGTTGTGTTGCATACATCATTCCTGCAATTTTATGCCAGAGTGGCAGGGCAATAGTCCATCATTACACGGCGATAATGCCCTTATATTACAAGGGGTGAGCATTGCTTCTGGTCACTAAGACACATGATTATCAATTATCCTGTTTTTATAAATTCAGCCATTTTCTTGCTGAATATCACATATCTTAGCTTGGTAATATTTTGTGTCTAGTTTTAGTTTGTTTTTGGATTAAATGTTTGCTCAATGTTATTTAAATAAGATTTTTATGTTGAAAATTATCATTAGTTATGAGTAATGGTTTTTAATAAAGTTGTTAAAAAGGAGACTTTCGTCTCCTTTGATTTTATTGACAACTCAAACGCAACAAATTAATAACTTTGTTGGCGCCTGCGCTTATCACTCATGGCATTGCGAGCAAGTTTACCGAATCGTCGACTTTGTGCTCGTTGCTCTGCCAAAGTCGCGCCGTTAAAGGCTTGTTCTCGCAATAGTTTTTGATAGTTATTGAAACGACGAACCTCCAGTTTGCCATTTGCAATCGCAGTTTGAACTGCGCAGCCTGGCTCAGTTTGGTGCTTACAATTGCCAAAGCGACAACGCTGAGCGAGCGCCTCAATGTCAGAAAATGCCTCACTGACCCCCGATTCACAATCTGCTAGTTGAAGCTCGCGCATTCCCGGAGTATCAATCAAGATGCCGCCATCAGGTAATAGATGGATAGAGCGCGATGTAGTTGTATGTCGCCCTTTGCTATCGTCTTCACGAATATGCCCAGTTGCCTGTTCTTGTTGCCCGAGTAATGCATTAACAAGAGTTGATTTGCCAACGCCTGAAGAACCGATAAAAGCGAGGGTTTGTCCTTCTTTGCACCAGGTCATGAGTTTAGAAGCACTCTCTATTTCTAAGCCGTTGACTGTCTCTATAGCTAATAGAGGGTCGAGCTTCTGTACTTGGCTTTTTAGTTCATCAGTATTGTCACACAAATCGGCTTTGGAAAGCACGATGACGGGTTCGACTTCGGCTTCATGAGCCAAGGCAAGATAGCGTTCAATACGACTTAAATTGAAGTCGTCGTTAAGGGAACAGACGATAAACACTGTATCCACATTGGCTGCGATAAGTTGCTCTGCCACTTTGCTGCCAGCGGCTTTGCGGCTAAAGAGGCTCAAGCGATCCAGTAAGCGAACAAATTGCTGATCTTCATTTAAGATTACCCAGTCTCCGACGGTCATATTGGGTAAAGAATGGTGGGCATTAAGATGAACTTGCCCAGTTTCTGTTGCCAATAAATAACCACTTCGGTGATGTGCAATTACACGAGCAAAGATAGTGTTGTCGTAATCGTCTAATGTCAGTTGTTGCTGAAAAAATGGTTTCCAACCCAATTGTTTTAGAGGGTTTGAAGTTGAAACTAATGTGTCACAAAAAGTATGTGTTTGATTCATTATTGAATTATCCCAGACGCAACAAAGCGCCTTAATACAAATCGCATTAGGGTCTAATTCGGATAGAGTTGACCCCGGTGAAGACCGGGCAGAGAAAGGGAGTTGTGGCTATGCCACAGAGTTGGTGCTGTTAGGGTTACCCTTGCGATGCCCAGTTAGTGTTATTCAATACAATCATCTTGTGTCCTCTTCGTTGGTTAATAAATAAGTGAGTTAATTAAGCCAAAAGAGTATAGCTGCCCTTTTTTAAAGAGGGTAGCTATACTGCAAAAATATTAACTTTGTTTTGTGATGCGCTCTTCCATAATCTGCGAATACGTGTTGGCTTTTAAGCCGTATATGATTTGGACATGACGATCATCCAATATCACGACGCCATGCGCGCCATGATTTTTGAGTGCGTTCTTATCGATGACGGACGTCGCTCTGAGGGTAAGACGCAGCCGAGTCGCACATGCACCAGTTTCTAGCAGGTTCTCTATGCCCCCAATGGCGTCAATGATCGTATCGACGTCTTGTTCGACATTGGGGTTGGTATGAGTTAGGAAATTGAAAAATTGCTTCAGCACTGACTTAACCGTCATTTGAAGAGCCTTCGGTCGTTAGTTTTGAAATGGCTTCAACAATCGGTGCCGGCGAGAGCGTATGCGGTACTTTAGTGATTAACGTGCCATCCGGCTTCAAGAAGTAAAAGTAAGAGCTATGATCCAGCGTGTACTTTAGTTCCGAGCCTTCCAATTCTGTCTTGCGGAAAATGACACCATAGTTGTGTGCCAAAGGTGTCGTTACATCAAGTGGTGCCGATAGGCCTTCAATCATTGGATGGAAGTAATGGGCATATTTTGCTGATGCATCGGCCTCATCACGCTCTGGGTCTAAAGAAATGAACATCGGGCGTAGTTGTGCTTTTTGCGCGTCGTCAATTTGATTCAGTGCTCCTGCCAGCATTGCAAGAGAAGTTGGGCAAACGTCTGGGCAGCGAGTAAAGCCAAAATAGACGACTCGGATGCGAGGGTCATTCACATCGAAGATATTGACGGCTTGGTTATTTTCCCCAAACAATACCGTTTGTTGAGAGGTGGAACTGTCCACTTGCTCTGGCTTCGTTTTCTGGTTATCTAAATAGCTCTTTACGCCAAACCCGAGTGCGAAAGCAGCTACGAGAAATAGGGACCAATTGCGGCTCATAACGATTCCTTATCTTTGCATTTTTATAGCAGGGTAAACGGTATTCTCTCCATCACTGAGTTCACCAACCCAAGTCATTGCATCCTCCGTGCAAACCGGGAGAATGATGTCACCTTGATATTGGCCAGGAGCGATTTGCTTCAGCAAAAACTTAGGCTCACCCATCTCCATTTCTCTTCCCGAAAGACTTAGGATGAGTTGCTTAGCATCGCTTGTATGCCACTCAACATTTAGAGTGGTAGGAACCAAGGGTTGAGCAGTTTCTGAGTTTAGCGTCATCGTAACATTTTCTTGGACGCAAGAGGTTGTAGAGAGAAAGCAGTATTCATCTATTGACTTGCTTTGAGTGGAAGAAGAAAAGCTTTTTATTAGAGTCGGGGCATAAAATCCCGCAACTAATGCGGCTGAAACAGCGGCGATTTGTAACAGTTTCATTAAGGTTCAGCATTTATCACTTAACATTACGAGCATCGTAGCACAGATGCGCCGCTCGCCAACTCGTGACCTCGGTAAATTGTGCGTTATACCTCGGTGACCAGCTTCTTAGTAATGCGACGGACTTTATTGCATCAAATACAGCAGAGTTTTCAATTGAGATGTTTTTGCCCTTAGCCAATAGATAAAAACGGAGCCAATTGGCTCCGTTTTTATTTGGTTCAGTATGTGTTTGATACCAAAGTTATTTATCTGAATCTGCGAATTTCTCTAGACCCAAAACCAGAGCAATGGCTGCAAGCATCATTACGACAGCAAGTACTAACTGAGAAGGTTGTGATGTCACGTGTTCAAATTCAAATGGTGATAGGTTGTGCTGTAGCAATGGCACTTGTTCGCCCTTCGAATTGGTGCGCCAAGTGATGGTTTCTTTCCATGGCCAAATCTTTGGCAACGTACCAATCATTAATCCAGTCAAAAACATCAGGGTGAAATCACGGAACTTGCGTAGTAACCACGACAATAAGTGAGAGAAGGACAGTAAACCGAGCACGCAGCCAGACAAAAATAGCGCTAATGTATCGACTTGAAAACCTTTCACTGCGGCTAATACAGGAGCATACATGCCAATCAGCAGCAAAATAAAACTGCCAGAGATACCCGGCAAGATCATTGCACAAATCGCGATAGCTCCAGCGAATAAGGTGTTAATGGCCGTTGGTTCCATGTGTAAAGGTTTGAGCACAGTAATACTATAAGCAAACCCGACACCAACGAGCAGAATGACAAAGCGGACAAGATCGCGTTGCTCAACCTGACGAATAATGTGATACACAGAGACCAAAATTAGACCAAAGAAAAATGACCAAAGTGGGATCGGGTGTGTGTCAAGAAGCCAAGTAATCAACTTTGCTAGCGTTGCAATACTGGTGAAAATGCCGGCAAACAGAGCGATAAGGAAGAATCCGTTGATGTGATTAAACACGGCTTTAACCCCTTCTTTTCGCCAGATAGAGAAAAGTGAGGGGTTAATGCGTCGAATGCTTTCAAGCAGCGTATCGTAAATACCAGTGATAAACGCGATGGTGCCGCCAGATACACCAGGTACAACATCTGCTGCACCCATGGCGATTCCCTTGAAGAAAGTAATTAAGTAGTTCATTGCTCTAATGCTAAGTCGTTTCGATGGCAGAGAGTATACAAACATTGCGATGAAAAAAGTATGAAATAGTGCTGTAACTACTTGGTTTTATATCCAATCTATTGCCTATCTTTATTACCCGCCAAGAGACAATGTCGCCGTAACGAGCTTTTAATGCTTGGTTTACATTTTTGAGATGATTAACTCTACTATCAATTATCAGTCTTGGTTGCATTATGCAATTGCAATTTGCATTACAAAGTTGCATTTTGATAATTTGCGCGTGAATAAATCTAGCTTATATGAGATCTTGTGCCCAAAAATAAGTCTTTGCATTTTGGCATGATTAATGCATAATACTGCTCGACCCTTCTTAAGCCGAGGGTCACCTAGCCAACTGACGTTGTTAGTGAATACAATTTGTTCACACTAAATATAAGCCAATCGCGATTATTGCGGTTGGCTATTTTTTTATATGAACAACGTTACTTACGTGCTTTGCAAATTGCACTTCTCTTACTGTCAGTCATAAAAAAGGGCTGACGTGTTACGCCAACCCTTGTGTTTTACTTTACGTTTTAACCCGTTTATCTAGCAGTTCAGTATCCCATTAACTGTAGCAAATTTTCAGCTGTCACAATGGCTTCTTTACGATTAGCAATATTAAGCTTTTGGTACAGGTTGCGAATGTGGGTTTTAATTGTCGTACCTGCCACATCCAGCTCTTGTGCGATTTGCTCGTTACTAAAGCCTGAATAAATCAGTCCCAGAACCTGCCATTCGCGTTGTGTTAATGGGCTGGTACGTACTAGCTCTGGCACATTAGGGTGATTCACCAACTTTTCAATAAAGTCTTCATCAAAGTGAATCGACCGGCTACGTTGATTCGATGAAATGTCCTTCATTAACTGTTGAGCACGGTGACGCTCAAGATCGCCCAGTTCATGGCGGAGGCTCAACTTCTCCAGCAGACCGCCAATGGTTGCACCATCAATCAGGAAGTTTCCGACCATGCCAGTTTGGTTCGTCATTACTAATGCTTCTTTTAACAGAGCCTTGGCTTGCTCCTCATCTTTTTGGCGAGCAGAAAGGACCGCTTCAACCACTAAGTTGCGATTAGTATCTGTGATTAGGTTAGTGCGACGAGCTTCACCTTGGAGAAAATCTAACGCAGCACGAGCGTCGGTATATTGGCCTAAATTAATGTGGGCGCGAGCAATGTTACGCCATTGCAATTGAGAAAAGTGGTTGCATGCCGATTCAGGACGAACCGCAGTGTTGAGCCATTCTTGCATTGCATCGGTATTCCCGCGCGCTTGCCAAAATAGAATCAACGATAGTGAAGCGTTTGCAGTCCAATCTACGTGATAAGTCGACTGTTTCATCAAGTGCTGTATATGCTCAATGAATTTACCTGCTTTGTCTAATTCACCGCGTCCAATCGCAATACGCGCCAACATCGAATAGCTATGTAAGTGCTTGCTTGGTGAATGGTTTTCGAGAATTTGCAGACCTTTGTACGCGCATTCTTCCGCTTCATCAAGTCGGTTCCAGCACCAAAGTACTTGCGCGCGAATACGCAGCAAAAATTCATGAAGAGGAACATGCTGAAGCTGCTGATCTTCAATCAGACGAAATGCGGAATCTTGTAGTTCAAAGGCAGCTTGCACGTAACCTTGTGCAATTAAAATCTCGCTTTGCTGCAATATTGCCCATAACGCTTGGTGATATACCTGATACTGACGAGCTAGCTTTTCAGTTTGTTGCATCATCGGCAAAGCACGGTCTAGTTTACCTAGCACGTGGTTAACTTCACCAACAACCGAAGTCGCCACAATTCGGCTACGGTAAATTGTGTTATCAAGTTGGCTAAGCGCTAGCTCCGCTAATTCGAGAGCTTTTTCTGGTTGGTTACTGTTGATAGCCACTTGAGCAAGCAACGCGTTTGCTTGACCTTGATAATGAATATCTAACGCAATGTTACGCTTTTTGTGTTCCTCTTCCGCTTCTTCAAGCAGGTGGCCCACTTGGTTATAACGATGCTGACTTTGAGCCAACCATGCTCGGAGCATCGTAAGTTTTGGGTGGCTGAACAACAGATCATCGTCCAACTTGTTAATTGAGCTTTCCAGTGTGCTGAGTTCGCCTTGGTTAAACATCTTCCAGCCGAATTCGTTTAGGATCTCTACCACTAAGTCCTTATCATTCGATTTTTGTGCATGATGAATCGCTTGGTGTGGTGCTTTTTGTTGTAACCAAGCGATAGCAGCATTGCGGTGGAGATCTTTTTCTTGCTGAGGAATACGAGCTTGGCGCTCATGCGATAAAAACTCGCCAAATAAGTTATGGAACCGGAACCAGTTCTGTTCCCCTTCGAGCGGATAAATGAATAAGCCGTAACGGTTAAGCGATTCAATCATTCCCAGTGCATCTTCGCGTTGGGTAAGGGCAAACACTAGCTCATCATTGAAGTGGTCAAGCACGGATACTTGCATTAAAAAGTGACGAGTTTCGTGATCGAGTAAGTCAAACACTTCTTCGACCAAGTAATCCCACAAATGCGCGTGATTGAACTGCGATACCGACTCTACAGTTTGCGCCAATGTGCGGTTTTGATGTTGGGCTTGTAATGCGATCAACTGCATCGCCGATGGCCAACCTTCAACATAGGTTCTTAGGCTGTTCGCCATGTCTTCATCAATACCATCGGCGATACGCTGGTTAAAGAAGCGAGTGGTTTCTTCGGTATCAAACGCCAACATCTCGTTGCCAATTTCGATCATTAAATCACGAACACGTAAGTTTGCAGTGCCTAGAGGCGGCGCTGCACGACTGGTTACCACAACGGTGAGGTTGTCTGGCATGTGCTTTAAAAAGAAACGCATGGATTCATGGATTTCATCATTCGTGATTAAATGGTAGTCATCAAGCACCACGTAGCACTCTTGATGAAAGTCAGCCATTTCTGCGAATACTTCGCTAAATAGGGAGCGTAAAGACGAGATCTGACGTTTTTCCGCCAGTTTTTGTGCGTTAGCGCAACTGAAGTTGGTGGCTTTGTTTAATGCTTGAAGCAGATAGTTTACAAAGCGAAAGCCGTCGTTATCGCTGTCATCAATGCTGTACCAACCGACGTTTGGCTTATCGGATAGCCACTGCGCTGCCATTGTTGTTTTTCCGTAACCTGCTGGGGATCGGAATAAAACCAATTTGTAGTAAGGCGCTTGCTGTAGTAAGTCCAACACTCGTGGGCGCACGATGGCATTGTGCAGGCGTCCTGGTCGAGTAAGCTTAGATGGAATCCACATTAGTAGTTATGTCCTTATTTATGTATACCCAAATGACAGCAACGTGATCATTCTAGTAAAGCCCCCTTGAAAGCCGTCTTACTGAATGATGCCATCAGCATCAAAAACACTGTTTGAATACCGGATAATGTCGCTACTATTGGGGCTTGCGTCCGTCTGAAAAACCATTCCATACGGTCACTTAAATATAAAAGCTAGCGAAAACTAGAAATAACTCACATCGGCTAATTCTAGTTTGTATAAAAAGCGTACAATCCTGTGAGCTGAGAGGGATGTTACGACATCAGAAATGTTCGTTACTTTGATCCACTTCCTAATTCTCAAGGGTTGATGGATTTACCATCAACTACGCCCTTTATTTGTGATTGTCGTCACTTAAATATCGTTTGTTTCGTTAGCGTTAAGATCACGTTGCACATAGATTACGAAAAGTTCTTCTACGCTGACCGAGTTAATGTGACCGATATTACAATTTTCACATCATCAGATGAGTGGACTATAAAAAGCGTCATGAACGGGTTTTAACCTTTCTCACATTCCATTGTGATCAAAATCACTAAGAACTGGTGCAAAGTTCACTTTGTTGAGATTTGGATCACTAACCTAGCAATGGTACCCCCTCTACGCCCTCAGCCCTCCTCCTTCAAAGGATGAGAATTAGGAGGATGTTTATTCACAGAGGTAAATGCACGATGTATGGCAGATGAATTACCAAAAGACGTGAGAATTTCGTAATGAAACCTACTCAACAAAAACAATTTGACAAGAAGTCGTTCCAAGAAAGCGTAAAGAAACACCTATCTGTAACTTACGCTCATACGATTGAAAACGCAGACAGCCGCGCATGGTACCTAGCAATGGGGCATGCTCTGGCTGAATTTACTACTCTAGATTTGCTTGCGACAGAAGAAGATCCACGCATTAAAAGTGCGAAGAGCGTTAACTACCTTTCGCTAGAATTCCTTATCGGTCGTTTGACGGGTAACAACCTAATCAGCATGGGTCTGTATGAACAAGTAACAGAAGCAATGGCTGAACTGGGTTACAACCTAACTGATCTGCTAGAAGAAGAGCGCGACCCATCATTGGGTAACGGTGGCCTTGGTCGTCTGGCTGCGTGTTTCATGGATTCATGTGCGGCACAAGAATTCCCAACTGTCGGCTATGGTTTACATTACGAATACGGTCTATTTAAACAGTCATTCAAAGATGGTCGCCAGCAAGAAGCACCTGACGCTTGGCGCGGTGTAGAAGGCTACCCTTGGGAAATTGCGCGTCCAGAACTTGCGCAAGAGATCGGTTTCTACGGTCACGTTGAAGTGATTAACGAGAACGGTAAAGAAGTTCGCAAATGGGTACCAGGCATGACAGTAAGAGCAATGCCTTGGGATCTTCCAATTGTGGGTTACGAATCAGACACGGTTTACCCGCTACGTCTTTGGGAATGTCAGGCGATTGCACCATTCTCACTAGCAAGCTTTAACAATGGTGATTACTTCGAAGCTCAGCACGCACTGATCGACGCAGGTAACATCACTAAAGTGCTTTACCCGAACGACAACCACGAGAAAGGTAAAACACTGCGTCTAATGCAGCAGTACTTCCACTCAGCAGCGTCTGTACGTGACATCCTACGTCGCCACGAAGCTGCGGGCTACTCGCTAGCGGATCTACCTAAGCAAGAGACTATCCAGCTTAACGATACACACCCAACGATTGCGATTCCTGAACTAATGCGCATCCTGATGGATGAAAAAGGTTTAACTTGGGAAGCGGCTTGGGAAATCAGCTCTAAGACATTTGCGTACACCAACCACACGCTACTTCCAGAAGCACTAGAGACATGGCCAGAGTCGCTAATCCAGCACCTGCTACCACGTCACATGGAGATCATTTACGAGATCAACCACCGCTTCCTACAAGACGTACGTGCAATGTGGCCGGGTGATGTCGCGAAGCAACAGAAGCTTTCTATCATCGAAGAAGGTTTCCACCGCATGGTTCGCATGGCAAACCTATGTGTAATCGGCTCTTACGCAGTAAACGGTGTAGCAGCACTTCACTCTGAATTGGTTAAGAAAGACCTATTCCCAGAGTTCCACGAAATGTACCCGACACGTCTACACAACGTAACGAACGGTATTACGCCACGTCGCTGGTTGAAGTTCTGTAACCCAGGTCTGTCTCAGCTTATCACTGAGAAAGTCGGCCCAGAATGGCCAGCGAAACTAGAGCAACTTGAAGGTATTGCGAAGTACGCTACTGACGCGACATTCCAAAAAGAATTCATGGCAGTGAAGAAAGAGAACAAAGAACGCCTAGCAACTTGGGTGAAAGAGAACATGGGTATCGAGCTCGATACTAATGCAATCTTCGATGTTCAAATCAAGCGTCTGCACGAGTACAAACGTCAGCATCTAGACTTGCTACACGTACTGTCTCTGTACCACCGTATTCTTAATGAACCAGGTTTTGAGTGTACGCCACGCGTTGTGTTCTTCGCAGCAAAAGCAGCACCGGGTTACCACCTAGCGAAAGAAATCATCTTCGCAATCAACAAGATTGCAGACAAGGTGAACAACGATCCTCGCATCGGTAACAAGCTGAAAGTGGTATTCATCCCTGACTACCGCGTGAGCATGGCTGAAATCATTATCCCTGCGGCTGATGTTTCTCAACAAATCTCGCTAGCGGGTAAAGAAGCATCAGGTACAGGTAACATGAAGATGGCGCTAAACGGTGCGCTAACTATCGGTACAATGGATGGTGCAAACGTTGAGATTCGTGAGGAAGTAGGCGATGAGAACATCTATATCTTCGGTCTAGATGTTGAAGGTGTGAAAGCGCTGAAAGCTCAAGGTTACAACCCATTTGATTACTACAATGCGGATCACTTACTCAAAGCGTCAATGGACTTGCTATTGGGTGAAGAGTTCACACCAGGCCAACCAGGCTTACTGCGTGCCACATACGACAGCCTACTAGACGGTGGTGACCCATACTTATGTCTCGCGGATTTCGCCTCTTACGTGAAAGCACACGAAGACATGAGCGAACAATATAAAGATCAAGCTGGCTGGGCGAAGAAGGCCATTCTTAATACCGCCCTTGTTGGCAAGTTCACGTCAGACCGCTCAATCCGCGACTACGTGAACAATATCTGGAAACTTGAAGCGGTGAAACGCTAATAGAACCTAGTTAAGACCAAGGTAGCCAAGCGCTACCTTTGGTCATTTTCCAAAAGAAGTTATTGATAACAATAAAACCCTACATGGAAGGTGTTGGTATTACCTTCGGAGAAAGCGATGAAAGAACAAACAGCATTAAAGAAAGTCGCGGAAATGGCGAGATTGGCTGATAGCTATGTCAGTGCTTGGGGAGATGAGGCTAAAGTGTCTGAGGAGACGCTACGCCGCTTGCTCGCTTCGCTTGGCTACGATACTAGCAGTGATGAAAAACTACTGGCTTCTGCTGAAAAGAAACATAAAAAAGACGTACTAGCCCCTGTTCTTGTTTTACGCGACGGCGAACCAGTCGAAGTGGAACTAAACCTAGGTACGAGTGCTCGTGAGAGTGAATTCAGCTGGCGTTTAGAAACAGAACAAGGAGAGGTACTTGAAGGCTATCTTCAGTCCCAAATTGTTCGTGATGAGCGTGCTGAGGGTGGCCCTCTAGTGTTTGCATTGCCAAAGAACTTGGCTTGGGGTTATCACAAACTGATCATCAGTCGTAAGCGTCGTAAAACACCTTACGAGATGTCATTGATCATTACGCCGAAAGCTTGTTTCAAACAAGACGATCTAAACCAACACAAAAAGCTATGGGGTCCTAGTATCCAGCTTTACACACTGCGTACTCAGCATAACTGGGGCATCGGTGATTTTGGTGACCTAAAACAACTGGTGAGTGATATTGCCTCTCGTGGCGGTGACTTCATTGGCTTGAACCCTATTCACTCGCTGTTCCCTGCGAATCCAGAAGGGGCAAGCCCATACAGCCCGTCTTCTCGTCGTTGGTTGAACATCATGTACATCGACGTAAGCTCTGTACCTGAATTCGCGCTAAGTGCAGAAGCACAACAGCGTGTTGGTAGCGCAGAGTTCCAACAACGTTTACAAAAAGCGCGAGACTCTCATTGGGTGAATTACACCGAAGTTTCGCAACTAAAAATGAGCGTTCTTCCGCTACTATTCAGTGAGTTTAAAGCTCGCCATTTAGACAAGAACACTGATCGCGCTCGTGCCTTCTTGGACTTTGTTGAAAAAGGCGGCGACAGCTTGCTACATCAAGCTGCATTCGATGCACTTCATGCTGATTTACATGTAGAAGATGCAAACATGTGGGGTTGGCCTGTATTCCCTGAGAAATACCGCACATTCGACGCAGCTGGTACTCAGAAGTACATTAAGGACAACCAAGATCGTGTTCACTTGTACATGTACCTGCAATGGATCGCAGACGATCAAATCAAAGAAGCGCAAGCGCTAGCCGAAGAAAAAGGCATGGCTGTGGGTTTATACCGTGACCTTGCGGTTGGTGTTGCTGATTCTGGTAGTGAAACATGGGCTGATGAAGGCGCGCTAGTATTGGATGCAAGCATCGGTGCACCACCAGATGTACTTGGTCCACTAGGCCAAAACTGGGGTCTGCCTCCGCTTAACCCTCAGGTTTTAGAAGCGACTGGCTACGACGCTTACATCAAATTGCTACGTGCTAACATGAAGCATTGTGGAGCATTGCGTATCGACCACGTACTTGGCCTGCTTCGCCTTTGGTGGATTCCAAAAGGCGAGAAAGCGACAGAAGGCGCATACCTGTACTACCCAGTTGAAGACATGCTAGCAATCCTAGCGTTGGAATCTCACCGTCATCAGTGTTCTGTAATCGGTGAAGACTTGGGTACTGTACCTGATGAAATCGTTGATATCCTTCGTGACGCCGGTGTTCACTCGTACAAAGTCTTCTTCTTCGAAACATCAAAAGACGATGGTGGCTTTATTTCTCCGAAGCACTACGCTGAGCAATCTATGGCTGCGCTGTGTACGCACGATATGCCAACACTACGCGGTTTCTGGCACTGTGATGACTTGAAGATGGGGCGTGAGATTGGTCTGTACCCTGATGAACAGCAATTGGAAGGCCTATTCGCTGACCGCTTGAAGTGCAAACAAGGCATTCTAGACAGCGTTCGCTGGCATGGCTATTTGCCAGAAGGCATTGGTCATGATGCTCAGTACGTGCCAATGGATTCATACCTAAGCGAAGCGCTGCAACTGCACGTAGCCGCGGGTGACTCTGCACTGCTTAGCGTTCAGCTTGAAGACTGGCTAGAAATGGATCAACCGGTCAATATTCCTGGTACGGTGGATGAGTATCCAAACTGGCGTCGTAAATTGTCGATGAACCTAGATGAAATCTTCAGCCGTGAAGATGTGAATCGTATTTCTAAACGCCTTACTGAAGTTCGTGCACAGGCGAGTAAGTAAGATGCCTAGAGTGGCGTAGATGGACGAGCTGATTACCAATTTTGTTAGCTCAGAGGTACGAAAGTTCCGTCTAGGTCACTCATTCCTAAAACACAATCCGTTAGGATGAAGTACCGTTATTATGCCCGCGACAATAGCGGGCATTTTTGTATTTTGACGCCGTTTACGCAACGAATGTGAGAAGCGGAGTCTTTTTGTGAGTTCACAACGTTGGCTGTGGAGAAACCGATGTTTGATTCAGATCTCTGGTCTTGAAAAGGATGTTGGCTCTAGGGAGAAAGATTTGAAAACCACCAAAACCAAGAAAATAAAGAAACAACACGAACGCGCATACGAACTGCTTGCTGAGGCGGCTTACTCAGATCCATTTGCGGCGCTGGGTCCTTTCATTGACGACGAAGCTTCGCTGAGAGTTTGGATGCCGGGCGCAAACAAGGTTGAACTGCTTGTTAATGGTGAACCTCGCGTGGCGCTTGAGCGTGATGGCGACAGCGGTTTCATCTTAAAAGAGCAACGCGATTTACACCTGACCCACTACCGTTTAGCGGTCGATTGGAATGGTGTTGAACAAATTATTGATGACCCGTACCAGTACCACAATATCTACCAAGAGTACGAGCATCTGCATACGCCAAAAGACATGTATCACTACATGGGCGCACACTTTGTCACGCTAGAACGTGGCGGTGAAAACATCTCTGGTGTGCGTTTCCTTGTTTATGCACCACATGCATCTGCTGTTAGCCTTGTGGGTTGCTTCAACCAATGGGATGGCCGTCGTCATCCAATGCAACGCCTAGACTACGGTATCTGGGGCCTATTTATTCCTGGCTTAGAAGAAGGCGTTCAGTACAAATTTGAGCTAAAAGGGCCAAATGGGGAAGGGCTTCCTCATAAACAAGACCCTTGGGGCTTCTACTCTGAGCAATACCCATCGTTCGCGTCCATTACTTACGATCACAAGCGTTACCAATGGCAAGATGCGAAATGGCAAAACCGTGCAGTGACGCAAAAGCGTGATGAAGCGTTATCGTTTTACGAGCTACATGCTGGATCATGGAAGCGCGACGAGAAAGGTGATTTCCTCAACTACCGAGAACTCGCAGAGCAGTTGGTGCCATACCTTGTGGATATGGGCTACACCCACGTTGAGCTGATGCCTGTGTCTGAGCATCCATTCTATGGTTCATGGGGCTATCAACCCGTTGGCTTGTTTGCACCAACTAGCCGCTTTGGCTCCCCTGATGATTTCAAATTCTTCGTGGATGCGTGTCACCAAGCAGGTATCGGTGTTGTGCTGGATTGGGTACCGGCGCACTTCCCATCGGATGATCATGGTTTAGCGAACTTTGATGGTACGCCTCTGTTCCATGATCCAGATCCGCGTCGCGGTTGGCACCAAGACTGGAACTCCTACATTTACGATTTAGGCCGTGAACATGTGCGTCGCTTCCTTGTGTCGAATGCGCTGTACTGGTTTGAACAATTCCATATTGATGGTATTCGCGTGGACGCCGTCGCGTCGATGCTCTATCTCGATTATTCACGTAGCCACGATCAGTGGGTCCCGAACGTTGATGGTGGCAACGAAAACTACGACGCAATCGCAACCTTAAAATGGATGAACGAAGAAGTGTACAAGCACTTCCCGAATGCGATGACGATTGCGGAAGAGTCAACGGCGTTTCCGGGTGTGTCTGCGCCAACCTTTATGGGTGGTTTAGGCTTTGGCTTCAAGTGGAATATGGGGTGGATGCACGACAGTCTTTCATACATCAAAGAAGATCCTGTTCACCGCAAATACCACCACAATACCATCACCTTCCCGCTGGTTTATGCGCACAGCGAAAACTACGTCTTGTCTCTCTCTCACGACGAGGTGGTGTACGGAAAAGGCTCTATCCATAACAAGATGCCGGGCGATGAATGGCAGCAAACCGCAAACCTACGTGCATACTACGGTTATATGTATGGTCAACCGGGCAAAAAGCTGAACTTCATGGGCGCGGAAATCGGCCAAACGGCGGAGTGGAACCACGATGATCAGTTGCAATGGTTCTTGCTGGAATACGAACGTCATCAAGGCGTTCAAAAGCTGATGCGCGATTTGAACCACTTGTACCGAAATGAAGCGGCGATGCACGATCAAGATTGTGTTCCTGCTGGTTTTGAGTGGCGTCTACAAGACGAGGCAGATGCAAGCATCCTAGCGCACGAGCGTATCAGTAAAGAGGGTGAGCGTATTCTCATCATCACCAACTTTACGCCCGTACCACACGAGCGTTTCCGTTTAGGTGTTCCAAATGCAGGTCAATACGAACTGCTGCTGAACACGGACGACAGCAAATACGGCGGAAGCGATTTTAAAGTGCTGACCAGTGTGAAAACGGAACAAGTCGAAAGTGAATCACTGCCTCAATCACTTGAGCTTCGTTTGCCTCCACTTTCAACCGTGTTCTACAAGCTGCACAAATAATTTAGTCTAATCAAATTCTAAGCCCGTTTTACATTGTAAATCGGGCTTTTTTTAACCAAGTTTTCACTAACGATAAACAGACTGCATACTCTATACTTGCATCATATTGTTTTATGAAATCAGGCTAGGTCGGACTTTGAGAAAGATTAAATCCCTTCTGTTCAATATCTTATTGGTGCTTTTGCTTTTACCAGTGATGCTCGTTGGCATAGTGAAATACATCGATCCACCAATTTGGGGATGGAAGATCAGCCGCATAATTTCTCCTCCTGAAGGATTTCCTGAAGAGAGTCAAAATGAATGGGTGCCTTTGAGTGATATTTCTAAACACATTCAACTGGCCGTGATTGCGACAGAAGATCAAAAGTTCCCGACCCATTACGGAGTGGATTTTGATTCCTTGTTTAAAGTGATCTCAGAGTCTGGCGAGAACGGTCCCTCTCGCGGTGCGAGCACGATTACTCAGCAAACTGCAAAGAACGTGTTTCTGTTTCCTTCACACTCTTATGTGCGCAAAGCGTATGAGCTTTATTTTGCTCTGCTGATGGAAGCAATGTGGAGTAAAAAACGCATTCTTGAAGTGTATTTGAATGTGGTGGAGTTTGGTCCAGGTATTTATGGCGCGGAAGCCGCTGCGCAAAACTACTTTGGTATTCCTGCTAAACAACTTTCAACACGCCAAGCAGCAAGGCTTGCGGTGGTGCTGCCAAATCCGTATCGCATCAAAGTTTACCCTCAGACTTCTTACACCATCAGCCGCGTCAATTGGGCGATGAGACAAATGCGTAACCTTGGTAGCGTTCAGCTTTAAACTCCTTTTTACCCTGCTCATAAGTAGAACTACGCCCCCATAAAAGCAAAATGTGAAGCGTCACAAGCTTTAGGGCGTAGCTTTTCAGAATGATGTGCTCAGTTTTTCATCCATTTACTATTAGTGTGAATAAAACTACAACACGAATACTGCGCCTATGCGCAACCAATGGACTGAACGATGAAACTGAATCTGATTACGACTACCTTATTGCTTGCATCGGCAAGTGCCATCGCCGAGCCAAACATCACCATTGCTACCACGACCAACAGCCGTGACTTTCCGTTAAGTGCAGAGCAGCCTTTGGTTGTGCCCTTAACCAAAGACGGATACACGCTCAAAATCACGGGTATTGAAGGCGACTGTGTCGCGCCTGATGGTCAGAAGGTCAAATTCAACAAACCTATCGCGCTGAACTGTGGAAAGCCAACAGAACTGCCTTTAAAAATCCGTTTTACTGGCGATTACTCTTTTGCTTTTGATGCGGAAGCCAAAACTCTACGCTTCAAGCGAGAGCCTAAGAAAGCTGCCAAGACAGAATTTAAACGCCCAATCCCACAAGTGCAATGTGAGGTTTACCAAGGCGGCGAAGTCACCATCGCGCTGGGTGACAGTTTCCCCGATGGCACCAAGTTGCGTGATGCCTATTCTGGTCAGATGGTCGAAGTAAAAGATCAGCAAGTATCGCTGACACCAAGCAAAGATTCAGGCGGTTTGGTGCTACTAGAGCCAGTGAAGAAAACCAAAGAAGCAGTGCCGTTTGATTACCGCAATGCCAACATTTACTTCGTGATGGTCGACCGTTTCAATAATGCTGATACGAGCAATGACAACAGCTATGGTCGCAAGAAAGACGGTAAAGAAGAGATTGGTACCTTTCACGGTGGTGACCTAAAAGGTGTGATCGAAAAGCTAGATTACATAAAGAGCCTAGGTACAGATGCGATTTGGTTGTCGCCAATCGTTGAGCAAGTGCATGGTTTTGTTGGCGGCGGTGATAGCGGCTCATTCCCATTCTACGCTTACCACGGTTACTGGACGCGTGATTTCACCAAGATTGATGAGAACTTCGGTAACGAAGATGATCTGAAAAAGCTGGTGGAAGAGGCACACAAACGTGGCCTTAAAGTCTTGATGGACGCAGTAATCAACCACACCGGTTACTCAACGCTAGCCGATTTGCAATTTGACGGTATTGAGGTGTTAAAACCAAACGCTGATTTACCGAATAAGTGGGGTGACTGGCAACCAAAAGCGGGTGAAAATTGGCATAGCTATCACCAGAATATTGATTACCAGAGTCCAAACTGGTCGAAATGGTGGGGCGGTGACTGGGTAAGAACAGGTCTACCGGGATACCCAGCTCCGGGCAGCAGTGATATCACTATGTCATTGGCGGGGTTACCTGACTTTATCACCGAATCAGACAAAGCTGTGAAGCCAGCGCAGTGGCTATTGGATAACCCTGGTACTCGCGTAGAGGCGCGCGACAATTACACCGTCTCGGACTACCTAATTGAGTGGCAAACTGATTGGGTGAAACGCTTTGGCATTGATGGTTACCGTGTCGATACGGTGAAGCACGTTGAAGGCGATGTGTGGAAACGCTTGAAAGAAGAGGCTTCAAGCAGTCTTGAGCAGTGGCGCAAAGAGAATGGTAAGTCAGGTCAGCCATTCTGGATGATGGGTGAAGTATGGGGACATACCGCATATCGCAGTCCTTACTTTGACGATGGCTTTGATGCGTTGATTAACTTCGACATGCAGAAGAAGTTAGACAAAGGCGCGGCGTGTTTCAGCCAAATGGCAGACACCTACCAAAGTTACGCAGATACTATCGCCAATGAAAAAGACTTCAACCCAGTGAGCTACATGTCTTCTCACGATACCGAGCTGTTCTTCTCTCGCTTCAAAGATTACGGCATGCAGCGTAACGCCGCGAATGCACTGCTTCTGAGCCCTGGTGCTGTTCAGGTTTACTATGGTGATGAAGTTGGTCGTAACATTGGTCCTTACGCGGACGATTTCCACCAAGGCACTCGTTCTGACATGGTATGGAAGCTATCTGATGAGAAGCAAGCGCTGCTCAAACACTGGCAAACTCTTGGTCAGTTCCGTAAAGCGCACCCAGCGATTGGTGCGGGTCAGCATCACGTGATTGAACAAGAAGGCGCGTACGTGTTCTCTCGCTCGCTTGGCAATGACAAAGTCATTGTGGCGTTTGTGGGTCGCGAAAAGTAGTTAGAACTTCGTTTTAAGCCTAGATAGAAAAAGCCCTTCCTTGAGTTATCAGGGAAGGGCTTTGTTGTTTTAGTTCGCCAGTTCTTGGTCGATGACTTTTTCTAGCTCGTCAAACGGCACATAGCCAGGAATGACTTGATCATTAATGATCAACGCAGGCGTGCCGCGTAAACCAAGTTGCGTGAAATACTGATAGTTTTTATCAAGCAACGCCTTGGTCTCTTTGTCGTCGACAAGCTGCGCTTCTGTCCCCGTTTTTTTCGCGATTTGATTTAAGGAACGTGCGTCATGTGCGCCCGGTTTTTTCACCAATAACTCATGCACTTGTTCGTACTTATCTCGCTGGTTTTGCCAAACATTTAATGCGTAACTTGCCGAGTTGTAGCCGTTTTTCTCGTATTGTTCTTTAAAAGAGACATTGAGGTTAAGCACTTTTACCTGCGGATATTCCTTACCAACTTTGACCAGCTCTCCTTCTAAACGTTTACAAAAAGGGCAGCTGTAGTCTGTTACGTTAATAATGGTTAACTCAGGGTTTTCAGCACCAAAAGAGGAATGTTTGCCATCACTTAGATATTGACGAACCTCCTTCAAGGTGTCGCCAAATGACTGTTGATACGCAATGTACTCTTGAAGGTTTTGGTGCAATGAATCAAGAATTTGAGGGTTTTCTTTTAGTATCTGAGTAACTTCCTCTAGCTTTTGTTCTGCGGTCTTTTCTGATGCGAAAGATACGGCAGATACGATAGCCATCGTTAACGCCAAAAGTGTACGAGTGAATGTCATAATATTTCCTAAAACTTTTAAATTTCGTTGTTTGTTATGTGAAGTGAATAAAATATGTACAAAAGTCAGGCAGAAAGGTCTCTCGCCTTGCTGGCTTTATTCTCTAAACACGCAAAGTTTTAGGTGAACCCGATACTTTTCCGGTATCGGTTCTGTGTATTCCAGATAACGAATTGCTGTGGATGCCATCGGCAGCGCCACAATCAAAGCAAACAGAAAAAATGGAATAAGAATATGATCAAACTGGTGTTGGTACGCTTGAACCAGCTTCTCTGAAAGGTCGCAAGATGGTGATAAATTCACGCTTTCATTTTGCTGACTCTGTATTTGGTGAGCCTTAGGGCAGCTTTTCGAGAAGCCGGAGTTTTGGCTTAAACATACCATCACCACCCAAAACACGAGGGCGAGTGTCCACTTGGCTATTTTAGGTTGTGAGCGTAACAATGGGCTGCCTAGTCCTGTTGATTCTGGTTTAATCCGTTTGCATATGACCGGACAATCCTAACCTAAATTTCATTATGGAATGTTACTTTCGAGTTAATCGATATCGCCTCAATGCCAAAGTATGAAGTACGTCATGAATGTTGTAGAAAGCAATATTCGTTGGAATCATTGGTCGGATTAATGAAGAAGTCCTGAGGTATCGATATAGATTAATATACCTAATTGTTAGCACAAATTTTTATTATCTTTCAAATGTGATTAAAATCATAAAACAAAACTTCATAACTGAGTCGCCAGAATGTTCGGCAGGCGGATTGATTTTGATCATCTCTCTAGCACATTATTCGGGTGAGCATATGTGTCCTGTCCCACATGTGTAGGTAATGTTATGAAAAATCCTGTTCAAACCGAGCGCAAGGTTACGCTGGGGTGCTACTTTGCACTGGCGTTTGCGGTCGTCTTCTTTTCTGGTCTCATGCAATCGAACGAATGGTATGGCGTATTTGATTTCACCACGTTGAATGGCTCTTTTGGCAAGGTGGCTTATGGTGTCACCGAAACGGCTGACGGTGTGCAAGTTGCAACAACGTCGCTTCGTGGTACTGGTGGTAGCGGTGCACGTGACGGTTTCATTTTTGCACTTACTTTGATTCCTACCGTTATGTTCGCACTGGGTATGATCAATGTACTTGAGCACTATGGCGCACTAGAAGCGGCACGCAAACTGTTAACGCCGCTTCTTCGTCCAATTATGGGTATTCCGGGTAACTCTGGTTTGGCTCTTATCGCTTCGCTGCAAAGTACCGACGCGGGCGCTGCGATGACTCGTCAGCTTAAAGATGAAGGCCATCTTACCAAACGCGAAACCGATGTGTTCACTATGTTCCAGTTCACCGCTGGTGCCACCATTGTTAACTTTTTCTCCTCAGGGGCGGTGCTGTTTACGTTGACGATGGCGGATGGCTCGCTTGCCGTAACGTCTTCTATTGGTTTGGCGGTTGTGGTGATGTTCTTGTTTAAAATCGTGGGTGCGAACTTATTCCGTATCTACCTAAACATCACAGAAGGTAAAGAAGACAAGCAAGAGCAAAGCAAATCTGAGAACTTAAAAGAGGAGACGGCGTAATGAGTGACGTAAAAGTAAGTAAGCCGATGGTGACGGATATTTTCGTTGAAGGCGCTAAAAAAGGCTGGGTTATTGCGACAACATCAACCGTGCCTAACGTTCTTATGGCGTTTGTCATCATTAAGGCGTTGCAGATTACTGGCGCGTTGGATTTGATGGGCTCGGTATTTTCTCCAGTAATGGCGGTTTTTGGTTTGCCAGGTGAAGCGGCTGCGGTGCTGATTGGTGCTTGGATGTCGATGGGCGGGGCAGTTGGCGTGGTTATCACATTGTTTGACCAAGGCATCTTGAACGGTACGCACATCGCGATTCTTGCACCTGCAATTTACCTAATGGGCTCACAGGTTCAGTACATGGGTCGAATTATGGGACCTATCGGTACTGAAGGTCGTTACATCCCAATTATGATTGCGATTTCCGTATTGAACGCATTTGGCGCAATGCTAGTCATGAACTTGTTTGTTTAGGGGGCAATCATGCAGTTTTCTCTCAATGAATATCTCGAAGAACTTCGTCCTCTCATCAATGTCGATTGTGGCACGTACACCACTGATGGCATTGAGTTTATCGCTTCTCAATTTGAAGAGAAGTACCAAGCGATGTCAGGTTGGAGCGTAAAACGCATCGACTGTGGCAGAGCGGGCATCGGTCTTGAAGTTCGAAACAAGCCTGAGGCTGAGCAAGTTGACGTGATGCTGATTGGTCACATGGATACAGTGTTCCCTGTCGGCACCGCTGGATTACGTCCTATGTCTCAAGACGCTGACAAAGCGTACGGTCCGGGTGTCTCGGACATGAAATCTGGCTTGCTGAATATTGTGTACGCGATGCGTAACCTCGACCAAGCGGTGTTGGATAAACTGTCGATTTGTATCTGCATGAACCCAGACGAAGAAACCGGATCGTTAGATTCGGTCGACTGGATTCAATCTGTTGCAAAAAACGCGAAAAACGTATTGGTGGCAGAAGCAGCACGCGCAGACGGAGGTTTAGTCAAAGCGCGCAAAGGCATGGCGCGTTACAAAATCACGTTTAATGGCATTGCAGCCCACGCTGGCAACGAGCCAGAAAATGGCCGCAGTGCAATTACCGAGATGGCGAACTGGATTCTCGCAATCAATGCCATGACGAACTTCGAATCTGGCACCACATTAAACGTGGGTATTGTGTCTGGCGGTAACGGCGCAAACATCGTCCCTGAGCACGCTGAAGCGATCGTGGATGTGCGTTTCTGGAGTAATGAAGAATACGATGATGTCGATAGCAAGCTAAACGGCATGCTGGAAACACCATTCGTTGATGGCGTTAGCATCGAGTTGGTTCGTGAAGCTTACAAACCCTCTATGGTGCCAAGCACGCAAACTGAAAGCTTGATGGCATTAGTTGAAGAAGCAGCAAGTGAACTGGCTATCGACATCAACTGGAAAGAAGTGGGTGGCGGCTCTGATGCAAACAATACGGCAATTCTTGGAGTTCCAACTTTGGATGGTCTAGGACCTATCGGTGCAGGTTTCCACAGTGACCAAGAGTACTTGTTGCTTGAGTCTATCGAACCACGTATCAAAATGCTTATGCGTGTATTGGAGAAGATTGCTCAATAAGGCATTCTGCTTCTAAAGCTTGGTTCCCAAAGTTTTTGGTTTCAAAACCATTTGGCTTCCAAGACATTTGATTTCCAAAACTTTTTGTTTCCAAGGCAATAATCCCCGGACTTCGGTTTGGGGATTTTTTATCTAGCCATTTTGTTTCCTTTCTTCATTATCATTACTCGCTATTAATCCTACGTTCAGGTTCATCGTCTTAATATCTTTGCCACAGTCATAAATTTAGGAGGCACGATGACCACAAGCATGTCTGTAAATTCGGCGTCCGATGACGTCTTAGACCAAACGATGCAAGCGCCAGATGAGAAAACATTCTGGCGAAAAATGAAAGGGTCGGTTAAGAAAGCGGGTGAAGAAATTGCCGTAATGGGCATAAAATCATGGCTCGCGATGGCAGATTCCAACACCTCTGTTCGCCACAAGGCTATTTTAGGTGGCGCGCTGGCTTACTTCGTCCTACCAACAGATATGGTGCCAGACGTACTAGCTGGCGTCGGTTTTACCGATGATATGGCGGCACTTACCTTAGCCGCGAACTCAGTCGGTAATGCCATCACTAAAGAACACGAAGCACAAGCTAGAGAAAAACTGAATTCGATGGTGGATTAAAAAGAATATTTCTAGACGCGGAGAAAACAAAAGCCCGATGTTTCCATCGGGGCTTTCTTTTAGACAGGACTATATAATTTCAGAATGGTAATCGTAGAACGATTTAGGCGTCAGCGCGTTTAAGATGCACTTCTTCTTCGGCTACGCCTGCCATTGGGTCGTTGAAGCGAGCCTCATCCAATGCACCCTCTGATTTTGCAACGATGACGGTTACAGCACTGTCACCAGTGATATTTACCGCGGTACGAATCATATCAAGAAGACGGTCAACACCCATGATGAGCGCGATACCTTCAAGCGGCAGACCAACTTGGTTCAATACCATAGCAAGCATGACAAGACCCACACCAGGAACACCTGCGGTACCGATAGACGCCAGAGTTGCCGTCATGATAACCATTAGGTAATCGCCCATAGTTAAATCAATATTGAAAGCTTGAGCAATAAACGCAGTTGCTACGCCCTGCATGATCGCCGTACCGTCCATGTTCACGGTTGCACCAAGTGGTACTGTGAACGATGATACACGGTTCTCAACACCCATGCGGTGCTTTGCTGTTTCCATTGTCACTGGAATCGTCGCGTTCGATGATGCTGTAGAAAAAGCAAACATGATCGCGTCTTCCATCTTACGTAGGAATGTAATTGGGTTTAGACCTGTGAAACCTTTTAACATTAAGCTGTAAGTAACTAGACCGTGTAGGACAAGCGTACCAGCCAGTACTAAGAAGTACTCTGCCAGATTGACGATCGCGCCCAGACCAAGACCAGTAAATAGCTTCGCCATTAAGAAGAACACTCCATAAGGCGCCAAGTTCATCAAAATCGCGACCAGTTTCATGATCACTTCATTCAGATCAGAGAAGAATGCTGCGATGCGTTCGCCTGGTTTACCCGCTGCACTGATCGCGATACCGAATAGCACGGCGAACACGATAACTTGCAGAGTTTTACCTTCTGCCATTGCGCTGATTGGGTTGGTCGGGAACATATCGATGATCACCTGACCTAAAGATGGCGCTTCGGCTGATTTGAATGAACTTGCTGCCGTTAGATCTGCCCCTGCCCCTGGCTGGAATAGAGTACCCATAGTTAGAGCAAGCGTAATCGCGATAGCCGTTGTCGTAACGTAGAAAGCGAGGGTTTTACCGCCCATGCGACCCAGTGTAGAGAGGTCTTTGAGAGAGCTAGTACCACAAACTAACGAAACAAATACTAGCGGTACAACAAGCATTTTTAAGCTGGCAACGAAGATCTGTCCACCAACTTCGAATAATCCATTAACAATGTATGCGTCGACAAATCCGTTGTCGGCAAAAAGTGTGCGAATTGCAAATCCTGTCAAGATACCCGCAACCATACCTAAAATTACGCGGCTGGTAAGCGACATCGGTTTCTTGGTATTCATGAGAACACTCCTTATAGTTATGCACCTTGAGTTCACTTCAAAGCGGCGAGCAGATTAGCAGCGGAGTGAGAAAATACGAAAGAATAATCCTCTAAATGGTTAATAGATGTGAACTTTATCACTAATAAAAATGGGATTTTAACCAAATATTAACGAATTGGCCGGGTGAAAAGTTTGTATTTTAACACTTTTATCGAATATACAACCGATAACAAAGAGGATTTACAATAAATTTTAATAAGAGATAGAGTGCATACTCTCTTTGAGTGGATGCATTTCTGCATAACTATTTAAGTTGTATTCAGACTAGCGGTCGCTTCTTTAGCGATACTTTAGTATTGAGTGTTCATCAGAGCCAACGAACCTTTTATGCTTTCATATTTGTCAACTCAATGATGGTTGGCAAGTGTAGTTAGTTGGAGGTGATCCCAGCTCCAATAACTTTGACTGGTATTTTTAATCCCTCCAACCCAATAGCATTGTTTCGCTCGTATTAAACCCTCCAAACACTGCTTGCCAGCCTCAGTGATACGGACGCTTTGTTCCCACCAGTGCCTTTCACGTGACTCAATCGTGATCAAAGGTGTTTGACACTGTGCTAGAGGGAGGAGTAACGCGTAAAACATCACGTCTCCTAGGTAAGGAAGAGGTTCTAGTTGTTGATATTGCTCAAACCAATCTTTGATGGGAATTGAACGATTTTGCGAGTTCAAAACCTTTAGTGCGAGGTGTTGTGTCAAGCTCAATCCAGTTTGTGAATTAGGTAACTCTTGCAAATGGCGTTTAAGCACGTCGAGTATATTGGGTAAGCAATCCAGTTGATGTTGCTCTATCAAACTGACGATAGCTTTTGGTGAGGAACATGACACTGCTTTCCAACACTGCTTTGCTTGGCTCAATAACTTAGCAGATACGGGTTTACGATATCGCCAACAAGAACGAATAGCTTCTTCAGGCAACTGCCCAAAGCCGATGAATCGCTCAGTACCCGGAAACTGGTTCAACTCAATGATCTCTATCACTTTGTTCTCTACATTCTCTAACAGTGTTAGAGCACGAATTAGCATCAATTGATCATAGCTGTCATGTTCGACCCAAAAGACGATTCGTTCAAATACATCACTTTGCAACAGATCGAGGTTTGATTGTTCCAATGTGACTATATCTTGAACCGAGTCTTCACGCTTCATCACAGGCAGCAGAGTCTCTACGACATATTGGGCACGAATGGCAAGGAAGTTCTGTGGTGTTGCTGGTATGGGGCCAATACAAAGCGGATCGATCAGGGCTAAAAATGTCCCTTCAAATCCGCTGGCTTTAAGTTGTTGTTGAATGTCGTGGCCACAACGAACGTGTAGCGTTTTTACTTTCGCATCTAGGGGCGTTTTTTGTTCTTTGATGGCTCGTTTGTGCGCTTCTAGCTCTTCGACATGAGCTTTTAGTTTACTCCAACTGGATAAGCCCAGTTCTCTTGCGAGTGCATGTTGAACGTCAGCCAATTGAATTGTATTGGGAGTCAATGACTCTGGTTTGGAGTGACATCGCTTAACTAACTCCAACGTAGCGTCATCGTATAGGCGGATAGCTTTGAGCCTTTTTTTAGCAATGGATTTTTGCTGATTGATATTGATCGAGAAGCTATTTGTAGAGTTCATATTTCACCTTTCTTATTTCTTCCACACTCGCCTAAATAGAAGCTAAAAAGAAGGTAAAAACAGATTTTGCCTGCTAAACCAAGCAGGTGAGGATATTGCCGTGAACCGAGTTCTTTCCGCGAGTGTTGGGTGCTTTAGGCATGAGCAGAGTGATAGTAGGTGGTCGCTATCCTTCGTGCAACCTTTTGTGAGAGTGTAGCGTCACAAAATGGCCGTTTCTCTATATTTAGGGAGAATCAATAGGCGATAACACTAGCGATTCAACTCAATACCACTGTCGCTAGGCTCGAGTTTCTACACTTTTGAGTAAAGTACGATAAAGCGCTTGAGTAGCAGGACCACTTTTGGCTCCTTTGGGTAAAGTGAGGTGCAGCGCAACTTGATATTGATGGGAGTGTTCGATCTCCAATACTTTAATTTTATCGCTCTTGCGGGCTGCGACTAAGTGCGCTGGTAGCCGACAAAATCCAGCGCCTTGCTCTACGGCGTGAAAAGCGTGGTCGAAGTTATCGACGGTAATACGCTGACGTGCGCGTAACCAACCCACATCTCTTTTCGTTTTGTCTGAATCACCTAAGTCACGGATGACAATTTGGCTGGTGGTTGCAAAATCGTCGATGGAAACATGCGGCTTTTTAGCGAGTGGATGGTGTGCTGCGATTACAGGCAGCATGGTTGTTACGCCAAATGCTTCGGCAGGGTAGTTAGTTATCGGTAAGTTGATGATTGCGATGTCAGCGAGCTCATTTACAACCATTTCGGTTGTTTTGCTCAGTGACGTTTCAACCACTTGAACGGAGGTCGTGTTGTTGTCCTCCAAAAATTGACTGAGTGGTGCATAAAGCCAACAAGGGTCACAAAGATGATCTATTGCGACCGTGATTTGAGATTCCACCCCACTTTTTAACTGCTCGCTGATGACTTCTAGTTCCCGCGCTTGTTCAAGCATGGATTGTGCACGACGCAGTATGGTTTTGCCGTGCTCTGTCAAACCCGCTTTGCGCCCTCGTACTTCGATAAGTTGAATACCAAGTTGGTCTTCTAACTTCCTCACCGAGTAGATCAATGTGGTATGGCTCTTGTTGAGCAGTAAAGCTGCGGATTGAATGCTGCCTTCTTGATTAATCGCTTGTAGCGTTTGCCATTGTTCTAAGGTCGTTTTTAGTCTCATGAGTCAATTTTTTAGACAGTTAATGGCGAAATTATGAACTTTTCTGTCAGTTTTATAAAGGTAATAATCTTGTCATCGAAAACGAGTCAATAAGAAGAGGAGACTCAAGATGGCGAAATTATTGCAAGTTGATTTTGAATTTCATGGTCCGTTTGGTGACGAGATGTCGAATGCTCTGGTCGACTTAGCTAAGTCGATTAACCAAGAGCCGGGCATGATTTGGAAAATCTGGACGGAAAGCGAAAAAGACAAACTCGGTGGTGGTATCTATCTTTTTGAAGATGAAGCCACGGCGCAAGCTTATCTCGAAATGCATGCCGCACGCTTACGAAAAATGGGCGTAGTCGAAGTACGAGGTCAAATCTTCGATATCAATGTGCCGTTAACGACGATCAATCAAGGGCCTATTGGAGGATAAGGAGATGATGACCAACCGCACTTTTCTAACCGTTCATGGTGTCATATATACGGTATTCGCTTTTGCGTTGTTTTTTGTACCAACCATGATGTGGCCGATGTATGGCGTACAAATTAACGACCAATACGCGCTGTTTTTATCGCAACATACGTCGATCTTTTTAGGTGGAATCGCTGCGGTGAGTTTGATGTTACGTGATGTGGAATCTGGTAAGACTGCGAAACAGCTGTTTAAGGCATTATTGATTACTAATGGGTTAGGGGCAGTGATTACTACCTATGCCGGCATTACAGGAGTATTTGTCGGTTTCGGTTGGAGTGACCCAATATTCTTTGTCTTGCTTAGTTTGATTACGTACAAGCAATTAAGAGTGCAATAGAAAAAGCCCTGCTGTTTCTAGCAGGGCTTTGTCATATTTGGTTTAATTAGCGATCTAAATTCAACTTATGATTCGCTTTTGTACGCGTAGTTATAGTAGCCGTATCCATAGCCGTATGAGTTAGATGCTTTTTTCTCAACTGCATTGAGAATCACCCCTTTAACTTCAACGCCTGATTGCTCGAAGCGACCTTGCGCGACTTCAATCTCCTTCAAAGTCGTTTGATCAAAACGAGCGACCATCAGAGTTGTTCCTGCAAGCGCGCCAACAATGCTTGGGTCGGTAACTGCGAGTACAGGCGGCGTATCGATGATGACTAGATCGTATTGTGCAGACATCTCGTCAACAAAGCTCTTGAAGCGAGGGTGCATAAGAAGTTCTGACGGATTTGGTGGTACTTGGCCGCGAGTCACAACATCTAAATTATCAATGGATGTAGATTTAATGATGTTGCTAAGGGATGTCTTACCGCTCAAGTAATCAGAAAGACCGTTGTCCCAACGTAGACCGAAGCATTGCTGCAAATAACCTTTACGCATATCCGCATCAATAAGCAGCACTTTCTGACCGGTTTTCGCAGCGACGGCCGCAAAGTTGGTCGATACAAATGTTTTGCCGATAGATGGTGCAGGACCTGAAATCATAAGAACGTTATTCTTCGCTTCCATCATTGCAAAGTGCAAGCTAGTGCGAAGACTACGTAGAGCCTCAATGGAAAGATCGGCTGGGTTAGCTTCCGCTAGAAGGACTAGCTCATTGTTGCTGCCTTTGTTGCGCTTAAGCTTGTTTGCAAATTCCAGTTGTTGAATAGATTTTGGAACGCTTGCGTAAACTGGCATGCCAATCTGTTCAATTTGATCTGGTGTTTCCACACCACGGTGGAATGCTGCACGAATTAATACGAAAGCCACGCCTGCCATACCGCCAAGCAGTGTTGCTAGCACAACAATAAGCGCTTTTTTCGGCTTGATTGGCTTAGAGAAAGATTGAGCGTTATCTAAGATTCGAACGTTGCCAACTGTTCCGGCTTTAATAATGTTGAGCTCTTGAACCTTGTTCAATAGTTGGATGTAGATTTGTTGGTTTACTTCTACATCGCGTGTCATACGTAGAACTTCACGCTGTGTTTTCGGTAACTTTTGAACTTGTTTATTAAGACGTTCTTTCTCTTTTAGTAGTGTTTCACGTTTATCAAGTAGCGACTTATAAGCTGGGTGATCCTGTGTGAAGCGTTGGCTGATCTCACTTTCTTTGAATGTAAGCTCATTTAGCTGTGCTTCTAACTCAACCATTACTTTCAGCGTTGACTGAGCTTCAAGGCCCAAGTCGATAGATTCATTTTCTTGACGGAATCGATTTAAAACGTCTTCAGAAGCGGTCAGTTTTGTTTTGATGTCTGGGAGGTGACCTTTCAAGAACTCGAGGCTTTGCTCTGCCTCCGCAGAATTTCTTTGAACGTTTTGTAAGAAGTAGTTTTGGCTAATGTCGTTCAAGATATCTTGAATCTTAGCGCGGTCTTCACCAGAGAAGCTTAAAGATATAATCCCGGTTTGCTTACCACGTTCGCTAATCGATAAGTTTTCTTGAAGTTTATTAATTGCATCTAATTTACTGATTTTGCTAACCGTGAATGAGTCACCAGTTTGAGCCACAAGTTCAGTCGCCAAAAATTGGTATCCATTCTTCTCAAGCAGTTCACCAACTTTACCTTCTAAAATGACGTTATTGTCATCTTCTAAGAGCCTGAACGTCTGTTTTTCAGAATCAATAACTTCAAGAGTTAAAGGAACGCCAACTGCGTAAGAAGGAGCATTAAATCGTGAAACGCTCAGACTGATTTGCTCACCTTGTAGTCGAGCCAGGCCTTTACCAATAATTGGCATGTAGTTTGGAGAAACGACAGTCGTTAAGTTGAACTTATCAACAGTACCGCCCAAGATCATACGAGATTTGATGATCTCTATTTCTGTTGTCGCTGATGATTCTGCTGAAAACAGCTCTCCCATATCACCAACCATCGCTGAAATACCACCTGAACTCTTACTTTCGATTTGGATAAGAGCGTCAGCTTTATAGATAGGTGTTGATAGAATGGCAACGCCGACGCCTATAATTGAAAATAGGACTACGGTACATAGAATGAGCCACTTGGCATCGAGAATGATCCCAAATAACTTTCCCAAATCGATCTCATCGTCGGTTTGACGTGATTGCTTAATAGTTTGTGTTGTCATTACTTTAACTTCTTAAATACCTTGCCATTGGCGTTTGTTTAGCCTTGCGGCTTATAGTTTTTGAGACCACGCTTTTGCTGCTTTTTCTATAAGCGTATATGCATGTTCGAAAGCTTCTCTACTTTGTCTGTATGGATCAGGGATGTTTTGTTCATTTATCCATTGTCCAAACAGCATCGTTTTACCTCGTGCCTCAGGAGCGATTTTGGTTAAGGCTTCTAAATGACCTTTTTCCATAACCAATATCAGATCGTATTGAGCGCAAAGCTCAGGTGTTAATTGTCGTGCTTCGTGTCCATCTAAGCTTACGCCACGTTCGTTCGCGATAGTGGTTGCCATCTCGTCAGCTGCTTTTCCCGTTAGACGGCTCTTATCTACTGCGATTCCTGCTGATGCGACATGTTTGTTTGGTAGTAAAGACTGCAAAAGCCGCTCTCCTGTTGGAGAGCGGCAAATATTACCGACACAGACGACAAGAATATTAGAAAACAAATGCTTACCCTACTTTAAGTTGTATGCTTATGATCTCAACTAAATTGCTGGCTTCTTTATATTGCGCAATTGAGCTGAGTAGCTATCGATTACGTGCCGCAAGAGATAATTTTCTTGCGGCACGTTGTTTTACGGCCAAGTGCGTACTCGTAGTACACCTTCAGTTAGTTCATTAAAGCCGGAAATGGTTGGAACGAGCTGAGCAATCACACGATTCCAACGACTAACAGGTGCAGCCGTCACATAGACTATGTCGTAAGGGTTGAGATCAAACTCAGTACCAATCACCAAAGCAGAAGCGTCAGAAACATCTAGCTGATAAATGTCCGCCATTTTAGCTTCTTCTTTTGAACGTCTGATGACAAACACACCGGTAGCATCTGCGGAGATTTCACTGATACCACCAACGCTGCTAAGAGCCTCAGTAAGGCTCATGCCGCTACGATCAATTTTGAGTAATTTCGGATCGTTAACCTCGCCCATAACAAATACTTTTTGCGCATCGTTTCGAGGAATATGAACAATATCACCAGGCTTTAGAAGGCGGTTTTGAGTTAAATCGCCTTGTTGCATCAGAGCATACAAAGAGACGTTTTCAACAACGCCATTGCGTGTCAGTGTCGCATTACGCCAATCAGCCTCGGCAGCCAGTCCGCCAGCTCTATTCACAGCATCTAGAAGTGTAAGGGGGATGTTTGTAATTGGTTGTTGTCCTGGCTTGTTAACTTCGCCAGTTACATAAGTCTTTTTAGAGCGAAATGCCGCAACGCTTACATCGACCTGTGGGCTCTCAATGTATTTTGCAAGGCGGCTTGCAATGTCTGCACGAATCTGACGTACGTTTTTGCCTTCAACATGTACGACACCTATGTAAGGGTAGAAGATCGTGCCATCCGAATGCACCCAGTTACCCGCTTCGGCTGAGCTTCGGTATGAGCCCGCTGGGATCGTTAGCTCTGGGTGATCCCAAATAGTGATATTTAGGATATCGCCAGGTCCTACTTCGTATTCATATTTTGCGATTTCAATATCTAACTCTGGGTTTGGTTTTGAAAAAGGGTCCACTGAATTTAAAGACGTTACGCGCTCCAAAGTTAAGGGATAAACGGTAACCTGAGACTCTATATCACTCGATTCAGTGCTCATGACTGTTTTGTCACTGACCGAAAGGTGGCTACCAGGCAAAGTACACCCTGTAAGAAGGATTGGAAGTACTGATATCCCCAAAAATTTATTAAATGTGTTCATTGGTTTATAACTACCGAAAGAAAGTTTGCCGACTGAAATTGATTCATTCTAATTGAACTGAGTTTCATCAATATTGACGATTTACTGCAGTTTTAAGCCTTTAGAAAGCGAGTCCATTCAGAATTATTTGTGTAATAAACACTCCAAATGGCTGCTAGCGACTTAGAGCTCTTAGTTTTATTAATGAAGGTGTGAAAATCCGACCCACAAAAAATAGTCAACTATTATCCATCTGGTTGCAATAAAGGCAACAAGTTACTCGAAAAAATACTGACGAATACATGACAAAATTGTGTCTATTTAGCGTTATTGAGATGAATGCATGATTTTGCACAAGCAAACAGGCAGTAATGTGAAAAAACTCATGCCAAAGTTGTATGCATCCTATTTACACTATTATGCAACTGCCGTTATGCTTCGTGTTGCGGTCGGATATAACAACAAATATTGGAGCTAATTTTGAAAATCAAACTTTTAACGGCAAGTGTGGCTGCTGTTCTACTAGCAGGTTGTGGTAGTGACAGCGATCCTGAGGTAAAAACATACTCAGTACAGGCTTATGACCCAGCTGTTATCGGCATGGAAGTATCTTATGACTGTGGTGGAGACTTAAAAGGTCAGGCTGATGAGCTAACAACAAACTATGAAGGCATGGTTGGTAAAGCTCGCATTAGCCATATCGACGTAGTGAGTGCACCAGGTGAATGTACTTTCACATTGAAGCATACTGATAAGAGTGTAGATGCATCTAACGGAAAACCTATTACGTCTGATTACAAGATTCCTAAAGGTCTTGCCCAAGCTGACTCTTTAGTTACAGGTTCTCCATTTACAACGTTGGTAGCTAACTCTCTAGATGACGGAGAGGTATACTCATCAGATACTGCTGAAAAAGTATTTGCCAATTTAGGTATCGATATCAATGCAAGTGGTAAAACAGTTGACGAAATCCTTCGTGATACAGAGTCTGTAGTTGCTAACCTTCAAAGTGAAGGCGGCAATAGTGAACTTGCTACGAAGCTAGTTGCTACGGCAAATATCGTGTCTGATATCATTAAAGCGAACCCAACAGCTGCACCTGAAGCCGTGGCTGTAGCTGCAAAATCAATGGCAGAAGAAGTGATTGCGAAATACCCGCATTACCCTAAAGCAGGCGCGGATTCTGAAGAAGTGATTTACGTAGAAATCTCTGAAGAAGATACGAAGAACGTTGTTGAGCAGGTTGAAAAAGACATTGCTGCAGGTAAGCCTGTAGACCAAATCAAACCTACCGTTCCACCAGTTCCAGATGCGAAGCCTGGTAAGCCAGTTGATCCGGTTGCTCCACCATCAGGCGGTTCAGGCGGTAACTAAGCAAGTTTTTGCTGATAAATTCTAAAGGCCTCTTCAGAGGCCTTTTTTGATCCTATCGTATTGTAGTCATCACCTTTTAGTGAGCCCTTTTCTGTTTAAGTAAGGCAGGATGTGCGGACGTGATTCGCCAGCCAGTTTACTGGTGACTTCTTGTGACCAAGTACTCTGTTTTTGATTGCTCGAACGGTTTGCATAGTAGTTTTGCATAGTTTGGTCATACGTCTGAATATCATCCAAGCTTAGGTCTTGATACTGATTTTCATGCACCACGACATGCTTAGGTAGGCGAGGTTTTACTTCAGGGGCTTGATCTGGATGACCAAGACACATACCAAATAAAATGGCGGTATTTTTAGGTAAACCTAATAATTCGTCTACTTTTTGGGCATTGTTTCGTAAACCACCAATATACACACCTCCTAGTCCCATCGACTCCGCCGCAAGCAAGCAATTTTGTGCCATGATGCCCGAGTCTACAGCGCCTATTAGCGTTAACTCGGTAAAATCAGCTTGAACATCTGGGTTGATACTGGCGTGGCGCTGGTAATCAATACAAAACACCAAAAACTCAGCCGCGCTTTCAACGTACCCTTGATTTCCGGCATATTGAGCTAATAGCGTACGTTTTTCTTTGTCGGTCACGCGGATAATTGAAACGACTTGCAACATGCTTGATGAGGACGCCGCAAGGCCGGCTTGAAGAATGGCATCTAATTGTTCGCTCTCAATCGGTTGTGAGGTGAATTTTCGAATTGAGCGGTGATTGAGAATTGTTTGAATCGTGCTGTTCATGGTGACTTAACATCCCCTGTTACGTGTAAAGGCTGAAGACTCACCTTAGCGACATTTGATGAGTCGGTAAACTATCTCAAAAGAAAAACAATGCTTGGCGCATAAGTGTGAAGGCGAATCGAGAATACATCACTCGTTCTGTTTGAGAGCGTATATACTGTTTTTAGAATCAATAATTTAAATGCAGTGGAAAATATGAAAGAACTCATTGTTCATACAGTTACGGTGTTTATGGGCTTCTTTGCCATCATGAACCCTATCGCCAATATTCCCATCTTTTTGAGTTTAACTGCTGATGAAGATAAAGAAACCATCCGTTCCATTGCGCTTCGCTCGGTTTTTATTGCATTTATTATCATCGCGATATTTTCTATTGCCGGTAAGTTAATTTTTGATTTGTTTGGTATCACGCTTTATGCATTGCGAATAACAGGCGGTATTTTGGTGTTTTTGATAGGTTTTAACATGCTTCAAGGTGATTCGACGCATCAGAAAACCAAAGAGAAGGCGTATTCACCAGCTCAGCAACGGGCGGCATTGAGTATTGCAGTGTCTCCACTGGCGATGCCAATATTAGCTGGGCCTGGAACGATTGCTACCGCGATGAACTTTGCGACAGCGGGTGGTTTCGATCAAACCATTATTACTATCGTTTCTTTCGCTGTCCTCTGTGTGATCACCTATGTACTGTTTTTATTTGGAGACAAATTGGTCAAAGCGGTTGGACCAAGTGCTCTAAATGTTGTGACTAAAATGATGGGCTTAATTCTAGCGGTTATTGGTACTCAAATGTTCATTGATGGCGCGGGCGAAGCCTATAAAACGGTTTTCTCCTAGATTTCTCTTAGACCTTGCCACCTTGGTTAAGCCCGCAATTACATTTCTAACGGGTACGGATTTTTTGAACTTTAGTTTTCATTTTCTAAGAGAGAAATAAATAGACTTCACCTATTTCAATAATAAGAATATTCAATTGTTGTGATTGCACGAATTTCATTACTCTTTTGGCAAGGAGAATGGGGGAAATATGGCAACAAAAGCAATTGTAGTAGAAGGTGGCGCGATGCGAGGCGTCTTCGCAAGCGGAGTGTTAGATGCGTTTTTAGAGCAGAGTTATAAACCGTTTGATTTTGCAATCGGTGTATCTGCTGGTGCATCAAATTTGATTGGGTATTTGACCGACTACCCGCATCGCAGTATTAACGTCATTACTAAGCTGGCCACAAGTAAACGCTTTTTTGACCCGACTCGCTTCGTTAAAGGTGGGGACCTCATCGATGTGAAGTGGTTGTTTGAAGAATCTAATCGCTTGTATCCCGTCGATGAAAATAAACTGTTTAATGGCGTTCCTTTTCTCGCAGCGACAACAAATGTAGATACAGGGCAGGCAGATTACTATCGCGTGACACGTGATAATTTTCACCATGCGATTGAAGCGACAACAGCATTACCGATTGCCTACAAGCATACCCCTTGTTTTTCTGGCGGTTGTTATACCGATGGTGGGGTCGCTGACTCTATACCAGTGCGTGAGGCTTATCGTCGAGGGGCTCGCGACATAACCGTAGTACTCTCTCACCCGCTGAATTATGCCAAAAAGCCAGTTAAGACCACATGGCTGATGAAGAAACTGTTTGCGGAGCACCCCAAAATGGCGGGTGCGATGTTAAGACGTGCAGATAACTATAATCAATCATTAGAGTTTATTCGTAACCCTCCACCAGGAACACATGTTAGGGTAATTGCCCCACCAGATAATTTTCATGTTCAGCGCTTATCAATGCGACAATCCGTTTTACTAGAAGGGTATGAAATGGGGCTGATTGAGGGGCGAGCGCATCTCACTAGTTTATCTGGTGTTCATGGTTTAGACCGGGAAAATTGTCATTTTTGCGTTTGATTATAAAAGAGCCTCATAGTGAGACTCTTTTGCATAACGTTCAAAGGGTGATTTAGTTGACTTTATCCCAAGCCATCTCCCAGTGTGAACCTATTCCAGGCTCGTAATGGTTTGCGCTTTCTTTCCACTGCATACAGTAACCAGAGTATGGGAAAGGTTTACATTGATAAATGCCCCCGTCGCTGGCAAGCACTTTTGTGCCCGCCGTGTAGCTAGATAGTCCTTCAGGGAAGACAAAATCGTACTCATCAGATGGTGGTGGAGTAACTGACTCTTCTTTTAAGTGAAAGTCGAGTGTTTGCTGATCCACCAAGTTGCCATCTTTATCCTTAATACGTGTTACGAGCATATGGTGACCCGGCTCCGATTTACTTAAAGCGAGCGATATCGCCTCTACCGAGCCGTCTTTCATTTCGTTTGCCCAACTTGCAAGTGGTTCGCGATGGTGATTGTAAACGGTGAGTTCTGCATTTAAATCGCCTTCAGCAGTTAGTGTCAGATCCAACGTTGTCGGTGTTGACTCAATGATATACTCGTCTGCTAAGCCATCTACTGTGAGTGAGTATTCTGGGACAGGAGTTTCAATGTTATAGCCGATCTCTACTCGCTCAAGGCCGCTATTTGCTTGCAGATACACCGGATTAGTACCATAAACAGGAGTGAATTTATCCTCTGCATACTGCCCGGCTTGCAGTTTTGCTTGTTCTTGGTTTAGCTTAGTCGCGAGTGCGTAAGACCAGTTTTTCGCTTGGCCCATTGCTGCATCGGTAATTTCTAGTTCAGTTCTATACGCCACGTTTTCACCTGCTTGATCAAATACGCGTGTATAAACCGAATCCCCAATATTTAAATCCATTGTAGGAATAATTTGACCGCCTTGCTTCCAATCTGGAATAACGGGACTGTCACCATCAAATTTCACATCGATCACGTTATAAAATGAGGCTGCAGTGTCGCCAACATCTCATACTGCCAGGATGACATGGTATCCCTCGCGAGTAGGCACATTACATTGATGGCTTACCTGTTTCGGGGGTTGAACCATATTGCCGTCGACGACACAGAAAGGAGTTAGATCAAAAGAGTCTCGTGATAGTGAAGCGTTTGGGTTCCAATCAGGCTTGGTGATGTAATATTTCCAGTCGCGCGTCACGTGGTTAGCGGTAAATGTCCATTCAAAAGGTTGTGTACCTGCTTGAATAGGGCGTTTTACCCAACGGTCGGCAGTTTGCTCATCAAGGGCAGCTGCTAAAGCGGTTTCGGCACTCGCTATTTTACCATCGCGAGGCCCTGTTTCGGGAAAGCCATCAGGGCCTTCAACGCTTTGCGGTTCATATTGAATCGCACCGCAGTTATTATTTTTTTCGTTAGTATCTGGCGATGGATACTTACATAGTGCCGAGCGACTTGCAGCGACACCACCATTGGTTTCTGATACATAACCGTGAGCCGCAGCACCTGAGCTAATGCTTGCAAGTGCTAACGCGAGTACGGATTTGGTTGGAAATGATTTCATCACATGTCCTCTGTTATGGCTGACAAACTAATGTCACACCCCGGCGCATGCTGAGCATAAAGCAACGCTACAGAAATTGGACTTCTGTAACACTGAGTCATGGTAACCCCGCTATCATGAGCATTCTTTTAGATTTTTAAATGCTGACAGACCGGAAGCTTTGCGTCCCACCCTTTCGAATGGTTTGCCGAAATGTGATTGAGCAGCCAAAATTTAGCTTAAGAATTTACATGTGGAAAAGTAAACGTCACTGACATGGAATCCTGTTCTCAAATTGAAAGATAACGATATCTTAACCTCGTCAATATTATGCAGTATCGTATTGCAAGATATTGATTTTAATTTTGTTTTTATCTTATTAATAATCATGGAGAATGAGTGGAGGTTTGTTGGGGATAAATGGAGAGGAATCGTGCTAAGGGTGGAAGAAGTTCTGTCTAAAGGGCGGATTGTACCGCCCTCTGAATGGTGTTATTTCGGCATGATGACAGTATCAATCACGTGAATGACACCGTTTTTAGCTTTCACATCGGTTGCAATGACATTTGCATCGTTAACCATGACTTTATCACCCATGGTTTTAATCATCACATCTTGCCCCTGAACCGTAGTCGCTTTGTCTAGCTTAACAACATCGGCAGCCATCACTTTCCCTGGGACGACGTGATAAGTCAAAACAGATACTAACTTGTCTTTGTTTTCCGGCATTAAGAGCATGTCGACTGTGCCGTCTGGCAGTTTTGCAAAAGCGTCATCCGTTGGTGCAAAAACAGTAAATGGGCCTTCCCCTTTGAGAGTGTCAACCAAGCCCGCTGCTTTCACCGCAGCAACAAGCGTATTGAAAGAGCCGTTGTCAGCGGCAACGTCGACAATATCGGCTTTCATCATGCCATGCTCATGAGCCTTGACGGGAAGCATAAAAGATAATGTCGCCATCAGTGTAGCCGCGATAACTAAGATACGTTTGAACATAGTGTGTTCCTTACTAGTTGAGGGTACAGCGGGTTCCCTTGAGTGTGTTTGCATTTGTACGCATCGTGATTGAAAGATGATCATCGCGTCCTACTTTCTTTTGAGGGCCTAACATGTCGCGCAAGAATTCGTCTGCCTTCTTGTTTCACATCGGCTCGTTTCCGCCACGCCCATAAGCGCTCTCTTGCTGCCTTAGCTGCTTTGTCTGGTGCGATAATAGGTGCAAGGTAACGGCTATCTGGCTGCAACTGATACATGACAGCTTCCATCTGGGTCATTGTCCAGGGCTCGAATAAAAGAGGGGGAGGAACCATTTGTAACTCAGGCACCCACTTGTAGATGAACGTACCGTTAGGATCATGTTCTTGGGCTTGCTTGATCGGATTATAAATACGGATTGTGTTAGTCCCGGTTACTCCTGCTTGCATTTGGAATTGTGGGTAATGAATTCCAGGCTCAAAGTCGAGAAATAGTTGCGCTAAATGCGTTACACCTACTCGCCAATCCATGTTCATGTGGTGAGTAAGAAAGCTAACCAGCATGGCACGCATGCGAAAGTTAATGTAACCAGTGTGGTGCAAACAGCGCATGCAGGCATCAATCAAAGGTACGCCAGTATGCCCGGATTTCCATGCTGCTAACTTTTCTTCATCGAAAGTACTACTTTGTTTAATCAATGGTTCGTAAGCCCGATTAACGCAGTAAAACTCCATGTCGTATTCCGATTCGAATTTTTGGATGAAGTGACAGTGCCAATGAAGCCGTGAAGACAATGCAATTAAGCTGCGACGAAATCCAGCGACTTGCCAGTGTTTCAAAAGGTATTGATAAACTTCACGCAAGGATATGTTACCCCAAGCGAGGTATGGAGAAAGTCGAGTACAGGCTGTGCGTGAGGCTGTGGGACTAGAAATGCTTCGATAGTAATCACGACCTCGACGATGAAAAAAGTCCTCTAGTGTTTTCCAAGCGAGCCGGCTTCCTCCCGTTTGCATTCCTTTGCATTTTGATAGCCAGGATGATGGTGGCGAAAACGAACAGCCGAGAGCTTCTGCATCCAATGAATGCAATAAGTCGGTTTGGAGCTCAATAGGGCTTATTGAGGCTCTCATGACAGAATCCCAATGTTTGTCCCAACCTTGCCGGTTTTTTGCACCTCTGATAACAGCACCGTGTTCGAATTCAAACCAGTCGATGTTCTGCTCATACAGCCAAGCGGCAACTTGTTTGTCGCGCTCAAAGGTGCAGTTGAGTCCTATTTCTTGGTGAGAAAAAACAGCGTTGATTTGATATTGCGCTTGAATTGATTGGAAACATGCTAAGGCATCGTCATACAGCACCGTGATTCGATGCCCATAGGCTTTGAGCGTCTCATCCATGTCTTGCAGTGATTGCCAAACAAATCGCCAGTGGCGCTCAGAATAGTGTGGGTTATTCAATAGCAATGGTTCAACAATATATAAAAGCACAGTTGGGTGCTTTGTTGATAATGCTTGAGTTAGTGGTTGATGGTCAGTCAGCCTTAAATCTCGTTTTAACCACACGACATTGATTGTTTGCATCGGAATCCTCTTTGTTTCCGATGTTGTACGCAAGTAAACCGAAGAAATCTCATCCAATGATCGGTTTTATTCCACAAAACGTAGAGGTAACTTTTAGGGAGGTGACACATGGCAATACCATTGAGTAAGTTACAAAAATACTTCTATGTAGACAAATTGGTCATTCATTCGCTTGATCTCGCATTGTACCAGGCATCTGTTGTGATTGATGGAGAAGCGCAATTTATCACTGATGACAACGGTATCTTTTTGAGGGCTCATTCCCTGATCGAGATGCAAAAGAAGTGCAGGAATATCAAAGCAAATAAGCAGGTCTTAGTGCATCAAAGTGCTTATGATGAAATGGTGGGGCTACCCGAAGGTAAAAGAGACAATCAACTAGAGGTATTGGTGAGGGATACAAAATTGTATTGAAAGAGTATTGGTGCGCAGTAAAAGCGAGCCACCTTACGGCAGCTCGCTAAATATAAGGAGAGTTAGGCTTAGTCTTGTTTACGCTGCGCTTCTTTTTGCGCGTACTTAGCGGCACGTCGAGCTTCTCTTTGCTTGGCACTTTCACCACCAACATGCTGCTCGCCTCGCTGCTCTGCAAGAACAATTTGTTTTTCACGCTCGCGGAATCGAGCAATTTGTTCTTCTGAGTGTTTGCCGTGACATTTTGGACAGCTCACGCCTTGCTCGAACAATTCTGACTGTTTGTCTTCTTCAGTGATCGGTAGACGACAAGCGTTACATAAATCGTAATCTGCTTTTTCTAGCTGGTGGTTCACGGCAACACGACCGTCAAATACGTAACAATCGCCTTCCCACATGCTCTCTTCTTGAGGAACTTCTTCAAGATATTTAAGAATGCCGCCTTCTAGGTGGTAGACCTCATCAAAGCCCTGTTCTTTCATGTAAGCCGTTGATTTTTCGCAGCGGATACCACCGGTACAGAACATCGCAACTTTCTTGTGTTTTGCCGGGTCCATGTTTTCTTTTACATAGTCTGGGAATTCACGAAAGGTTTCAGTATTTGGGTTTACAGCGCCTTTGAATGTCCCGATCTCGATTTCGTAATCATTACGTGTATCGACAACAAACACTTCAGGATCAGCAATAAGATCGTTCCACTCTTGAGGTTTCACGTAAGTACCCACTACGTGGCGAGGGTCTATACCTTCAACACCTAATGTTACGATCTCTTTTTTCAATTTCACTTTGGTGCGATTGAATGGCTGGGTCTCAGAATACGACTCTTTGTATACGGTGCCAGTCAAACGAGGTTCGTTGTTTAGCCACTCCAGTAGCGTATCAATACCTGCACGATCAGATGCAACAGTACCGTTGATACCTTCACTTGCCAGTAGTAATGTTCCGCGAATATGGTGTTTTTCCATCAACGCAAGTAATGGCTCGCGTAGCTCTTGATAGTTATTCAGCTCAACAAACTTGTACAGCGCACAAACTACATACTGACTCATGAGGTTTCCTTTAAAAATACAGGTGGTCAACGACCTTAAAATTTTAGCGGCACGAAGTATACCTGACTAAACTAGTCGGAAATACGGACAAATTATACGGATATTATGAGTAGGCGGGGCCTGGCGGTCTTTGGTAGGGGGAGCATGTCCGCAGGTGAAGCCGCTATGTGTTCAAATTATAAGCATTAATTATAGTGGTTTAGGTAGGTTGGAGCCGATACTTTTGGTTTAAATTTATGCTGTTATTCTCTTTTAGGCCCTTCAAAAAAGTTAGGCGCAAGAAGCACCAAGTAATCACCGGAGTCATTGACAAGGAAAGGACATGTCGCAGTTTTATACATGAGGTGGTGAGGGATAAAGGTTTAGGGACAAAGAGTGAATGACTGATCGCCATTGTTCATAAACCGCTATAAAACGCCTTTTCACCACATACTGAAAAGGCGTTTTTCTAACGTCTGCCGTGCTTATTTCAACGTAGCTGCGGTCTGTTTTCCCATGGCAATGAGCCTGTCGAGAATACGTTCACCGTCGGCACGTAAGCCGTTGTGCTCGTACTCATTGGTGATCCACGCTTTTGAGTTTGGTATTAACGCGAGCGTCTCTCGGCTGATATCCATTTCAACAAACATATCATCGGCGTAAACTGCGCAACTGACAGGCACTTTGTTCTGAGCCAGTTGTGTTTGATCGTACAGCGCAGTCCAATCTTTTTTCGCTGCCAATATTTCTGCGGCGTCTTTTAGTGGTTTGAGGTTAACGTATTGGTCGAACATCCATGGGAAGACCATTTCCCCCGTAAAGTAAAATGGCTTGCCAGATTCATAATTAAACTCTGATCGGGTTTGGCGAACGCGGTGCGCACTCCAATTCGACGCGAAGCTTTGGCAGTAAATCGATTCATGCAAAATGGCGTAGATCGGGTTGGTTTGGAAGTTTTGCTGCGCCAACATATCGTTTAAGAACTCATAACGAAGTTGTGGTTTGCCGTTCACTTCAATCAACGCGCTTTCTAGCCAATAGTAAGTTGGTAAGAAAGTATCACTCACACCAAAGTTGATGCCGATTTGTTGAAATTGCTCCACTGTGAAGCGTTGACCATTTGGTAGGTACTCTTCATTTTCCAGCAAGTGATTCGCAATGTTTTGGCAAAGTTGTTGCGCACTTGGAAATTGTTGGAAGAACGCTTGGTTTTTCTCCATGGTGCGTTTGAAAGTGGCTTCATACACATCGTCGGCATGACGTGAGACTGATGGCACGCCACCTGTGATGTAGCTTTGTAGCAAGCTGTCTGGGAACAAAGACAAATAGGTGAGGGAGCAAAACCCACCAAAGCTTTGACCTAAGATCGCCCATTTTTCGACGCCAAATTGCTCACGAATGTATTCCGCGTCGCGCACGATGTTATCCGCTCGGAAGTGGCTCAAGTAGTCTGCTTGTTGCTCTGGCGTGAGGTGAGCAAGCGTCTGGTGATTAATTACGCTGCTGTTGCCCGTACCGCGCTGGTCGAGAAGCAAAACTCGGTACTCTTGCAGGGCGCGTTTTACCCAGCCATTATTGCCGTTTTGACGTGGAGAGGGAAAGCCAGGCCCGCCCTGAAAGTAAACCAACCAAGGTTTGGTCGATTCTTCATCGCCAACTAGGCAAACCGAACGGGCGAAGACTCTAATGGTGCCTTTGCTTGCGTCTTGGTAATCCAGAGGAACGGTAAAACTGTGGGGAGTGTAATGCAATCCTGCGTCGATAAATGATTGAGCGTTCATTGTTATCTTTATTTCCTTATTGAGGGGTAGCGCTACTTTACTGCGAATGGCGCGAAGAACCAACGCTATTTCCCAATTGCCTCTTCAGTTCTATACCTTGGTCAAATCAATGTAAGTTCAAGAAAATGAAACGATTAGCGACTGGTGCAACTGGTTGAGTGAGCTATGCTCAATAGAGTTGCGACAAAGTAAGAGCATGGAGGAAGTCGGATGAAAGTGTCACTGGCTCGATGGACAATTGTGACTTGTTTAATAAGCGTACCTACTTTTGCCGTTGTTACGCCCAACCCACCTCAGTTACAGGCAAAAGGCTACGTATTAATGGACTTTCAATCCGGTGCCATTATTGCCGAGTATAACGGGCGAGCAGGCCTTGCTCCGGCGAGTTTAACCAAGTTGATGACCGCTTATGTAGTTGGACAAGAAATCAAAGCGGGGCGTTTGAAATGGGATGATGTTGTCACCGTGAGCGAAAACGCGTGGTCGGCCAAGTTTCCCGGTTCTTCTAAAATGTTCATCAAACCGAAAGATGAAATTAGTGTTGCGAACTTAATGCGCGGCGTGATCATCCAATCAGGAAATGACGCGTGCGTTGCACTGGCTGAGCATGTTGCAGGCAGTGAACGCGGCTTTGTTGCCTTGATGAATGGTTGGGCGGAGAAATTAGGACTGCAAGACACCTATTTTGTGAACTCCCATGGTCTTGATAGTGATGGCATCCAAACCTCACCAACCGATATGGCAAGACTCATGCAGTCGATCATCAGCGATGTTCCTGATGTGTACGCGCTATACAGTGAGAAAGTCTTCAAGTGGAACGACATTACGCAGTACAACCGCAATAAGTTGTTGTGGGACAATTCCATTGATGTCGACGGGGGAAAAACCGGCTACACCAGCAATGCCGGATACAGCTTGGTGAGCTCGGCCAAAGAAGGAAGAATGCGCCTTATCTCGGTGGTGATGGGTACGCCAAGTAAACAGGCTCGGATCAGCCAATCGAAGAATCTACTCAGCTATGGTTTTCGCTTTTATGACACCAAGCAAGTTGCTAAACAGGGGGAAGTTGAGTCTAAAGTTCGCGTTTGGAAGGGAAATGCTAATCAAGTTGAGGCGATCTTTGCTAAAGATGCCTATCTCACTCTGCCTCGTTCAATGACGGCTGGGCTTGATAAGAGTGTGGTGTTAAATGAACCGTTGATTGCGCCGATCGCGCAAGGAGATGAGATTGGTAAGGTCGTTTGGAAAAGCGATGACAGTACCGTGGCGAGTTATCCCTTGGTCAGCAGCCAAGCGGTAGAAGAGGGCTCGTGGTTCGCTCAGCTTTGGGACAGTCTGGTGCTGTGGGTGAAATCGTTCTTTAACTAGAATAAAAACGAGCAGAAGTGTCTTTCTGCATTTTTTTGTTGATGGCCGCCCAGCTAAACGCTGGGCGGTGTTTTATTTAACGGTTTATTCCGACAAGGTGATGATTGGTAAATCGTCCCAAATCTTACTTTCATCCGATGCGCCACCGGAGAAGTTCCAAGGGCCTTTGTCTTGTTCTAGCGGACGGTAAGTTGCCGAAAGGCCGTCTAAGTCCCAAGTCGTGACATAGAAGCGGATACCATCGAGCGAATCTGGGCGGCCTAGTGCATCGCTAGCAAAGTCCATTGAAATGGTGTTGTTGGCTTTGTCTACTGTCACTGTTGGTGCTGGCGTTACGGCTTCTCCCCATGTCGTCGCGTTTGCGCCTTGAGTGTTGTAAATCGAACTTTGCCAGCCGAAGACCACGGCATTGCGACTCCATGTTCCGCTTGGCATAGAAGCGTTGATCTTAGGCAGTTCCGTTAGGTTGGTTGCCGCTTCTTCCGGTAAATCAATGAAGATGGTGAAACCAACGTGGTCAAAGCCGTTTGGTGGCAACCAAGTATCGGTGATCTTGTCCATAGTGAAGGTCAAGCGCACGTTACTGCCGACGGTAAATACCTCAGCTTTGTTGATTGCGAGTTGGCTGTTATCTTTATCGAACGTTGGATCCGTTGGTAGCGAGTAGTTACCGTTAGGACCGCCCATGCCATCTTGCGCATCGCCTGCGTCATCAATAGTGTCGTCTGGCGTGTTTGACCAGCTTAAGTCCGACACAAAGTTTACATCTTCAATGCCTGCTTTCTTCTCCGTGGAGTAAATCGCGAAGCGGTGTTGCTGTTCGCCAATCGCAAAGTGACGGGTAGATAAAGTCACGCTGAACTGACCGTCAGCGCCCACGGTAATGGCCTGTGCGGTTTCTAGATTACCGTCCACGACAAGGTTCAATTTCTCGTTTGCGTTAGCAGTACCAGTAATCACGATGTCATCAGTGATGGTTTGTCCTTCCCAATCCTGTGCCAGTTGGATGTTGAGATCTGGGGTCTCTACCGATTGGATGTCGTTAGTTTTCGAGTAAATCACGGCAGATTTGGCTGGTAGCTCAAGGGTTACGTGACCGTTTTCATCGGCGATTAACTGTTCTGGAGCTTCTGCCCAGTTCGACATGATTTGTTGTTGGAAGACGGTGCCGCCAACTTGTTCTACATCGAGTTGGTTCATCAACATCGGCGAGTTGGATGTATTCATCACAACCAAGACTTCGTCGTTATCCAACGTTCGGGTAAAGGCGAAGACGCCCGCGCCCGCTTTATCGCTGCCAATCACTTTTATTTCGCCACGTGTCATGACTTTGTTTTCAGTGCGTAGCTTGGCAAGTTCTTGAATAAACAAGTACATCTCACTGTTTTGGTCGAATGAGTCTACGTAGTTGCCATCTTCACGGTACCCTCCGGAGAACATCGCATCGCGCGCTGCTGACATCGCCTGTTCTGTACCTTGGTAAATCACAGGAATACCCGGCACGCTCATCATGGTGATCAGTGCTTGTTTCATGTCATTCACGCTACCTTGCGACAGAAAACGCGGCATATCGTGATTATCAATGAAGTTCGGCATGATGTATGGATTTGGGAACATCTCCATCATTTTCTCAAGACGGAAACGTAAATAGTCGGTCGGTTGTCCTGATGCAAATACGCGCGTCATGGTCGCTTGCAATGGGAAGTTCAGTACCGAGGTTAGCTGTTTCGGCGAGCCACTTTCACCGATGTAAGTCAGCATCTTCTCTTCGCCTTCGGTGTGGTAAGGCGTAGATGTTTCGAATACTTCACCAAAAGTGAGGAAGTTGTCACGACCGGTATCAACCGCTTGCGTCATCACACCATCGTCGGCGTGTAGGAAGTCGTTCCAGAAATCGTGTTCAACAAACTTCACCGTATCGATACGGAATCCGTCGACGCCGACTTCGCGAATCCATTTTCGGTAGCTCTCTTTTAAGTAAGCGCGCACTTCGGGATCGGACGTATTAAGGTCATCCAAATCAGAGAGTTGCCATGTTTTTTCTTGTACCGGATCGTTGTGGTCGGTGATGGTTGGCGTCCAGTGGTAACTACCTGTGCCGTCTGTTTTACACTCGTTCATGTTGAGTGGGTACGGCAGTTCTTGCCCGGCGGGTAGTGCATTTTTTATCAAACGGAAGCCTTGGCAAGGTAGGCTTGGATCATAACTGTAAGGATCATCGTAGGTGAAGAAGTTGCCTACATGGTTGGTCACGATGTCCTGAATTAAGAACATGTTACGTGCATGCACTTCGCGTGCTAACGCTTGGTAGCTTTCCATGTCACCAAAGTGCTCATCCACTTTTTGAAAATCGCGCGCCCAGTACCCATGGTAGCCGCCGTAGTTTTGCTCAGCATCCCACCATTGGTTAGCAACTGGCGGAGTAATCCAGATCGATGTGGCACCGAGATCTTCGATGTAGCTTAACTTATCACTCACGCCAACGAGGTCGCCGCCGCTGAATTTTTTATCCGACGTCGGATCGAACTCGTTTTGCCCTTGATCATTGAGAGCGCTGTCGCCGTCGTTAAAACGGTCGATCATCAAGAAGTAAATGATTTGATCTTGCCAATCAGGAGATGCCACGTGGCTTCCTGTATCGACTGGTGCGGTTTCGTCGCTTCCACAGCCAGAAAGAGCTAGAGCGATCGATAAAGGAAGTATTTTTATTTTATTCATTGGGTTAGGTAGAGTTTCAAACACAGTTTTTGCCTCCGTTATGCAGCAATGCAGAAACGATAAAGCAAAGGTTTGAAATTGAGAGTGTCATTTCACGCCAAAAAAGACGTGATATGATGTCACGAAGAGACGATTTTGATCTGACCGACAGTTTTAATTGAGCGGTTGCACAATAGGATATTGTATCGGGTAATGCTCTTTCGCGAGCTCGTTGTCGGATTCATCATAAAGGCGGAAACGGCACTGCTTTGCAGTTTGAGTGAGCGATAATTGCAGCACCCAACAAGCATAATGTAGCGAGTGTTGGGTCAAGCGCATTACGTGAGGTGTAGGGGCATCATCGACGTAACAGTCAATCCTCGCAACGTTTTCAAGTCGGCATGCCAGTTCGACAAAGAGCGTGTATTGCGCCCCAATATTAATAAGCTGCCGAGTCGGGACAATGTATTCCGTTGCGCCAATTAAAAGCCCCTTGGAGACCACGTAATCACGCTGGTGGTTGTTATCAATGTAGCGCTCACCATCGACTTCATAACACAGTCTAAAGGTCAGTGGATGTGCGACAGGAAGCTCTGTTGTCGCCCATAGTTCGGTGCCATTATTCAAAAAACGCTCGAAGAAGGCTGGGTAGCGACGCCACGTGCCATCACGGTCTCGACATTCAACGGAGACCACTTTTTCAAACGCAATATTGTCCACTTCCATCCATATTTTGCCGACAGGTTGGTCGATGTGGTTATCGTCGAAGGTATTGGCTTTGGCGTAGTACAAGCGGATCGGTTGTTGATTTAGTTGAGTTCGGTTATCCAAACATTGTTGGCGATACTGCATGGGGGAAAACGGATACCAACGACGAAAAGTGCGGTGAAAGTTCGATGGTTCTTCGTAACCAAGTTGATAGGCGATTTGCTGCGTTGTGAGTTGGGTGTCGGCAAGCAAAGTGAGTGCTTGCTTTCTTTTAGTGAAATCAACGCATTGAGAGTAGCTCATTTGCTTCTCTTGCAGTCGACGTTGCAAGGTGCGTTTGGAGACGCCCAGTTGCCTTGCCGCTTGCTCTAACTTGAGCGCGTAATTGCTGTTTTTGATGAACAAGGCGTTCAAAACACTCAGTAATTCTGGTTGTTCAATTGGCTGGTGAGAAAGCAGCAAATAAACATGTTTCACCAAATCAAACACGTTTGAACTCGTTTTAGAATCTTGCGTTTCCTCTAGAAAAATATCGGCCGCGAGTGGATTGTTGGCGTGAACTTGTACCTGTATTGATTCGCTTAGCTCAAGTATTTCCAACTGCATTCTGAGCAAGCCAAACACCGACTCCGCCCAATTTGGCATATCGGCCGTTCTACATTCGACTTGCAGATGGATTTGGGCATCACCATGTTGCAATGTGACGTACAAACGGCGGTCGAATAATGAGACACTTTTACTCCACCAAAGCAGCCCTTCTTGGAGGTTAGGCGCTTCTTTCAACATCATGCATTGCAAGGCCACCAACTTCTCAATGTGCCAATATTCGCCGGCAATTCGAAGGTGATTGTGACCGAGCTTTTTGCACAGAAAGGATGTAATAACGTTATCTTGAGGCAGCATGAGTTGAGTTTGGTTGCGAGCAAACATGCATTATTGCTGAAAAGATGAAGAAGTTCAGTGAGAACGCTCAAAGCCTTTCTTATCGTTTTATTTTCAAATTTATTTTGAAAATGTTTTTAATCGAAATCGGTTTTTCCCTTTATCTCATGAGGTTATGCTGTTACACAGCTTAAATTCATTAATTGGAGAACCTCATGGATATCGTACAAGCTGCAAAATCTCGTTACTCAACGAAAGTGTTTGACCCAACGCGCAAGCTACCTCAAGAAAAAATCGATGCAGTTAAAGAGCTGATTCGTTTTAGTCCATCGAGTGTGAACTCCCAGCCTTGGCATTTCATTCTGGCAAGCACAGAAGAAGGCAAACAGCGCATCGCTAAAGCGGCGCAAGAGAACTACGCGTTTAACGCGGCGAAGATTCTCAACGCTTCTCACGTATTGGTGTTTTGTGCGAAAACAGGCATTGATAACGACTACATTGAAGCGCTAATGGTGCAAGAAGAAAAAGATGGTCGATTCCCAACTGAAGAAGCGAAAGCGGCTGTACGCGGCGGTCGTAGCTACTTTGTGAACATGCACCGTTTTGATCTGAAAGATGCAAACCATTGGATGGAGAAACAAGTTTACCTCAACGTGGGTACGTTGCTGTTGGGTGCTTCGACGCTAGAAATTGATGCAGTACCAATTGAAGGGTTTGATCCAAAAGTGCTGGATGAAGAATTTGGCTTGCGTGAAAAAGGTTATACCAGTGTTGTGATCGTGCCGCTTGGCTACCACGCGGAAGATGACTTCAACGCGAAAACGCCAAAGTCTCGCTGGGACGCAGAAACCGTATTCACCGAGATCTAATTCGAGCTTACTTACAGGTGACGTAGAACCCCGTAATCAATATATAAATCGCAAAAGAGTGATAAAACGATGATCCACTTAGTCGCAGAAGTGAAAGCCTATCCAGATAGTAAGGATCAGGTGGTGAATTTGCTTGCTGGTTTACTAGAGCCAACTCGTAAAGAAGAAGGCTGTTGCCAATACGAGTTGTATCTCGACGAAAAAGTTGATGGCCTATTTATGTTCCAAGAAATCTGGGCATCGCAAGAGGCCTTGGATAAGCATTTGCAAAGCCCGCATATGGCGACGTTTCTTGAAACATTGGAAGAGAATGATTGGGTTGAATATACCCAGATTCGTCCTCTTCGATTTATCGCCTAATGACAGAAGGTTGCCAGCACGTTGGCGCGTTGCTGGCAGCATTTTTGTTGGATAAAGTCGCGGAAAGTCCGAATCGTTGGCGTCAATAATCGACGATCGGCACATACCATGTAGAGCGGCACTGGGCCGCAATCCCACTCTGGTAACACTCGCACCAACCTTCCCTCGATTAAGTCTCGGCTAATGTCCATCAATGATTTATTCGCAATGCCTTTGCCTTTTATCGCTAACCGGTGTGGCAAGTCACTATCGTTGCTCAACAAGTTACCGCTGACCACGATTTGTTCTTTCTCGCTGCCACGAGTGAGCGTCCATTTGTTGTAGACCGAATCCGCGACCATGTAGCACAAGCAGTTGTGTTGCGTTAAATCGGCAGGAGAGGCGAGTTCTGGATGTGTAGCTACGTACTCTGGCGATGCACATAATATCCGTTCGTTTGACCCACACAATGCCAATACGACCAGATTGGAGTCGGCCGGTTCGCCGTAGCGAATCGCAATATCGACAGGCTTGGTATACATATCCGTCAAGCTATCGGACAGCTCTAGTTTAATGGAAACATTTGGGTAGAGATCGATGAACTCATCCACCCAATCGAGCAACATATTGCGACCAAAATCGGAGGGTGCAGTAATGTGCAGCTGACCAGATAACTCGCCACGCGCGCTTGAGATCTGATCCAACCCCTCTTGCAATGTTGCCAACGCTTGCGTGGTTTTGTCTAAAAACAGTTCGCCCTCTGAGGTTAAACGCAGGCTTCGGGTGGAACGCACAAACAACGGGAAACCGATTTGCCCTTCAAGACGCTTAATCGATGCGCTAATGGCGGCAGGTGTCATGTCCATACTGTTAGCGGCTTTTGAAAAGCTGCCTTGGCGCGCGGTTTCGACAAAAATATTGAGGTCGTTGAGGGCTTTCATAATGAAAAGGGCTTTTAAGAAGTTTGGGCTACTATAGGGGAGAGTCGTAGGCCAATTCAAGGTTAAAACATTAGGTTGCACGGCGAGTTTGAGTTAGATTAGCGCGCAACTTCACTTTACCGGATCAATAGCATGAGCCAACAGCAGCCGAATAACCCACTTCACGGGTTGAGTTTAGAGAAAATCGTCACCCGACTAGTTGAACACTTTGGTTGGAATGGCATGTATGAGCGCGTTCGTGTGAACTGTTTCAAGAAAGATCCTTCAATCAAATCGTCGCTGAAGTTCCTGCGTAAAACGCAATGGGCGCGGGACAAAGTCGAAGCGCTGTACATCGAGACATTCTGCTAACCGCTCTATGGTCTGCAGCAGCGGTAAGTAGATTCTTAGTCTCGCTTTGGCTCGCTAGAATGACGCAGCTTTTCTTATCGCGTAGGTTGGAAGAGTCGCTCCACTGATACGTCCAAAGTGATTTTCCGGATGGTCACTTAGGCTTATCTGGAATCGCTTTTTTAGATGGTTTTGTAGAGGTCATAGCCAAACTCGAACTGTTATTCTGAACCGAGAGGAACGAGCGTGATTCAGAATTTACCCTCAGATTGTATTGAGTTTATTCATGGCTCTATGGTCTGTAGCAAGCGGCAAGTAGATTCTTAGTCTCACTTTGGCTCGCTAGAATGACGCAGCTTTTCTTATCGCGTAGGCTAGAAGAGTCGCTCTACTGATGCGTCTAAAGCGAGATTCCGGATGGTCACTTAGGCTTATCTGGAATCGCTTTTTTAGATGGTTTTGTAGAGGTCAGAGCCAAACTCGAACCGTCATTCTGAACTGCGAGGAACGAGCGTGAATCAGAATCTACCTTCAGATTGTATTGAGTTTATTCATGGCTTTATGGTCTGCAGCAAGCGGCAAGTAGATTCTTAGTCTCGCTTTGGCTCGCTAGAATGACGTAGCTTTTCTTATCGCGTAGGCTGGAAGAGTCGCGCTGCTGATGCGTCTAAAGCGAGATTCCGGATGGTTACTTAGGTTTGTCTGGAATCGTTTTTTTAGATGGTTTTGTAGAGCTCAGAGCCAAACTCGAACTGTTATTCTGAACCGAGAGGAACGAGCGTGATTCAGAATTTACCCTCAGATTGTATTGAGTTTATTCATGGCTTTATGGTCTGCAGCAAGCGGTAAGTAGATTCTTAGTCTCGCTATGGCTCGCTAGAATGACGCAGCTTTTCTTATCGCGTAGGCTGGAAGAGTCGCTCTACTGATGCGTCTAAAGCGAGATTCCGGATGGTCAAATAGGCTCGTCTGGAATCGCTTTTTTAGATGGTTTTGTAGAGATCAGAGCCAAACTCGAACCGTCATTCTGAACAGCGAGGAACGAGCGTGATTCAGAATCTACTCTCAGATTGTATTGAGTTTATTCATAGCTCTATGGTCTGCAGCAAGCGGCAAGTAGATTCTTAGTCTCGTTAGAATGACGTAGCTTTTCTTATCGCGTAGGCTGAAAGAGTCGCTCTACTGTTACGTCTAAAGCGAAATTCCGGATGGTCACATAGGTTCTTCTGGAATCGCTTTTTTAGATGGTTTTGTAGAGATCAGAGCCAAACTCGAACCGTCATTCTGAACAGCGAGGAACGAGCGTGATTCAGAATCTACTCTCAGATTGTATTGAGTTTATTTATATCTCTATAGGCCTGCAGCAAGCGGTAAGTAGATTCTTAGTCTCGCCTTGGCTCGCTAGAATGACGCTAGTTCTCTTATCGCGTAGGTTGGAAGATTAGCCATACGTTATTCCCGACAGCGATGAAGAATCGCTGTCGGGAACCTCGCCTTTAATCTCTCATTTCTTGCTACTCTAAATGATGCGTGCTACCCACAGTTCCTTCCAAATCTAAAATCGACTGGCGAACGTGGTCTGGAATCGCCGCTTTTACGTTGTTCTTAAAATCAAACATCACACCAGTGGCGGTCGCGATGGTCGCAATCTTACCCCACTTCTTACTCAGCACTTGGTACTCCATTGTGATGCGATCTTCTTGCATGTCGATTACGCGAGAACCGACTAATAGCGTGTCTGGGTAAGTAACAGGCAATTTGTAGCGGCATTGAGTCTCACTCAGTACTGGTCCAATTTGCGAGGTCTGCAGGTCGACCAGCAGGTTAATTTTGTTGAAGTAATCTAAACGTGCGGTCTCGAAGTAGCGAAAATAGACCACGTTATTAACGTGTTGCAGAGCATCCATTTCACCCCATGCGACTTTTATCTCTGTGATAACGGGAAAGTCCTTTAACAGTGTGTCCATTTTTATTGCTCCTTTTTCATCTGCTTTGCCACAAATTGCGACGCGACTTATCACTTTGAGCATTTATTCTAGATGTAATCATTTAATATGTAATAAAATTGTTTTTAAAATGTGAAATGAAATAGTGGTTTGATTATGTAAACCAGAAACTTTACATAATCGAGTTGAAGGCGTAAGTTTAACTAAGAGTAACCAGATAGGAGGTGTCTCATGATTGAACTCAAAGGTTTCAACCTCGCAAGAGTTGAGAAACGCATTGATTGGACAGGTGAGCTGTTCAGTTTGAGAATATCTGGCGCGCCTCTTTCCTTTAAAGCTGGCCAATTCACCAAGCTTGCTTTGCTTGATGATGAAGGTAAGCCGATCAGCCGTGCTTACTCTGTGGTTAATGCGCCAAGCGAGCAATTCGATTGGTTGGAGTTTCTAATAGTAGCCGACCCTCAAGGACAACTTTCTCCACGGCTCCAAAAGCTTAAATCTGGTGATAGCATTTATGTCGGTGCCACCGCACATGGCGATTTAATCCATGATTCTATTCCTAAACAGGCTCATGACCTGTGGCTGCTATCTACAGGTACGGGGATTGGACCGTTTTTATCGCTGCTGGATGATATAAACTTACCGCCTCACAATGAGCGCATTGTGCTGGTTCATGCCGTTCGTTTCGAAAAAGATCTGGTTTATAAATACCTAATTGAACAGCTTCAGCAACGATATGAAGGCAGATTAAAGTATATACCGATAGTCAGCAGGGAAGTGGTTGATGGTAAATTACAAGGCCGAATTCCTGAACTCATCGAATCGGGTTTACTGTCCAACGCCGCTGATGCGCCATTCTCAGCTCAGCGTAGCTTTGTCATGATGTGTGGGAATCCACAAATGATCAAAGATACCGTGCCCGTTTTACAAGAGCTAGGCTTGGAAAAGTATCGCCATCAAACTGGGGGAAATATCATTTACGAACGTTACTGGTAGCGTTTTGTTAAATTGATACGGTTATGCTCAAGATGTAATGATTACTTTTGAGATACGACCGCGATTTAGTATGTTCTTAGTTGAATATTATGTTGGCAATACCTAAACTGCGCTCACCATTGCGCGTCTGTACACTCAGTCATTCTCGCTTAACCAATTACATTGAGGTGACTGAAGTCCATGTATGCTTTTATCGCGAACAAGCAACAGAGAATCATTGCTGGTTTTATCGACCTGCTCTTTACGATGGTGGTAGTGTTAATAATTGCATTGAGTATTAACTCTTTTCTTAACGACTTTCAGCTCTCTTTAGCAGATAACCTCACGCTTGTTCGTGAAACTCAGGCGTTTTACTTGCTTTCTTTACCAACGGTTTTAATGATCAACTGGAATGCATTGAGTCATGGGCAAACCATTGGTATGCGCATGATTGGTATTAAAGTTGTAATGAAAAATGATAGTAAGGCAACGAAAGTTACAGCAGGGTTAAGGCTTGTTATTAGCTACTTGCTGGAGATGCTCATTCCGGGGATCCCGTTGGTAAATTTGGCATTGTTGTTCTTTCATCCGGAGCGACGTTTGTTGCATGACTTGATCGCCAATACTAAAGTTGTCCAAGTTTCCTAATTTTTGATCAAAAAAGCCACGTGAAGTGGCTTTTTTAATATCGATAAAGTTAACCAGATTTACTGTTGATTAACATATTTCTTAAAGCGAGCTTTGGTTTCTGCGTCTGCTTTTTGGTACCAGAAGTGCAGCATCTCTTCAGCTGTCGAATCCGCTTTAACCGCAGTTGCTCTCACTTGCTTCATATCCGCAGGAACCTTTGCAGGAAGCGTGACTGGCTGCATGGTCGCTGCGCCAGCAAAAGCCACGGCTGCTGCACCGCCAGCTTGGTTATAATCTTCGATTTCACGTACGTAATCACGACCGATTTGCATACCCGGTTTGAGCAACTTGTCCTGGTCAACCGCGATTGCGTTGCCTGAATCATCAACCAGTTTCCAATCTAAGTCTTTGATCTTCTCTTCCGCATCACGTAGGTTGCGGTATTCTGGCATTTGTAGAGTGAGTTCGGCATTGGTCGCGTCAAATCGTGTAACGATAACATCGCTTTCAACACTTAAACGGTCATTACCTTGGTTGAAGTAAGGGGCGAAACGAAATACGACTTGGTTAAGGCCATCAGGTAACGTCAGTGTTCTTTCAGAGGCGAAAAAACCACCCGAAAGATCTGCTTTTTCACCGTTAGCCGCCAATACTGAAACGTTGTCAGGAACACTCACGGTTACATCTGCGAATGCCATGCCACTCATTGCGAGAGCAAGCGCACAAGTTAAAGGCTTGATCAATTTCATTGTTTTTATCCTAAGCAAATTAGTGGTCATCGAGAGTGCATCGTTCATTGCCCGATTGCAACTCCCAAGTGTAATAAGTATGAAAATTTAACAAGAACGTCATTTTTATCGCATTTATTACGACGAAACTGTGATCCAAATAGAATCAAACCGCTGAAATGCAGCGGTTTGATATCATAAGTTATAGATTAAATTTCTTTCTAACTTATTGATTTATTAAATGCCAGCACCGTGTCCAGGTTCTGATTGGTCATCAGAAGCGTCTTGTTGTTCTGCCATTTCTTCTTGCTGTTGTGCTTTCTCAATGCTCAACCACCAAACAAATAACTCATACCAAATTGCTAGGATAACGGCACCTAAGAACAGACCAACGATGCCGTAGAAAAGCATACCGCCGATGGCACCGAGCAGAATCACAGGCATTGGCACGTCGACGCCACGTCCCATTAACATTGGTTTGAACAGGTTTTCAGAAAGAGCCGCAACTACGACCCAAACAGTAAACATGGTTGCTGTTGAGGTGTCTTGGGTCATGTACATGAAGCCAATCACAGGTAGCACTGCGAGCAACGCCGGGAGCTGAGCGATACATAAGATCATTAGAAGCAGTGTGAGTAAACCTGCTGCCGGAACGCCAAATACGAAGAAACCAGCACCGATCAACAGTGCTTGAATCGCCGCTACACCGACTACGCCAAGCAGTACGCTTTTAATTGTCGCTGCGATAAGCGTGGTCCAGCTTTTTGCGTTTTCACCAGCGGTACGAATCGCGATGGTTCTTAGGCCTGATGCCGCAGATTCAGAGTACGTCATGAAACCTGCTGCAATAGCAAGTGACAAGATTGAAAGCAGTAAACTTCCCAATACGCCCCCCAGTGTACCCAGTAAAGATGTGAGTCCTGCCTTTATTTGTGGCATAAAGGTTTGAATCGCTTGCTCAAGATTAGTAGCGAATAGGGTCCACACTTCGTAGAGCTTATCACCCACGATAGGCCAATCCGCTACGGAAGGTTTTGGCCCTGGTATTTTCACTTGACCATTTTGTAGTACTTCAAGCGCGTGCGTTGCACCATCCACAATGGAGCCTGATACCATAACAAGTGGCGTGACAAGGAGGGCAATACCAAGTAAAGCAATGGTTGTGGCTGCCAGACCTCTGCGACCACCATATACACGCTGCAATTTTTGGGTAAGCGGCATTAAAGCGACGGCTATAATAGCGCCCCAAATAACCGGAAGTATGAAGGGTTTGATGATGTCGTACGTAAACATCAGCAAGACAAAGATCAAGCCAATGCGTATTGCTGATTCCACCATATTACTGATGAAAAGCTTACTGTCGATTTTTACCGATTGTTTATCCATTTTTGTTTACCTGATGATCAATGTTAGAACTGACGAGACTTGAAACAACAATCGCCATATAAAAAACACCTGTGATGGCCTCTAAATACACCACGACTTGAGCCAGTGGTGTTAGAGGACTAATGTCGCCATAACCGAGCGTGGTTAAGGTAACGAAACTGAAATACGCTGCATTGGAGAAGTTCTGCCCCCAAGAAATCGCTTCCATACCGGTAAAGGCTTCAGGCGAAAACTCAAGCAGAATGAGGTAGGCAATCGCCCACATCAGACCAAGTAGCAAGAAAAGCGCTACCGAGCCAATGACTTTGTTGCTGTTGACATGGCCGGTGAAAAGAATCTGTCTTGCGATGGATTTAAAAGTGCCGAAAAAGAACGCAAAGGTGAGGGCAAGCATCACCACATTCATCTCTCTGATGTCGAAAACGGTCTTGATCACAATCACAAGAACCCAAACACCAAACAGGCTGTAGAGGAAACGAGACCAGGTTTTGTCAAAGCGAAGGCTCGCAAAACAGACGATAAACGTCAGAACCGTGAAAGCCTGAAGTATGTGTTCAATCGTCCCTTCACCTACGACTTGTGCCATCGCACTCCCTAGCAACAAAATCACTAGTGCTAAGGTTAGATAGAAGAAGTTGTTTTCTTCATTAATATTTTTGAGGTTTTTACCAATGACCATGGCTCTTCTCACTTAGTTATTGTTCACTTTCTGCGGATGACTCTTTCATCACCATGATGGACGCAGAAAGCCCGAATCGAAGATCAACATCTTCAGGAAGTTCTTGTAGGGAGATTCGCACCGGAATACGTTGTGCTAAGCGAATCCACTGAAAAACAGGGTTTACGTTTGGAAGAAGGTTGTAGCCGACCGTGCCGTCTTTGGGCGCAATACCCCAACCAATCGAGTCAACCGTCGCGTCAATTGGCGTGTCTGGGTGAGACATCAAAGTGACACGCGCTTGGCTGCCAGGTTCGATTTGCGCAAGTTGGTTTTCACGGAAGAAACCAAATACCCAAAAGCTGTTTTTGTCGATCAGTGCGAGCAGTGGTTGGTTTGCGACCGCTTGCGTACCGTTTCTAATATCGAGGTTAGATACAAAACCATCGACGGTCGCATAAACTTTGGTAAAGCTGAGATTAAGGCGTGCTGATTTTAGTTGCTCTTCTGCAGATTTGATTTGCAGTAGCGATTCTTCGTAAGCGATTTCACGACGAATCAGATCCTTGTGAGAAACCGCGCCGCGGTCTTTCGCGCGAATATCTTTAAGGCGGTCGTATTCGATTTTTTTACCGCGAGAGCTAACAATGGAGCGCTCCAGTGCTACTTCGGCTTGAGACAAAGCAACTTCGTAAGTCGCAGGATCGATTTCAAACAGTAAATCGCCTGTTTTCACTTCTTGGTTGTCTTGCACCGCGACATTTACAATTGGGCCTGATACACGAGGAGCTACTTTGATGACGTTCGCGCGCACTTGGCCGTCGCGTGTCCAAGGGTTATTAAAATACTCTTCAAATTTTTGATAGCCGAGCCAAGCTGCGCCACCAAGAATGACAAGATTGAGTGCGATTACGAATAGTTTTTTCACTTGTTTGGCACCTAAAATTGAATGTAAAAGCTGTCGATGGCCACCACATAACCGACCATGATGGCAATAAACGTCAGAGACGGAAAAGCGATGAAGCGAGACAAACGTGTCTTGTTCAATATCATCACCGTTATCCACGTGGCCGTGACGGCGAGAAAGAGCACGAGTAGCGTAGGAGAAAAGTAAACGTCTCCCCAAGAGAGTTCATGAGGCATTACCGATCCTCCGTTTTGTTTTCATCACTGGTCTCAGCCGGAGTTTCGAGTCGCAAAGGCGGCAATACGCGGTTTTCTTCATTTAAATAACCATCCCAGTCAGTTCGTTCTGTCATTTGCTTGGCAATAGATTCACTGAGGAAGGGTTTGCCTGTTTGGGTTTGCCAGCCTCCACCGAGGGCTTTGTAGAGCGCGACAACTTGGTTCGCAACATTACCTTTGATCGTTGCGTAGCTGTCTTCTGCGCGGGTCATTTTTTCTACCGAGTTAAGCAGACGTTCGAATGAAATTTGTCCGTTTTCGTACTGTGTCATGGATATGTTGAACGCACGAATGGAAGAGTTGACCGATTGCAAGCGTAAATCTTTTTGCTGCAAATACAGGTCATACGCTTCGATTGCATTGGTGACTTCATTAACGGCTTGCAGTACCTTTTTGTTGTAGTTCGTCAGCGTTTCTTGGAAGCGAGCATCTTCGAAACGAATATTATTTTTCACGCGTCCGTATTGAAAAATATTCCAACTGAACGTTGGGCCAACCACCATGGTGAGCGAATCGCTAAAACTGAAACTGCTACCATCGGGAACCGTACTGTCGATACCGATGGAACCGAACAACGAAAAGCTTGGGTACAGAGCGGTTTCTGCCACGCCAATCTGCGCACTTTGCGCGCGAGCTTGCATCTCAGAGACTTGCAAATCCGGACGTCGCATCACTAAGTTAGCATTCACTTGCGTATCCAAAAGCGGTGGACGTGGCACAATGGAACGCTCGTCGGTACCCGATAGCGCCGATTTTCTGCCCGTCGATTTGAACTGGGCTTCGTACTCAGCGATTTGCTTGTGCATCCCATCCGACTGTAGCAGTCGATCTACTTCTTCTGGTAACAGACCCAGTAGCAAAGCCAACACAGTACGTGATTGCTTCATTGCCACTTCGAGGCTCGGTAACGCTGCTTTGGTGGTGTAGAGTTGGTTTTTAGCTTGTTGAACGTCCAATTCTGTAACGTTGCCAGAGTCGAACTGCACCTGAGTAATACGTACGACACGCTCTTGAATCTCTATGTTGCGGCGAGACAGCAAAATACGTTCTTGGAATGTGCGATAGTTGATGTAATTGCGCGCCACTTCGGCGGTTATGGTGACCATGATGTCGTGATACGATGCGATGGATGCGTAGTAACCCGCTTCTGCCGACTCAATACCGCGAGCATACTTGCCCCAAACATCCATTTCCCAAGCAGCATCAAACGACAAAGTGGCGTTATTCACGCCCTGATCATTTACGTAGGCACGCGCTAGGTTTCCTGACACGGTTTGAACTTGTGGGTATTGCAAGCCAGTCGAAATACCAAGCAATGAACGTGCTTGGACAATTCGTAGCCCTGCGGCTTCTAAATCGAGGTTTTGTTTGCTCGCCAACTCAACCAGCTGATTAAGAGTCGAGTCATTAAATTGCTGCCACCATTGTTGTAGCTGTTGCTCTGATTGCTGCGTATCTTTGGCTGCTTTTTGCACCGACCAGTCACTTGGCAGTGGCGCCTGCTTTGGATGAACATAATCTGGTCCTACCGTGGTACACGCACTGAGTCCGAGCAAAGAAAGTATGGCGAGGCTTGGTTTGGTTAGTTTTGGAAGCATCATATCCCCACCTTTAAAAACGCTTCTGTTGTAAGTTCACCCAATCGATATCCTCGTAGGTTTGCTTGCAATGCTTGATTGCTTCGAACACGTTCCGTTTTAAATTCAGCAAGATATAAAAACCGGCTATCTCTGAATAAGCGTAGTCAGATAAATCCAGCTCACTAAAAAAATCTTCCAGTTTATCTTCGAATGTTTGGTAATCTTGACTGTATTGGTCGAATACGGAGTCGAGTTCTTGTGTTGCTTGATGGCTGGCTAAAGCGCCCGCCATCAAAGGAATGATGGAATCGCGGTGCTGTTGGCGAAGCTGAGTAATTAGTGGATTGGTCATCAACTTTTTCTCGGCGGCCATTAAGATGTTGATGTGATTACTGAGTACATCACACGCTTTGCTAAACGCGCCAATCGCTTCTGGCGTGGTTTTATCAAAGTGTTTGTGGTTGATTTTCGAACCCCAGACTTTGAGCTTTTTCGATGAGACATTGAGCGTCACCAAGTGTAAGGCCCGTTTGAGCGGCGTAATAACCGAGCTAGACTGCTGTTGATAGGTAGTGAACAGCTCTCGGGTATGTCGGAAGTAGCGTTCTTTTATGGTCAAAAAGAGGTGTTCTGGTCGTGAGCTAAACGGGAAGTAGTGCGCGAAAATAATCATGAACACCACCATGTAGAACAACAGCATGATCGTCATGAGGATCCCGAAGTGATAAAACATGTTGTTGTCTAAACCAAGAACAAACAAGCCAATCATATAGAAAATCGTCACTGGCCCGTTAAACAGATAAAAGCCGATAAAGGTGTAGATAAAGATGAACAGGCCAAGTTCTAACCCGAGATCCAATTGCGGAAGAATGAAGACGTAAGAAGGTACCGCGAACAAGAAGCCGAAAGTGAACAGCACAAGCAACAAAATTGGGTGCACAGGCACGAACGACAGCAAAGACATAAACATGGTCGAGAAGACCACGAACGAGTAGCCGCCTGGTGGATTGAAATAAATCCAAATCAGTCCTGCAACCCAATAGGTAACAAAGGTTTTGACCGCAGTTTTAAAGTTTTCTGCGTCCCACCATAGAAACTTGCCTTTCGGTTTCGGCAGTGGCACGTCAAAGGAGACATTGTTCGTCACAGAGTCAATACAGCTAATGCTCTCCGCTAAACGCGACAAGTTTTGATGCATCAGTTCCAACAGGTGACCAAGCGTAAGCGCAGAGCCTTTCTCTAGGTGAGCTGCGTCTTCTAGCAACGCTTGGTTGTATTTGACTTTGAATTCCTGAGCACGAAAAGCGGGCTCTTTTTCGTCCCAGACTTGTTGGCAGGTATCAAATAGCGCGTCAATTTCCGCAACGGCTTGATCAAAGTTGCTGATGCTTTCACGGTCTTGCTGGTGGCTAAAGTGGCTGTGCGCCGCAACGGTCAATTGTTGCGTTACCTGCTTGTTCAAATGAACCGCCAAGCGCCACTCTTTCATGTAGGCCGACACGTCACTGCATTCCACACTGACCGTAGCAAAGCGCTGTTCGAGCGCATTTTGGGCGGCAAACATCTGTTCGATGAGAGTGTCCACGCTAGGTTGTGGCTCTTCAGCTTCTGGATTTTCTTCTCCGCCTTCTTGAGGAGAGATTTGCCCTGCCGATTTTTGCTCGAAATTTTGCAAGATAGCGGTGAACAACGCGCGTTGTGCTTGGTTGAGTTGTTCGATGAGCTGTCTTAGGTTTTGTTCTGTTTTGGTCGGGAATAAGAAAGTCCCCACGAGTGTGTAAACCACCACCCCAAACACCGTCATATAGGCGCGGTCAACGCCATAAAGAAACGCACCTTCTGCGTCACCGCCATTGGACATCATCAGTGTCATCACACCGGTCAGCATGAGTAGCGTAGGATCTTTTTGATAGGCATTACGGAAGTAAAAAATGAAAGAGACCACAACCGACACGCTCAGCATGTACAGCAAGCGATCTTGAGCAAACAACCCCACCAGTAACAAGCCAACCACGGCACCAACCAATGTACCTAACACGCGTAAGGTACCTTTGGCGAGGGATTCACGACGACTGCCTGTGGATGCAATCAGCATCACTGTGGTTGCGGCCGTCGATGCTTGCGGCCAACCCATGGCAAACGGGATCAGATAAGCCAGAGTTAGGCTAAGCGATACTTTAATAGCGAATTTTATTTTGTCGTTCATAGTGTCAAAGTTTGCTCAGGCTTATCGTTATAAGTTGATGAATTTCTTATATGAATAATCAGAATCTTGTTCTGAATAAATTCGGGGGGCGGAATATAGCGGGTGAAAAAGTGTGCTTTGTAAACCCTTTGTCAAAACAAAAAGTGCGTATTTGGCTTGATCTCGTGCTAGGCCTTGGCGTTATTGGTGAAACGCCTAAAACGAGCAAATTCGCGATCTGTGATGATTCTCACTTATGAAACAAAATCGTTGCATTGTGTGAGCCAATGCTCACCTTATATTCTTCGCCTGGTACCAAAGCAGACCACTTATACCATCTGCAATGAGCTTTACTGCTTTAAAAAGCATAGATGATGAATGGGTACTTGAGAGGGAAAGTTATTACTTTTTATCGGCTTGCCGATTGTTCGTTTGTTTTTTTGGATCGAGATAAAAAAACCAAAGCGATCCCACCAAGAATGATGCCGCTGGTTAAAAGAGTATGCAGTGAAAGAGGCTCGTGGAGTACGATGCTGCCGAGTAGCAAAGCAATGGCTGGCACGGAAAGTTGGCTGACGGCGGCTTGAAGTAAAGAGAGCTTACGCATGACTTGATACCAAAGCGTATACCCAAGGCCAGATGCAATGGCACCAGATGCGATAGCGAGCAACACTCCGCTCAAAGAAAGGTGGATTGAGGACAAGATTAATGGCGAAAGGAGCACGCCAATTATTGATGCAGCGATGAATCCCCACGTGATGCCACTACTTGGAGAAGGCGCTTGTTTACCGAGCGCAGTAAACGCAGCCCAACAAACGCCAGAAATCAACATGAGAAGTGCAGAGCTAATATCGGGGCGAGTGGCAGATGGCAACATCAACCAAACAAATCCAACAATTGAAAGGCCGATACCGATGATTTCGAGAAACTGAAAGCGCTCACCTTGCAACCAATAGATCGCCAGTAATGTAAGTTGCACGGCACCAAACAAAAGCAAAGCACCAGTTCCTGTCGCCAGTTGTAAGTACGCGAAAGAGAAAAGGGCAGCGTAACCAAATAACGCCACGCCAGCAAAAAAGCGAAAGCGAGAAGTTGGCCGATCGGTTTTCCACTGACCTCTCACGACAAGCATTGCGATTAAGGTAATCGCGCCAGATATCAATCGAACGAGCGTGAAGCTTCCTGCATCAATTAACCCTTCTGCCAAGGCAAGTCGGCACAATAATGAATTGGCAGCGAACGCCAGCATTGCAATAGCAGTGAGTAAGAAGGTCGACATCCTTGATCCTTAGCGTGTAAATGAACAGCTAGTGTAGATCCAAAAGAACATTTTTATTAGTTGATAAAGTGATTAGTTATAGCTATCAGAGCAAGAAAGTCATTAAAAATAACCAGAGAAAACCTGACCTTAGCCTGAGTCTTACTGTGGTTGGAAAGGTTGTTTGTACAATGACTCAATGGTGTTTTTCAACCATAGCAATTTGGGATTGTACGCATTGCGTTTATGCCAAATCATGGTAAATGGAATCAGTAATTTGTCTTGTTGAGCTTGGTCTAATGGAATTGGCAAGCACACCAAATCGAGATGCAGCTTTTCTGTGTAACTTTTGCAATAGTGCGGCGCGGTGGTGATCATATCATGCGTCGGCTGCGCTGCCATAAAAAGGGATTGCTCAAAGTTGGACATCGTCAGCCCGATAGAGCGCTGTAGCCCTAGTTCCGCTAATACTTCATCCAACGCCCAAGTTTCACTTTTTTCCCAAACAATATTGATGTGTTGGTAGCTCAGAAAGGTCTCGAGATTCCACTCTTGCTGTAATGCCGGATGATCTTTATGTAAATACACCATCGGCAGGTCATAAAATAGAATCTCAAAATCCAAGAAATAAGGCAGAAGATCCAACGACTCTTTCGATCTAGGGTGGCTTTCTCGGCCGGTAAAACCGATATCCGCCTCGCCCCGAATGATGGCGTCGAGTGAATCGTAATCCCAGTTACTGGTTTTTACTTTCGCTTCAGGGTATCGCTGGTGGATAGCGACGATGACTCTGTCCAGCATTGTGAGCACTAATGGCGACTCAATCGTGATATCAAAACGCACTCCTTTAGGCGTAATATCGCTGCGTTTTTCTGCAATCTGGCAGCCAATTTGCAGCCATTCTGCAAGATCTTGCTCCATGCTTTGCGCCAAGGGCGTTGGCGCAAGACCTTTAGGTGTTTTGACAAACAAAGGATCATCGAACCAATGACGAAGTTTGTTGAGCGACTTACTTACGGTAGAGGGCGTAACGTTCAGCTTTTTCGAGGCTTTCGAGACGCTTTGCTCTTGCAACAATAATTGCAGAGTGAACAGTAAGTTTAAATCAAGTCGCGCTAGGGATTTCTTCATAATGGGTATCGTGAACAGGCTTTGGAATCAATAGTATTAGAGCAAGGCTGATTACGCTACCTAGCACTAAGATAAACACCAACATATTCAGTGCAGTAACGCCGATGAAACCCATAAACCAAATATAGAACGCGGAACTACAAACTTGAGCAATGCCCAGTAACGAGCTTGCCACGCCAGCTTGTTGAGAGAATGGGCTGAGCGCTTGGCTCATGGCCACGCCAAAGCCACAAGCGAAGCCTGCGCAAATCAGCCCAAGTCCGAAAACATAGTAAAAAGGTTGTCCATCATGGAAATGGGCTGCACTGAGCACGATGGCTGAACAAACGAGCAATCCTTGAGAGCTCATCATTAAGGTTCGCTGCTTGAAAATCCCCAATGCCAATGGCGCCGAGAACGAAATCAACATACTGATCGTCGCAGTCCCCGCCATGATGGAAGAATAGCCACCGCGATCAAAACCAAGCATACTCATCACAACAATTGGTGAAGCGTTAACAAAGGTCAGGATGGTGGTCACTCCAAGTGCAGTAATGATCAGCCTACTGATAAAAAATCGCTCGAAGAAAGTCTCTTGATGGCTCTCTGGCGTTGTCTGTTCTTCACATTGTTGGCTGGGTAGTGATTCCTTGAGAACAAAAATGGCCAATACACTGACGAGAATGCCCATTCCTGCCATCGTGGTAAACAAACTCGGCCAAGGAAATTTCAGCATAATCAAGTGACCAATCACGGGTGCGATCACTGGAATGATACAGGTGATGCCATTGAGCATCGACAATACTTTCGCGCGGCGTTCATCGTCTAACGTGTCGCGTAAAATCGCGAACGCGACGACATAGCAAGATCCAGCACCGATGCCTTGGCAAAAGCGAGCAATCAAGAAAGCGTTTGGTTGTTCAGCCATTCCGCCGAGAAAAGACGCGAGCACGAAGATCATCGCGCCGACGACGGCAACAGGCTTTCGTCCCACAGAGTCTGCAATTTTCCCCGCGAATAACATGGTGGTAGCCATGCCAGCTAAATAGATCGAAAACGCAATATGCAACTGAGATTCACTGGCATTGAGATCTGACGCAATTTGAGGCAAACCAACAAGATACAAATCAATGGCAGTAGGGTAGAGTAAAACGAGTGCAAAACTACAAAGTAAAAAACGGGACATGGAAACCTCTCTATCGAATGGTGAGGATAATAGAGTGCTAAACGTTTGCCTGCGAGTGGGAAATACGACACTAGGTATTTCTATTTACGACATACCCTGTATGAATTGAGCATAAAAACAACAAGGAAGATTATGATTACTATTGAAAAGTATTCGCCTGAGCGACATAAACAAACTTGCGAACTTAGCGTGCTAGAAGAGCAATCGCAGTTTACGGTCGCGGATGTGGGTGAAATGCTTACATGTCTTGAACCTACAGAACTTCCGCATCTGATTTTGGCAGACGATGACGTGGTTGGCTTTTTTCTATTTGATGCAGCTTACAGCGAGAAATACGATTTTTGCCCGAAAAACAGTTTAGGCGTGCGTGCTTTGCTGGTGGATCACCGTCATCAAGGCAAAGGCATCGCCAAGCAAGCCATTCAACAGTTTGCCGATTTCGCCAAACGCCATTATCCCGAGTTTGATGCGCTTTATCTCACCGTGAATTGCCGCAACATACCCGCTTATCAGTGCTATTTAAAATCAGGGTTTGAAGATACCAATGAGCTTTACCACGGCGGCCCCGTTGGACCGCAGCACATTATGAGACAACCGCTTTAAGTTCGCTGTTGGGTGAGTGTTTGCATATGGCATTCAAACTTTTAACTACACAACATTTTAAGATACCAGTGTCATATATACTTTAAGTGTTTAAATGAACAATATGATGGAGTGTCTTATGGATTTTATAGAACGAGTTCAAGCTCTTTCCAAAAAAATTCCCCAAGTATCAGCGAGTTTAGCTACAGAAGAAGCAACAAAAAACGCATTAGTAATGCCATTTTTGCACTCTGTATTAGGTTATGATGTCTTTAATCCAAATGAGGTTATCCCTGAGTTTACTGCTGACATTGCTACGAAGAAGGGAGAAAAAGTAGATTACGCACTCATTAAAGATGGGGTTGTACAAATTCTTATCGAGTGTAAAAAATTTGGTGAGCCATTGGCCACTAAACATGCTAATCAATTGTTTCGGTATTTTTCAGTAACCAATGCTCGTATTGCGATTTTAACTAATGGATCTGAATATCAGTTTTTTACGGACTTAGACGCTCCAAATAAAATGGATGAAAAGCCGTTTTTGACTTTGGATCTTGCCAATCTTGATGAGCACGTAATTCCCGAAGTGAAAAAGCTTACCAAGTCTTCTTTTGATGTTGAGTCTGTAGTTGATGCTGCCGGTGAGCTCAAGTACCTCAATCAAATTAAAAAAGCACTTCATGAACAGTTTCAGAACCCTGAAGAGGAGTTTGTAAAATTCTTTACTTCAAAAGTGTACGATGGCGTCCAAACCGCAAAAGTCAAAGCACAGTTCATGGATATTACAACGAAGGCTCTAAAACAATTCTTGAACGACAGCATTAATGCTCGATTGAAATCTGCAATTGGTGGAGATGATAAAGCACCGATCAAGGTAGACGATAGCGTTAACACCTTTGAAGAATCCGTCGAACCTGCTCAAGATAAGCCCAAAGTTCAAACGACAGATGAAGAGATCGAGGGTTTTAATGTAGTTAAGGCGATATTGCGACAACAAGTTGATGTACAGCGAGTGTGCGCCCGTGATACGCAAAGTTATTTTGGTATCCTGCTTGATGACAACAATCGGAAGCCATTATGTCGCCTTTGGTTCAATACCAAACAAAAGTACATTGGCCTCTTTGATGAAGCTAAAACAGAAACCCGCCATCCAATCGACTCGATTGACGATATTTTCAAATTTAGTGAACAGTTACAAAGTACGCCAGAACTTTACGAATAGGCTTACATAGAAATGCAAATGAAGCTCCAACACATGATGTTTTGATATCTGTGCTGGGGCTTTTCTATTATTCAATCGCCTTAGTTTTGTACAAACCTAGGTATCTTTGAGTTTTGGGATGGACATTTAATTTTAAAACATATACTTAAGGTGACTTAGATAGTTAAAAGCCAAGGATGGAAAGATGAGGATTGAAATCGACAATTTAGAACGGTCGCAAGTGATAGCGCTGTTGGAAGGACATTTACAGGACATGTACGCCACGTCACCACGCAGAAAGCGTGCATGCGTTAGATTTAGATAAGCTCAAAGCGCCAGAAGTGACGTTTTGGACCGGATGGAAAGGTGAGCAACTGCTTGGGTGTGCGGCGATTAAAGAGTTGGATGACCAACACGCGGAGCTGAAATCCATGCGCACCACGCCTACGGCAAGAAACCAAGGTGTGGCATCTCAATTATTGATTCATGTGATTGAGCAAGCGAAGCAAAAAGGTTTGCAGCGCTTGAGTTTAGAAACGGGCTCGATGGAGTTTTTTAAACCAGCGCGCCTGTTGTATGAAAAGCATGGCTTTGTGTACTGCGAGCCGTTCGGGGATTACGAACTCGATCCGAACAGTCAATTCATGACCCTAGAACTGAGTTAGGGCCATGAATTTTTAGAAGCTAAATCCAATCGATTTAGAAATTCAGATTCAAGTTGATGGTTGGCGACAAGAGGCTTGAACGCTCGTCAGCCAATCGCTTTCTCTTCTCTTTCAGTCTCTTGGCATTATCTTTGTCTGGATTGCCATCAAGCTGATTATCGATGACCGAGATTTCAGTATCGATTTGTTGGATGCGTTGCTGGCGTTGATATTCTTGATGACCTAACTGGTAGTTCTCAATAAACTCTTTGCTGCTGCATACACCGTAATATTCTTTGCCTTCGATACCGACAGTGTACCCATTGTCTGGTTAGCAATATTGGATAGTGCCTTTATCAAAGCCTTCTTTCCATTTCGCTCGGTCGGGTGTCACACCCGCTTCACCACAGTCTTCGGTATAGCTATTGATAATGTTTGGATCGTTGCCGTCTCGGCCATCTTGATAACCTACGTTGTACCAGTTCGCCGTTTTGCACTCATCCGGAGACATGCTGGCGCAACCTGAGAGCAAAGTCAGTAAAGCCAGGGGGATTAGCGCTCTTTTCATCAGTGACTGTCCTTTAAATAAAATCGAATTGATAACTTGAGTTTAAAATGAACACTGTTCATATCAATGGTTGAAATCATTGTATTCACAATTGTGGTGACTCATTAATCTAAGTGATAAATTTATTATGCTGAATAGAAGTGTGTTTGATTAGTATTATCCACGAACTGCGCCTTTGCTGCATCAATCCACTAGCCTTGGCCCCAAATTAAGTGATAATACCAACATAAAGATAAACACCGTCAATGAGGCTAAGACATTGAGCGAACAACCCACCGTCCTTATTATCGAGGATGAATCTGCTATCGCAGAGAACCTGATTCATGTATTAGAGATGGATGGCTACCACGCAGAGTGGTTTGCAACAGCAGGAGAGGGCTTAGCTTTTTTGCAGCACAACTCCGCAGCGTTACTTGTCTTAGACGTAGGCTTACCGGATGGCAATGGCTTTGAATTATGCAAAACCATCCGTGAGTTTTCTGATATTCCCATAATCTTTCTCACCGCAAGAAGCGATGAAATTGACCGCGTAGTCGGTTTGGAAATTGGCGCGGATGATTACGTGACTAAGCCATTTAGCCCGCGCGAAGTGTTGGCTCGCATTAAACTTCGAATCAAAGCTAAAGCGCCAATGATGGAGGACAAACCAGAGCCTGTAGCTGTTCCAGAACAACCTCATTTGAACCATGATTTAGTTGCGCAGAACTTCGACTACGGTGTTGGCGGGCAAATGCTTGGGCTGACCGCGGTGGAGTTCAAGATCCTCGATAAACTGATTTCTGTCTCTTCCAATGTATTGAGTCGAGAGCAACTTATGATCGCGGCAGACATGGCGCCAGAGGCTGCATATGAGCGTAATATCGATACCCATATCAAAGCCATTCGCAATAAGTTGAAGCCGTTTGAGATGTCTGAACGCATCTGTACCAAACGTGGCTTTGGTTACTTTTACTGCATTAAAGGTGAATGATGAATCGCTGGCCGAAGATCCCGCTTGGACTCAGACTGTTTTTTCTCTACTTCATCTTAGTCGGGATGACGGCTTACATGGTGAGCAAAACGGTTGTCCAAGAACTTAAGCCAACCGTGCGCCAAACTACCGAAGAGACGCTAGTGGATATGGCGAACTTACTCGCGGTATTGGCGGAAGAAGACGTCGCGAATGACAAGTTGTCTGAGAGTCGCTTCTCCAAACTATTAACGGCTTATGGACAGCGAGAGCCTCAAGCGCGCATTTGGGAAATCGTTAAAAAAGCGATTAACCATCGAATTTACATTACCGATAAACAAGGCATTGTGATTGCGGATTCTTGGCAGCAAGACGTAGGCAAAGACTACTCGCAATGGAACGATGTGTATCTCACGTTGCGTGGTCAATACGGCGCGCGCAGTACCATCGAAGACCCGAAAGATCCACTCTCAACCGTTATGCATGTTGCTGCGCCCATTTACCACAAAGGTGAAATCATTGGCAGCGTGACGGTGGCAAAATCCAATCGCTCAGTACAACCCTTCATCGACATTTCTAAACGCAATGTGCTGTTTTGGATGGTGTGGATGAGTGGTTTAGTGCGCCTGGCAGGGGCATTGTTTGCTTGGCGAATTCACTCGGCACTGAACAAGCTAGAAGACTACGCGACTAAAATGGGTGAGGGTGAAAAGGTCTCTAAGCCGACATTTCGTATCTTTTATGAGTACGGCACGCTAAGTGATGCATTAGAGAAAATGCGCAATCAGCTCGATGGTAAGCAGTATGTGGAAGAGTATGTACAGACGCTGACTCATGAGCTGAAAAGCCCGTTATCAGCGATTAAAGGCGCGAGTGAAATATTGCAAATGCCGTTGCCTGAAGAAAAGGTCGCGCGCTTTGCTGGTAACATCGAGCGAGAAAGCGATCGTATGCAGTCATTGATTGATAAGTTGCTAGAACTTGCTCGTCTTGAAAAGCGCCCTGAGCTAGAGCAAGTCGAAGCTATCTCGCTAGAACAAATGGTCAATGAAGTGGTTGAGTCGGCGGATGCGCGTTTGAGTGCTAAGTCGGTCACTGCCAAAATCCAAATTGATGACCATCTCTCCGTACTTGGTGATGCCTTCTTACTGAAACAAGCCGTTTTTAACCTGATGGACAATGCGCTGGATTTTGTTCATTCAGAGGGATGCATTGAATGGAAAACTGAGGTCACGAAAGAAAAGGTGTGCCTGTCGATTTTCAATTCAGGTCCTCACATTCCCGACTATGCAATGCCTCGTTTAACCGAGCGCTTCTACTCCCTCGCTCGGGAAAATGGTGTTAAGAGCACTGGGCTCGGGCTTAATTTTGTTGAGCAAGTGATCAAGCTGCACAAAGGTCAGTTGCAAGTCGAAAACGTCGATGCTGGCGTGAAAGTGACCCTGATTTTACCAACTCCATAGAAACTCCACATTAGCTCCATTCGTTCTCCAAATTGCTGATTTAGATTACTCCCATCAGCAAATGGAGAATGAAACATGAAAAAGATCCTCAATAACCAACTCGGCACGAAGTTCGCCTTCGTGCTGTTTTTGTTTGTCTTACTGCAAATCCCGCTTTCAATGGTCAGAGGGCTGATCTCAGAACGCTCATATCGCCAAGATGAAGTCAGAAACGACATCGCACGCAGCAGCAGCGGCGAACAGCGCATCATTGGTCCATTCATCATGGTTAATTACACCGAAACCAGTTACCGAGATGACAAAGTACAGATTAAAGAGCGTCGTAAATTTCTTTTACCTAGCACTTTTGATATGAGCGCGAATCTGGACAGTTTTGAAAAGTACCGAGGCATTTACCGCGCGCGTTTATACAAAGCACAAGTGGCACTGAAAGGCACTTTTGATGCAGACGAACTCGCGGCGTTGCAGGGGCTTGATATTGACAACATGAGCCTAGTCGTTGGCATTGAAGACAGCCGTGGATTGATTCGTTTGGATGACATGACCATGGCGAGCTCTGAAATCGAAGTCGCACCGGGAACGGGGTTAGATCCGTTACCACAAGGCTTCCACAGTGCTCTGACACTCGCAGACCTAAACCCAGCACAACCTTTGGCATTCGATCTTAACTTCTTGTTGCAAGGGATGGGGCAGCTTCAAGTCACACCAATCGGCAGTCAAACAACGGTTGAACTCTCTTCAACTTGGGCGCATCCAAGCTTTATTGGTGATTATTTACCAGTGTCATCAGAAGTATCTGAAGATGGATTTAAAGCACAGTGGGCGAGCAATAACTTCTCTACCAATATCGCGCAGCTGTTCCAAAGCTGTTTGTCGTCGAATCACGCTTGTCACGAGCTTGAACAGCGACAAATGGGCGTAGATTTGATTGATCCCGTGGACCACTATTTGAAGTCTCACCGAGCCGTGAACTATTCACTATTGGTTATCACATTAGTATTTGCGAGTTTCTTCTTGCTGGAGCTGTTCCAGGCGCGTCCGGTTCACCCAGTACAATACGGTTTTATTGGTCTGGCTTTAGCGCTTTTCTATCTGTTGCTGATTTCGATGAGTGAACACCTCGGCTTCAACTGGGCATATGTGGTGTCGGCAGTTGCATCGACCGGGCTTTTAAGTGTGTACGTGAGCGGTATGTTGAGCAACACCAAACACGGCGCGATGTTCGGAGCGTGTTTGCTCACTCTCTACGGATTGCTATTTGGCTTGCTACAAGCAGAGAGCTACGCATTGGTCATGGGTACATTACTGTGTTTTGCGATTTTGAGCTTCACTATGGTCATTACACGTAATGTCGACTGGTACGCACGAAATAAGAAAGCAGAAGAAAGCGCAAAGGCGAATCATGAAGATGTTTAAACGAGCAATTCTCACTGGTCAGCCAAGCGAAATGATGGAAGAGACGTCCGCTATCCACCTGCAATTTTCTGCAAAAAATGGACTCAAAAGCTTGGTGTGTTTTATCGCATTGGTCGTTATCGCGCTCTATGTTCGAGACAGCTTTATTCGTCCGACAGTTGGTGATGTTCTCGTTGTGGTTTGGCTCTACTACTTTCTTGCAAGCTTGTTCTCCATGCCCGTTAACTGGCTGGTTTCACTGGTGGTGTTGATTGCGTTTGCTGTTGAGTTAGGGCAATTGTTACAGGTCGCGGTTTGGCTTGGTATCGAATCTTCATCGCCTCTGGCTGTGATTTTGGGCGCCACATTTGATTGGAAAGATCTGCTGGCTTACTGCATCGGGGGTCTACTGTGTTGGTGGATGGAAAAGAAATGAAAACCGAGATGAAAGCCATTGCGCTACCAAACCGACTCCGCCATTCCAAACGAGGTATTCGTAAAAGGATCAAAATCAGTTTACTAAAGCGCGTGTACCTTTGGTCACTGACCAATAGAGAACTACTGTAGCGCTACTTCTCTATCTGAAATACAAAAGGGAATCTTAACTCACCGGCGCACAGGGTGAGTTAAGATTCCCTTTATTGTTAACTATGAAGTCTAGCTGCTATTTTTAATTAGCTTTCAAATGAAAGCTTCTCGCCGAACGTCTCTTTCCAGTCTTTATCGAACTGTTCAACCGCCGGTTTTACTGCTGGATGTGCGAACATTTGTGCCGCCACATCAGTTGGCAATGTAATGGCTTCGATGCCCAGTTTCATCACCTCCATCGCTTGTTGAGTATTCTTGAAACTGGCTGCCAAAATCTTCGCTGGTAGTTGGTTTTGATCGAGCAACAATTGAAGATCCGCGACCACTTCAACACCGTTGCCGTTCATCGTATCAATGCGGTTTACGTAAGGTGCTAGGTAGTCTGCACCGCACAGTGCTGCAAGGAAACCTTGTTGAGCTGAATAGATAGCGGTAGCAAGAACCTGAATTCCCTCTTTTTTCATTAGCTTAATTGCAGCTAAGCCTGTTTCTGTTGCTGGCACTTTTACCACCATGTCGTAAGGCAATTCATTCAATTGGCGTGCTTCTGCCACCATGCCTTCGACGGTTGAACTCACTACTTGAGCGTGAAAGCGAGGTGTCCCGCCAAGTGCTTCTTGCATGCCTGCTAGGGTTTCATTCAGTCCCTGTTTTGACTTCGCCAAAATGCTTGGGTTTGTCGTCACGCCTTTTAGCGGTAGGCATTGGTTAAAGCGTTTTACTTCTGCCACATCAGCAGTATCTAAATAAAGTTCGATCATGGTTTCTACCTTAAACAAAATCTTCGTTTTGATGATGGGATCACTATAGATCTGACAATCGAACGAGATCTTGATTTTGATTAATTGAAATTTCATTTGAAACTATAATAATTTCATTAAATGAAAGCTGAGTGAAACTTGTAAACGCTCAAATGAAGCTTTCAGTTCGAACAAAGAAAAACCGCTCATAAGACTTAACCAGTAAGAAAGAAACGAATTAGGTACACAGCGGTAGCACAGACCAAGAGGCAAGCAGAGATGTATTTCAATATCCAACGATTCTCTACCCATGATGGCGATGGCATTCGTTCCATTCTTTTTCTTAAAGGATGCAGCTTGTCTTGCCCTTGGTGTCAAAACCCAGAAAGCCGCAGCGAAAAGCATTCACTGTTGTTTGATCAGCGAAGCTGCATGGAAGATTGCCAGCTGTGCGTTTCTGCTTATCAAGCTACAACTCAAACCACGGCGGGTAGTGAAACGGTGAGCGATGGTATTCAACGTATCGACAACCAGATCATCATTAATCGCAAAGCCATCAAAGAAGACCAACTGATCGCGCTGCGAGACGTCTGTCCTACGCAAGCACTGACTGTCTGCGGTGAAGAGGCAAAATCAGACATGCTGTTCGACACCTTAATGAAAGACAAACCTTTCTATGACCAAAGCCAAGGTGGTGTGACCTTCTCCGGTGGTGAGCCACTCATGCAAGCGGATTTGGTGGCAGAACTCGCACAGCGTCTGCATGACAACCAAGTCTCTACCGCTATTGAATCGTGCATGCATGTGCCGTGGAAGAACGTCGAAAAAGCCGCGCCGCATATTGATTGCTGGTTGGCGGATTTAAAACACACCGACGAAGAAAAGTTTCTTAGCTGGGCGAAAGGTTCACTAAAACGCATCAAAGACAATTTCCGAAAACTGGCACCTATCGCGAAACGCATTGTGATTCGCGTTCCCGTTGTGCCGGGGTTCAATGACACCATCGAAGAGTTGAAAGACATCATCGATTTTGCGGCTTCACTAGAAAGCTGCCAAGAACTTCACTTGCTGCCGTACCACACGCTCGGCATCAATAAATACCGTTTGCTCGATATGCCTTACGAGTGTTCTGATAAGCCATTAAACAAACCAGAACTGCTAGAAAGCGCCATGCAATACGCAAGCGAAAACACCCAACTTAACGTGATTGTAAGAGGTTAACTATGGACCTGAATTACCTTCCTGAGCGTATCAAAGCGCACAAATCGGCACTGGTAAATATCGTAACGCCACCTGTCTGTACCGAGCGTGCAGAGGCATACACTCGTGCTTATCAAGCGAACGAAGACAAACCTGTAATTGTCCAACGTGCGCTAGCACTGCAAGAGCACTTACGCACTCGTACGATTTGGATTAAGCACGATGAGTTAATCGTCGGTAACCAAGCGAGCAAAGTGCGCGCTGCGCCTATTTTCCCAGAATACACTGTACGTTGGATTGAAGCAGAAATTGATGAGCTAGCTGACCGTCCTGGTGCAGGCTTTGCGGTTACTGAAGAAGATAAGCAAAGCATTCACAGCATCACACCGTATTGGCGCGGCAAAACCGTACAAGACCGTTGTTATGGCTTGTTCACTGATGAGCAGCAAGAAATCTTAGCCAGCACCATCATTAAAGCCGAAGGCAACATGACTTCGGGTGACGCACACCTAGCGGTGGATAACGAGAAAATCTTGAAGCTAGGCATGAACGGCTTGTTAGAGGATGTTCGTCAGCACCGTGCTAACAATGATGTTTCGACCTTTGAAGGCTTGAAGAAAGAGCAGTTCTACAAATCGGTCGAAATTGTACTGCTTGCCATTCAAGACCACATGGTGAGCTACGCTGAATTGGCGGCAAAAATGGCGTTAGAAGAGACGCGCCCGCTGCGCAAAGCTGAGTTAGAAAGCATTGCGGCAAACTGTCGTCATGTCGCGAGTGATGCGCCGGAAAACTTCTGGCAAGCACTGCAATTGAGCTACTTCGTTCAATTGATGCTACAAATCGAATCGAACGGTCACTCGGTTTCTTTCGGTCGTATGGACCAATTCCTCAACGAATTTTATGTTCGCGATATCGAAAACGGCACAATTGAGAAAGACTTCGCGTTAGAACTTTTACAGAGCTGCTGGTTGAAACTGCTTGAAGTGAACAAGATTCGCTCTGGTGCGCACTCGAAAGCCTCCGCAGGTTCTCCGCTGTATCAAAACGTGTGTATCGGCGGTCAGAAGTTGAATGAAAAGGGTGAGCCTGAAGACGCAGTGAATCCCCTTTCTTGGGCGATTCTGGAGTCTTGTGGTCAGTTACGTTCGACGCAACCTAACTTGAGTGTGCGTTACCACGAAGGTTTGAACCAAGAGTTCTTAATGGGTTGTATCGAAGTGATTAAGTGCGGCTTCGGCATGCCTGCGTTCAACAACGATGAGATTGTTATTCCTGAATTCATCAAGCTCGGCGTAGAGAAAGAGGACGCTTACAACTACGCATCTATCGGTTGTATCGAGACGGCGGTTCCGGGCAAATGGGGTTACCGTTGTACGGGCATGAGCTTCATTAACTTCGCCCGTATTCTGCTCGCTTCATTGAACGAAGGTGTGGACGCGACAACAGGTAAAGTTTTCTTGCCACACGATAAGTCATTAGCAAAAGGCAACTTTGAGAACTTTGAGCAAGTGACCGCTTCTTGGGCAGAGCAAATCCGCTACTACACCCGTAAATCGATTGAGATTGATACAGTAGTCGACAGCGTACTTGAACAGCAAGCTCAAGACATTTTCTGTTCAACGCTGGTGGATGACTGTTTGGCTCGCGGTAAAACCGTGAAAGAAGGTGGCGCGAAATACGATTGGGTATCTGGTTTGCAAGTCGGTATCGCAAACTTGGGTAACAGCCTAGCCGCCATCAAGCACCTTGTTTTCGATGATGCGCAAATTACTCAGCCCCTTATCTCACAACAACAGCTGGCAAAAGCATTGGCAGAAGATTTCGACGGCATGGAGAACGAACAGCTTCGCCAACGTCTTATCAACTTTGCACCAAAATACGGTAACGATGATGACGCGGTAGACCAACTGCTCGCAGACGCGTACCAAGTGTACATTGATGAGCTAGAGCAGTTCGTTAATACGCGTCATGGGCGTGGTCCTATTGGTGGCGGTTACTACGCAGGTACATCAAGTATCTCGGCAAACGTCCCATTCGGTGCTTCCACCATGGCAACGCCAGATGGTCGTAAAGCGAAAACGCCATTGGCAGAAGGTGCAAGCCCGTCATCTGGCTCAGACCGTTTAGGTCCAACGGCTGTGTACAACTCGGTCGGTAAGATCCAAGCGAATAAGATCCTTGGTGGCGTGCTGCTTAACCAGAAGTTAAGCCCGGCAGCGGTTGAGTCTGAAGGTGATAAGCTCAAGCTCTCTATGTTGATTCGCACCTTTTTCAACCACCACAAAGGTTGGCACGTGCAATACAACATCGTCTCTCGTGAGACCTTGCTAGCTGCGAAGAAGAACCCGGAGCAATATCGTGATCTTGTTGTGCGAGTTGCAGGCTACTCAGCCTTCTTCACCGCGCTATCACCAGATGCGCAAGACGACATCATCGCACGTACCGAGCACGAGCTGTAAGTACACTCACTAAGTAATACGAAAGGCACCGATTGGTGCCTTTCGTTTGAATACTTAATCCGCAAATGACTATACCTGAACGCATTAAAGCTTGTGCAAAATGGTCACGCATTTCTTCGTGACGTTGTCGTACTCTTTCGTCATGTAAGCGGTAGTGATCGCGCCCTCTTTCATGATGCAAATGGCATCGAGTAATGCAGCGTTGTCTGATTTGAGATAGCGTTGAATTAGCTCTCTGACTTGCTGCTTATGGTAGCGGCAATACGTTGCGATCTCGCCACTGTCGTCACTGAATTCCGCGGACGTATTGATGAAAAAGCAACCGCGAAACTCGCCCAACTTTTCTTCAGAGCCATGAAACCAGCCGTTGAGTGCTGTAAATAACTGATCGATCACTTCCGCGCACGTTTGTGCTGAAGAAAGCTTTTCCTCCAACCATTCCATAAATATTTGGTGGCGTTGTTCTAATGCGGCGATGATAAGCGCTTCTTTGCTCTCAAAATGGTTATATAGCGTGCGTTTAGCCACGCCGGAAACATTGAGGACTTCATTGATGCCAATAGAGTTGATGCCTTGTTTGTAAAACAGTGACAAAGCTGTGTCGATCAATAACTGTTTCTTTTTGTTCATAACTAAGTCCTCAAAAAGTTCCATAAACACATATTGACAAAGGTAGACAGGTTTGTCTATTTTATTTTGTAGACAATTCGGTCTACTTTGAGGTGTTTATGAATAATTTAATTTTATCGTTGGTTGCCGGGCTTGGCGCTACGTTGGCTATTGGCGTATTGTCCTACGCAGAGGTATCACTGACGGAGGTTGTACTCCTGATGGCACCATTTGGTGCTACCGCAGTACTGGTGTTTGGGGTGCCAGGCAGCCCTCTTGCTCAACCCAAAAACGTGATCATTGGTCACTTCATTACGGCATCTATCGGTATTGCGTTTAGCCAGTATGTTGACGTTACGCCGGTCACGCTCGCGATTGCGACGGGGCTAGGTGTGTCTGCGATGCTGATTACGAAGACCACTCATCCACCTGCGGGGGCAAATCCAATTTTGATCATGGCGTCTGGGCAGGGATGGAGTTTTCTCTTCACGCCTGTCCTGATTGGCGCGATAGTGATTGTTCTGGTCGGTAAAGGGTTACAGTTGCTACAAAGTCAGTACTTAAACCCTCGATTGAATGGTCAGAAGACCTAGTCGGATTGTAGTTAGAGCCGCGAAAGGGAGTGATCTCTTTTGCGGTTTTATCTTTTGTCGGTTTGCAAAAACAAAATCTGATTCTCTCTTGGTATTCAGTCGTATACATCAACATGGTAGTTAAATTGGTACAATGCGATGAACAGAATCCACCCTAAGAAATTATTGCACAGTAAATGGACGGCAATCTCACCTAAAAACAAAGAGAAGCATTTTGTCGTGACGGAAATGGAACTAGATGAAGATGGTAACGTTGTGAGATGTGTCATCGAGGCAGTCATGAGTAAACGCGACCGAGAGATGAACTGGCAAGACCTAAAAGACTCTGAGCAATGGATGCAAGGGTGGAAGTGAGTGACGCTTCGTTGTTGGGCGAATCAAGCAGAAACGTGCGTTGCGAGTAGGCAAAAGTGGTGCTATCTGATACGTTGATAATTCGTTCTAACGCCCACTCAAAGGATTCATTATGATTGATTTCGACAATTCCTCTGTATTTAAGCTTAAACCGATTGACGTTTCTAATGCCAGAGAAGACTTCCTTAAGTTCTTGATTGATGGTGAGACTATTTTCGCTGCTTTTAAAACAGTTCGCGACCAAGTGGTGTTTACGAACAAGCGCGTGATAGCGGCAAATGTGCAAGGGATTACCGGCTCAAAAGTGGATTACACTTCTTTGCCTTACAGTAAGATCAATGCATTTTCTATCGAGACCTCTGGTACTTTTGATTTGGATTGTGAAATCGAGTTCTTCATGAGTGAGGTGGGAAGAGTGCGTTTTGAAATTAAAGGCTCGTTTGATTTGATTTCTTTCAACCGTATGGTTAGTGAGTATGTACTAGGTTAAGGGATTAGAAATAAGAGCTTCGCTGAGAGACAAAATTATAGAGGTCTGTGACAAAAAGATCGCGAGTAAAGGTGAATTGGTTGGTCTCTCATTTTATGCGTTTTTCGCTAATAAAAATGACGACCCAGAGCTGTTGATGGAAGCGGCTACGTGGTGGATTCAGACTCATCAGCTCGACCACTTCGAAAAAGCAGTAAAAGTAAAATCAATGGTCGAGTCGGGGAGCTAAATTAAAAAAAAGAAGTAAAGAAAGCAGACAAATGCTAATAACGTTGCGGACAAAACAGGGTAGATAATGTAAGAGTCCTGCTTGTTGGTTCGTTGAAAACATAGCGAAACAAGTAAGACGTTATAAACAACAAGTAACAAGCTGATCATGGTTCCGCTGTTTAGTGTCATACTTGATAGCTGAGTTAAGAAAAACGCCAATAAAAGGTAATCGAAGACAATGAGCCATAAAAAGGCTTTCTTCAGTAAGTCGCTTTTTCTTTTTTCGGATGATGTTATGTGCATATAGAACTCAACTAAAAAGTCACAGTAACAGAGGCTTTGGTTAGAGAGGTCACCATCAGAGTGGTGACCTTTTAAGATTATAATTCTTGAATTTTTACTTCGCTGGTGGCGGTATCGCCGGAGTAATTGATGACTTCTTGACGAATGACTGGTTGGTTAAATTCAGCCTTATCTTTCGCTTTTTGCAGTTCACTTTCTTGGTGGTTGCCAAAAAGGGTTTCAAGCACTTTAGCGGCAGGAGTCGTTAAAACAAACAGCTCAATACGACGGTTTTCGCTAGAATCTGGCTCATCAGGATTAAGCAGCGCTCTATCTGACATACCCGTTACCTGCATTACTCTATCGTCCGGCATACCGCCTTCAACTAACGTATTTCTTGCTACGTCTGCTCGAGAGGCTGATAACGCCCAGTTAGATTGACGACCAAAACGCTTTTTAAATGGAATTGCATCTGTGTGTCCGCTGATGATCAGAGGGTTGTTAACACGATGAAATACAGGTGCTAGTGCGAGCAGTAAATCTTCAAAAAAAGGAGTAAGTTCTGCACCACCACGGCTGAACATATGCTGTTTGTAATCATCTTGAAGGACGATACGCAAACCTTGTGGTGTCACCGTGACGTTTACATTTCCCTGCGCATTAATTTGGGCAGTCATTTGCTCAATTACTTTTGCTAGTGCGGCAAGTTGCTCTTGAGTATCGAAGTTACCAGGAATCAAAGAATCAATTTCTGGTCCATCCCCATCACCTTTAAAGTAAGAGCTTACTACATGGTTGGAGTTGTGTTTACTTGGCACAGAAGAGTCCTGTGCCAAGTCGATAGGAGAAATACTTTGTGACGTATCAAATGGGTTGCCGTAACTCTTGTCGAATACGCTTGAACTATGCAAGTGGGCAACAATCGCTTTACGCTCTTCTTTGTCTACCACCTGCATAACCCAAAGTACAAGAAACAGCGCCATTAGGGCGATCATGAAGTCAGCAAACGCGACTTTCCACGCGCCGCCATGAGACGACTCATCATGGCTGTATACTTTGGCACGTTTGAACACTACATGCTCTTGTTTTTGCATTATCCCTCCTGTTCAGCTAACCACTTCTCCATTTGGTTGAATGTTGGTTTGATGTCTAGCTGAATATGTTTACGACCAGCGTCAATGGCGAGCAATGTCGGCTTTTTCGCTACGTAGGCAACCAAGGTTGCACGAACGCACTCAAAAGCAGTCATATTACGTTTTACTCGCTGAGCCATGGCGTTACTTAGTGGATCTAAGCCACAGTAACAACCGAAAATACCAATGAATGTACCAACGAGAGCTGCCGCAACGTGATAACCAATCATAGCGATTGAGCCATCAATAGCTTGCATGGTGATAATGATGCCACCAACTGCTGCAAGAATACCGAAGCCAGGTAGTGCTTCAGCTGTACGCTGTAGTGAGCGTGAAGGTAAAAGCATTTCGTTCTGTATTGCTTCGATTTCTTGCTCTAGCAGTCCCTCTAATTCATGAGGCGACATCTGTCCCATTGCCATTAAACGTAAATTGTCAGTAATGAAAGAAATTAGGCGATGATCTTCTGCGATCGTCGGGTAAGCGAGGAACATAGAGCTTTGCTCCGGAGCCTCAATATGAGAATCCAGAAACTTGTATCCGCGGTTTCTCGCTGTCTCTAGCAAGTTGTTGAGTAGTGCCATTAATTCCATGTAGTACTCATGCTCTTCTGTTGGACCTTTAATGGTCGCTGGCACTTGGCGACGCATTTCTTTCAGTACATGAGGCGGATTACCGATGATCAAAGAACCAGCAGCGGCGCCAATAATGATAAGGAATTCGGCTGGCTGCCAGATAGCACCTAAGCTACCACCGGCCCACATATATCCACCGAAGACGCACACCAGGATAGTGAGCACTCCAAAAAACTTTTGCATCTTGTGACTCCTAAGAGGACATTAATTGGTTGAGTTGTTTCAGCGCTTGTTTGTGAAGCTGACATATACGAGGTGGTGTCAGATCCAATACCAGAGCTATTTCGTGTAAGTTGAGTTCATGTTGATAGAACAGAGTCAGGAGCAGTTGATCGCGCTTAGGTAATTTACCCAAAGCACTGTCTAAACTACGACGAATATGTTCATGTTCCATGCCATCGTATTGCCCGCCAATGTAGCTATCACCGCTGCTCTCCATCAGTTGGTCAAGGCTTTGCATCTCGCCTGCGAGAGCGGCATTTTGGCGGTTGTAATAATCTTGCTCATTCGTCCCTAAAGCCTGGATGATTTCGGCATCCGTTGGCATTCGACCTAACGTTCGAGTGAGATCTCGAGTCACGTCGTTGAGCTCGTGGGCTTGTTGACGAGTCTTACGTGAACGCCAATCTAGTCGGCGTAATTCGTCTAAAATAGCTCCCCGAACTCGACAAACGGCGAAAGCAGGAAAGTGAGGATCGTCAACATCGCCATATCGGCGTCCAGCCTCGACTAGAGCGATAAGGCCTATCTGCTGCATATCTTCAATACTACAGTGAGAAGTGGCATGAACGCGCAGCTGGTTAACTACGCGTTTTACCATGACCTGATGACGTTGTAGCAATGCGTTTTCATCAATTGGTCGTGACGGTGTTGTCACTTCCTCTTCTGTGGTGTAAGTGTCTTGTACATTCATGTCTAACATGGTTGTGCTCCGTTATTGCACAACATATTTAGTCAACAAAACATCGTCGATTTCTCGGACGATGTCTGTTTTAGCAAAAGCGAGTAGAAGCGTTTGCTTCACTTCGTCTTGCAGAGTATCGATGGCACCCGCTTGCTGTAACTGATCAAACGTTTTGTCGCTAAACAGTTTTAATAGAGAGTTTTGTACCATAGGCATGTATTCATCGATCTCTTTGATACGCTCTGGGCGGCGTGTCTCAATTGCCAGTTCTAGCATCACAAAGTGAGTCTGTTTCTTGCCTTTAACGGTCAAAACGACTTTGTCCAAAGGATGGAAGCTAGGACCTTTACTTGTCGGTTGTTCTGTGACCAAAAAAGACAGTGGAGAGTCTTCGATCAGTGAACCAGAGTCAGGTGACTCTTGAGCGTGTTTGTTTAAGTACCAGATTCCGCCCATAATTGTGACGGCCGAAACGAGGGCACTGGTGATGATCATGGCGATAAACAGGGCGATCATTTGTTGTTTGGTCATAACCTTTTTCCTCGAAGATTCACTAAGCTTGAGTGCTTAGCCAGTGTTCTGAATAGTTAGTTGTTGTCGTGGTTTGGAATGCACCAGATTCTCGTGCGGCGAAAATATTGGTGTCTTCTTCGTTTGCGTGTGGGTCATTTCGACCTTGGTTTTGATCAGAGCCAACATTGACATCGACATGAACGAAGTTTTGCTCTTGTAACTCAGTACGCAATCGTTCCGAAACTTGCATTAAAGCTTCTCGTGTTGCTGCGGCATTGGCGTTGATGTGGACACTCAATCGGTCACCTTCAACACGTACAAGTAAATCCAATTTCCCTAAGTCTGGTGGGTCTAGGCGGATTTTTGCTTCTTGTACATTTTGTTGAGCTTGGAGCGTCACGCGATCATGTAAAACTTGCATCATTTGCTCCCCCCACTTTCCGGCAGTGGTATCAACACGCACCGCTGCCCACTCAGAGCCTTGAGCTTGAACATGACTCGTCGCAACCGGTGAATGTGCAGATTGTGTTGTAGGAGCTTGTGCTTGAAGTAGAGATGCGGTTGGTTGCCCTTGAACAGGTTGATTCAAAAGAGTTTGAAACTCAGCACCGGAGATAGGCAAACGCGAACTCGATGAAGTCGGCAGACTTTGCTTCACATCTTGTTTTGATGATGTGTTTAACATAGCGTTAGACGAATCTTGAGTAACAGACTTAACTTCGCTCGCAGTCATTAAAGATGACGCTTTTCCTAGTTTCTCAGCCTGCTTCTCTGCCATGGTAATCATACCCTGGGTTAAAGCTTGAGCTTGCGCTGCAAGATCAGTCGATTCTGTTAACCCTAGTGTACTGGTCAAGTTGGCATCCGGATCTGAAGCTGAGCGGTCATCAGTATCAAAACCATGACTTTGTACTTTGTTTGCGCTGTTCAAAGTAGAGGCCGTAAGGTGAAAACTCGGTACCGCTGACGCAGAGTTAAAGTCTTGCTCACCATTCTGCTTGTTCCCTGATTTAAAACCATGAGAAAAGCCGTGTACCGAGTTCGCTTGCTTGATGTGACCCTCATTGTTAGCTGGCGAATTACCCGAGTGCTGAGTTGAAGAAGGTATGATCATTGAGTTAGCTCCATGGTCATTGCTAATTGATAGGCCATAGCGCGTTCTTGATGGTCATTGACCATGTTCATCTCTTTTTTCAACTCGTTGGTCGACTTCTCTAATACTGCGAAGGCATTAGCGTGCACTGTTTTCGCTCGCTGGATTTCAGGTGCAAGCTTAGGATCTTTCAAAAAAGGCTTGTGACTGATCAAAAGCTCTCGCAACTGCAAGTCGTACCGCTTGAGCGCATGCCAATCGGCCGTTTTTGCGGCGAACTGGATGAGCTGAGATAAATGACGGAATCGCTCTGGCGATACTTTATGCTTGTTGTCCAAAATTCATCCAACCTTCACGAATGTTACCCATTACACGCTCAACGTTAACCAAGCGATTTGCATCGTTTTGCACGCTAGCGTAATAAAGTTCGACTTGGCAGAAGTCATACAGCTGGCGTAGGTTTTCCGCAATTTCACCGCCGTTTTCATCATCTAAAGCACTTGTTAGTCCAATCAAGATGTTCATGCATTTGTTGATTCCATTCCCTTTCTCGGCCAAACGATTTGCGGCTAGGTGGCCGCGAATACGTTCAACTTCATCGAGTAGGCCATCGATTAACATGATGACCAATTGGTGTGGATTTGCTGCTGCCGCTTGAGCGTCGAGATCGACTTGTTGGTACGAATCGTAACCAGAATCCATAAGCATGAATATTTCTCCTAAATTTGGAACCAAATGTCTTATTTTTGAGCATTAAACATGGACATGGTTTGGTTCATTTGGGTCATAATTGAATTCATTTGAGTGAATTGTTTGAGATAGCGGTTGTACGACATTTCGTACTTACGCTCTAAATTGGTTTGTTTATCTTTGATTCGGTCTAAGCTTGACTGTATTGCGTCTTTACGCGTGCTGAAGGTACCTGATGAGAACTTCAAGAAAGGCTCTACCATCGCGTCAAGAGAATCTAGCAAAGCGTCATCCCCATTAAACAACGCCTCTAAGCCTGCGCTGTTTGTTTGTTGAGCTTCTTTGAACTTTTCTTGATCAACTTTCATTTTACCGTTGCGGTCTAGGCTCACGCCGATTTCGCTTAGGCGCATACCATTGTGTTCACCTCGGATTAACCCCGTTAACTGACTCTCAATAGAACGCAATGTCGAGTCGCTAGCGAGCACGCCGCGTTTCTGATCTTCGCCGCCAATTTGGGTGTACTGATCGATAGTCGAAACAAGGGCATTGTAGGTTTCCACAAACTTATCTAGTTGTTCTTTAGTGCCTTCGCTATCAGCTCCAATTTTTAAACCGATTGGCGCATCTCCCGCGGCTTGCGGTTTAGATACGGTAATGTCAACACCGTCGATGACACCTTCAAAAGTATTACTTGCGTTGGTTAGTTTCAGGCCTGAGTCTTTTGCACCTAGCCACATAACCGCATCTTGTGGAGCGTTAATTTGCTTGAGGTTGGTGAAGGCGTCTTCAAACCACGCTTGGCCAGTACCCGATGCAGATACGTTGATCTTATTTTCGACACCAGTCTCAGTGCTCGATAGCATAAAGTGTGTTTGACCATTCGAGCGAACTAGAGTGGCGTTAACGCCAGGGTTATCCGTGTGATTGTTAATCGCACTGGCTAAATCACTGATCGTTGCAGTTCCGTCACCATTAACATCAACGGAGGACAAGTCTAGAGTCATTGTTTCACCGTTGATGGTGAATTCTAAAGATCCAGTTGTTGGTACTTCTGTCGTTGCCTCAAGGTCTACAGGCATTCCTGTAGATACTTGATGTGCTGTTGCCACTTTTTCTACAAAAATCTGATAGTTACCCGTTAGCGCTTTAGCATCCGCGTTTGCAGTAAAGTTACCTTCTTGAGAGAGTGTCGCACTGTTTTTGATGATGCTGTTTGTGCTGTTATTCATCTCTTTCATTGCAGTACGAAAATCACGTAGTGCGCTTTCAACTTTATTAAAAGCTGACAGTTGTGACTGGTACACATTAGCTTGCGCTTGGTAACGGTTTTTGAATGGGTTTGTGTCCAATTGTGCGAATTGGGTTGCCATTTTTACTGGGTCTAAAGAACTCATGAGGTGTGCTCCTCTCATCTCTTATTGGCTTGAATACTTTGAATGCTACGCCTTAGTTTAATTATCAGTGGCAAGATGCGTGCCGTATATTAAATTCAATTAAAACAAAGGTTTAGAGCTATTTTGTTTTCTTGGGAGGAAGTGGTGTTTCCACCTTGTTTGTTCCGCCTTCCTCCATGGAAAAAGTGATTTCCTTATAAGAAAAGGCGACCTAAACAAAGAAAATATTTAATTGTATTGACGGTTCTAATTAGGAGAGATGTTTTAATTAGACGTTATATTCAGCCTTTACTTCAGCTTGATTCAGATAATTCTTACAGAGTACATTAATTACGTTCTGATATTATTTTTGATAGTGTGACGTGCAAGTGTTCTCACTAAAAATTAAATTTTTTACGTTTCAAAGAATGTCAGTTATGAATGAATTTGCGTTACGATTGATGAAGTGTGCTCGTGCATATGAAGAGTTCATTAACAAAAAACTATTAAGTAAACAGAGCATCAATTCTGATGAGATAGCTAGTATCTTAAAGGAAGCTAAGTTCAATTTCCCTGAACTTAGAGATAGTAAAATAGGAAGCAAATTAGAGACGATAGAATTAGAACTGTTTAATAAGGTTTTATTTAATATTATGTTGAAATTCGGATTCAGAGTGCCTGAATCTCACAAAGATAATACGAGCTCTATTTATATTCGTAGATAAAAATAAAGCCTTCCATAGGAAGGCTTTATAATTAAGACGATTTAAATTAAGCGCACTATTAACTAAGTAATTAGCGTAGTAGTGACATTGCCATGCTTGGAAGCTGGTTAGTTTGAGACAGAACAGTTGTACCTGCTTGCATCAACATTTGGTTCTTAGTCATGTTTGAAGACTCTACTGCAAAGTCTGTATCCATGATACGACCTTTAGATGCTGTAACGTTTTCTACCATGTTACCAAGGTTAGCCATAGTGTGCTCAAGACGGTTGATGTTCGCACCGAAGTCTGCACGAGAGCTACCAATTTTTTCTACTAGACCGTCAGCGCCGCTGATTTTGTCTAGTGCTGCTTTTGCTTTAGTCGCGTCATCGATACCATCTGTAATTGCTGCATCAGCAAGAATAGTAGTGATTTCACCGATACCTGCGCTTGCGCTTACAGTCAATGTTTCAGCAGAAGATGCACCGATTTGGAATGTTACGTCACCTGCACCGAAGCCGCCGCCTTTAAGAAGGTTTTGACCACCGAACTTAGTGTTGTCTACGATGTTGTTTAGTTCTGCAGTAAGCTGTGTGAACTCTTTGTTAAGAGACGCACGGTCTGTTGCACTGTTTGAACCGTTCAACGATTGTGTAGCAAGGTCGTTCATACGGTAAACGATGTTTGTCATTTCATCCATCGCACCTTCAGCAGTTTGCATCATAGAGATGCCGTCTTGTGCGTTACGCATTGCTACTGACATGCCGCGTGTTTGCGCTTCTAGACGGTTAGCAATTTGAAGACCAGCAGCGTCATCAGCAGCTGAGTTCACACGGTAGCCTGTGCTTAGACGTTCCATTGCTGTGTTTAGAAGTCCGCTTGTTGTGTTCATTGTGTTTTGAGTTACAAGCGAAGCGTAGTTAGTGTGCATTGATAAAGCCATCTTAGTCTCCTTAGTTAGTCACTATATCTTTCAGGCCTCGGGATATTCCCTTGTCACTAACTAGAGGCGGTCGGTCGGCTTTAATGATTAATTTGAAAATTAAAAAATTTCTAAAAAAGATAAAAATTGATGATTTTTAGTGATTTGTATTCCATGAAAACCGGGAAAATCATCATATAAGCCTAAATTTTTTAGTTAAGTTAAAGAAACTATTGCCCAATGATCTTGTGGTTATCCGTTATAAATAAAAAAACAGCACGAATAAATCGTGCTGTTTTAAATATAAATGGTTGAGTTTCAACTATTCCTCATCAAAAGACTGAAAGGAGAGAGAGGTTGGGATATCGCTGAAATAACCAAAATAATAACTGGCACCCAATAAACGATAGCGGTTAAGTTCCGTTTGACTCGCTACACGTCCGGCAACCCAAGTATATTTATGCTTTCTTAAGAACTTAGCAATAGGTAGGAAAGCGTGTCTTTCTTCTTTATCCTCTAGTGTGACTGACAATTTGATCATATCGGGACTAAAGTCTGCGACGCGCTCGAAGTTCACTTGCGATGTCGCGACTTCAAACCAAAGTGAATATGCATTCTCTTTTAACTTTTTGGTGAGTGTGGCGACTTTATCACGATCACATAACGTTTCATCAGCTTGAAGAGAAGGAATCACATGTTGAAAAGCAGAAGAGTGGAATTGAATCGTCTGTTCGAGAAAATAAACCCCAGGCTCCCACAGTAATGCATCCACGCGAATCGGCACGACAACATTACTAATCAAGTCGTGATGAAAGGCTTCTAACTGAAATTGTGTTTGTCTTAGTGCAAGGTAAAGACTGAACAAATCCAGGCAGTACTGCATTTGTTCAGAGAGTTTGAATTGATAGACACTTTGTTCTCCACGCATACCAAATCTCAACGTCAGGTGTTGGAATTCTACTTCCCCTGATTGAGCTTCCCTAATTGCTTGGCATGCGTGTTGGACATCATTGTGTTTTAAAGCATCAAAGACTAATTGATCGTCATCCGTGACGATGTGTTGTACTGCGAGACCAACCAAATGTTCGTACATCGCATGTGTTGAAATAAGATTAACCAAGGTTTCCTACCACATTGATTTGTTTGTTTTCTGGGATTTCGTTGTAAGACAATACTGCCAGCCCTTGCGTAAATGTGCGAGCGTAACGCGCTAGAAGAGGGCGCAGCTGTGGCATAATGAGAAGGATCGGAGGTAGCCCCTGTTGCTTAAGCTGTTGTCTGATCAATGGCAAGTTTTGTTGGAACTGACCAAGAATGTTTGGCTCAATTGGGAAGCTATCTAGTGTTACCGTACCAGAAGATTGTGCTTGTTGCAGTGAAGTTAGTAGCATTTGTTCTAGCTCATCAGACAGTGCGTAGACATTTAACTCGTTCTTTTGTCCTGCAATTAAGTTAACAAGCGTACGCTTTAGTGCACAGCGTACATCAGATGCAAGTAGGATCGGGTCCTTTGTATTTTCCGCGGATTCCAACATTGTGTTGGCAATCGTGCGAATATCTTTTAGTGGCACTTGGTCCAATAAAAGCTGACGATATACTTTCAGCTGCTGCGCTGGATTAAGTGCTGCTGCTAATGCTTCTGCTAGTTTCGGGGCTTGTTGTGTCAAACGCTGGGTTATTGCTTCCACATCGTCGTGCGTAAACAATTCTGCAAGGTTTGTCTTCATGATTTTACTAATATGAGTGGCAATAACAGTGCCATCATCGACAACTTGGTAACCCATATTAAGTGCTTTTGCTTTATCTTGATGCTCAATCCATACAGCTGGCAACTGATAAGCAGGATCGCTACCCAAAATGCCATCTACCTCACCGTAAGTTTCGCCAACCGCTATCGCCATTAAACGCTCTGGTTCAATAAAGCCTTGCTCAATGACTTCGCCATTTAGAGAAATTGTGTATTGGTTTGGCTTGAGGCTCAGGTTGTCACGAATACGAACTTCAGGTAATAAAAAGCCAACTTGTTCAGAAAGGTTTCGACGCACACCGCGAATTCGTTGTGATAAAGGTGCCCCTTGTTCTTTGTTGACTAGATGGACGAGCCGGTAACCAAGCGCAAGTGATAATGTTTGGACGTGAGGAATATCATCCCATGTCAGCGGTGTATCATCGTCTTGCATTGCTTGTGAAAGTGCTTCGACCTCTTCAATCTGGGAGTCTTGCACTGGCTTCTTGGTTTGACGCCACCCTGCGAACGCTAATGCGCCAGCAAACGCAAAAAAGGCTAGGTGTGGCATACCCGGTACCATACCGATTACCGCCATAATACCTGCGACAGTAAATAGCGTTGCAGGAGTTGCCAGTAATTGCTTTTGCATGGTTTCCGACATGCCATTATCGCTATCATTAATTCGCGTAACGATAATCGCGGCAGCCGTTGCCAACAGTAGTGAAGGAATTTGAGCAACTAGACCATCACCGATTGTGAGTAGGGCATAAGTTTTAAAGGCGTCAGACGCAGCGAGTCCATGCTCGAAGACACCAATACTGATACCACCAATGATATTGATAAACAGAATCAACAAACCTGCGATGGCATCGCCACGCACAAACTTTGATGCACCATCCATCGAACCATGAAAATCGGCTTCGTTGGCGACTTCTTTACGGCGTAAGCGAGCCGTTTCCTGATCGATAAGGCCAGCGTTTAAGTCGGCATCAATTGCCATTTGTTTGCCTGGTAAAGCATCCAACGTAAAGCGGGCTGAAACCTCAGAAATACGTTCACCACCTTTGGTGATTACGACGAAGTTGATGATCATCAAGATGACGAACACCACCATACCAACGACGTAGTTACCGCCAATGACGACTTCACCGAATGCTTGAATGACCTTACCCGCTGCGTCACCACCATTATGTCCTTCTAGGAGTACAATTCGCGTAGAAGCCACGTTCAATGTGAGACGTAATAATGTTGCGACCAGCAAAATAGTTGGAAAAACAGAGAAATCTAATGGTCGCTTTGCGGTTGTGCTGACCAGCAATACTAGGATTGCTAAGACGATATTAAAGGTAAACAGCGCATCCAGTAGCAGAGGAGGCAAAGGAAGAATCACCATTGCTAATATCATTAGCAAGACGATTGGAATGCCAACGTAGCCTTTGGTTGATGTTTGAAGTTGTTTTAACCGGTTAAGCATACTTTCGTGTCCTTGGATAAACGCGGGTTAATCAGTGCTGCAAATGTTTTGGAATCGAAAAATGAGGTAAAGGAATTGGCTCTTTTCCCTCACCTTTACGAAAGGCTTTCAATTGCAAAACGTAAGTAAGAATATGTGCCACTGCAATGTACAGTTGGCTTGGGATTGCTTGTTCAATCGCCGTCGTGTGATAAATCGAACGGGTAAGTGGCGGGGAGTTAATGATTTCCACTTTGTTTTCTCGGGCGATACGTTGAATGTGCATAGCGGTTTCGTCTACGCCTTTTGCGACGACAAAGGGCGCGTCAGAAAGCGAAGGCTCGTATTTCAGTGCGACTGCGTAGTGCGTTGGGTTTGTGATGATCACGTCAGCCGTCGGCACCATTTTATCGATCTTACGGCGCGCAAACTGTTGCTGTATTTGACGAATACGTTGTTTTACTTCCGGACGACCTTCATTATTTTTAAATTCCTCTTTCAATTCTTGTTTCGTCATGCGGAGTTCTTTTAGGTGTTCCCAACGCTGATAAGGAATGTCGATAACCCCAAATAACAACAATGCAAAGCCCATTAAGAGTAAGCCTTCAAACAGAATTGACATTACTAGAGAAAAACCTTGGCTGAGTGGGAGGTTTTGCATGCCAAGTAATGGCTGTAAGTGGTTGTCTAAATAGCCATATAAGATGCCGAAGATCACGGCTACTTTGAACGTCGACTTTAAGAGCTCAACCACTGAGCGGGTCGAAAAAATGCGCTTTATCCCGCTCAAAGGATTAATTTTGCTGAGCTTTGGCATCACGTTCGCGGGACGGAACATCCAGCCGCCTAGCACAAGGCTACTACCACAGGTCACGATAATAATGACGGTAAACAATGGTAATAGCATGTCGATGATGACCGCTAAACTTTGTCCCAATTGCTCGACAAGTTGTTTAGGATTTTCTAGGTCGGCTCGCGTCAGCATCATGTTGTAGCGAAAGATCCCCGACATGCTTTCCCAAATACTATTAAGCTGAGAGTAAAAGTAGAGCGCCACCGCTAGAAATATCACCGCAGTAGTAAACTCTTTCGCGCGAGGAATTTGTCCTTCCTGGCGGGCTTTCTTTACCTTCTGCGGTGAGGCTTTTTCAGTTTTGTCTTGAGAAGATTGATCGCTCATGCTCCCCCCAACATAAAGTTACTCAAGTGTCTAATGGTGTCGTGAACGAGCGCCGTGTAGCGACCAGGAACACCAGAAACTGAGATTAATACGCTGAATAGACCCAGCAGCATCGTCATAGGAAAACCTAACGCATAGACATTAAGTGATGGTGCGGCTCGGTTCATTACACCAAAACTGATGTTGGCTAGAAGCATGGAAACAATAGCGGGCAAAGCCAAAGCGAGTGAAGAGGCAAACATCCAACCGAAAATATTGACAACACCTTGCAGAGAAAGCGATGTGATACCAGATCCGACTGGCCAAACAACAAAGCTTTGAATCACGATATCTATGACGAGTAAGTGTCCTTCTAGCGCGAGGAACAACAAGGTTGAGAAAATCAGAAATATGCGTCCCAAAATGGCGACAGAAAGCCCGTTAATAGGATCATTCATCATCGCCATACCTAAGCCCATTTGCAGAGAAATCACCTGGCCAAGCATGGTGAAAACGTTAAAGAGCATGTGCAAAATTAACCCAAACATTACTCCCCAAATAGCTTGCTCAAAAGCAAGGAACAGGGAAGTCATAGAGAATAACTCGACTTGTGGCATGGGTGGCATTAACGGTCCAGTAATGACAACGATCGAGAGGGCCAGTAAAGTACGAACCCAAACAGGAATAATTGCATCACCAAAGAAAGGCATTGAAATAAATACGGCTCCCACACGAAAAAACGGCCACCAGAGTTGACCGAGTATCGCCGAGAGCTCTGCAAATGTGATGGCCATTAGCCAATCATCCCTGGTATGTTGTGGAACAAGAAATCAAACAGTTCCATGATCTTACGTAGCATCCAGTGACCTGCAAAAATCACCATTAATAAGGTAACGAGCAAACGTGGCAAAAAGCTGAGTGTTTGCTCGTTGATTTGTGTGGCAGCCTGAAATACGGCGATACACAAACCGACAATTAAGCCTGGAACAACCAATACGGCAACCATCAAAATGATCAGCCATACTGCATCGGAAAATAACGTTACGGTTAGTTCTGGGGTCATAACTGCTCCTAGTTAACCGAAGCTGGCAGATAAGGTGCCAACTGTCATTGCCCAACCATCCACGAGTACAAATACCACCAACTTAAAGGGAAGTGAGACAATTAAAGGTGATAGCATCATCATACCCATTGCCATCAGGACACTGGCGACAACCAAGTCGATGACCAAAAACGGGATGAAAAGCATAAAACCAATTTGGAAGGCGGTTTTTAGTTCACTAATGACAAATGCAGGCAAGACAACGGCAAATGAAATATCCTCAACGTTTTGGTCGAGAGGCTCATTGGCAATACGTAACATTTGTTCAAGAGAGCTTTGGTGCGTCTGTGCCAGCATGAACTCTCTCACTGGCTTCTCTGCAACAGAAAAAGCCTGTATTAGCGTGATTTCGCCGTTGTCGTATGGCTGAAACGCATTTTCATAAATATCGCTCCAGACAGGGCGCATAATCAGCAACGTCAATGCGAGAGCGATCCCGACCAACACTCTATTAGGTGGGCTTTGTTGAAGACCAAGAGCTTGGCGCAAAATCGCAAGGACAACGACAATTCGAGTAAAGCTCGTCGCCATCAAAATAAATGCTGGAAGAAAACTGAGCGCCGTCATCAACAACAGAATTTGCAGTTTAACGCTGTATTCTTGTTGTGTGTCGCCATCAGAAACGGACAAGATAGTTAAGCCGTTGTCAGCCGCCATTGTTGGGAAAGCAAACAAAAGTGACACCAATACCAAAAGAGGTAACCAACGGTGCCAAGCGCTCAGATTTTTCATTGTGATGCCTACCTAAGATTATTGACCAACGCCACTCAATGCAGAGTCATGTACATCGATCAGACGAAGTCCATACTTATCATTGACAACGACAACTTCAGCGTGGCCCATAAGAGAACCGTTTACTTTCACGTCTAAAGGCTCGCCATTGAGCTTTTCCAACTCGATAACCGTGCCTTCACCCGCTTTCATTAAGTCCCCAAGTGGGATCTCCTTACTCGCAACTTCCAGCGTGACTGTGACAGGAATGCTTTTGAAAAAGCTAAGGTCACGTTCCGCAGTGGCTGGTTCTTGTTGGAGCGTATCTTCGGCTTCAAAGTCTTCTAATTGAAAATCATCAAAGTTCAGTTCTTCTGCGTCGAATGCATTAGTTTCTAGCGCTTCGCTCATCGCTGCGGTTCCTTATCAGGGTTAAAGATCAAAACAAGTTGGCCGTCTTGCTCGGCAATACGACCTGTAAATAGAGATTGGTTGCCAATGCTTACTGGAACCGTGTTAAGAAGCTCAATAGGTAAAATATCGTTGGGTTGTAAACCAACCACATCACTTAAAGGCATCTTCTTTTTACTTAGAACAACGTTCAGTCGAACGGGGGTCGTCTCTAAAGAACGACAGAAAGGTTGAAACAAATCGGTATCAGGCTGCAGTTCAAGCTGCTCGATCAGCGTTTGAATAAGATGACCATCTAGCTTGAGGTGAATTGAGCCTTGATGATCGTCAAACGCAATGTTTAATTGAACGTTAATGCCAATACCTCTAGGGGTCTCATACTCACCCGTATCCCACATTTCACCAGGAGCAAGCCAACCGATGATGGTTCGACTGATGCGCTCTTGTAAACGTAAGTCACTGGCCGTCAGAGTAGCGGCTGAGCGCTCTGCACTTGCACCATAAAATCTATCAGCCAACTTTATTAGCGTGTGAGGGTTACCATGGATGAATACCATGCCGCCTTCCTGATGTTGATAGGTCGACGTTTGCTCTTTGTCCATCTCAACCGATGTAAAGCGGTGCAAGTCTACTGAGGTTAAGCTAGCTTCCACTTTTCCTGTGCTGAGCCAATTTTGTAATTCAGTCGTAAGGTTTGAGCAAGATTCTGAAATTAAATTATCGAGCTTCTCACGAATGATATGAATAGGTTTGCCTAATAATTCTACATCAAGTAGTTGACTATCAGAAATAGGCTCGCTAACTCTATTTTCCATTTATATTTTACCGTGCGTTAACAATCGAAAGTGTTTTAACTTAATGGCGTGTAGTCTACACAGAAATTTTAATGATCTTTTAGCTCCAAACTCTAAGATTGTGACTTTAGTTCACATGTTGCTTTGTTCATATAGTCATAATCTTTTAATGAAATTTAAAAAGAGTTAGTTTTCTTTATAAATCGCTTAATAAATAAAATAACAATGTTGAGCGTTTTAGTTGTTATAGATTTTTTAAATTGCCTTTATGGCGTAACAACAACTTCAAATAAATAAATTATAAGATACTGTTTTTTATGCTTAAAGCTTCCATTGGAGGCTAAGCGTGCTCTCTTGAGCGTTTTGTAACCAATTTTAATATTCAGAATAGGTAATTAAAATGATTAGCTATGCCAGTTCTCTCGGCTTGGTGGCATATTTAATTAAACGGTTTAAGTCATGGGAATGTAAGATATACATGAATCATGTCCGTTTGATAATTTGTAACACAATTATTGTTATCAGTTTTATTTTTTCAAAAGTGTCATATTCAGAAGAAGTCTTAACAATCCCTATGGACCTCTCTAAATGGACATATGAGGGAAATAAATTCAAATGCAACTTGTTGCAATCAAATAATGACTATGGGAAGTTTTATTTCCTAGCGGAACCTAATAATAAATTCTATTTTATTTCCGATATAGAATATGAAAACAATAAATGGAAAACGATTGCTTTAACAACTCAAAATGCTCCTTGGGGTGATGAGCTTTATAGAAAAGAATTTGGTTCCCTTGAATTTACTAAGCCGTCTCAGCGTTTCATCTTTAATAAAGGCGCTGAAGAATTCATGGATTCAATTGCTTCGGGTAGTTGGGTGACGCTGTCACTTAAAGGAAGTAATGCTTCCTCTGTTTCAGAGATTGTGATTCCTACTCTTCAAATTCAAAACGCATTGAAATCATTTAATGCGTGTCGCGCGCGATTGCCTAAATTGTCTTTTTCAGAGGCAAGGGATATGGCGCTCTCATTTGAGTTTGGTCAGAAGACGTTAAGTCGTGGACAGAAAGCAACACTAGAAGCGCTGTATAGCTATGTATCTGTGGATGATCGAGTGACCAAAATCCTCATCGACGGTCACACCGATAACGTTGGTTCAAGTTTAACGAACCTTTCTGTGTCACGTACTCGAGCAGAGCAAGTCACCAATGCTTTGATTGAGCTTGGGGTCGACGAGTCGATGATCGAAACACGAGCTCATGGTTCACGTTACCCAATTGCCAGCAATAACTCGGTTAATGGCCAAGCAAAAAACCGACGTGTCACCCTGCGTTTAGTGAGGGACAACGAGTATACGGCTACGAAACACCACCCAGATCTACAATCACAAAATCAACAAACGAAAGTTAAGGTTCAATGATGACGAAAACGAAAATTTTGTTGGTTGAGCCAAATGAAGCTCTTGCTCAACCAGTATTGGATGTGTTGCAAAATGCAGGTTACACCGCGAAACACACTCGTACTGGTCGAGGCGCTTTGCTTGAAGAGCGAGCAGAAATCACTTTAGTGAGCTCTACGCTGCCGGATATGTGTGTTCGTGAGTTTGTCGCGTGTCACCAAAAGCAGCGAAATTCGGGTGTTGTTATTGCGATTGTCGACCAAGAACAAGGCATCTTGGCTGCTGAGACGATGAAAGCGGGCGCTACTGATTATCTATTACGCCCGTTTGAATCTAATCAGTTGGTTAATCTGCTTAAACGTGTTGAAGCGTTAGGTAAGCCAATGGCCAACATTGTTGCGGAGTCTTGGAGAAGCAAACAAGTTCTGCAATTGGCGCATCGTGCAGCATGTACTAACGCGAGTGTGCTTATTACAGGTGAATCGGGAACGGGTAAAGAAGTGCTGGCGCGATATGTGCATGAGCACTCTCCGCGTATCAATGGTCCATTTGTGGCGGTTAACTGTGCCGCCATTCCAGAGTCAATGTTAGAGGCTGTGCTATTCGGTCATGTAAAAGGCGCGTTCACCGGAGCGACAAATTCTCAAAGCGGTAAGTTTGAAGAAGCAAATGGCGGGACGATTCTGCTTGACGAGATTGGTGAAATGTCACCTGCGGTTCAAGCGAAATTGTTACGCGTCCTTCAAGAGCGTGAAGTAGAACGTGTTGGTAGCCATAAAGCCGTTCAGCTCGATATTCGTGTTATTGCGGCAACCAACAAAGACTTACGTGAGGAAGTTCAAAAAGGCACGTTCCGTGAAGATCTTTATTATCGATTAGATGTGCTGCCTCTGCACTGGCCGCCTTTGCGTGAAAGAAAAGAGGACATTCTACCGATTAGCCAATTCTTTATTGAAAAGTATCAAGATAGCAGCCGCTGTCACCTATCCCAAGATGCGATTAGTGCGCTGAGTCAGTATCACTGGCCGGGCAATATTCGTGAGTTGGAAAATGTCATTCAACGCGCTTTGGTCATGCGTCATGGTGATTACATTACAGCCCATGACCTGATGCTGCCTATTGAGCTTGTCGCGTCAGTTCCTACAGCAGAGCCAACTTCAAGTTTTGGTCATGTAGAAGCGAAGAAGCAAGCTGAATATCAGTTTATTTTGGAAAAGTTACGTCAGTTTGGTGGAAACCGAACGAAAACCGCAAACGCGCTTGGAGTCTCTACTCGAGCGCTACGCTACAAGCTCGCAGCAATGCGAGAACATGGTATTGATTTACAGTCGGCACTAGGCTCGGCTGCCTAATAGGAGAAAAAATAGATGGCAAGTCAACCTACTCATGCGGTCTCGGCAGAGCAACTTATGTTGTCAAAAATGCAGGCGATGCAGGCACAAGTGCAGCCGCCAGAGTTTATCGTGAGTGCAAATCCTTTAGATCAACAATCACTAAACGCACCTTTATCGTTCTCACAAGCGATGACAAATGTGTTGGATACAGTGAATCAACATCAATCAGTGGCTAGTCAAAAAATGACGGCCGTAGAAACAGGAAAAAGTGATGACCTAGTTGGTGCAATGGTCGCGAGCCAAAAAGCCAGCTTGTCCTTTAATGCTTTGATGCAAGTGCGCAACAAAGTCGTGACCTCATTTGAAGATATTATGAAGATGCCGGTGTAATTCATGTCAGAACTAACCCCCCAAGTCGCCGGAAACACAGCTATGGCTACCGGCACAGCACAGACATTTTCTACTGCCAACGGCATGGACGATGTGACAACGAAGCTGAAGCAAATCTGGTCTAGCAGTCAGAGAAACTTAGTGCTATCTGCGGTGTTAGCTGCGATTGTTGCAGCGATTATTGTGGTTGCACTATGGAGTTCCTCGCAGAGCTTTCGTCCGCTCTATAGCCAGCAAGAGCGTTTTGATATCGGCGAAATTGTGTCGGTATTAGAAAGCGAAGGCGTAAGCTACCGCATGCAAGAGCAAAATGGACAAGTTCTTGTACCAGAAGGTGAGGTTGCTAAGGTACGCATGTTGCTTGCATCAAAAGGTGTTAAAGCTAAGCTGCCGACAGGTTTGGATTCGCTCAAGGAAGATAGCTCTCTTGGTACGAGCCAATTTATGGAAACAGCGCGTTATCGTCATGGTTTAGAAGGTGAGTTAGTACGTACTATCATGTCTTTGAACTCAGTAGCGAACGCGCGTGTTCATTTAGCAATACCTCGTCAAACTCTATTCGTCCGCCAAAACAGTGAGAATCCTTCAGCATCTGTCATGCTTGAGCTCAAACCTGGTGAAGACTTAAAGCCTGAACAAGTTGAAGCGATCATTAACCTAGTGGTCGGCAGTGTCACGGCAATGAAGCCAGAATTTGTTTCTGTCATTGACCAGTATGGCCGTCTTCTTAGTGCGGATGTCGCTTCTGCGGAAGCCGGCAAAGTAAACGCGAAATATCTTGAATACCAGAAGAGTGTTGAAAAACAGATCATCCAACGCGCAGCAGATATGCTTACGCCGATTGTGGGGCCGAGTAACTTCCGCGTACAAGTCGCTGCCGATCTGGACTTTAGCCAAGTTGAAGAAACACAAGAAATTTTGGATAACGCGCCGGTTGTGCGTAATGAGCACACCATTCATAACAACTCGGTTGATCAAATTGCGTTGGGTGTTCCTGGTTCTCTAAGTAACCAACCGCCAGTGACAGGATCTGGTGAAGTGGAAACGAACGATAGCCAAAACACGAATGCGCGATCTGAAGTGAATCGTCAATATGCTGTAGGTAGTAGTGTTCGTCGTACTCAATACCAACAAGGCCAAATAGAAAAGCTTAGTGTCTCGGTTCTGTTGAACTCCAAAGCTTCGCCAGATGGTGTGGCGTGGAGTGAAGCCGATAAAGAGCAAATCTCAAACATGATCATGGATGCTGTTGGTATCTCTGCCACACGAGGTGACAGCTTAAGTTTAATGAGTTTCAACTTCACCCCAATCGAAATTGATGCTCCTCCTGCACTGCCGTGGTGGCAAGACCCTACAGTACAGCAGCCAATACGCTACGTTATTGGTGGCTTGTTAGGCTTGGCGATGATCTTCTTCGTACTGCGTCCATTAATCATGCACCTAACTGGCGTTGATAAACCTGTGCCTGAGCTAAATTTTGCTGAGCCTCAGGAAGAACCTGACTACGAAAACTTGCAAACGCGTGAAGAGCGCGAGCATGAAGAAGTACTTGATCGCCGCCTATCTGAAAAAGGCATCTCAGCCTCTTCAGGTTTAGATGTAAACAGCGACATGCTACCACCAGCAGGTTCGCCATTAGAAATTCAATTGAAACACCTACAGCTTATTGCTAATGAAGAGCCAGAGCGCGTAGCCGAAATACTGAAACAATGGGTAAACATCAATGAACACAGTTCTATCAAAGCAGACGCTTAGTTATGTTGAACAAACCGCGCTCGTGCTATTAGGCATGGGCGAGGATGCCGCAGCGAAGGTTTTGCAACACTTTAGCCGTGATGAAACCCAGCGTGTGACTCGTGCAATGGCGAAGTTAAATGGCATTAAGAGCGATTCTGCTCGTGGTGTTATTCAAACTTTCTTTGAAGATTTCCGTGAGCACAGCGGTATTCGAGGAGCCTCTAAGGAATACCTATCTAATACATTGCGTAAAGCGTTGGGTAACGATTTGGCAAAAGGGTTATTGAATACGTTATATGGCGATGAAATTCGCAACAATATGCAGCGCTTACAGTGGGTGGAAGCAGAAACTCTCGCTCGTTTCATTGTGAACGAGCACCCACAAATGCAAGCAATTTTTCTAGCGTATTTGCCAGCGGACAGCTCTTCAGCGGTATTGAAGCACTTGCCACAAGATTACCATGACGAAATTTTGTTCCGTATTGCTCAATTGCAAGATATCGATCATCAAGTTGCCGTTGATTTGCATGAACTCGTTGAGCGTTGCATCGAAAAAGTATCCGCGAGTCAAAGCACGCCGTTATCAGGTGTTAAGCAAGCAGCAGATATCATTAACCGCTTTGAAGGTGACCGTGGTTCATTAATGGAAATGCTGAAGTTGCATGATGAAGATGTTGTTAATGCAATCGAAGAAAACATGTTCGACTTTATGGTTCTTGGCCGACAACGCGAAGAAACCATGGACATGTTGGTGCAGCAGATTCCGCTAGAGTTGTGGGCAGTCGCGCTAAAAGGTTCCGATATTACCTTACAACAAGCTATTAAGCGTTCAATGCCGCAACGTATGGTGAAAGCGCTAGAAGATGACATGGACGCACGCGGCGCTGTTGCGTTAAGTCGAGTTCAAAAAGCACGTCAAGACATCATGCAAATGGTACGTGAGCTGGATGAATCTGGTGAAGTTCAGCTGCTTCTCTATGAAGAGCCAACGGTGGAGTAAGGTCATGCTAGAGACAAAATCAAGTACTATGCGATTGCCTCCGAGCGGGTATCGTTTACACCGTTTTCCTCCTTTAGCGCAACCTAAGACTATCGAAGACGAATTCGGGCTAGATAACCAAGGCTGGCAAGAACCTCAAATAGATATCCAACAGCAACTTGAAGAAGGTTTTCAACAAGGTTTGCAACAAGGACATGAGGAAGGCTTACGCCAAGGTATCGAACAGGGCAAGCAACAAGGTCTGTTGGAAGGCCAAAAAGAAGGTTTCCAAAAAGGCTTTGTTTCCGGTGAGCAGTCTGGAAAGCAAGGCTTTTTGGAGGCGGCGAAGCCTGTCAATGAACTTTTTCACGCCCTTTCTCGTTGGCAAGATGAAAAAGAACAGCAACAACGCCATATGATTTGTGAACTGGTACAAAAGGTAGCTCAGCAAGTGATTCGTGCCGAGCTCACTTTAATGCCTCAGCAGATCCTAGCTTTGGTGGACGAGACATTGTCTGCCATGCCTGGTAAAGCGGAAACAGTAACTGTGCATTTAAATCCGCAAGATTTAGAGCGCATTACTCACATCAATGCTGATTTGCCGCAATCTTGGAAACTGGTCCCTAATACGGAGCTTCCTATTGGTGGCTGTCAGTTAGTGACTGATGACGCAGAAGCGGATGCGAGCTGCGACTCTCGTTTGGAAGCCTGTATGGACAATGTAAAGCAACACCTTTTGGATGAAGTCAGTATTCCACAGGTAGAGTCTGAGCATGAGTAATACCCTAAGCCATGAACTATTAAGTGAGCGTTTGAGCGAAGCCTTGGCTTCGCTCGATTCAATCCCTGTTGCTCGCGTAACAGGGCGATTGATAAAAGTAAACGGCTTAATGTTACAAGCCGTAGGGTGTCGGTTTAAGCTTGAGCAGCGTTGTCTCGTAGAAACCGCGGAAGGCGATATGATCGAAGCGCAAGTTGTGGGCTTTGAACACACTATTGCTTACCTCATGCCTATCCGCCGTTTAGGCGATCTGTTTGCAGGTGCAAAAGTCATCCCTCTTGATGGTGACAGTACCGTGCAGCTAAGCTCTCAGTGGTTAGGACGCGTACTGAATGGTTTAGGTGAGCCGTTAGATGATGGGGCTCCGCTTAAGGGGGGAGATCGAGTTTCACTTGAACCAAAACCGATTAACCCACTGAAGCGACGCCCAGTTGATACACCACTCAACGTAGGCGTGCGAGCGATTAATGGACTATTGACGGTAGGCAAAGGCCAACGTATTGGTTTGATGGCTGGCAGTGGCGTCGGTAAAAGTGTGTTAATGGGGATGATCACCAAAAACACGGAGGCCGATGTAATTGTGGTCGGGCTTATTGGTGAGCGAGGCAGAGAAGTACGTGAGTTTATCGAGAGAAACTTAACCCCAGAAGCGCGCAAGAAAGCGATCATTATCGCGGCTCCTGCTGATGAATCCCCGCTAATGAGGTTAAGAGCGACACTACTTTGTCATCGCGTTTCAGAGTATTTCCGAGACCAAGGCAAAGACGTTCTACTTCTGATGGACTCTCTAACCCGATACGCCATGGCACAGCGCGAAATCGCTCTTTCGCTCGGTGAGCCTCCAGCTTCTCGTGGTTATCCGCCCTCAGTCTTCAGCGTGTTACCTCAACTCCTAGAGCGAGCGGGTAACAGTGAAAATCAACATGGTAGCTTAACGGCAATTTATACCGTATTGGCAGAAGGGGACGACCAACAAGATCCTGTCGTGGATTCCGCGCGCGCCATCTTAGATGGGCATGTCGTTTTATCGCGTCAACTGGCTGAGCAAGGGCATTATCCCGCGATAGATATCAACGCGTCTATTAGCCGTTGTATGAATACTTGTACGCAGGACGCACACAGCACGATTGCGAATAACTTCCGTCAAATGTACTCCAACTACCTTCAGGTTAAAGAGTTACTGCCATTAGGGGGTTATCAACCAGGACAAGATCCTGAGTTAGATCAATCTGTTGCTATGTATCCAAATTTGCGTGCATATCTACAACAAGCTGCCAACGAGTCTGTAGATTACCCAACCAGTTTGACCGAGCTCGCGCAGCTTTTTCAAAGTGCTTAATCAAATGGGAGTGACAAGGCTGAAATGAAATCCAAGTTAAAAGCCGTAGGCAAGTTACAGCAAATGGAAGAAAAACAGCGTGACCGTGTGGGTCAACAACTTGATGCCATGCGTCAGCGTCACTCCCATCTTTCAATGCAATTGGAACAGTTGTCGGCGTTGAAAGGCCACGCTGGACAATCAACCCGAACCGGCCCGACGCTGACGAGCGCGGCTTTGATGAACTTTAATCGTGTTGACCAAATGCTACAAAGAATGCTTCGTCACCACGAGCAAGAGCAAGCCGTTATGCAAGCGGAATGTGCATCTGTACAGAAAACGCTAGAACACAAGCACGCACGCGTTCAAGGGTTAGAAAAAGTGCTTGATCGTTGGCGTACTAAGCAGAACTATGAAAAAGCGAAAAAAGAGCAAAAGATGATTGAAGACATCATTAACTCTCGCGTTAAGCGCAAGATATTATGATGTCTTGTTGACGCTACTAGGAGCGCGAATAATTTCTGCGGTGTCTTAGCCAACCAAACCAGCCTCCAAGCATGATCAACCCTGATCCGAGAGCACCGCCGCCACTGCTGCCGTTGTTACCAAAGCCAGATGTGTTGGTATCGACAGGCTCAAAGCCAGAGTCCCCTTCGCTATGATAATCTTCCGAACTTGCTAAGAGGGCGTTATAACTGGTTTTTACACCTGAGCTGGTTTGGGTCTCAATCCATGTTGCATAGTTCAAAATCTCGGTAAACACACTTGGAATCGCAGCGGATTCGCAAACTGAAGAACCGTAGCTCACAATGCCAATTTGCTGATACATGCCATTATTGTCTTGATAGGTGAGAGGACCGCCTGAGTCACCACGACAGATACCAGTGTAGCTTCGTTCAGGAAATCCATTCGCACATAAACTTTCCTGAGCGTTAAACCCTGTTACCAACGAAGCGCATTGGGTGTCGGTAAGGGGTTTTACTTCTGCCCAGCGTAAATAGTTAGGGGGGCTTTCATCATTGGTTGAGGTCTGACCTAAACCGAATATCTGATAAACTGACTTGCTGCTGTAGTCTCCAAAGTCTTGCGGTAAAGTGATGGATTGGACGTTATCGGTGATAGGTCTAGTCAATTCAAGGACAGCGATGTCATTAATCCATAAATCGCTAGGCACATAATCAGGATGAATCGTGATAGAGCGAACATCTTTGAATTCTTCAACAAACACGTCATTCATCGTAGGGTTTTTGACTAACACTCGTAGGTCGTTGATTGTCCAGCCGTCAGTAAAAACGCTTGGTTCTACGCAGTGAGCCGCAGTTAAAATGAAGCGGTCGTTTACAATGGTTCCCCCACAAATATTGGCAAACTGATTAGCGCCAGTTTTATGTAGAATAAGACGTGCAAAAAAAGGAAGTTGGTTTTGGGTAGCCTGCTGACCCCCAATAATTGCCGTGGAGATCCCTTGTTCTGAAAGGCGGTTATCATTTTCTACTTCAGCGGTCGTACTCAAAGATACTGCAAAACAGAGTGCGCTTAGCCATATTTGATACTGCTTCATAAACCATCCTTGGATGAAAAGTGCTCTTCTAACTTTATACTAGTTTTTCAGTGAATGTGCTTAACAAAAGTTTCTAATAGTTGAATGATTGTTGTAGCCAAGATCGCAACAGATGAAACGATTCAAGCTTTAGCTTGTGTGGCGGGCATACAAAGTAAAGCTGTTGATGAGGATTAATGACGGGTTCACCCAGCTCGATTAGCTGACCATATTTGATGTCATCCTTCACAAACAAGCGATGAGTGACCAATAACCCCAAACGACGAGTTGTGGCCTGGACGGCTTGTATCGACATGTTAAAAGTGATTGGTTTTTTATTTTTAGGTCGCTGGATACCCGTCGCGTCCAGCCACACGTTCCAGTCATTTTTTCTTCGTTCGTTAGTAACTTCAATGATGGGATACTGCTTTAAGAGTTGAGTGATGTTTGAGTCTTTTGTCTTCGCTATCAATTCAGGACTGCATACCAAAACCAGTTCATCTTCACTGAGCTTTTCGCAGTAGTAATCCTGCCATTCTTCGGGATTTCCATGCACCAAGGCCGCGTCGATACCTTCTTGTTCTAAATTGAATCTGCCAGACAGGTTTGATAAACGAACGTCTAATTGAGGAGCAAACCCTTGTAAATCGGACATTCGAGGAATCCACCAGTGAAGAGCCAATGAATTCACCATATTGAGCGTAACACGTTGCAAGTTCTGATCTTGGATGAGTGCTTCCGTTGCATCGACAATTTGCTCTAAAGCGGGTGCCACCTTTCGGTAATACTTTTTACCGTCCGCATTGAGTTGAACTTGTCTGCCTATGCGATCAAACAAAGGCTTGTTGACTTGACTCTCCAGCGATTTAATCGCCTGACTTACGGCTGAGTGGCTCACACTTAATATATGTGCTGCTTCTGTCATGCTGCCAGACTCAGCTACTGCAACAAATGCGTAGATGGACTTTAAGGGGACTAGTTTCCGCATAATTTAAAAACCGTAGCTGGTGATAGATAAGTTAAACTGTAAGTTTTTCTTACATCAATGGTTAATATTATTCGCTATTTACGATAAGTGATGTCTTTTAAAATGCTCCATATATTAAGGAGTATTGAATGAATGCTGTAAATAAATCTATCCTTTTCATGTTGATGTCTACGTTAAGCTTATCTGTTACTGGACTGTTAGCAAAGCAGTTGTCAGGCGAACTTTCCGTCACACTATTTAGCTTCTTACGTTTTTTGGTGCCTGCGCTTATCTTGCTTATTTTACTTCGTGTGAAAAACCTTACCTTTCCTAAATCGGGCACGCTAAAGCCTATTTTATTGCGTGCTCTTTGTATCGGTTTGTCACAACTTTGCTTTATCGCGTCATTACAAACGTTAACGCTCGTTGAAGGGGTTGTGTTGTTTGCTACTGGCCCATTATTTATTCCCTTGGTTGAAAGGCTGTTCATGAGAGGGCGCATTCGTGTTTCAACATTGGCGGCTTTAGCAATGGCGTTCACTGGTGTGGTTATGTTGGCGGGCGGTGGAAGTGAGATTACATGGCGAGCGGATTTATTGCTCGGCTTGGCTGGTGGACTCTTCAATTCTGGTTCTCAGCTTACGTTATATAAAGTGAGTAAAACAAATATGTCGCCGCTAGAAATCAACTTTTGGGCGTTTGGTTTTGCTGCCGTATTTCTGTTGCCGCTAACTTTGTTTAATGACTTCGACGCGTTACTTAATATGAGTGTTATGGCGCCTGAGATTTCTTCAAATACGCTGTGGATCGGTATGATGTCTCTGATGATCATTAACACCCAAGTTTTTCGCTCCAAAGCATATAAACTGGCAAGCAGTGGCTCTCAACTTGCGCCACTCATTTTTACTAACTTATTGTTCACTGCGGTTTGGCAGAGCCTGTTTTTTGAAGACCGAATGAGTCAAAGTCAAATTGTCGGGATGAGTTTAATAGTGCTCGCAATCATACTGAACACATGTTGGGTTCGTTTTACGGCGCATCGCAGTGGTGGTTTACAAGCGAGAACTTCTTAGTCTGTCGGAAAATGAAGGGGGCAGGTAGATAAATTGGTCGTGTGGTTTGATTTTTCTTGAGTATGGGCTAGCGTCAAGAAAGGTTCAGGGAGAGAAATCATGCTTACGCTAAATTATTACGTCGAAATTTCGGCGACACCGCAACGAGTGTGGGAAGTGCTAACCGATGTTGAGTTGTATAAACGTTGGGCACAAGCCTTTTCACCGCAGTCTCAATTTGAAGGAGCTTGGGAAGAAGGAGGTGGCATCACTTTTTTTGATCCAGATATGGGCGGGACAAGGGCGATCATAGATACGGTGCTACCGCTTCAAAAACTTGAATTTCATCATGTTGCCATTTTTAATCCGGATAATCGTCAACAACTCGATGCTGACCTAGCATCTAGGTGGATCGGATCGCGAGAGATCTACCAGATCGATACCAACAACGATCGTTTACTACTCAATGTTACCATTCATACTCACAACGACTTTGTTTCCATGTTTAATCACGGATGGGAAAAAGCTTTACCCTTGATAAAAGCCATTAGTGAAGAGCAAGCTTAGGGTTCTTGCTTATCTTGGGCTGACGATGCGTTGCCTGAAGGTATACAATAGCACGCAAGATAGCGCACCTAAGAGAGTGGATGATGGAATTTAAAGTTGATACCCATACACATACGTACGCCAGTGGTCACGCGTACAGTACCTTGCTTGAAAATGCAAAGTTGGCAAAAGAGAACGGGCTGGATATGTTCTGCACGACCGATCACGCAGAATCAATGCCGGGTGCGCCTCATTACTGGTTCTTCTCGAACCAGAAAATTCTGCCTCGTTTTCTTGAGGGGGTTGCGATTATTCGTGGCGTTGAATCCAACATTATGAATACCGAAGGCGACATTGATATTCCACTGAGTGTGGACCGCAACTTAGATTGGGTGATCGCGAGTTTTCATGAACCCGTTTTTCGTCCTGCAAACAAGCAAACTCACACGGAAGCACTTGTTAATGTCATTCAGAGTGGCCGTATTGATGCGCTCGGTCATCTTGGTAATCCAAATTTCGACTTTGATTTTCAGACCGTTTTAGCGTGCGCGAAAGAGCACAATGTCGCGATTGAAATTAACAACACCACTCTGAAGGGCAATAGCCGAGTAGGCAGCGTAGACCGTTGCCACGAGATTGCACAAATCGGGAAAGATCTCGGTGTTTTCTTCACCACGGGCAGTGACGCGCACTTCTGTCACGATGTTGGTAATCTGGAGTTGGTTGGAGAGTTAATGGACAAAGTGGGTATTGATAGCAAGAAAGTGATTACTCACACCGCTCAGCAGTTTTTGTCTTTCTTAGCTTTGAGAGGCCGTAAACCAATTGCAGAATATGACAGCATTCTCAACGCATAAACTTGATTACATTTAAGGTATGCACCTGACGCCAGATTGCTTTACACTGCGACCCGGAAATACTCAAATAAGCTAGTTTTTCGCCTTTTATGGCGTAGGTTATTTGGGTGAATAAAGCCGACACAGAATTCGGCACTATAAATGGAGAAGTGAAAAATGTTACGTCCTTTAGTCCTAGGGTGTGCGATTGCGTTTGGCTCAACATACGCAATGGCAGAAGCGGTTGATTTAAAACAAAACATGAAACAGATGAAGATGGAATTCAAACAGGCGGCAGAAGCGTCTGATGTTGAAACCATGAAATCTGCGATTGATAGCTTGCAAGCGATCGTTGAACAATCTAAGCGTGGTAATTACCCACCAGAGAAGTTCGATATCTACCTAGAAGGCTTTAACAAGCTGACGGTAACGCTAGATAAGATTGAAGCGGATCTTGATGCGGGCAAGCTAGAAGAAGCGAAAGACCAACTGCGTGAAATCGATAGCCTTCGTGAAGAGTACCACGACAAACGCAACCCAAGTATCTGGAGCAAACTGTTTAGCTAACCGTTTATCCAAATTGAAGAAATGACCATCAGCCTGCCACTTCGGCGGGCTTTTTTGTGCCTGTCAATCGAGGTATTCAAGAAAACCTGTGAGGTAGCAGCCACTTATTGATCCTGTTTTTGAGCTACCACTCAGAATTAGTTACGCTGTGTGAAATTTGTTAAGTCACCGTTATGCGTAGATTAATTCCTTTTTACCGCTCGATGTTATTTGCTAGTGCTCTCAGTTGGGCGCTAGTGACGCTGATGCCTGTTATCAATGCTCATGGTAACAGCATGGGCGTGTGGGCAACGCTATGTACGCTTAACGGTTTTGAATTGGTTCAAATAGAAGAGGGCGACAATTCTGTCAGCCACAAAGGTAAGCCTTGTCCGTTTAGCCACTTCTCGACTTTTCATCACGATACACTTCCAACGACACCAATACTCTCAAGACTGAGCTTGGTGATTTCTGACAGCTACGCTTATTTGGCTCTAAGTGTGCGATTTGAAACACCAGTTCCTCGAGCGCCGCCAGTTTCCCTTTTCTCATAACAAAAACAATTACACGATACCCAAGTAACCTCGAGATGCTTGGTTCAGCGAGAATGACTTGGTTTGTAGACGCGGCGGCGATTTAAAGGTCTAGTGGGTCTAAATCAAGATATCGACAACAAAGTATACAAGCCAAGGCAACTCGCCCTTCGGGAGCGTGTCATTGCTCCGATTGCTGCTTCAAACAACTTGGAAAGAGTTGTCTATTACACAGCGTTGTTTTCTTTGCACTCGAATCAATGACAACGCTCTGAATCCAGCATCTTGAAGTCACTTGGGTATATAGTCAGCAACACTGCCACTTCGAGCAGTGGTACTCCCAAATCTAAGTCAAATAGCGCCGCATACGAATGCGTATGTGCAGGATGCGTTTGGCTGAATTTGGGTGTTCAACAATGAAAAAAGGAAAATACACATGTTGAGAAACTCGGCAAAGCCTCAACTCAAGGAAGCCTCACGCGCAAAATCCATCTACTTTATGACTTGGCGATGGCACTTCTACGCAGGTTTGTTCGTCATTCCATTTATGCTCATGCTTTCCCTCACGGGATTGGTGATGTTGTTTGATGACGAAATCGAACTGGCTCGATACGAAGCGACACTACAAGTTTCACCACAAGAGCAAATGGTTCCTGTCTCTGCACAATTAGAAACCGTCAAGCAGGCGTATCCCGATTTTAATGTCACTCAGTTTGTACCTGCTAAAACGGCCGATATGGCCAACCGATTCTCGATTCAAAACCAAGAAGGCAGCTCGCTGATTGTTGCAGTAAATCCTTACACAGGAGACGTACAAGGCACCATTAATCGTGGTGATAGCATCTATGAACTGATGAACAGCATTCACGGCACGTTGCTCATCGGCGACCTAGGCGACCGTTTAATTGAAATCGCCGCAAGTCTGGGGATTTTGCTGTTGGTGTCTGGTTTGTACCTTTGGTTACCGAGAGACAACGCCAGCCGCGCCGGCTTTTTGAAAATTCGCCTTAACAATGGCCCTCGAATGTTGATGCGTGACCTGCATGCGAATTTAGGTGGTGTACTGTCGCTTGTTCTGTTGTTCTTTTTGATTTCAGGATTGTCGTGGGCAGGGATCTGGGGGGCGAAAATGGTGCAAGCTTGGAATACCTTCCCAACCTATTACACATGGGGTGAGAAACCGGAATCTACACTGACACACAAAGATCTTAACCATGGCGCTTCAGAAGAGATGCCATGGAACTTAGAGCTTGCTGCTGTGCCAGAGTCGAAAGACAAACCCGCTCATGATCATGCCAATATGAAGGAAGAGATGGCATACGCAGGCAATAATGATGTGCTCTCTATTGATGATATCATCCTCAAAGCTGAAATGATGGGCTTCACTGGTTATAAGCTGTTTTTGCCGCGCTCTGAGACGGGCGTTTACACCGTTGCAGCTAACTCTATGGGTGGCGATATTTCCGACCCAAGACAAGATCGCACCAGCCACTTTGACCAATATTCCGGTCGCTTGTTGGTGGATGTCACATGGCAAGATTACAGTTTGTTTGCCAAGTTCATGGCGGCAGGTGTGTCATTGCATCAAGGCGATGTCAGTGTGTTTAACAAAGTGCTCAACGTGGTGTTCTGTTTGGCGTTCATCTTAATCTCAATCACAGGTGCGGTGATGTGGTGGATTCGCAGGCCAAGTCGCAGTGCTGCATTGGGTGCGCCACCTAAGTTTCAGCAAGACGGTATTTGGAAGCTTGGCTTAGTAACGTTGGTAGTATTGTGTCTGGCGTTCCCGATGGGCGGTTTGGCGATTGTTACGGTTCTCACTCTGGATTGGCTGTTGTTCAACCGCGTTGAGAAGCTGAAAACGGCGTTGAATTAGTAACAGACAAAGAATGAAATAGTAAAAGAGCCAGCGACGTGCTGGCTCTTTTTATTTCTGGTAAATCTCCAGCGGCAAGCCATCTGGGTCTTGGAAGAAGGTAAAGGCTTTGCCTGTGAATTCGTCAATACGAATTGGCTCAACTTCAACGTCATTCGATTCTAGGTAGGTTTTCACCTGTTCAACATCATCAACCAAAAAAGCGAGATGCCTTAGCCCTTGTGCTTCAGGAAAGCTCGGTCTCTCTGGTGCGCCCGGAAAGCTAAACAGTTCAACTTGGCTGCCGTCAGGTAAAGCGAGGTCAAGCTTGTATGAGTCTCTGGCTTCGCGATAGTTCTCAGCAATGACTTTCAATCCCAACACTTCAGTGTAAAAGCGTTTTGACCTTGAGTAATCGTTGCAAATGATCGCGACGTGATGAATGGCATTAAACATGGTTAGCCTCTTCAAGCATGGTTAGTATCGTCGGAGACTAAATGCTCCTTAACGAAGTCGATAAACACGCGCAGACGAGCAGGCATGTATTTGGTTTGCGCATACTGCATCGCGATAGCGCCGTGGTAGTTACTCTTGATCATCCAATCCGGTAGTACCTCCACCACTTCACCTTGCTCTAACGCGTCTTTGATCACGAAGTCATGGAAGATCCCAATTCCCAAGCCAGACTTAACCCCATTCAAGCGCATTTGAGAGTGGTTGACGGCGTAACGCCCGCTTACTGCAATCGAATGAAAGGCTTCCTCTTTAAAGAACGACCAGATGTTGTCTTTGTCGTTCTCGGCAAGGTAAATGCAGTCGTGCTGCTCAAGCTCGGTTGGGTGCTCAGGCATACCATGTTTGGCTAGGTAATCTGGAGAAGCACACAAAACAAGATTGGTCTTGCTGATCTCTTTGAGGACCAGATTCTCATCGGGTTTGTCGGTGAGCTTGAATGCGACATCAATACCTTGGCGGAACAGATCAATCTCACCATCTGCTGCACGCAGCTTAAGCTGTATATTTGGATAACGCTCTAGGAATGGCAACACAAACGGTTGAAGCACCGAATTAAGAAATGCTTCAGGGGCAGCCACTGTGAGTGCACCTGTTGGCTCAGCATGATCTTCTGCAGATAACTCAACGGCTTGCTGCGCAGCATTCACCATTGCAATGCTTTGGTCGTAAACCTTTTGCCCAGCTTGAGTGATGATCAACTTACGAGTCGTGCGCTCAAACAGTTTCACCGAGAGGGCTTGCTCTAATCGTGTGATCAACTTACTTAAAGCCGATGGCGTTACGCCGAGTTGTTTAGCAGCAGCGGTAAAACTGCCTTCGTTTACCACCAAGATAAACGAAGCAAGATCAGGAAGTAGGGCAATGAGTTTTGGATTAACCATAATTGTTCAGTTCTGCGCAGCGGAATAACGATATTGTCTGGTACGGTTTCACGAGGTTCAAGTGTCACCGTCTCGCTTTAACGATATTTTGCCAAAAATGCATTGAGTGCAGGCAAGCCAGATTCACCAGTATGGTATTGCTGCCAACAGTGATAAATGGCCGTTTCATGGTCTGCAATTAACTCGATAGCTTCTCGCTCAGCGATTGAATACTGCTGTGAAGCTTTCACTTCTTCATACCACTCTCGATACTTGACCTCATAAGGTTCTACCCACTTCAGAAGAGTCGCCACCAACTCTTGCCATGGTAAACCAATCCACTTGGTTGCATCTGCCAAGCCTTTATCAAACATCTCTTGGTGTCGGCTTTCGATATCCATGCCATTTGTCAGCAGTACAGGTTTGAGCTTTTCTGCGGTGAGTTCTTCCACTTCAATCAAGGTTTTCCACAGTGTTTGTTGTTCGCTTTGGGCGTAATGGCTCAAGTAGTGGTTGAAAAAAGCGATGCCGTAAATTTCGCCATAGTAGGCAGACAGAACGTTATGAATCATGGTGAGAATCGTGATTTAAACAGGGAATACTGCATTTTAGGAGGGGAAAGCGCGAAGTGTAAATACCTGATTAAGAGTAAAAAAGTGCTGCTGACAGAATTCGAACAGAACTTGTGAGAATTTTATGAGAATTCGATGAAGTTGCTGATAGATTTGCTCGTCATTCTTAGAGGCAAGAACGCAAAACGTTCGAAACGTAATGCTTAACCTACTCAAGTCACGAACAAAGAAGTAAAGCCGTACACATGGGCTTGGGTAGTTCAACCCTCATTAAAGGATGGAATCACAATGAAAAAACGTACCCAACTCGGACTCGTCATGACTTCAGTCGCTATGGCACTAGGCTCTGCATCAGTGAATGCGGTGGAATTGGAAATCACCGTGACAAACGCAACCAAAGGCATCTACTTTACGCCACTTATTGTTGCTGCACATGGCTCTGATCTTCAAATGTTCAGAACGGGTCAAGCAGCAACGCCAGAACTAGAAGCAATGGCAGAAGGTGGTGATATCTCTGGGCTTGCTAGTGTGATTGGTAACGCTGGTGGTGCGGTGGTTGAGAACCCTGCTGGTGGCATTTTGAATCCAGGTGTTGCAACCACCTTCACCTTGGATAGTGGCGACCACGGTTATCTTTCTCTGAGCGCGATGTTGCTGCCAACCAATGATGGTTTCGTCGGTCTAGATAGCTGGAAGATTCCAACGGAAGCGGGTACATACCGAGCAACGCTAAGAAGTTACGATGCCGGTACAGAAGCGAACGATGAACTTGCGTCTAGCATGCCAAACCCACCTTTCATTACCTTTGGTACTGGCGGCACAGGCGTTGAAGCAACGGTAACTAACGACAAAGTTCACGTGCATCCGGGTAACCTTGGTGATAGCGATCCAGCCGGCGGCATCAGTGACCTAGACAGCAGCAGCCATCGTTGGTTAAACCCAGTTGCAACCATCACAATCGTTGTGAAGTAAGGGGGATGTATGAAATACAGAATCTTACTAGTTGCAGCTTCAGTCGGCTTGCTCGCCGGTTGTCCAAGCGATGATGATAACGATGTAGTGAAATCGTACCGCTACACCGTCAACGTGGCGAACTTGACTGCGAATCAACCTATGTCTCCGCTCGCGGTACTCACTCACAATGGTGACTACCAACTGTTTGAAATTGGACAAGCCGCATCTGTTGAACTTGAGCATCTTGCCGAAGGCGGGAGTAACGCTGAGCTGATTGAGTTGATGAACAGCAATGACAGTGTTTACCAAGGCATTTCGGGCAATGGATTGGTGTTGCCGGGTGCATCGGACGAAGTCACCATCACGGTTGACCCTAGTCGTTACGGTTACTTGTCTGTGGCGTCTATGTTTGTGAATACCAATGATGCCTTTGTTGGTGAAACGGGGCTATCGCTCAAATCGCTCGCAGTGGGTGAAAGCTATGAAATGAGCATGAACGTTTGGGATTCCGGCACGGAACTGAATGATGAGCTTGCCGCAACCATTCCGGGCCCAGCAGGTGGCGGTGAGGGTTTCAATGCCGCTCGTAATGACAGCAGTGACGTTGTTGCATTCCATGCGGGTGTTGTTAGCCAAGATGATGGATTAGCAAACTCAGCACTCTCTGCGAACCATCGTTTCTTGAACCCAGGTGCGAAAGTCACCATCACTCGAGTCGAGTAACACAGGCTCCGATGACGTCTCCTTTCCAAAGCGCTTGTAGCCGAGCGCTTTATCCCTCATGGCGTCATCGGAACCTTTTTTGAAAGAATTTCTAATTTGTTCCGGTCATGTGCAAAGTGAGGATACTCGAAGGCAAGGAAAGGACCATGGAACAACAGGCAATCAATTTAGTCGCGAACATCTTGTTGGTGGAAGATGACGATGATTTGGCAGAGCTGGTTCAGATGCATCTCAAGTTTCAAGGACACCAAGTGTCGCGAGCCACAAATGTCGCCGATGCTAAAACGCAATACCAGCAACAACCCTTTGATTTATTGATCCTTGACCGAGGTTTACCAGATGGTGATGGTCTAGACATTTGCCATTATTTGCGTCAGCAACAAGATTGGAGCCCAGTGCTCATGCTGACAGCCAGAGACGGTGAAATGGACAAGGTTGACGGTTTAGAAGCGGGCGTTGATGACTACATCACTAAGCCATTTAGCGTATTAGAATTCCAAGCACGAGTGCGAAACGTGTTACGCAGAGTCAGCCAAACCGCAGAAGCAAAGGTGGCAAATGAAGTCCTCGACGATGCGATGGATTTTGGTCCGCTAAGAATCATTCCGGAGTTGCACCAAGTATCCCTAAACGACAAAGACGTCACTCTTACCGCGACAGAGTTTACTTTGCTGCAGTTTCTCGCGACTCGTCCGGGCAGAGTTTACAGTAAAGATGAATTGCTCGATCACGTTTGGAACACTAGTCATTCTGGTTATCACCACACGGTGTGTAGCACCATTAACCGTTTACGCAGCAAATTGTCGTTGTCTGATTCTGATCATCACTTCATTCAAACTGTTTGGGGTGTTGGGTATAAGTTTCAACCAAGACACTAATGCAAGAAAGTAAGTCAAAACATCAAGCCAAGACAGTAAGTCTGCAGTTGTTTTCACCGTCATTTTTCAATCATCACGGGTGTTTCGGAAACACCGCTGTTTAAGGAGGCGATAGGATGAGCTTCAAATCTCGCTTGGTAGTATTTACTAGCTTGTGGTTCTGCCTCGCGGCGGTGGTGATTGCACTGACTTACAATTGGCAAAAAGAAACCATCGAGTTACGCACTAAACAAAGCCTGCATAAAGAGCTAGCTAGCCACATGCGTGATGATAACCCGCTGATGATCGGGACGGATTACAATCCGAAAGCGCTCAAGTCGATTTTTCACACGCTCATGCTGATCGGCCCTGATTTTGAAATCTACTTCCTCGATAGCCAAGGTAACATCACCACCCATGCAGCACCGGAAGGGGCGGAGATCATGGGGAAGGTGGATCTCAATCCCATTAAGCAATTCTTAAATGACCAACCTTTTCCTATTTTGGGTGAAGACCCACGTAATCGTGGTGAGCACAAAGTCTTTTCTGTCGCCGCGATAGAAGAATTAGGCTCTACGATCGGTTATCTCTACGTGGTGATTGGCAGTACCCGACATGACGCCATTGCCAATGCTCAAGTCGATACTCCTTACATCGCGCTGGCAGGATTGGTCTTAGTGTCCATTTTAGGCTTTGCTCTTGGGGCTTATGTGCTGGTCAAACGTAGCCTATTGAATCCGATTGAACGTGTGACCAAGCAACTTCAACAACAAGCTGAACATGATTTCCGCCTGCAACCTGATTTTACTCACCAAGTGCCGGAGCTCGTGCCGATTGCGCACTCTTATCAGATGATGGCGAAGCACATTCAGCAGCAGTTTTTACAGTTGGAGTATCAATCGTCTCATCGTCGTCAAAGCTTGTTGCAGCTTAGCCATGATTTAAAAACGCCGTTATCGAGCGTGCTTGGCTATTTGGAAACGTGGCGTTTGCAACATCCGGAATCCGATCCTTTGATTGACGTCGCTTTCCGAAATTGTGAGAAGCTCTCAACTCAATTGCATTCTTTGTTAGACGCCGCGCGCAAAGAAGCTCCAATGCCAAACTACGAGTACCGCCCCGTAGATCTTGGCGCGTTGATGGCAGAATGTGCCGAAACGATGCAGAGCCAGTTTTCTCGTAAAGAAGTGGTGTTGAAAGTGGATATCGATAGCGAAATCCAAACCGTGGGTGACAAGGGGCTATTGGAGCGGTTGGTATTGAACCTGCTTGAAAATGCATTGCGCCACAGCCCAATCGGCTCGGAAGTGCATTGCCAAGCACATTTGAGTGAGGATAAGTCGCGTATCCACTTTACCTTCGTCAATCACATCGAGGAAGAAGCGGAGGGCGGTTCTTTGGGGATCGGGACGAAGATTGTTCAATCGATCTTAATGCTTCACCACAGCTACCTTGAGACCAATGCAACATCCTCTCAATATCAACAGAAGTTCACACTTCTCGCAATCTAAAGAGAAGTGTGAGACATAAGTTAATGTTTATTCAATAACACCACATACGACGCGAGCGCCGCCACCACCTAGCTTACTTGGGTGATCGGAGTGATTGTCACCACCTGCATGGATCATTAACGCTCGACCTTTTAAATCTGATAATTTTAGGCGAGGCGCGACAACGGGCTGATTGGCATTGCCGTCCATGTCCACATAGAGTGGAGGCAAGTCGCCTAAATGATTGTCATCGGTCCAAGGATAGCCATGCTTCCCTGTGTTGTTAGGATCATAATGGCCACCTGCTGCGCCGCCTAATACGGTTTTGTCATCCTTTTCTATGCTATCGCAAGATGGACTAGTGTGAACATGGAAACCGTGCACACCTGCTGACAAACCTGATAATTGAGGCGTAAAAACAACGCCATAATCACTTTGTGAAATCTCAATGGTACCCGCACTCTCATTGGTGTTGAGAGCAGTCATTTCTACCGTTTTCGCTAGCACGTTAGGGGCGGCGACAAGAGCGGATGCAACTGAAATGCATAGCAATCCTTTTAACATGGGACCTCCTTCTTTTAGGGTGTACGCTCAAGCACATATTAGTGAAAACCTGTTGTACTTATGTCTGTTGAGCGGTGAGTTTATGTCATAGAGTGATGTGTATCACTTTATGGTCTTAAACTGATATCTCGATCCGAAATCAGCTTTCTTTTATTTAGTCTTAACATGTTGAGATCGTTAAGATATAAAAAGAATAGACGCCAATCCTAAAATAGCCTGAATATTTTTAAATTAACGCAAAGTTAAATTTTTAATGACTTTATAACAAAGCTCATAATTGTTTTATAAAGAATTTGGTGGAATTGTCCGCAATAAAGAATAATCAAATTAACGAATATATTAATGTGAACATTGTTGTTTATAGATTTGTGGTCAAACTGTTGCTTATATCATCAAATAAGATAAAAAATTGGAACTAAAGTCACTTAATGGCAGAGGAAAAAATTAAACTCTGATTGTAATGGGTAATAATGTTTTAGTAACAGATAGTTACGCACTTAAAATTAATAATATGGCTAATTTCCGACAAGGATTGAAAAAGATGAAAGACAAGGAATCTATTCAGACTAATAGCAGCCGCCGTAATTTTCTGAAAGGCGCAACAGGAGCTGTTGTTGCTGGTGTGAGTGCTTCCGCTTTCTCAGGCGTAGCTCAAGCACGAGAACAGAAAATTGATTGGAGCAGCCGCGGGCTAGGTAGAAAACACGATAAGCGCTTCTGGCGTAAAGTGCGAAGACAGTTCGTTTTGGATAAACGAACCACTTACATGAACATTGGTACAACAGGTTCAATGCCAAAACATGTTCTTGAAGATTACGAGCATAACAACAAGCTGGTGGCTAAATACCCTTGGGATATGAAAGGCAAATTTGGCTCTTGGCCGTATGTTTCTGAGATGGTTAAAGACGTCGCACCAGGTTTTGGTGCTAACCCAGAAGAGATCATTCTCAGCCGCAACACTACTGATGGCTTATGCTCGATCATTAATGGCTTACACTTTGAACCAGGTGATGTGATTCTAACGACACACCATGAACATATTGCTGCAACATCACCTATGAACGTAGCGAAACATCGTTTTGGTGTGGATGTGGTAGAAATTCAACTACCAGTATTTACTGGTACCGAAAACGTTTCTGAGCAAGATTACATTCAAGCGTTCCGAGACGCGCTTGATGCGAATCAAAACGTTCGCCTAATTGTTTTCTCTCATATCACATACAAAACAGGAACCGCGCTACCAGCAAAAGCCATTTGTGCTTTAGCAAAAGAGTATGGTGTACCTACTCTTGTTGATGGCGCGCATACGGTCGGTATGTTTGACCTTGATTTCCACGATATGGATTGTGATTTCTATGCAGGATCTGGTCATAAGTGGCAGTGTGGTCCGGGCGCGACAGGTATTCTGTATGTTCGTGATAACGGTAACCGTTTGAATGAGTATTGGAGTGACCGAGAGAACCCGTTATGGTTGATCAACTCCTCACTTTCTCATGCTGATTACCTAGGTAAACAGCTGCAAATGCAATACATTGGTAACGATAACTATCCTGCGAAACAAGCACTAGTTGATAGTTGCAAAATGTGGGATGAGATTGGTCGAGACCGTATCGAAGAGCGAGTTGTAAGCCTTGGTAGTTTATGTAAAACCTTGCTTCAAGAGTACTTACCACAAGCCAAAATGTATTCACCAAACGTGGAAGGCTTAACCAGTGGCTTAACGACGGTTAACCCGTTCCCCGATGTAACTAATGAAGAGATACTGACGGAATTCCGAGATCGTTTACGTGAAGAGTATGGTTACATCATCCGTACGACTAGCTTTAAGCTGCATAAGGATGATGACTTTGATACTTACGCGCTGCGTATCTCTACGCATTTGTTCCATGACGAACAAGATGTGGAAGGGCTCGTAGTGGCGATGACGAATTTGTATTACTCGTCGTTCTAACATCGTTGTTTATCACTCAAGCGCCCATTATTGGGCGCTTTGTGAAAGGTAAGGATATTATTATGTCAGTCATAACATTCAAAAGAACTTTAGCGACGGTGGCGCTCATGGTTACCTCTGTTGCGTCGTCTGCCGCTTGGTCAGACGATTTACAACAAATCCGTGAACGCGGTGTACTGCGTCACATTGGTGTCCCGTACGCTAACTTTGTCTCCTATATTGAACAAGGTGAAGTGGAAACTTTGACTGGCTTGGATGTAGAGATAATAAAAGGTTTTGCCAAGTCGTTAGGTGTTCAGTACCAGTATGTTCCAGCACAGTGGAGCGACGTGGTTGGTAAGTTGACAGGGCAAAATGTGCAATATCACAACAAGCAGGCTGTTGTCGGAGAAAGTGTTCCAATTGAAGGCGATTTGATCGCAAATGGCGTTACTATTCTTGATTGGCGCTCTGAGGTTGTCGATTTTTCACAAGATTATTTTCCTTCAGGTGTATGGTTGGTTTCCAGATCCGACTCTAGTCTGAGCCCGATTAAACCAAGTGGGTCGGTCGATGAAGATGTTAAAAACGTCAAGCAGCTGATCGATGGTCGCGAAGTGTTAGCTTTAGAACATTCTTGCTTGGATCCTAACCTTTATGACTTATATGACACAGGTGCAAAAGTTATATTACCTGATGGGGCGCGTCTCCTTAATGAGATGGTTCCAGCGATAATGAAAAATGATGCGGAAAGCACATTATTAGATGTTGCGGATACGCTAATTGCCCTCGAAAAATGGCCGGGTGAAATAAAAGTCATTGGCCCTATATCTGAAAATCAAAAAATGGCTGTTGCATTCCGTAAAAATTCCCCTGAATTACGCAAAGCATTTGATCGTTATTTAGACTCGATAAAAAAAGACGGTTCATACGAAAAACTAGTAAAAAAATACTATCCATCTATTTACTACTTTTATAACGATTACTTTATAGAAGATAAAAAGAAAGTCCGATGAATAAGGCCGTTAAAAAATTTTCCAGTAAAAGATTTATTACAATAAGCGCAATATTAGTTTCAATTTACTTAGCTATGCTTATTACTGTGACTAGCGTAGGTCAAAATAAGTTAAAAGAATCTCAATACAGAGAACTAGATTTAAAAGTAAAAAGTTATGCAAGCACACTCGATAATTTATTTACCATAGCGAGTGAAGATGTTGATAATCTAGCTACAGATAAAACAATACAAACATTCTTTGGTAATTTAGCTTCTGGCATGTCAATGGAGTATGGGTTAGGTGCAAGTTTAATTAATTTAAAGCGTCGCTTCGATGAGAAGATAGACAGTAAGCTAATTAATAGCAGCCAAATCTATAAGAAGCTCACGCTGGTAGGCAGTGATGGAGTCACCATTGTCACCACTGGATCTGAAAACCTTGCCGAGCACAAAATGGACATACAGACCTTAATGACTCAACACGGGCATCCCGAAGAGGTTTGTGCGACGCGATACAATGATGACGTTCGCATTCAAGTCATTAAGCAAGTTAAGTTCTCCGGAAAGCCTGTTGCCTTTTTAATTGCCGATCTTAATAAGAATATTGTTATTGACCAACTTACTAACCAAGAACACGAAGATAGTTATAGCCGAATGGTGCTAAAAATAAAAGACGTGGAAATGGCTGTATGGGATACCATAAATAAAACACCTTCTCACAATAAGGATGAGAATTATTTCGTTTCTGAGGCTGTAGACGGAAAAATTTACTTTGAAGTTCCTGTGGATAAACATCACTTCAAATTGATGGCGTGGTTCGAGCCTTTGAGTGAACGAGATATATTTACATCACGGCTCTTTATTATTGGTTTGAGTATTCTGGCCGTTATGATCGTCATTGCTTTATGTTATGCATTCATCACGAACAATAATAGGATTGAATTGAAAATTAAGCTTGAGGAAGAAAAAAAGCGTAAAGATATTCTTTCTCAACAGAATAAAAAATTAACGAACGAAATTGAACGTCGAAAAGCGTCTGAAAAAGAACTCGCCTTCCAAGCTAAATATGACACATTAACCAATTTATCTAATCGTAGTTATGGTTCCGAGCGATTGGCTTTGGAGTTAATTAGGGCATCGCGTAGTGGGTCTAAAGTTTTGGTGATGTTCATCGACTTAGACCACTTTAAGCAGATTAACGATTCAATGGGACACTTTGTTGGGGATGAAATCCTTAAACTCAGTGCTCAGCGACTGTATCAAGTCGCGAGAAAAACAGACTTATTGGCGAGAATTGGTGGGGATGAGTTTTTACTCGTCATCCCTGATTTGCCTGATAATGATACTGCAAAGCGAGTTGCTTCAAGTGTACTTTCGGCGTTTAACGATCCGTTTGTTTGGAACAACCATGAATTCTTCTGAGTAGCAGCGTCGGAATGTCTGTGTTCCCGGATGATGGAGACAACGCTGAGCAGCTTCTTGCATGTGCAGATATGGCAATGTATCGGGCGAAACAAGATGGGCGTGATGGCTTTTGTTTTTATAACCATAATATGAACCAAGACTTGCAACGCTACTTAGATCTGGAAAATCGTCTGAGAAGTGCGATCTCCAATCAGTTGTTAGAGCTGTATTATCAGCCAATTATTGAGCTGAGTAGTGGTAAAATCGTAGGGGCAGAAGCGCTAATGCGTTGGAATGATGACAAGTACGGATTCGTAAACCCTGAAGAGTTTATCTCTATTGCAGAGAAAAATGGTTTAATTCATCAAATTGGTGAGTTTGCTATTCAACAAGCGTGTCGACAAGCGGCACAATGGCAGAGTCTGACTCCGTTGTTTGTTTCTGTAAACTTTTCTAGTGTTCAATTTAGGTACTGCGAGCGCTTACTTACGTTTATTAAACACAGCCTTGAGGAGTCTGGTCTTCCGTCAGATAAGTTCGATATTGAAGTGACAGAAAGTCTCCTCTTCAATCACGATTCTGAGCTATTAGACATGCTTAATAACTTACGAGCGTTAGGCACCAAACTTACTATTGATGATTTTGGTACTGGTTATTCTGCGCTGAGTTACTTGCAGAAGTTTCCGTTCGACCGCTTAAAAATTGATCGTAGCTTTATGCAAAATATGTTCGAGAACGACTCAGACCGCGAGCTTGTGAACGTAATCATAGCAATGGCAAAAGCGCTGGATCTTAAGATCGTCGCAGAAGGCATCGAAGAACAGCGTCATGTGGATTACCTGAAAAACCTAAACTGTGAGTTCGGACAAGGTTTCCACTATAGCCGACCATTACCTGCTAAGGACTTTGAAGCACTTTTGGCTAAGCCTACCTGGCTATAATTCCTTTTATAACAAACTCATAGAAAAGCATTAATCGAATTTGTGCCTAGGATTCATTAATGCTTTTCCACCTTAAGGTATAATCCTTCCTCCTTCCTTGAATTACACTACAATTAATTGATGAGTGATAGCCCGTGACGCCCGTCACATAAAGGCTAAGCCTAATTCTAAACGAGTAAATACTCGCCAAAATAACTAGGAAGGAATTTCAAATGTCTTCTGCATTCTACCAACAGATTCAGCAGCAAATCGAAGAAGTAAAGGCGGAAGGCCTTTACAAATCAGAGCGTGTCATCACGTCTCAACAGCAAGCGGCTGTTAAAATCTCTACTGGTGAAGAAGTACTAAACTTCTGTGCGAACAACTACCTTGGTCTTGCTAACCACCCGGCACTTATCGAAGCGGGTAAAGCAGGCATGGACGAGCACGGCTTTGGTATGGCTTCAGTACGTTTTATCTGTGGTACGCAAGACATCCACAAAGAGCTTGAGCAGAAGCTTTCTAAGTTCCTAGGTAAAGAAGATACGATTCTTTACACATCATGTTTCGACGCAAACGCGGGCCTATTTGAAACTATTCTAGGCAAAGAAGACGCAATCATCTCTGACGCTTTAAACCACGCGTCAATCATCGACGGTGTTCGTCTATGTAAAGCAATGCGTTTCCGCTACTCAAACAACAACATGGAAGAGCTAGAGCAACAACTGATCGCTGCGAAAGAAGCAGGTGCTCGCCACATTCTTATCGTAACGGACGGTGTGTTCTCAATGGACGGCGTAGTAGCAAACCTTCCGGCTATCTGTGACCTGGCAGAGAAGTACGGCGCGTTGACTATGGTTGATGACTCTCACGCTGTTGGCTTCATGGGCAAAACAGGTGCAGGTACGCACGAGCACCACAACGTGGTTGACCGTATCGACATCATCACTGGTACGCTAGGCAAAGCAATGGGCGGCGCTTCAGGCGGTTACACATCTGGTAAAGCGGAAGTGATTGACTGGCTACGTCAGCGTTCTCGTCCATACCTATTCTCTAACTCTGTTGCACCAGCAATCGTAAGCGCTTCTATCCGCGTTCTAGATCTACTAGAAGAGAGCGGTGACCTACGTGATCGTCTATGGGAAAACGCAGCACACTTCCGTACTCGTATGGAAGACGCTGGTTTCACAATGGGTGGTGCTGACCACGCAATCATCCCAATCATGCTTGGCGACGCAAAAGTAGCAGCAGAATTTGCAGAGCGTGCGCTGGAGAAAGGCATCTACGTAATCGGCTTCTCATTCCCTGTAGTACCAAAAGGTCAAGCACGTATCCGTACTCAAATGTCTGCGGCGCACTCTCGCGAGCAACTAGACCGTGCAATCGACGCGTTCATCCAAGTTGGTAAGGACATGGGTCTTATTTAAGATTCTAGGCCTTAGACAATAGGGCCTTTAATTAAGGTTACATTATGAAAATTAAAGCATTATCAAAGCTAAAGCCTGAAGAAGGCATCTGGATGACTGAGGTTGATAAACCTGAAGTTGGCCATAACGACATTCTGATCAAAATTAAGAAAACCGCTATCTGTGGTACAGACGTACACATCTACAATTGGGACGAATGGTCACAAAAGACAATTCCAGTGCCTATGGTTGTCGGTCACGAATACGTGGGTGAAGTGGTTGCGATTGGTCAGGAAGTTCGTGGCTTTGAAATCGGTGACCGCGTATCTGGCGAAGGTCACATCACGTGTGGTCATTGTCGTAACTGTCGTGGCGGCCGTACTCACCTATGTCGTAACACGATTGGTGTGGGCGTTAACCGCGAAGGCGCATTTGCAGAATACCTGGTTATCCCAGCGTTCAACGCGTTCAAGATCCCAGACGAGATCTCTGACGACCTAGCGTCTATCTTTGACCCGTTTGGTAACGCAGTACACACAGCACTTTCTTTCGACCTAGTAGGCGAAGACGTGCTTATCACAGGTGCTGGCCCAATCGGTATCATGGCAGCGGCAGTAGCAAAGCACGTTGGTGCTCGCCACGTAGTGATCACAGACGTGAACGAATACCGTCTAGAACTTGCTCGTAAGATGGGTGTAACACGCGCAGTAAACGTGGCTGAAGAGAAGCTAGAAGACGTAATGGCTGAGCTAGGCATGACAGAAGGCTTCGACGTTGGTCTAGAAATGTCTGGTAACCCAGCAGCATTCAACTCAATGCTAACCACAATGAACCACGGTGGTCGCATTGCACTACTCGGTATTCCACCGTCAGACATGGGTATCGACTGGAACCAAGTTATCTTCAAAGGCTTGGTGATCAAAGGTATCTACGGTCGCGAAATGTTCGAAACGTGGTACAAGATGGCTTCACTGATCCAATCTGGTCTGGATCTATCGCCAATCATCACGCACCACTACAAGATTGATGACTTCCAAGAAGGCTTCGATGTAATGCGCAGCGGTATGTCAGGCAAAGTTATTCTTGATTGGGAATAACTTATTCAAGTAAGAAATGCGCTCCTTTTTGGGGCGCATTTTTGTTTCATGAAGATTTTTGTTTCGGGAAGAAATGGTCGCCAATCTTTTCTAAACTTCTCGTATCGTTCTGCTACTTTTTTAGATTTTTTCCACTCAACTTCACCCTACCTTCTAACTCATTGTCGATTCTATATTTGGAACAAGATAATAACCATTTGTTTTTGGTGGTTATTATTTAGCATTACATGCTTAAAAATCGTCACTTTTAAGTTTAATATTTTTATTTGCTGTTCGTCTTTATCCTTATCCTGCTTCTTTTTATTGTTTTACATTTTATATGCATTTGGTTTGTCATAATTGAGCTATAACTAATAAAAAGGTTACCGATATACAGTGGAATGTAAAAATGGAGCTTTATATGAAAAGATTTTATCTGATGATGCCTCTGCTCTTAACCTCATTTAGTTGGCAAGCGAGTGGAGCGTCAGTTAGCGGTACGATTGATGTTTCAATTAACCTTGTACAAGGTTGTGTGATTAATGGAAATAATGCGGTAGATGCAGCTTCTGGCGTTGGCTTTGGCTCACTCGCCTTTGGAGACGTGCCTGCAATCTTCAGTGAACAAGATGGTGTGGTAAATGGTGGTAGTGCGACGGGTATTGAAGTGCTTTGTAGTAACGGTGTGACACCGACGTTTACATTGGGCACCGGATTGTATGATGCAAGTGCGACCGTTGGTACCTATGCGATGTCAAATGGCGCGCAATTTATTGATTATACGTTGTTTACCGACTCAGACCGAAGCACACAAATTATACAAGGCGGGACGGTAGCTCTGTCTGAATTTACTAGTGCAACATCGCAAACTATTGAGCTTTTTGCGAAAGCTTACGGTACGAGCAGCATTGCCGGTACATACTCCGATACCATCAGTGTGACGCTAAGCTGGTAAAACGTGACGCTGGTTGTTAGGGGCTTTTCACTTGTCGCGATGAGTTTGTGCTCTTTAACTGTGCTGGCTGATGCGACACAAACTTTTCAGGTGTCTGCCACCGTAGATACAGGTTGTTTGATTAACGGCGTAGTACAAGAAGAAAGCGCAACCCAAGCCGGGCAAATAGGCACGTTAGATTTTGGTGAGCATTCTTCAGTTTACGCGACGGAAGTACAAGGCAGCATCACTTACAGTTCATCACTCACATTAAGTTGTACTCCGGGTATTACGATGAATGTTTCCGTAAATGGCGGGATGAATGCATCAGACGGTGTACGTAAGCTAAAGCACAGTGAAGAAGCGACAACGGTAGATTACTTTTTGTTTCAGGATCTAAATTATACGCAGGTGCTTGATATTGAAACGCAATATTCCGTCGATACCGACCAAGACCCAGATAATATTCAGTTTCCTATCTGGGCAAAGGCGACAATAAATGGGAATGAAATGGCTGGAATTTATATGGATACGCTTACGCTGACATTAGAGTGGTAAGTGAACTTTGGAGGGGTGAAATGGAATTCATACTCAAAAAACTATTATTAATAACCTTCCTTTTTGTTTTTTTCTCAAATGCCAATGCTAACTCATTATTAATTTGGCCGATTTACCCCAAAATATCAGAGGAGAGTAATGCAACATCACTTTGGATGGTAAATAAAGGCAGTGTTGATTCTTATTTACAGGTGAGAATTTTTAAGTGGGAACAAAACGAAGGAGAAGATAGTTATTCAAGTCAAAGCCAGTTAATTGCAACCCCTCCGTTTGTCAAAATTGAACCAGGTGAAAAGCAGTTAATCCGCATCATCAACCAAGATGAGGCCTCTGCGGGTAAGGAGTATGCATACCGAGTGATCATAGATGAATTACCGCCAACTCAAAACCCTCAAACAGAATTGACGGAAAATGAACTCGCTGTAAAAGTCCGAATGCGTTACTCGATACCTTTGTTTATTTACGGGAAAGGGCTGACTGATACTCAAAAACCAAACCGTGACAGTGAATTATGGGGTGATTTACAGGCACAGTTTATTAAGAAAAATAATCAGCGTTTTGTTCACATTAAAAATTCAGGAAAACACCATGTTCGCTTAGTGAATTTACAGTTGAATCTACCAAATAAAGATCCTGTCGTTATTTCCGATGGACTAGCTGGCTATATTCTTCCTGAACAGTATAAGGTTTGGTCTATTCCCCATAGTAATGTCAGACCCTTGAGTTTGAGCGCGAATATTGGAGGTAAACGTTACCAAATACCATTGAAGCAATAATGAATAGATTTAATACAATGAATGCTTTCTTTTGGTTGGTATTACTTAGCGTAACGTGGAGCAGTATTGGTCTTTGTGCAAATTCAGCAAACCACTTCTCTGAGCTACCGAGTCCTGAAAATTTCTCATTAGAAAAGTTTGAGAATATTAGCCTCAATCTGGAGTTGGTGATCAATCAAAGAGCAACCGGGCTTGTTGCGAAAGTTGAGCGAGTTGGCGATCAGTTCTTTTTGCTCCGGGAGGACCTCATTTCAGTTGGGGTTACCGCCAAGTCGTTGCCTGGAACTGAAGAGAGACTTGAGGTTACGTCTATCCCAGGAGTTAACGTGCGTTACTTGCAATCGTCATTGCAACTTACAATTGACGTACCGCCTAATTGGTTACCGATGCAGAGCTTATCAGCGCAGGATATGGGGCGATTTTCCCCGGCTCAGTTTGGGCGTGGTGGCCTGCTTAACTACAACGTATTTGGTGTGTACGAGAACGAAAGCCGACAAAAGGAGGTTTCTATAAATCATGAAGTCAGAGCCTTTTCTGAGTTTGGCGTTTTTTCTACTACCGGGATATTTAAATCTAACTTTCATCGCGATGTTCAGTCCCAGCAAAGCAGCCAGTACACTCGTTTTGATACGAGTTACGAGTACGTCAATCAAGAGAAGCGAATTCGTATGGAGGTAGGGGACTATATTGTTCGCCCTTTATCTTGGAGCCAACCAGTAAGACTGGCGGGTATTCAGTTGTCGCATGATTTCTCTATGCGCCCGGATGTCGTGACGACGCCGTTACCTGCATTTTACGGTGAGGTCACAGCGCCCACTACGTTAGATTTGTTTATCAATGGCTTTAAAACTGACTCAATGAATGTTGGGCCCGGTCCTTTCATTATTAACGATATTCCAATGCTCTCTGGTGCTGGGGAAGCAACGGTAATTGCAACGGATGCTCAAGGTAAGCAAACGGTCATGACCAGCCCATTTTTTCTCTCTTCCGATCTACTGAAGACCGGATTTACATCTTATAGTGCGAGTATTGGTGCGATCAGAGAAAATTTCGGTAATGCATCTAACGACTATGGAGACGGTGGCGTGGTTACCGCTCTGCGTCATGGCATGACTGACTGGTTAACATTAGAAGCTCAAGCCGAAGCAAAAGACGACCTGATCGTTGCGGGGCTGGGCTTTGTCACCAATGCTTTCAACTTGGGTACGGTGGATGCCTCGTTTCGTGTGAGTAATTTTCAGGATCAATCTACCTCATATGCGCTAGGTTATAGTTATCAGTCTCGGTTGTTTAGCTTCGCTGCTCGAACTCAAGTAGAACAAGCCGACTTTTATACCTTATCTCATTTACCAAATTACGAAATGCTCGATGAAGGCAAGGACGCTTCACTCGCGTCGCGCCATCTATCACAAATCAATATGGGAGTCCGTTTGGGAGATTGGGGCTCACTTTCTGGTGGGTACTTTGATATTCAACAATCCGACTCAGATTCACGTACCCTAAATCTTACTTATAGCTACGCTCTGCCTTTTAATATCAATATGTCCCTTTCTTACAACCATAGTATTGGTGGTCAGAGTGTTACGCTGGCGCAATTCTCTCTACCTTTCAGTTCTTTGGGGGGAAGTTCGGGGTTAACGCTGAAAAGAGAGGATGATGGCGATGTTAGAGGGCGAGTGGGTTACAGCCGCCTTGCGCCAATACGAGGTGGGTGGGGCGTCAATTTAGCGCATGATATTAACGAGGACCCAGAAAACCGTAAACAGGCCGATTTGACCTACCGTGCGTCATGGGCGCAGTTCAGAGCGGGGTTAAATGGCACCAGTGGCGACTATGATTATTTTGCGGAAATGGCAGGTTCAGTCTCTACGTTGGATGGAGAAATATTCCCAGCGAATGAAGTGTATGACAGCTTTGCGGTAGTGAGCACCAGTGGTTTTGAAGGTATTCCGGTTAAATATGAGAATCAAATTGTCGGAGTGACAGACGATGAAGGTTACTTACTTGTTCCTTGGGCTACGGCGTATTACACCGCCAAATATGAAATCGATCCACTTAATTTACCAGCCAATGCTGCGTTTTCTGAGACAGAGCAGTTTGCTTCGATACATTCGGGCTACGGCTACCTGTTAGAGTTCCCAATAGAGCTACAAATTGCACTGAGCATGACGGTGGTAGACGAAAATCATTTGTTCCTTCCGATTGGTACATATGGCCGCTCAGAAACGGGCTTAACAAGCCAAATTGGTTGGGATGGTTTTACGTACTTTGAAGGCGTTGACCTAGGCCGCTATATTCAGTTTTATCCTCAAGGACAGTCGCCATGTAAAGTGTTTATTGAGGGGTTGTATCAGCGTGACAGTCAAAAAATACAAACATTGCCTGAGCAGGTTTGTATCAAAGCCGAAGAAGAGACCGCACTATGATTTTGCGCAGCTGGTTTGCTAGCCTACTTCTCTTTTTCTCGTGCTCGACAATGGCTTGTCAGCTCACGGCGGCAACACCTTTAATCTTGTTTGGCAATGTTTCTTCGTTTACTGTTTCAAGCTCTCAGCAGCAAAGCTCAGCTCAGCCTCATGCGGGGATTACGTGTGACTTTTCTACACTTGTGTCTTTGTTAAGTGGCGACTACGTATCAGCAACGTTTAACAGTATAAATAATGGTTTGCTATTAAATGAGGATGATCCGAGTTCGGAGCTCAGCTATCAGATTTTTGGCGATCCAGGTCTTTCACAAGAGTATGTATTCGGCCAAACTTACAATTTTTTTGAAATCGGGTTACTCGATTTACTCGGGTTGTTTGGCACTCAAGCCGAGTTTCCGCTCTATGCTCGGACGGGAGTGGGTAGTAATCTTTCCGCTGGGACTTATAAAGACCAAATCACCGTATCCTGGATTTGGGATTACTGTAAGGGTATCGGGGTTCTAGGGGTATGCATTGGCCGCACCAATGGCAGCGCTCAAAGCGTGATTACGGTTGAGTTAGAAGTGACCCCTGATTGTATGATCACAGCGCCAGATATTGATTTTGGTTCGTCCCCATTAGTGGCCGGTTTTGAACCAGTCAGTCAGGTTATATCGTTAACTTGTACCAAGAATAGTTCCTTCTCCATTGGCTTGAATGACGGCCTAAATGCGTCCGGCGGTCAGCGGCGAATGATTTCTAGTGGTCACTATTTGGAGTATGAAATCTATAAGTCATCAACGATGGAGCGCTGGGGAGGAACCAGTTCTGAACGTCGTGAACACAGTGACGTCGATACTGGCGGCTCCATTCCTGATGGTATCACTCCACAGAATTATAATTATCGCGCGCAGATACTAACCAGCCAAACGACCCCTCCTGCAGGTACTTACACCGACTCAATAATCGTTGACGTTCAATTTTGAGCATCATGTCAATTACATCATTAGAGGCTTCTATTCCAAAAATCTTTTGTAATCATAGTTTTCACTCTGTCACTGCTTAATTTTGTGAGATTAGTATGGCTTTATTCTCACGGAATTTAACTTTCAGAAATAAGGAAAATGATGAAGAAGTCACTAACAACATTAGGTTTGGCACTGGTATTTACAGGAACAGCTTATGCAGCAAGCTGGGGCTACGAGGGAAACCATGGGCCAGCTCATTGGGGTGAGTTTGCATCTGAGTGCGCGAAAGGTCAAAACCAGAGCCCAATCAACATTGAATCGGCGACCGAAGCGAAGCTAGAAAAATTGAATTTCGACTACGAAGGAAAGGCAATTTCACTGCTGAACAATGGTCACACTTTACAGACTGGTTTAGAAGGTAAAAACACACTCACCATTGATGGTAAAGAGTTTACGTTGAAACAGTTCCACTTCCATACGCCATCTGAAAACCATGTGGATGGTAAAGAATACCCACTAGAAGTACACTTTGTGCATGCCGACAAAGTAGGTCATCTAGCTGTTGTCGCGGTGTTCTTTAAACTGGGTGACACGAACCCAGATTTAGCTAAGATGCTAGCTAACATTCCAACTAAAGATCAAGATGTTACCATCAAGGTTCCATTTGATGCGGATGCCCTTATCCCAAGTGATAAAGACTACTACCGCTTTAACGGCTCACTAACGACACCACCATGCTCTGAAGGTGTGCGTTGGTTGGTGATGAAAGAAGCACAAACTATTTCTCCTGAGCAGATAAAATCTTTTTCGGAAGTAATGGGGAAAAACAATCGCCCAATCCAACCGCTGAATGCACGTATGGTGTTAACGCAACAATAACCACTTCATGCGAAGAAAAATAAAAAGCCCGCTTAAACATAGCGGGCTTGATTATTTGGGTATTGGTGAAAACTAGAAGCCGTGATCTTCTTGCTCTTCCGCTTTTACCATTTGTATAGGATCAAGCTTAAGCGTCTGAGTAGGGAACGCGATATCTGCATCGTGTTCTTTAATGATGTTGATTACCTTAAGCAGTATGTCCTGCTTAACCTCATGGTATCTCACCCAATTCACGGTTTTAGTAAAGGTATAGATAAAGAAGTGCAATGATGATGGACCGAATGTATCGAAATTAACGATAAGTGTTTGGCGTGCATCAATGTCTTTGTGATTTTTCAGCATTTCTTTTACCGCGGTGATAATTTGCGGCATTTTTTCTGCATCGTCGTAACGAAGTCCAATTTTTTCGTAGATACGTCGGTTCAGCATGCGAGATGGGTTTTCTACGACAATGCTGCTAAACACTGAGTTTGGTACATACAGTGGACGCTTATCGAAAGTTCGGATAATGGTCATGCGCCAGCCAATGCGTTCTACTGTCCCCTCTATTTGTCGGTCTGGAGAACGGATCCAATCGCCAACTTTAAATGGACGATCGAAGTAGATCATAAGACCTCCAAAAAAGTTAGACAGCAAATCCTTCGCCGCTAAACCGACGATCAAACCACCAACACCACCGAAGGTAAGGAGGCCCGATAGTGACAGACCAAATGCCTGCATTACGGTTAGAATTCCGACGGTAATAAAGAACAGGCGCGCGACCTTAGCTATCGCTTGTACTGTTGTTTCATCTCGGTTCTTTTGTTCGAGAACATGCTCTTCAACATTGGTAATGAGCCGCATAACGGTCCATACGAAGATGCTGATGATTAAAATCAGTTTCAGCGTACTTAACCAGTTTATTTTATCGTTGAGCTCGCTCTCCAATATGATGCCGATAGAGACGGTTGCTGGCCAACACCAAATGAGTGTACTGACTGGCGCTTTTAGCGCATCAAGCAACATATCATCCCAGTGGAAGGGCGTTTTCTCTACGAGCGCAGCGAGGCGAGAGCGAATCAGCCGCCAAGCTATCCAAGCTATAAAGCTAGCGAGCGTAATGAAAAGGACGCTCCCACTCCAATTTTGATGAGACGTTTCAATGTAGCTTTGTAATTCGGTAAACCACTGTGGCATATGTAACTTATTTCTAGTGAACCATGGAAGGAAAGGTAGCAGATATTACTCCTTCACCCCAGTGATTTCCTTTAAATCATTTACTTATGTCTAAACCGTCCGAGATGGACTTTTCCTTCCGATGACAAGAGAGTCACCTCAATGTTCTGTTGAGCGACCGCCTCATGCATGTTCAGAGGTACGCTACCAATGATTGAGGGTTGATATTTGGACGATCAATTATAACTTCTCTGACTTATCGCTAACATTTATCTTAAGTAAGTGTGAGAGTGTATTGGCTCTTGAATTAGCGGAGGCAGATATGGAATTTACAGAGCTGGATCGAAACGCGCTCTACGACATCTGGATGTCACAAAAAGCCAAAATGCACATCACTCAAATGGAAATGGCGAAGCGCCTTGGTTTGAGTCTACACGAGTTTTCTGGCTTGTTACGTGGTAATTCTCCACTGACGCTAGGTTTTGTAAAACAGCTATGCGAGCAGCTACATGTACGTCCTGGTCAGGTGATTCCGTCTTTGACGGAGCGTGACCTATCTGCATCTGGTACCGTTTATTTACAAAATCGTGTGACGGTGGATGGCGATATCAGTAACGTGTTTATCGACGGAAACCAAGTCGTGATCGAGTACGTTCACCAAGTTAGCTAGCTTGCTCGTCAAATTATCGGGTTGAAGAGCAATAAAAAACGAGCCACTGTTGGCTCGTTTTTTCGTTTCTGTTTTGCTCGATTGCAAAGATTATGGGATTTTCACTAGCGAATCGCGTGAAAGATCCGCGATAGACTTAGCGCCAGTCAGCGTCATTGCTACACGCATTTCTTTATCGTACAGATCCAGTAGATTTTCAACGCCTGCTCCGCCTTGTGCTGCCAATGCGTACACAAATGAACGGCCAAGAAGCGTACAGTCTGCACCAAGTGCGAGCATACGAACGACATCAAGACCAGTACGAATACCAGAGTCTACGAAGATCTTAAGATCACCTTTTACCGCATCCGCAATGCTTGGTAGTGCTTTAGCGCTTGAAAGTACGCCATCTAACTGACGGCCACCATGGTTAGATACCACAATGCCGTCCGCGCCGAAACGTACCGCATCTTTCGCGTCTTCTTCATCTAGAATGCCTTTGATAACCATTGGACCATCCCAAAAATCACGAATCCACTCAAGATCTTTCCAGGAGATAGAAGGGTCGAAGTTTGCGCCTAACCAGCCGATGTAATCTTCTAGCTTTGTTGGTTCGCCACGATAAGTTGAGATGTTACCTAAGTCGTGCGGTTTACCAAGTAGACCCACATCCAGCGCCCAGCTTGGGTGGCGCATCGCCTGGAATACACGACGCATGGCCGCGTTAGGGCCACTCATACCTGAATGCATGTCACGGTAACGTGCGCCAGGAACTGGCATATCAACGGTAAACACCAGCGTTGTTACGCCTGCTGCTTTTGCACGCTCAAGTACGTTCTTCATAAAGCCACGGTCTTTAAGTACGTAAAGCTGGAACCACATTGGACGTTCAATTGCAGGTGCGACTTCTTCAATCGGACAAACCGAAACAGTCGACATAGTAAACGGGATGCCTTTTTTCTCGGCTGCTTTTGCTGCTTGCACTTCGCCTCGGCGCGCGTACATACCAGTTAGACCAACAGGAGCTAGCGCGATTGGCATTGCCAGTTTCTCACCGAAGATCTCGGTTTCGAGGCTCAAATCTGTCATATCGCGTAGGACGCGTTGGCGAAGAGCGACATCACCTAAATCGTCAGTATTACGCTTCAGCGTGCGTTCGTCGTAAGAGCCGCCATCAATATAATGGAATAGAAACGGGGGAAGCTTGGCTTTCGCGGCAGCGCGGTAGTCAGTAGAAGCTGAGATAATCATAATGGTGTCCTAGCGGTTATTCTAAGCAAAGTTGTGGAGCAATTTGCTCTTTCGTTGAGCCTTCATCGCAAAGCAGTGAAGACATCAAAATGAGTATAGTTACCTATGGTTCACTTACGTTTGAATCGGTGATGTTGGTAACCCATTTACATAATTGGTTGAAAAATTTTATTAAATCACTCAATCAGTTATGCAAACTGGAAAGGGTGACACAGCTGTCGGGGGAATTGATGTAGCAAGCTAAATCAACATGTCGGGGTAGTAGTGCAGACAGCTGTGTCAAATTAGGCAGGGCTGTAAACCCTGCATTTCGCGTTACTTCATTAAGACATCTGTCATTTGGAAGCCATAAATCAGCACCAATCCAATAATGCCTGTCATTACAATGTAGTAGAACGTAGGGATAATCGTTTTACGCAATGTTGCGCCTTCTCGACCAAGCAAACCTACCGTGGCTGATGCGGCAACAACGTTGTGAATCGCAATCATGTTACCTGCAGCAGCACCGACGGCCTGGAGTGATACAACAATCACACTCGAAATAGACAACGTTTGTGCCACTTCGAATTGGAACTGGCTGAACATCATATTTGATACCGTGTTTGAGCCAGCGATGAACGCACCCAGTGCACCAACGGTGGCACTCAGCGCTGGGAACGCAGAACCAACAAGGTCAGAGGCGAAGTTTGCGGTTGTGACGGGCATACTTGCTAGGTCAGCACCGTTGATGCCTGAGTTGATAAAGATACGAACCATCGGAATGGTAAATACCAAGACAAAACCCGCCCCAATCAGTGTTTTGCTTGACTCGCCAAACGCTTCACGCAATGGCTTTACACTGCCGCTTTGTAACATTGCAGCAAGTAGTGCGACAAACACCAGAATGCCACCAGGAAGGTATAACGGCTGAATAGCAGCGCTAACGCCAGTCTCACCAAGAATGTTGCTGAACGACAAACTTACGCTTTGTACAAAGCCTTTCAGCTCAGGGCTAACGCGGCTTGCGACGAGAATAACTGCCAGCATTACATATGGAACCCAAGCTTTTACGATGCTCATTGGCTTGCCCGGATTGTCGTTTAGATCGACTTTTAGCGAGCCTAACCACTCTGCAGGCCATTTGTCTTCGCTTTCGAAATCCCACTTAGTCTTTGGTACTAAGAAGCCTTTTTTCGCTGCGGTAACAACGATAGACAGACCAACCAAACCACCGATAAGTGAAGGGAACTCTGCGCCCAAGAATACGCCGGTTAACGCGTATGGAACGGTGAAAGAGACACCAGCGAATAGCGCAAATGGTAGAATATCCAGGCCTTCACTCCAGCTTCTGTTCTTGCCGAAAAAACGTGTTAACATCATCGCCATTAATACTGGGATCATCGTACCTACGACTGCGTGAATGACAGCAACGTGCGCTGTGATATCTTGCAGGTACATTTCCCACGTTGCACCTTGTGCGGCCAACGACTCACTGATGTTATGGGTGTCTAAACCTTTGTTTACACCTACGATGATAGGCGTGCCTACCGCGCCGAATGAAACAGGCGTAGACTGAATCATCATGCCCATTAGGACAGCGGCTAGCGCAGGAAAGCCGATTGCAACCAGTAGTGGTGCAGCGATTGCTGCCGGGGTACCGAACCCAGAGGCGCCTTCAATGAACGAGCCAAAACACCAAGCAATGATGATGGCTTGTACACGGCGGTCAGCCGAAATATCGGTAAATCCATTACGGATTGTGGTGATCGCTCCAGTGTGTTTTAAAGTGTTGAGCAAGAAGATGGCACCAAACACGATCCATAGAACAGAGACAGTAATGCCCAGTCCTTGGAATACGGAGGCCAGTACGCGATTGGCTGACATATCCCAAAACATTAGTGCGATAGCGACGGTTAGACCGAACGCAACAGGCATGGCTTTTTTAGCAGGCCAGTTGAGACCAACCAATAAGATGGCGGCAACAACAATTGGCGAAAATGCCACTAGGGCAAGTAGGGTTTCACTCATTTGTACATCCTTCGTACGCTGACTTCTCGAACGGTGTCAATCCGCTGTAGAGGTGACTTTTTGTTGTAATGGTTTTGTTAATTTGGCGTGAATTTACTCCTTTATTTTTTGTTGATATAGGGAAATAATGAAAATAATTAATTCCAAAAGTGACATAATGGTATGAGAGCAGACGACTTAATCCTATTTTCTCAAGTAATCGAACTTGGCAGCTTTAGTAAGGTTGCAGAGGCAAATAACCTTACAAATTCGGTAGTTAGCAAAAGAATGGCGAGGTTGGAGGAAGAAATAGGGGCTCAGCTATTATATCGAACAACGCGCAAATTAACCTTGACCGAGGCAGGTAAGGTGTTACTCCACAGTGCTAAAAATGTGAAGCAGGCCACTCAGGAGGCTATGGATGCTGTTGCAGGCTTTGGAGAGAATGTGAGCGGTCATATAAAAATGTCCGTGCCGTGTATCTCTGGAGATTTGATACTTGCTGATGCTGTTGCCGAGTTTTGTAACCTTCATCCGGGTCTGACCGTGGACATGTCATTGGATAATCGCTTTGTCGATTTAGTGGCTGATGGTTACGATTTAGTCATTCGAACTGGCTACCTAGCCGACTCTAGTTTGATCGCACGACATATTCTCGATTCCCAATGGGTGGTATGCGCGTCACCTTCTTATATTGCGAAAAATGGGAAACCGATCGAGCCGATTGATCTCACCACGCACAATTGTCTGCAATACGCTTACCAAACCACAGGTGCAACGGATTGGGAGTTTAAAGGAGAAGATGGCAATTACATCGTCAAAGTATCGGGCTGCTTTTCTACTGATAACGCGACCGCATTACGTAAAGCCGCTCTGGGCGGCCATGGTATTGCTTACGTCCCGCGCTGCTTGGTGTATCACGATATTCGTAATGGTCAACTGGTGGATATTTTTCCTGAATTAGTAGGTAAAAAGTTGGGTATCTACGCGGTGTATCCGTTTACTCGTCAACCACCGAACAAAGTGAAGCTGCTTATTGAGCACATTCGTGACCGGTACTTAACGATATCTCATTATTTCTAGGTTCTTCATAGATTTAAAACAATGTCGTTGAAATCAAAATTGGGTGCTCTAAGGTAATCACCGCAATAAAACGATTGAAGATAAACAACTTAATAAAAACAACGGAGTAACACGGACGTTATGCATTACCCAAAAACACGTAAAGATTCTGTCGTGGACACTTATTTTGGTCACGACATTGCCGACCCTTATCGCTGGTTAGAAGATGATCGCAGTGAAGAAACCGCACAATGGGTTTCGGGTCAAAATTCGGTCACCTTCGATTTCCTTGGTCAGATACCGTACCGCCAACAAATCCGTGACTTAGTGGCGAACAGTCAAAACTACGAAAAATATTCCCAGCCATTTGTACGTGGTGACTACACCTACTTCTACAAAAACGACGGTTTGCAAAATCAAAGCGTATTGTATCGACGTAAAGGCGAGGGAGAAGCCGAGGTTTTCCTTGATCCAAATACTTTCTCCGAAGAGGGCACGACCTCTCTTGGCGAAGTCAGCTTCTCTAAAGACTACCGTTTGGTCGCGTATTCCATCTCGGAAGGGGGCAGTGATTGGCGTAAGATCTTTGTCATTGATACGGAAACCAAAGAACAGTTAGAGCCTGAGATTGTTGATGCGAAGTTTACGTCGATTTCTTGGCTGGGCAGCAAAGGCTTCTATTACTCAAGCTACGATAAGCCGCAAGGCAGTGAGTTGTCTGCTCGAACTGAGCATCACAAGCTTTATTATCATGAACTTGGTACCCCTCAATCTGAAGATAAAGTGATTTTTGGTGAGTTGGATACGCAAGTTCATCGTTATGTGTCTGGTACGACGACGACAGATGATCGCTTCCTCATTATTTCTGGCGCAGAATCTACATCGGGTAATCGTCTGTTTTATATCGATTTACAGTCTGACTCCCAAGCAATTGTGACGCTGCGCGATACAACGCAAGGCGACACCTACTTAATTGATAGCCAAGACGCAACCTTGCTGCTTTACACCAACCTAGACGCGCCGAATGGCAAAGTTGTCAGCTACAACACTCAGACAGAACAATGGGCTGACGTGATTGCTGAACAAGAACAGCCGTTAGAAATCAGCAAAGGTGGCGGTTATCTGTTTGCGACTTATATGGTAGATGTGCTTTCTAAAGTGCAGCAGTTTAACTACCAAGGTGAGTGGATTCGAGATGTACAATTGCCGGGAGAAGGCACGGCTTATGGTCTGGCGGGTAAAAAAGAAGAAACCACACTTTATTACACATTCACTAACTACGTGACGCCTCCGACGATCTTCTCATTTGATGTCGAATCTGGTGAATCCACACTGTTTCAGGAATCAAAGGCACCGTTCGATCGTAATGAGTATGAATCAAAACAGGTGTTTTACACCTCAAAAGACGGCACGCAAGTTCCGATGATCATTTCATACAAGAAGGGCGTTGCACTTGATGGTAGATCACCAACCATGTTGTATGGTTACGGCGGTTTTAACATCAGCCTTACTCCAATGTTTTCTGGCAATGTAGCCAACTGGCTAGAGTTGGGTGGTATATACGCTGTCGCCAACATGCGAGGCGGCGGTGAATACGGTAAAGCCTGGCACAACGCAGGCACTCAGCAGCAAAAGCAAAACGTGTTTGATGACTTTATTGCGGCGGCGGAATACCTGATTGAAAACGACTACACTAGCTCGGATCGCCTAGCGATTCGCGGTGGTTCTAATGGTGGTTTGTTAGTTGGAGCGTGTATGACGCAACGCCCTGAACTATTCAAAGTCGCGCTGCCTGCGGTTGGCGTGCTTGATATGCTGCGTTATCACACGTTTACTTCTGGAGAAGGCTGGAAGTATGACTATGGCACGTCGGAGCAAAGTGAAGCGATGTTCCAATACTTGCTTGGTTACTCTCCTGTTCACAATGTAAAAGAAGGCGTGCAATATCCTGCTACCTTGGTGACAACTGCTGATCACGACGACCGAGTTGTGCCAGCACATTCGTACAAATTTATTGCGGAGCTGCAAGACAAACAGCAAGGCGCTAATCCAGTATTAATACGCATTGATGTCAATGCAGGTCATGGTGCAGGAATGCCGCTGAGTAAGCAAATTGACCTCACCACAGACATGTATGCATTTACGTTACATAATATGGGTATTGAGTCGATTTAATGCCCTAGTTGTTCGAAGCTTCTGAGAATAAAAAAATGCCGCGACAGTGTCGCGGCATTTTTCATGGTTGGGGGAACTCAATTCATACTGTTTGCCAGTATTTGAGCCAGGTTGACTAAGTCTGACTCTTGAACCAACCAGTCTCGGCGGCCAAACCGAAAGGCAGCTACGCCATTCTTAAGACAAGATGAATTTATCACCTTTTCTTAATCCTAGTTTATGAATATGAAACTGTGATGAACCTAAGCCGCATTGTGCTGATTTTCACTGTTTTCAAGATCAAATGAGGCATCTATCAGTTTTTTCGTGTAGTCATTTTTAGGGTTTTGGAAAATCTTTTCGGCCGTACCTTGTTCCATGACCTCGCCCTTTTGCATGACTAGAACACGATCAGAGAGTGCTTTAACTACTGATAGATCGTGGCTAATAAACAAGTAGCCAATATTGTGTTTTTTCTGCAAATCTTTCAGAAGGTCAATCACTGTCAGTTGCACCGAGCGGTCTAATGCAGAGGTTGGCTCATCAAGCAGAATAAACGAAGGTTCAAGGATCAGTGCTCGCGCGATAGCAATACGCTGACGCTGGCCTCCTGAAAACTCGTGCGGATAACGGTTGATGGACGCGGGATCTAAGCGGACCTCACGGAGCACGTCGCGCGCTTTCTGCATACGTTCTTTTTTACTCAACATTGGTTGGTGGACAGTTAATCCTTCTGTGATGATCTCGCCGATAGTCATACGAGGAGAAAGCGAACCATAAGGGTCTTGGAATACCATCTGAACGTCTTTTTTCAGCTCAAAACGTTCTTTGTTTGTCAGCAAGGCCATATCTTGGCCTTTATATTCTATTTTGCCAGTTGAGGGCAGAAGACCTATCAAAGCTCGGCCGAGTGTAGACTTACCTGAACCGGACTCCCCAACGATCCCGAGGGTCTCTCCTTGTTTAAGCTCAAGAGAAATGCCTTTTACCGCTTCGAAGTACTCATTCTTGCTCGCAATAAAATGCGACTTTACCAAGAATTTGACTCGTATATCGTCGGCCTTTAAAAGCTGTGTAGCACTTTCGCTAATAGGCTCCTTACTGCCTTTAGGAATCGAGTTGATTAGCATACGTGTGTATTCGTGCTTTGGGTCCTCGAAGAGTGTTTGCGTTTCGCCTTCCTCGACGACTTCTCCTTTACACATCACAATGACACGATCTGCAAAGTGTTTTACGACGCCTAAGTCATGAGTAATAAATAGGATTGCCATGCCCATCTGAGCCTGAATTTCTTTAATCAGGTGCAACACTTCTGCTTGAACCGTGACATCCAACGCTGTTGTAGGTTCGTCGGCGATCAAAATATCGGGCTCGTTAATCAGTGCCATCGCAATCATGATGCGTTGCAATTGACCACCAGAAAATTCGTGTGGGTACTTGTTGTACGCTTTTTCTGGGTTTGGCATATGAACCAATTCAAACAGCTCTAACACCTTTGCTTTTGCTGTTCGTCTATCGACCGGGCGGTGACACATGATGGCCTCAGCGACTTGGATACCCACCCGCATGTACGGGTTTAGTGAGGTCATCGGCTCTTGAAAAATCATGCCAATGCGATCACCGCGAATACTTTGCATTTCACGCTCTGTTTTATCCAAGATGGAGCTACCCTCAAACATGATGGATGAGCTTTCATGCAAAATAGCGTTGTCTGGCAGTAGTTTCATCAGTGCATTGGTTGATACTGACTTGCCAGAGCCAGATTCGCCAACGATGGACAGCGTCTCGCCTGCTTTTAAATCGAAGCTAACATTCTTTACTGCATCGACGATCCCATCGTTTGTCGTAAAGCTGACTGATAGGTTGTTCACCGAAAGAATGGTTTTAGAAGACATCACAGATCCTTGTGGTTGATAAAGCAAATGATACTCAAGCAATGGACAGTACAAACCTAGCTGGCCTCAATGCTTGAGCTTTAGATTAATTATACAGGTGAGAAGGCGAAGCTTTTGCCGAACTCATTGCTTGCAAATGTAAGAACTGCTCATGCGCGCGCGTTACGTGCTCGAGTTCTATCATCCATTGAGCATTACGTTGGGCAGAGCAAAATGCCGCCATGTGAGCTAATAAGTCTTCGCTCTGTTGACCAAGTAGGTGACCTACGCGCTCAATCAGTTCATGGCTCTCTAGCTGCAAAAATTGAAATAGCGCGTAAGTTTGATTGAGTATTGAGAACGCATCATGCTGTAAGCCGAGTTTGTTGAGAATCTCTGATTGCGTCACGCTAGCATCTCTAAGTCCCGTAATGAGACATACAAATTGGCAAGGTTTAGTTTGTGCATTTTCTAGCGCTAAATGAATGTGGTTGGGTAGATTGTTGAGCACGTCGTCATATAAACGATGAGCTTCTGGCCAATGGCCTTGTTCCATCAGTTGCTCCGCTTTTAAGTAGCGCATCCAGCATTGCTCAATATTCATATCCATCTCCACAACATTTGATTTGTTTAGATATTAAATGAAATTGATTATCAATTGCAAGTGCGTGTTAATATCACTTATGTGTTCATAAAATGTCCAATCAATCTAGGGTGGAAGGTAAATCACTTAAAATTAAGCAAATAATCTCTACACTCAAATAACGAAAATAAGAAAAAAGGAAGTGGATATGGCAATACTAAGATTGGAAGCTAAGCAGCTATATTCTGTAGCAGATCTAGAGAATATGCCATGTAAGTCGACCAAGGAGTTACCTCCAATTGATGAAATCGTGGGCCAAGAGCGCGCGCAAAAAGCGGTCGAGTTTGCGATGTCCATCAAAGAGAAAGGGTATAACATCTACGCCATTGGTCAGAATGGACTAGGTAAACGCACCATGATCTTGCGCTATCTGAATCGTCACCAGCACGATGCAGCAGCCCTGTTTGATTGGTGTTACGTTGCGAACTTTGAGGATACCCGTACACCAAAGGTATTAAAGTTGCCTTGTGGTATCGGAAATAAGCTACGTGTTGATATTGAAGCTTTAATGGGCAAATTATTGAATGCTTTACCCCTAGCATTCGACAATGAAATGTACTTTAGCCGCGCTGAGCGATTAAAAAATCAATTGGCAGCTAAGCAACAAAACGAGCTGGATCGTATTAGTCGAGAGGCAAAAGAAAAGGGCATCAACCTAACACTGACTACGCAGGGGGATTATCAGTTTGTCGCCATGAACGGTGATGAGCTTCATACGGAAGAGTCTTTTGATGTACTAAGCAAAAAAGAACAAGAGCAATTCAGCGATGCTATTGATGAACTCGAAGTGAGATTGCGCTCGATGGTTCGTGAGCTTACGGAGTGGGAAGAGACATACAGCGATAAAATCAAAAAGCTCAATGATGAAGTGACACTTGATGTGATTACTCACTTCATCAAAAAACTCAAAGTGGATTACGCGCAATATTCCGAAATCAAAACCTACTTAACTGAGCTGCAAAAAGATATTGTTGAAAACGCAGATATCTTCCTTGACCAAAGTGGCGAGCAAGGCGAAATTGCGACGGCATCCTTGGATAAAAAATTGCCACGTCGTTATAAAGTGAACGTCTTGGTAAGCCGTAAAAGCAGCGAATTTCCTATCGTTGTTGAAGAAAACCCCAACTATCATTCACTCTTCGGGTCGATTGAGACTGCCACTTTCAAGGGAACGGTGTTTACCGACTTCTCGCTGATTCGCGCAGGGAGCTTGCATAAGGCGAATGGCGGCGTTCTATTAATGGATGCTCAGAAAGTACTTGAACAGCCTTACGTTTGGGATGGTTTGAAGCGCGCATTGCGTGCTCGTCAATTGAGTTTTACGTCTCTAGAAAAAGAAGTCACATTGACGGGGGCGGTATCACTCGATCCTGAACCGATTCCGCTTGATATCAAAATCATCTTATTTGGTGATTACCGAACTTACCAATTACTCCAACATTACGATCCAGAGTTCAGCGAGTTGTTCCGCGTGACGGCAGATTTCGAAGACGAAATGAAACGTACGCCGGAGTCTGAGCTGCATTACGCGCGCTTTATCTCTAGCGTGGTGCATGACAACAATATGCTGCATTGCGATCGCAAAGCCATTGCTCGAATCATCGAATACAGCTCACGTTTGTCTGGCGACCAATCCAAGCTATCTCTACATTCGGCTAATATCGCCAACTTGCTTCGAGAGTCGAACTACGTAGCTCGTCAAGCCAACTCCAACATGATTCGTATTGGGCATGTTGAAGAGGCGCTCAATAACCAAGAAATGCGAGTAAGCCGATTACGCGATAACGTAATGGAAACCTTTATTAACGGCACAACGCTGATTCGCACCGAAGGAGAAGCCGTAGGCCAAGTCAACGCACTTTCGGTATTGAGCACTAGTGACTACATGTTTGGTGCACCGAATCGCATCACAGCGACGACGTGTTACGGTGATGGGGATGTTATCGATATCGAGCGCAGCGTGGATTTGGGTGGCAGTATTCACTCTAAGGGCGTGATGATTTTGTCTGCCTACTTATCTTCCGTATTTGGTAAAACGGCACGAGTGCCATTAACGACCACCATTACCTTTGAGCAATCTTATGGTGGTGTTGATGGTGATAGTGCCAGCATGGCTGAGTTATGTGCGGTTGTGTCTGCTTTTTCAAAGCAACCAAACCGACAAGACATTGCGATAACAGGGTCGATGAATCAATTTGGTCAAGCTCAGCCTATTGGTGGCGTAAACGAAAAGATCGAAGGCTTTTATGATGTGTGTGTAATTAAAGGTCGTCATGACGGGCAGGGGGTCATTATTCCGCGCTCTAATGTTCACAATCTAATGCTTCGTTCCGACATCGTGAAAGCAGTCGAAAAAGGCGAGTTTAATATTTGGGCGATTGACCATGTTACTGAAGCTATCGAATTGTTTACGGGGAAAGTTGCTGGTGAGCCAACCGATGAAGGCTCTTATCCAATCGATACCATTTTTGGCCTTGCTCAAGCTAAGCTCAATTCGTTGAGAAAATAGGCTGAAACCGTCCTAAATGTGAATGTATCTCATCATAAGTGATCATAATTTATCATAACGACAATATCCCGACGCCACTGTCGGGATATTGTCAATAACAGATTGAAAATGGAGAGTTTTTGTACTAGACAAAAGTGTGATCGACCTCTAATATTCGCCACTTGTTTATTCGTCTGGGATTTATCCCGTCGCAAGGAAGCATAGATATTCAAACTGCCGAAAAGTAACGTTGTTATAGGCACTGCTCGAGTTTGTTTGGATATAGACATCACGCATACAACTGAGGCCCTGTCATGCAGTTATCACTGAAAAATTTGTCAGTACGAACGCAAATTTTGGTTCCGGTATTATTTACCGCGATTGTTTTGTTTATTGCTCTTTGGATTACTAAAAACAATCTTCAAGCAGAGCAAGATGTTATTGCTTCCAACCAAGAATCTTTGGTTTTTCACAAAGACACATTGGCGAGTATTGACGACCAAATTTACCCTCTGCGCATAAGCGCGGTTTACGCTATTTACGATGCTTCTCGTCGTGAGAATTTTCTAACCGAATTGAAAGAAGGCTTAAAGCAAGTTGATGCCGATTTAAGCGCAATTGAAGCCCGAAACCTATTCCGTGACGATGCCATTAAAGTTCGCCAAGCAATTGAATCCTATGTGCGATATTCAGAGCGCTCAGTTGCTTTCTTCAACCAATACGATCAAGGTTTGAAATCGGATAGCGAGTACCGTGCATTTGTCAAAGAGTATCGCAATGTTGGCCGAGAAATGGTCCAACAAATTAACACGCTATCAAAGCATGTAAACGAGCAAGCTGAACAATCTACTATCAGAAGCCATCAGCAAAATGAACGTGTGCAAAATAACGCTATGTTGACGGTTTTAGCGGTATTTGCTTTCTCACTGATAGGCGCTTGGTTCCTATCTGGCATGATTGTTACACCAATCCAAAAACTGCAAGAAGTGATGCGTCAGTTAGCAATGGGTAATCTATCAGTACGTGCAGATGTCGATGGGGACAATGAGATCTCTAAGCTGAGCAAAGATGTAAACCAAACCGCAGAGCAGTTATACAACACTGTGGACCAGTTAACCCGTATTAGTGAGGAAGTTGCATCTGCATCGACCGAATTGGCTGCGGTAATGACGCAAGCGGAAGCGAACGCTCAACAAGAGTTGGCGGAGATCGAGCAAGTTGCATCTGCGGTTAACGAGCTTGCAAGCACTGCGAATAATGTGAGTGATAACGCGACCTCTGCTGACGCAACCGCGCGTGAAGCTGATGGACTTGCTCAATCAGGTTTGGCTATCTTCCAAGAAAGTGCGGAAGCAAGTGCGCAAATGTCTCAAGCATTGAACGATGCAGCGCAAGTTGTTTTGCGTCTAAAAGAGCAATCTGTACAGATCAACGATGTTATTGAAGTGATTCGCGGCGTATCTGAGCAGACCAACTTGCTAGCATTGAATGCTGCGATTGAAGCGGCGCGAGCTGGTGAATCTGGTCGTGGTTTTGCGGTAGTAGCTGATGAAGTACGCATGCTAGCAGCGCGTACTCAAGACTCGACACAAGAGATCCAAACGATCATTGAAGAGCTTCAAGCGCAGTCTGGGCTGGCGAATGACAGTATGCAAGTCAGCCTTGATATGCTTAGCCGCAACAACGAGCTGACGCAACAAGCGAATGACGCGTTGGTTGGAATTACCGAGTCGGTCGCCAACATCAACGATTCAAACACGCAAGTAGCAACCGCAGCCGAAGAGCAGTCTCAAGTTACTCAAGATATCAATCGCAACGTGGTTAACATGTCGGAGCTTGTAAACCAAAATGTAGCGGGCATCAGCCAGAGTGCAAGTGCGAGTACTGAGCTTTCATTACTTGCAGAGAAGCAGAAAGAGCAATTAAGTTTCTTTAAGCTTTAATTCATCATCTACTTATCAAATCTCTAAATCCCTGAGTGAATGCTCAGGGATTTTTTTGTTTGTAATAATCGGATTTATTATCAATAAGTCTATCTAAAACAGTCAGTTAACAAGATTTTTTTTTGCGGGCAATATCACGTTTTGTGATATTGTTTTTACATTTTTTTCGTCAATTTTTTTTTGACGCGAACATTTTTTTTAACTCAACCGATAACTTGATGGTTGAGAGGTATTCATATCGTCATTTTAAGTGGTGTTTTCTTCTATAAGCGCTGTTTATTCAACACGTTGCGTGAAAAATAACAGCTGCTACTATGCCGCCAGTTTTCTCGTTGGTACAGAAAAGTCCTGTTTTTCTGGTGAGAAAACACATATAAAACAATGATATGGAAAATAACAATGAAATTAAAAACTTTAGCTGTAGCAGTGGCGCTAATGGCATCAGGATCTCAAGTTGTCGCTTCAGAACTATACAACCAAGATGGCACTTCTCTTGAGATGGGCGGCCGCGCTGAAGCGCGTCTTTCTATGATGGATGGTAAGGCAGAAGACCGTACTCGCATCCGTCTTAACTTCCTAGGCAAACAGGAAATCAATGAAAACCTATACGGCGTTGGTTTTTGGGAAGGTGAGTTTGTAACTAAAACTTATGATGTATTTGATTCTAAAGGTAACAAAGTTGGTGAGACAGATAGTCTTGAAACTCGTTACGCTTATGCGGGTCTGGGTGGCAAATACGGTGAAGTAACTTACGGTAAAAACGACGGCGCACTAGTGGTTCTTACTGACTTTACTGACATTATGGCTTACCACGGTAACACAGCAGCACTTAAACTGCCTGTTTCTGACCGTACAGATAACATGCTGTCTTACAAAGGCCAATTCGAGCAACTAGCTGTACGCGCTAGCTACCGTTTTGCTGATCGCACAACAGATGCACAAGGCTTTACAGACAACGAGGAAGATGGCTTCTCTCTATCTGGTGTTTACGCGTTTGCTAACACTGGTTTTGAACTAGGTGCTGGTTACGCAGATCAAAACGACAGCGATGAGTTCATGCTGGTAGCTGCATACTCTGTAGGTGACTTCTACTTCGCTGGTAACTACACTGGCGCGGATATGGATGTTGCAGGTAAGACTTTTGATTACAAAGGCTACGAACTAGCCGCTGCTTACACTATGGGTCAAACTGTATTCACTTCTACGTTCAACAAAGGTGAACTAGAAGACGCAGATACTGTAGAAAACCTAGCTGTTGATGTAACTTACTACTTCAAGCCTAACTTCCGTGGCTACGCATCATACAACTTCGATCTAATGGATAACGAAGGCGCGGCTGAAAAAGATGAGCTAGCGCTAGGTCTACGTTACGACTTCTAAGTCATGACTCTTATCTAAGATACTGCCTTATTCTTAGTAAATAAAAACCCCTTACTGAAAAGTAAGGGGTTTCTTGTTTTCTAGCACTTCAAAGCTTCTTGATAAGCGATAGGGGTTATCAAATCTATCTTTTTAGTGTGAGCTTAGTACCATCAAATTTGAGGTGACTGAGGAGGTTTTTAGCGTTGTTTTTACCAACCTCATCAAACTCCATTCCGTAGCGAGCATAGTGCGTTGATTTTTGTAAATTACAAATACGACCTCGCAATGGCGCTAGCATACGACTCTCTCCGGGCATCGTTAGATCCAATGAAACGTGGTCACCAACCTGAAGTGGCCGGCTCATTGGTGATGTTACAAAACGACAGCCACTACGAGATAAATCTCTTATTTCGCATTCAGTTCGATAGGCTTCTAAACAAACGCGCGCTCTCAAATTTACTTCGTAACGCACTTCTTTGCGAAGCTGAAAGACCTGCATAGTGTTGGGTAGGTCTAGCACCAAAATTGGGTACGGATCGCCTAGTCGATGCTGTAATTGGGCCCGAAATGGGATAACGGCCCCTTCACCTCGATGAGAGTAGGCTTTTACATTGATCCAAAAGCCTTCTTGAAAATAGAACTTCAAGTCTTCATCGGAGATGTTCGGAACCTCTATCAATGCAGTATTATTTGAGTGACAGCCAACAAATGTGCTGGTTGTAATAAACTTTGTACCAACGGGGGTGGTGACGTTTAAGCTCACTTCACTGCCATGTTCGACCATTGCCATTGCATCGGTGCTATTTAATGTACTTGCCTGACGTTCTGGTGCCTTCTTGCTTTGCAGAGGTAGCTTGCCGTCTCTGGCAATTGGGCTCATATTTCTCATTATAATTGTCGTACCTGATGTAAGAACGTAATCGCGTGAGGCGAAGCAGCACTCTCGCATGGTATCGATTTTATTCAGTGATATAGTTTGATTCAATCAATCTGTAACAAAAATTAGAGAGCAAGATATGCATAAAGTAACTCATGAAGCCACGAATAGTACATTCTGGGTTGATTTAGAGCAGGGTTATAAAGCCAAGGTGATTTATCAGCTTAAGGGTAATGTCATGCACATTACATCAACGGTTGTTCCTGAAGCACTGCGAGGTAAGGGGTACGGAAAAGTGATGATGGAAGCGGTGTTGCCAGAAATTGAGTCACTCGGTTATCAAATCAAACCAGTTTGCCCATATGTTATTCACTACATGGAGAAGAACCAAACGTGGTCACATCTGCTCACATGATGAGTAACAACCACCAACGCTACCAAAATATTGGCCAGGAACTCAATCTCGGTAATTACCGCTCTGTAGAAGTCATACAATCGCTATGGGGAGGCTATGGGGAGTTAGTCCGAGTTACTTATTCTACTGGTTCAGTGATCATTAAGCATGTAAAACTCCCTAAGCCTTCAGAGCATCCTAGAGGCTGGAATACGGACCGTTCTCATCAAAGAAAGTTGCACTCTTATCAGGTGGAAGTGAATTGGTATGAGTATTTTTCCGGAGGGGTGGATACTCGCTGCCGAGTACCACAAGGTCTAAAAACGTTCCAATCGGAGAATGAATGGCTCATTGTGATGGAAGATCTCGCCGAGGTGGGCTTTCCAAAAGTCATCACAGATGCACAGCTAGAGCATCTACAAGCCTGCCTCACTTGGTTGGCGAACTTTCATGCGCGATACATCGATGTTCGTTCGGATAAGTTGTGGCATACCGGAACATACTGGCACTTAGCAACCAGACCCGACGAGCTTGAAGCATTGCAAGACACTGAGCTACAAAATGCGGCTCAATTGATTGATCAAACGCTTTCGCAAGCTAAGTTTAAAACACTAGTACACGGTGATGCCAAATTGGCGAACTTCTGTTTTGATGAAGAAGAATCAAGCGTTGTTGCGGTTGACTTTCAATACGTTGGATGTGGGTGTGCAATGAAAGATGTGGCACTGTTTATGAGTAGCGCCGTTAAGCCAGAACGTTGTGCAGAGATGGAAGTTTGGGTTTTGGATACGTATTTTGCTCAGTTGCAACACGCGCTAATTGTCTATCAACCGAATCTTGACCCTAATGAAGTCGAGCGTGAGTGGCGTCCTTTGTTTGCTGTGGCTTGGGCAGACTTTCAGCGATTTGTGAAAGGTTGGAGTCCCGACCACTGGAAGATCAATCCCTACACAGAAGCATTGACTCGCAGAGCGTTGGCTTACTTACGAAAGTGAGTCGAAGTTTAAAAAGAAAAGCCTCCAATTAGTAGGAGGCTTTGTTTTATCTTTGGCCTGGTCTGATGCGCGCCATGTAATAGGTATTGATGAATTCACCATCACGGAAGGAACCGTCAATCGCTTCACCTTCAATTTGAAATCCATGCTTTTTATAAAGCCCAATGGCGGCGTCGTTATCGGCATTGACCTCTATCTGAATTCTTCTCACATTTAACCAGTTATCTGCTAGTTCAGTGACTGTTTCTATCAATTTGCTACCAATACCGAGTCCATGGAAACTATCATGTACTCCGATGCCAAACGATGCCGTGTGCATCGTTCTTGGACGTAGAGAGTGGTGAAAGCCAATATTTCCGACGACTTTACCATCAATTTCAGCGACATAGCTATAAACACCATCAGGTATGTTTGACAATCTTTCCACCCACATCGCGAGCGAAGGCTTTGGGAGTTGCAGGGTTTCACGTTGTGCTTTTGGTTGTGAATAGATTTCTACGAGTGCCGCTGCGTCTTCGACGGTCGTTGGACGTACGATAATTTCCATGCCTCTCTCCTTCGCTTTTTAGTTTTAATTTTTAATCTAACCACAGTTTTCTTATTTGGATAGTGTTTTTTTATGTTTAATGGATAAATGCCTTTTAAATTAGCTTGTTATGATGTCATTTTTTGAATTTTTAGTAGTGATTTATCATCGAATTGAGCGAGTAGATTGCAAAGGTGTTGAATTATTGTACTGAGAATGGCGCGTACTGCAGAGTATCGTGGTGAATTTCATGTCGCAGTAAATAAACGCATTTAGTCAAACTGTGACGACGGCACTGTGCGTCAGTTGACTTGAATCAATAGAGGATGGGGTTACCTCCTATGAGGTATAGGGAAACGACACGTTTAGGGCTATTTATGCTTAACTTGATAAGGGAGTTTTGTTGAGGAAATAGCATGAAATCCTCTCAGTCTAAAATATCGCAAAGTCGGCGCCGATTTTTGCGTGATACAGCTCGAACTGCGGCTGGTGTTGGCGCAGCTGCGTGTGTATTGGGCTTACAATCGCTACAAAGCCAAGCTCGAGAAACCAAAGGTGTGCCTATTCGTCCGCCTGGTGCACTGCCGGAAGGCGATTTCGAATCAGCTTGTATTCGATGTGGCTTGTGTGTTCAGGCATGTCCTTACGATACCTTGAAACTTGCGACATTACTTTCACCCATCGCGACTGGCTCACCTTACTTTACTGCACGCGATATTCCCTGCGAAATGTGCGAAGACATTCCTTGTGTTGTCGCTTGTCCGAGTGGGGCGCTGGATCCGAAACTAACCGATATTGATGATGCTCGAATGGGTACAGCGGTTCTTATTGACCATGAAACTTGCCTTAACTGGCAAGGGTTACGATGCGACGTTTGTTATCGCGTTTGTCCGCTGATTGATGAAGCCATCACGTTAGAGATGGTTCACAACGATCGAACTGGCTATCACGCCAAACTTATCCCTACAGTGAATTCCGAAGTGTGTACCGGATGTGGTAAGTGTGAACAAGCGTGCGTGTTGGATGTCGCTGCTATTAAAGTCGTCCCGACGGATTTGGCGAAAGGCAAAGTGGGCAGCCACTACAATTTTGGTTGGAAAGAGCTCGACAAACCACTCGAAAATATCCTCCCTAGTGAGACGCCTGTGCCGGAAGGTGCGCTTGAATCGCTAAAAGGAGGTAAGTAATGGCAAAGAATTTAGCTCAAAATGCTGGCAAAGAAGCGCTTGAAAAGCTTGGTTGGTGGCGCGCGCATCGGTTTTTGATTTTACGTCGGCTATGTCAGTTCACCATCATTGCGCTATTTATGGCTGGGCCGACGCTGGGAATTCTAACTGGTAATCTGTCATCAAGTATGTTGCTCGATACCGTGCCGTTAAGTGACCCGTTAATCGTGCTTCAAGCTTTGGCGACAGGGCATGTTCCGGAGTTTAATGCGTTGTTAGGCGTAGTGATTGTCGTGGTGTTTTACGCGATTTTGGCGCCGCGCGCATTTTGTGCTTGGGTGTGCCCGTTGAACATCGTGACAGACTTGGCGGCGTGGTTGCGTCGAAAGTTCAACATTAAAGCGAGCTATCGTTGGTCTCCCGTGATTCGTTATTGGCTGATCCCTGTTTTGATGTTGGGCAGTGCGCTATCTGGCGCGATTCTTTGGACATGGTTAGATCCAGTTGCGGCACTGCATCGCGGGTTGGTGTTTGGTATGGGCGCAGGTTGGGTGCTAATCGCCCTAGTGTTTGTGTTGGATTTACTCTTGGTTGAGCATGGGTGGTGTGGGCACTTATGTCCACTGGGGGCTACCTATGGCGTGATAGGCCGAAAAAGCCTGTTGCGCGTTACTGCTGTTCGGCGCGAAGATTGCACCAAATGCATGGATTGCTTTTACGTTTGCCCAGAACCAGAAGTGCTTCGGCAGCCTTTGAAAGAGGGAGATCGTCGAGTTATGGATCAAAACTGCATTAGCTGTGGCCGTTGTTTGGATGTGTGTCCAGAACATGTGTTTGAATTTAAAAATCGCCTATCAGTAAAAGTCATTGATTAAGCCACTGAGCACATTTACTCATGCTTTAGTTCTCTTGATACTTGAACATCGCGCTTAGCCAAGGAATTGAGTGCGATGTTTATCTTCATAACAATATTCCTCAGCCATATCAGCTTGCTCTGGGTTGAAAATAATAATGATATTGCGAATTTGTTACATTTAAAGCTATGATGATGCCTTCATATTTAAAGGAAACATCATGACTACCTCATCGCACGGCTGGAGAACGCCGCAAAATTTCCTCCTGTTAATTTCCATTATCGTGCCCATTGCTTTTTCTACCTGGATGGCGTTGTTGAACAACTTTGTTATAGAGAAAGCAAACTTTGATGGTGCCGACATAGGCCTATTGCAAAGTGTGCGCGAAATTCCGGGTTTTTTGGCCTTTACCGCCGTGTTTGTATTGCTGTTTATCCGAGAGCAACGCTTTATGCTCGTATCTTTGGCGATGCTTACGCTTGGTACGGCATTAACAGGTTATTTTCCCACTTTGTACGGTCTACTTTTTACAACCTTGTTAATGTCCACCGGCTTCCATTACTTTGAAACACTCAAGCAGTCTTTGTCTTTACAATGGCTATCTAAAGAAGAAGCGCCAGAAATGCTGGGTAAGTTTATTTCTGTTGGATCTTTGGCTTCTCTGTTTACCTACGGCGCCATTTGGGTTTCGCTCGAACAGCTCAAACTTGATTTTAAAACGGTCTATTTAATGGCTGGTGGTTTAGGTTTTGTGCTCATTTTGGTGATGGCATTTGCCTTCCCACAATTTAAGACAAAAGTGCCTCAGAACAAGAAGCTCATCCTGCGTAAACGTTACTGGTTATACTATGCGCTTACGTTTATGAGTGGAGCACGCCGTCAAATTTTTACGGTGTTCGCTGGTTTCTTGATGGTAGAAAAGTTTGGTTACTCCGCCGCAGATATTACGTTGCTGTTCCTGATTAACTATGTCTTTAACTTCTTGTTTGCGAAGCGAATAGGCCGTTTTATCGGCGTTGTTGGTGAGCGCAAAGCGTTGATGTTTGAATACGTCGGTTTGATCTTCGTGTTCGTCGGGTACGGTTTGGTGCAAACGGCAGAGTGGGCGGCAGCATTGTATGTTGTCGATCATTTATTTTTCGCGTTAGCGCTTGCGATTAAAACCTACTTCCAGAAAATTGCCGATCCTGCCGATATGGCGTCGACCGCAGGCGTTGCGTTTACGATTAACCATATTGCGGCGGTTGTAATACCTGTTACGTTTGGTGTGATTTGGCTGGTTTCACCTGCTAGCGTATTTTACATCGGCGCTGGTATGGCAGCAGTGAGCTTGCTGTTGTCACTCAATATTCCAGCGAAGCCGGAAGAAGGCAACGAAACTCGCTTGTTGAAGTGGAGTTAAGTTGGTACTCACTATCTAATCATTAAAGCGAATACCTGTAATTAGACTCGCTAAAAAGGGTGCTTATGCGCCCTTTTCTTTTTATTGCAAATAGATAATCCCTCCAATGGTTGTCAATGCATGCCACGTCCGTTAGGGTTTAGAACTAAGTATTTCGAAATAACTTGGGCATAACTGACGCGAAACAATAAGAGGGGAGCTATACAGTGCAGATACATGGCAGAGAGTTGGATTTAGATCTAGGAAGCCGTCACATCGTTATTCAGCGCCGCTATGAGGCGTTAGGTGCTGCAAACGACCTACTCATTGCTATTTGGTTTTTAATTGGTAGCTTTTTCTTTTTGAATGATTCGTTGATTGAAAGTGGTACTTGGCTTTTCATTGTAGGCAGTGCGCAGTTGATCATTAAGCCCCTGATAAAACTGATGAGTTTAGTTCATGTTGGTCGTTTAAATAAGCAACTTTCTGGCACATCAGCGAGCCGCTGAAATTACCGCTTCTTTTGAACACTCGCAAGCAAGAAGCCAACAGGTGAGTTATCGAGGGGAAAGACGGAAGATAACGTGGTCACAACACTAACCACGTTATGTTCAGTTTGAAGCTTCAGAATTTAAAACGGATACCAGAACAGTTGTGTGTCCATCACACGCTTGCTGATCGCAGCAATCACTATCACCGCAATCCCAGCCATGCAGTTCATATCGGCTTTGGTCAGTGGTTTTAAGCTGTACCAAGTGCGAGAGGAGTGGCGGCCAAAACCACGTAGCGTCATCGCGTTTGAGATTTGATCGGCTCTGTCTAAACTAGAGAAAATCAGAGGTCCAAGAATCTTCGCGACGTTCTTCATACGATTGAACAACGGAGCCTTCTTGCTCAGTTCTACTCCGCGTGCTTGTTGCGCGTGCATGATGTTAACAAAGTCCTTTTTCACTTCCGGCAAGTAGCGCAGCGTTAAGCTTACGGCATAGGCGATTTTGTAAGGCACACCTAAACGGTTCAAGCTGGCTGAAAACTCTGTCGGATGAGTGGTAAATACAAACACCAATGCGATTGGGAACATGCTGAAGTACTTCAACGTCACTGTTACTAGGTAAAACAATGTCTCTTGAGTGAGCGAGTAATTACCGGGTAACGAGAGTAAAACCGTTGATGAACCCATGAACTCAGTACCTTGTTGCGGTGCTAACGCGAACATAAACAGGGCATTGATCAGTAATACCGTACCTGTACCGAATAACAGCGGTTTGTAGACATGAAAGGGCACTTTGGTCATTTTCAATAAGCCCAAACCCAGCACGATCAACAGCGCGATGATTCGCAAGTCAAATGTGGTCAATACCACCGTTACCCAAGCAATGAAAAGCAAGAACTTAGTAATGCCATTCAACTTATGAAGTGGCGATTGGGTATCGATGTAGTTGATACCAAACTTCATCTTATTGTCTTTCATGCCACCGCTTTCTCTAGTTGGTTTACGTCGTCGCTTTTTTGTTGGCGGTGCGCTTTTTCTACATTGATAAAGTGCTGCATAAAGCCATTGGTGTCCTCGATACCAACTTTCGTAGCCAACTCAAACAAACTTGTGGTAGTGAGGTTTGCTTGGTCTAGTAGCTCTGGACTGCTGAATACCTGCGTCATTGGTGCATCCGCGACTAATTTACTGTCTGCAATCACGATAGAGCGCGAGGTGTATTCCAACACTAAATGCATGTCATGAGAGATGATCATTACGGTTACGCCCAACTCGCGATTGAGCTTTTCGATGAAACTCAGCATAGACGTGTAGTTTCGATAGTCCTGACCTGCCGTCGGTTCATCAAGGATCAGAAGCTCTGGTTCCAAGACCAAAATTGACGCAATGGTTACGCGCTTTTTCTGGCCGTAGCTCAATGCTTCGATTGGCCAGTGACGGTATTTGCTCAAACCGCACAGCTCTAGGACTTCAAGTACTTTAGCGTCGATTTGTTTCTCTTCAACGCCACGATTACGGAGGCCGAAGGCCACTTCGTCGAAAATCATGTGATGGGAAATCATGTGATTCGGGTTTTGCATCACCACACCCACTTTCTGGCTACGCTCGAAGATGGTCAGTTCGTTAAGATCTTGACCATTCATGCTCATTGAGCCGCTATCCGCTTCAATAACGCCCATAATCAGTTTGGTGATGGTCGATTTACCCGAGCCATTTTTGCCAAGTACAGAGACAAACTCGCCACACTTGATGTCAAAACTCACGTCTTCTAACGCGTTTTTCTCACCGTCGTAAGAATAGGTGAGGCCACGGACTTCAAGCAAAGTCTCGGCTGGCGTTTTAGGTGGTTGTGCTGTTGAACCATCAAACCATGCTTGTACCGCTGGTTTATATTGCTCCAACGGTAAGGTAGTTAAGCTAGAAGGTTTTGCATCGCCCTCAATCGCGCAGCCTGCTTCTTTCAGTGCTGAAATATAAAGCGGTTCGCGGATGCCGTAATCTTCTAGTAGAGGCGACGCTAAAATTTCATCTGGCGTTGTATCGGTAATGATTTCGCCGCTTTCCATCAAGATAATACGGTCAACTGAGCAATGCAGAACGTCTTCAAGACGATGCTCAATGATTACTATGGTTTTGTCCGTTTCGCGGTGTAGATCATCGATGATCTCGATGGTTTTTTTACCCGTTTTAGGGTCAAGCGCAGCTAGTGGTTCATCAAACAAAAGGATATCGACGTCATCGACGAGAATGCCCGCCAAAGAAACACGCTGTTTCTGCCCGCCAGATAAATCGTGGGGAGAGCGATCTAACATCTGTTCCAAGTCGACCATTTTGGCCGTGGCTTTGACCAATGGGTACATGTCGATATTTGAAGTTAGCTGGTTTTCCAGCGCAAATGCAATGTCTTCGCCAATGCTCAAACCGACAAATTGGCTGTCCGTATCTTGGAGTACGGTGCCAACTTGCTCAGTGTATTGGTGCATGTCGAAAGGGGCGGTGTCTTGACCATTGATGGTCAATGTTCCACTGGTTTCCCCTTTGATTGCGTGTGGGATCAGTCCGTTAAGACATTGCCCAAGAGTAGATTTACCACTACCACTTGGACCGATAATGACGATTTTCTCTCCTTTCTCTATCCTTAGATTGATATTTTTTAGCGTCGGTTTGTCCAGCGACTCATATCTAAAAGAGAAGTTAGAAAATTCGATTGTCATTCGACATTAAGCCTCTGTTAAGTTACGGCTTTGCTTGTTACGTTTAGCGACAGACTTAAGAATGAAGAAGCCAACAATAGCAATAAGAATGGTGTTACCGATCGCGATAATAGAAAGCTGGGTAAACACTTTAGTGAACGGTTCTGCGTATAAAATCGTGTCGAGGAATGCAGAGCAACCGTAACCAAATACGTTGCCTAATAGCGCAAGTACTACGAATAACGCGAAGTCTTTCATATTGAAATCACCTTTCTCCAAACGGTAGCGCGTTAGAGAAGGGAATAGACCGATAATCAAACCAACAATACCTGAACCAAGTACCCAAGTGAGCCATACGCCCCAACCTGCAAATAGGTCAGTAACCCAGTGACCAATAAAACCAACCAAGAAGCCAACAAGTGGTCCAAATAGTACTGAGAACAATGCTAATACTGCCATTGCTGGTTTTAGCGTTGTGTTTGCAAACACAGGGATGCCAAACATAGGTAAGCCGCCGATACCGTAAAGAGCAGCACCGATTGCAATAACCACAACAGTTTTAGCGGAAAGATTCATAGATAACCTCAGTTCAATAGTCGATTTTAAAGAACGTTCATTTATATTGTTGGAAAGCGTTAGTTATTTGATTGTGTAACATATATTCAAAACAACCAAGCTGCTTATTGTTTGCTCTATTTTTCTTCAGGAAATGTGTGATTTGATTCACGCATCCCTTTGACTGGCTTTGGTTTTAGCAAGCATTAAAAATAAGGCGCGCATTATACAGAATATTAATAAAAGTGGGAATGCTATCTATCTGGATGGCTAGAATGAATCAGGGGCTGATCGTCAGCCCCTGATTACACGGTTTGATGTTATTTTTACCAATAAATGAATGCGCTATATGTTCATTAATGGTCGAGGTATAAATAGTTCTGCCAGCTCTTCATACGAATAAGCACTTTGCGCATCACTGATACGTGAGTAAAGCTGTCTGAATAAACTGCAACTTCAACCGCAGTACCCATTGGTAGGTGGTATCCACTCAAGTCGTCGGTAATTTTCAGCTTCGCAAAAACACGTCCGCTCGTGCGCAAGGCATCAGTCCCAAGCAGAGCGCCTCGCGCTTGAATTTGGCTTTCACCAATGGCTGGAATCACGTCAATGACTTCGCCACGGAACACTTTGCCCGGAATTGCGCGGAACATAAATTCTGCTTCAAAGCCTGGCTTCAAGCGTTGTAATGAGTTCTGTCTGAATGCCGCGGTGTACGTAATGTCTTCGGTATGTACGAAGGTCATTGCCGGGGCAAGTGGCAACGGCACAGCCATAACACCAGGACGCAAAGCCAATTGCGTAACGTAACCATCGGTTGGCGCACGAACGACGGTTTGCTCTAGGTTAAACTCTGCTTTACGCAGCTCGGCAAGAAGTTGCGCGACTTGGGTATTTTCGCCTCCGATTTCAGAGTCCAGAGCGATTTGCGCTTGTTCTTGTTGCAAAATCGCAACGTCTAACATGGCTTCTGCCGCTTTATACGCTTGGCGTCGAGTATCTAAATCTTGTTCAGTAAACGCGCCACGATCAAAGCCCCTTTGATATCGGCTAAACTCCCTTTGTGCTTTATCTCTGTCCGCTTGCGCTTTCAATACAGCAGCTTCTGCTTCTCTTAGATCAGACTCTAAACCCAACGCACCTTGGCTTGCTTCTTTGACTTTCGCTTCAAGGCGAGCAACTTCTGCTTCAAAAGGCACAGGATCGATTTTGAAAAGAATATCGCCCGTTTTGAGCGGTTGGTTGGCTTGGACTGGCACTTCCACCACGCGGCCACGCACGCCAGAGACGATAGGCGTAGTCGGGAACACTTGGTTACCCAATTGAGTAAATGGGTGGTTGTAGTTCATAAGCAGCACGAGTGTGCCCACTAACACTACGCCGCCAAGTACGGCGGTTGGAACGGTCCATTTGTTTAGAGGAATATTGAAAATTTTAAAAATGGCAATACAAAGAGCGGCGTAAGTCAGAATCAGCAATAAGTCCATTATTCGTCCTCTTTACTTTGTTCAGGCAAAGGCTTTTGCTGAATCTTTTGTTGTTTCAACATCGATACTTGGTTTTTGAGTTCGTTGACTTCATCGATGAGTTCTTCAAGGCGGTGATGAATGTCGTGTGTTTCTTGTTCTAGTTGTTTAAAACCCCAGCCGCGTTCCTTGCGCCATAATGTTGCCCAGATCCATAAAAATGGCCACAGCGCATGCAAAGTGAAAAGGCTGACCCAGCCAGCGTAGTGAATTGCGTCTTGGTGCGGGTGCTCTCTCTTTGGCGATTTCATATGGAATATCATGGATGACAATGATTCCGTAAAAGATCACTAAAGCAACGAAGATGAGTAACCCAAGTGCAAAATAGTCTAGAAACATCTTACCTACCTGTGCGTATTGCGAAATGGAAAATCTACGTAAATTAACAATTTAAGTATTTGTCTTAACTACAGATGAATCAAGCGGTTTTTATGTAGGAATTATGTTTATGCGATGTAAGTATCCACTGATGTTTATTGGCAGTTAAGGTGTTGCTGAGTACTTATTTAAACAAGCAGTGAAGTGATATAGGAAGGATAAGTAAAAAGTATACTAAAGCCCCAGGTGTCAACCGGGGCATGGTTTAAAGTTCGGTACAGACTTGGTTTCTGCCATTGGCTTTGGCGCGATAAAGAGCTTTGTCTGCACGATAAAAAGTTCGCTGAGTATTCTCGCCTTCTCGATGCAAGGTAATCCCTATGGATACGGTCAGCCCCCGTTCACCAAGAATATCGTCCCAACTATATTGATAAATCCGTTCACGATAATTCTCGGCATGCATTTCTGCGCGTTCCAGTTGGGTATTCTCAAGGATCACGAGGAACTCTTCACCACCAAATCGTACGCACGATGCGCCTTTAAATCTGAAGTAGGACGCCAGTTCCTGTGACACACTTTTGATCGCTTTGTCGCCAACCAAGTGGCTTAGTTCGTCATTGATGGATTTGAAGTGATCGATATCGATGACCATCAATGCAAATGCAGTATCGTGCAGAAGTAGATCTTTTAGTTTAACTTCTAACCAGCGTCGGTTGTGTAAAGACGTAAGTGGATCGGTAAAGACGTCCTGCTGTAGCTGAGCAACAGTATTTTTATGCTGCTTGGTGGTTTCTTTTAGTTCTTTGTTTTCTAGCTCTGACAAAATGAGTTTGAGTTGTAACTCAAAGCGTGAAAGTCGGCGTAGTTGAGCAGACCCTAACTCACCGATCGGAATATGTTTTACAAGATCAGATTCGATTCTATGCGCTTTTTTTTCACAATTTAATGCTTCTTGATACAACCCTTGAGAGGCGTAAACTTGACTCATCGCGTTATAAAAATGCTGAGTAACGATAGGAGATAGTTGCTTTTGAATCCTTTTACTGATGGAGTCCAACGTTAAATTAGCTAAAGAAGTGTGCCCTACACCGTTTAGACAATACGCAGTCTCAATTTTGACCATCGTGGATAACCAGTATGTCGTGGCACTACCCGTTGTATACTGAACATTCGAAATAGCCAGCAACGCATTGGGGTAGTCTTCTTGCAGACGATGTAATTTGGCTCGGTAGAGGTGAATTTGTGCGGCGAGGTTTTTATCACTGACGAGAATGCTCAGTTCTTCACATTCACTCAATAGTTCTTTGGCGTCTGCGGTACGGTTCAAGCTGATATAACAGGCAAGCATGTACAGCTTGTAACGAAGGCGTAGGGATCGACTGCCAATAGCGTGATCGATAGCATCTATTTTTTGATAATAACGTAATGCACGTTGGTGATCCCCATGGGCATCGCACAAATTACCCATTCCAATAATGGCCAATACGTACTCATCAATATAGCCGTACTCGACGGCGATATTGGTTGAAGCAACATACTCGGTTAATGCCGCATTGTAGTCACCTACTTCAACCAAACGCTCACTCAAGCTTGCTTTCACAGAAAGAATATCTTCTACATCCTCTGGTAAAACAAGCAACTCAAGCGCTTGTTTCAATTCACTAATGCTGTCGTTGAGCTGTTTGATCTCTCTTCGATACTCGGCGCTAATGATATAGCAATGCGCTTTCTCTCGGTTTGTTGACGCAATATGTAACCCTATGTGTTCCCATAGCGTAATCGCTTCTTCACCTGAAACGGAAGAAGGATCGATACCTGCGTCAGTCACCTTGCTAAGCAGTTGTTCCATTCTTCATTACCTCAATATAACTTTCTTCGAGCTGTTCTAACGTGAATGGGAAGGTCAGGATATCTTGCAAATACAGTATCGGTTTCGGGCCTTTGATTCCGCGTCGCTTCCATGGATAGATGTCTAACATCGCTTGGACAGTGCGGTAGACCTCTTCTGCTGCTTGACCTTTTTCTGCAATTAACATTGCTAGCCTGTTACTGGAAATTCTCGAGATGAGGTCGCTGGAGGTTGTCAATGCATGAACGAGCTCGGTACAAACATCGAGAACTTCGGGGTTTGAATGCTGAATCATAATGATGGCGTGGTTAGAGCGTTTGAGCTCCGTTTTAAACAAAACTAACTGTTCCCACCAGTAGGTCTCAGAAACGACATTAGAGAACTGTTTTTCAGGGTCGTATTCGTGTTGAGAGCGAATATGATTGATCAGCTTACGTGCTCGCTGCTCTAGTTGGCGTTTAGAGCCTCTTGCTTTATCCATGCTGATTCGATGAGTTTGTTCTTTGAGCATTTTGAGTGCGTGCTTACGGTATTTCTTGAACGCGTTAAACGCAGACTCAAAGTCACCTTGTTCTTCAGCGACTCGTGATTGTTGGAAGCAAATTTGGCTGAGTAGCTCACCGTGGTCGAAACTGAGTGCAGACTCTTCTGCTGCAAGTAGCAACTTGGCAGCGCTGTCTGTATTTTGGCGCAAAAGCTCAAGTCTTGCTCGGCTAATAAAAGAGTGTGCTTTCATCCAAACGAGGTCATGCTCAATGGCGAGCTGGTGGGCTTTTTGGGTGGCTTCTTCGGCCGCATCAAGGCGTTCTAGTCCAAGCAGTGCTAACCCTTTAAAGTCCCAGATCTCGGCTTGCCACGTACTGTCATCATGATCTTTTAATACTTCGGTTGCTCCATCCAGTACCGTAAGCATCTCGACAAACTTATTTAGTAAGTAATAGTCCCAAGCTAATAGGATGCGCGCTTTGCCTTCTAACCAAGCAATACGAACATTGTTTGCCACTTTAACGGCTAACTCATGAGTTGAAGCGGCAAGTTGGTGTTCATTAGTGATGCGCCATACATTACCAAGCCCAATTAGAGATTCGATTTGAATTTCAACATCATCAACAAGAGCAGATTGTTCGAGCGCATTAATCCAATATTGTTGCGCGGAATAATACTTTGCTTGGCCCCAATATTGGAGTGCAAAAAGATGGAGAATTTCCGGGAGATGATCGTCGGTTTCAAGCTGTGTTTGTTTGCTGTAAGCGTCTTTGACGAGTTTTAAGCCTTGTCGGTAATCCATTAGGCACCAACAGCATTGCGCCATGATGAGTAAGGCTTTGATCTCTCCGTCCACAAATAAAATTTGTTCCGCGCGGATACGATATTGCTGCGCAATATTAAAGGTATGTTTAGGGGCCGATTTTATTTGGCCTTTAAGCTTAGTGAGATCATCTTCTAGCTGAATTTGGTTTTTATCCAACGTTCACATCCATGACTATCGAACTGGAAATCACACCTAATATTAAGTGGTTAGATGCATGTTTCTTTACCAAAGCGATGCGGATAACGTTTTGGTAAACGATCAGGGGCCGTAATGTATACCGTTACAACCCCTAATTACTACATCTAAATTACCAATAGAATAGCTACGATAGGAGCTGTTTGATTGTCAAAGGTGCATCAGAGACTTCCAACCTTTGTGCAGCGGTAAGACCTTGTTTATCCTGATAGCACAAATTATGCCAAGCTCTGAATATATCTAAAAGAGGTAAAATACCAGCAGGTCGTAATTTGCGACGTGGCTCGTTAATGAAGCTTTCGAAAAGAATCTGAAAGCGGTTTTGATAAAACTTCACATGACGAGTTGTCGCAACGTTAAACCATTTTTCAGGCTCATTTTGATCGCCAGCGAGGTAGCAAATGCCTTTGTGGTTTTCGTTTTGACTAGAGATTGCCCAACGATCGCGCCACCAACTCATATAGGCGATATCGACTTTGCCAAAGGGAGTGCTCATGTCCCAACTAGCGTCCTCTTCTACATACATCAAGTCGACACTTTTCTCTTTAATACGAGGTAAACAAACGCTCAATGCAGCTGAACGTAGTAGGGGATCTTGAGGCATGTATAGAGATACACGTTTGTTTGGGCAGCACATATCAAGTACGTGCAAATAGTGTGCATACGAGGTGTATGGCGGACGGACTAATGCCCCTTTTGAAGGGTAATGAAATACAGATAGATTACCAAGAGGGTCTTCTACGTTACCGCGAGCCAAAATTGTTTGGTATTTTTGGTCAATTCGCTCTCTGAGGTGATGAGAAGGTTCCGCAAGCGGCTCACTTGCTTCCGCTACGTACTCCTGGGAAACAAAACGAGACACCTCATCGTAAGGATTATGATCGAGAGTTGCGATTGGCTCTTCATCAGCGGAATAATTGACGTGCTGGCAAAGAATATAGCCAGAATGCGCTTCGCCAGAAACAATCCAATACACACCATTATTGCTGTTCGGTTGCAATGCAATATAGTTTGAGGCCAATTCATAATGCGTTGCGTGGTTTACCCAGCGCGCATCAATGGTTGCCAGCTTGCGGCGGCAGCGGCTAGCTATATGGTCAACATGATCGTAAAAGGTTTTTGGGTTAATACTAAGCTTGCGGCAGATTTCTCGTACGGAATATCCCGTAAACAATAAACCCATCAAGTTCTCTTGAAATTGAAGCTTCTTGTTGGCACCAGACCACTTGTCGACAAAGGTACATTGACACACTTTACAGCGGTAACGTTGGCGATCGCCACTGTAACCGAAAGCGTGATAGAGGTGTTTGTGAGTGTGGACAGAAAGTCCAAAGTTGTCGCAATCATCATTACGGCAAGCAGGCAACCCGTCACTGTGGACGTGCCGCAGGCGATGAAGTTCGTTCACGACATCGCGATTATTAAGTAAGGGGGGGAAAGCTCCACATTCACGGCATACCATCGCCGGACGCTTAGGGTTCGCATGTTGCAGAACGTAACGCTTTGCATCACTCAATCCAAAGTTGTCACACGCCAATGTTTTACAAAAGTTGAGTTGTAACCCATCTGCGTCTTTTGGCAGTTCGCCGTTAGACACAATCGCCCCCTCGGGATAATTCGGGCAGCCAGCATAACTCTGGCTGCAAATTATTACTTACTATTTGTTCTTAGATGTTGATTGCAGTTTCTAGTGCAACTTTCATCATGTCGTTGAACGACTTCTGACGCTCTTCTGAGCTTAGTTTTTCACCACGGATGATGTGGTCAGAAACTGTCAGGATAGTCAGTGCTTTCGCGCCTAGGTCAGCTGCTACGCCGTAGATACCAGCCGCTTCCATGTCTACACCTAGGATGCCTAGTTTTTCCATCTTCTCGAAGATGTCTGCTTCTGGTGTGTAGAACAGGTCAGCAGAGAATACGTTACCTACTTTTACAGGCACTTCCTGAGCGCGCGCTTGGTTAACTGCTTCTTCTAGAAGACCGTAATCAGCGATTGCTGCGAAATCGTGGTTGTTGAAACGGATACGGTTAACTTTAGAGTCTGTAGAAGCACCCATACCGATAACAACGTCCATTAGTTTCACGTCGTCACGTACTGCACCACAGCTACCCACACGGATAACGTTTTTCACGCCGTATTCAGCGATTAGCTCGTGTACGTAGATACAGCAAGACGGGATACCCATGCCGTGGCCCATTACAGAAACTTTTTTGCCTTTGTAAGTGCCAGTAAAGCCGAACATGTTGCGAACGTCACAAACTTGTTTCACATCTTCTAGGAACGTTTCAGCGATGTATTTAGCGCGCAACGGGTCGCCTGGCATTAGAACTGTTTCAGCGAAATCACCTGGTTGTGCGTTAATGTGTGGGGTTGCCATAAGTGCTCTCCAAAGTTTTGTTTTGATAAAACGCCTCTATTATAGAACGCTATTACCAATTCTGTTGAACTTGTTCGTTTTCGTTGAGGCAATAATATCGGGACGTACAGTGGCCCCTTGAGAGCTTAGTCACAAAAACCACGCATTTAGAAACTGCAACTACTATTGATAACCAAATCTGTTGAAATCAAAAGAGCAATCGATTTGCTTTTGAGCAGTTTGTCGATTGCGCGCACAAATTCTTTGTTTTTGGGCCAAACTTTTTTCTGACAGCTGGTTGATCGAAATACTTTCGAGTGAAGTAAAACGATTAAATTGTACAACTTATTTTCTTGTACAATCTGGAAAGGCTTGCTATAAGTTATACAACAAAACTTTTTGTATAGGGATGCATCATCATGGAATCTTCGATCAAAGTAGGTATCAGTTCGTGTGTTTTGGGTGAACGAGTGCGTTTTGACTCTGGTCATAAGGTGAGCAACTTTGTGACTAAAGAGCTTAGCCCGTATTTTGACTTTATTTCGGTATGCCCTGAAGTCGGCGTAGGTATGCCAGTACCCCGTCCAACCATTCGTCTTGTTTCTAATGAAGAGCGTGTTGCATTGGTTGAAACCAAAAATCCAGAAAATGATCATACCGACAATATGCTCACTTACTCGGCCAATAAAGTAGATGAACTTCAAAGCGAGCAGCTTTGTGGTTACATCGTTTGTGCCAAGTCACCAACTTGTGGCATGGAGCGAGTCAAGGTTTACAGCAAGAACAGTGCTGCGAAAGAAGGTGTTGGCTTGTATACACAAACATTGATGCAAAAAATGCCTTGGTTGCCTGTTGAAGAGGATGGCAGACTTAACGACCCTGTATTGAAAGAAAACTTTATTACTCGAGTATTTTGTCTAAATGACTTTTATGACTCGATGGATGGTGAGCCTACTCGTGGCAAAATCATAGACTTTCATTCGCGCTACAAACTGACGTTAATGGCACACCACCCAGAGTCATACCGATCCCTTGGCCGCTTAGTTGCCGATGTCGCTAATTATGAAATTGAAGACTTTTACCAAGAGTATCGTTTAGGACTGATGAAGGCGTTAACGAATCGGGCTAGCCGCAAAAATAACACAAATGTGTTGATGCATTTACAAGGGTACTTCAAACGCTCACTAACTAAAGAAGAAAAAGAAGAGTTAGCGACAGTGATTCACGACTACCGTATCGGAATGCTGCCTCTGCTAGCACCACTTACATTGATTAAGCATTACTTAAATACTTACCCAGACGAATATTTAGCAAAACAGAAGTTTTTAGAACCGTATCCGCAGGAGATGAGATTACGCTATGGTTTGTAGTTCAGAAGAAAAACTATACGCGATCCGAGATGTCGCAGAAATCACGGGTGTAAAACCAGTTACGCTGAGAGCTTGGCAACGAAGATACAACTTGATCCAGCCTCAGCGAACTGAAAAAGGACACAGACTTTATCGCCAGCAAGATCTCGATACGATTCGCGAAGTCCAGAGCTGGCTCGCGAAGGGGATTTCGATTGGTAAAGTGAAGGGGCTGCTAGGAAAAAGCGCCGATGTCGAAGTCAAAAACGAGGTTCGCACACTCGAAGAAGTTGAAAACATGCTGCTTGCGCTGTCTACCCTGAATCGAGGAAAAGCAGAGAGTTTACTTGCCTCTGTTCTTAAAGAGTATCCACTAAAACTCGTTATTGATCAGTTTATTAACCCAGTATTTGATGCGCTAGACATGGTGAAAGGATCGCTGCGATCTTTACAGGTAGGGTTATTTCAGACTTGTTTGATCACTCGACTTGCCCTTGTTATCGATTCTGAAAACAAAGCCGCTTCCAAAGGAAAGTGTCTGCTCATTAGCTTTGAACAAAACAGAGAGTCTGAGAGTTGGATTCAAGCAGCGAAGCTTTGCGAACAAGGGTATCACACGACTTTGATCGATAAGGTTGATGATGTTTCTGGTCTACTAGATCACGAGGTCGTTGAAAATGGTTCGTTTATCTACCTTTTCTCCAACAAAGCGCTAGCTGCTAAACAAGTAGCGTCCATCAAAATGCTTCACGCACAGTTAGGTGATCGGATGGGGTGCTCTGAAGTGATAGAGAAATTACACCTAACTTAGTAGACAAAAGATAGGAGCTACCATGGTTTTAGTATGGTTTCGACGTGACTTACGTACGTTAGACCACACGGCACTCAAAGCGGCGTTGGATTCAGGTCAGCCTGTCGTCGCTTGCTTTATCGCGACGCCAGAGCAGTGGCGGGAGCATCACATGGCGCCGATGCAGGCAGACCTCATTGCTCGTCGCTTAGCTTGTCTTAACGAGGAGCTTGAAAGCCTTAATATTCCTTTTTTGTACAAAGAGGTGCCGTCGTTTTCCGATTGTACAGATGTGATTAGTGGGTGGGCGGAAACACTTGAAGCCACGTCTGTCATGGCAAACATTCACTATGAGGTGAACGAACGAGAGCTCGATACACAAGTAAGTGAAGCGTTAGCTTCTCACGATATCGAATTTGAACTGTTTCATGACAAATGTGTGCACGCGCCAACGACGGTTCTTAATAAGCAAGGCGAATATTTTAAGGTATTTACGCCATTCAAGCGTGCTTGGTTAACGCAGTTCCATATGCCGACGGTAGTAAAACCTCACGAGCAAGCGCCACTCAATAAAAAGGTACTCGAACAATTAGAGTCGGCTCGATTTAATTCAAGCTTCACATTTAGCTATCCTCGAGAATCCAGTGAAGACTGGCTGGCTTCGACTAATGATATTTTGAAGCAGCTTAGGGAATTTGCACGGGAGCGCAGTGACGCGTATCAAAGCGAGCGAGACTTTCCAGCTATTGATGGCACTAGCCAACTGTCTCCATACCTTGCGATTGGCGCGCTATCACCAAGGCAGTGTATTGCTCGTTTGTATGCTGAAAATCAACAAAATGACCTTACAGAAGGGAAAGCAACTTGGTTAAGTGAGATCATTTGGCGTGAGTTTTATCAGCACCTATTGGTTTTCGAACCAAAACTCGTCAAAGGCAAAGGATTTATCGATTGGGAGGATAAAATCCAGTGGTCCTATGATGAGAAAGCCTTTGAGCGATGGAAGACAGGAACAACGGGATACCCAGTCGTTGATGCAGCAATGCGTCAGCTCAATCAAACAGGTTGGATGCACAATCGATTACGTATGATTGTCGCGAGCTTTCTTACCAAGGACTTACATATTGATTGGCGATGGGGAGAAGCGTACTTCATGAGTAAGCTGGTGGACGGCGATTTTGCAGCGAACAATGGTGGCTGGCAATGGTCTGCTTCTACGGGCTGTGACGGGCAGCCATACTTTCGTATTTTCAACCCGATAAGCCAAGGCGAAAAGTTCGATGCTAATGGTGAATTTGTGCGCCACTGGGTACCAGAAATCAAAAGTGTACCGAACAAATACATCCATAAACCTTGGACTTGGGAGGGCTTTTCTTTACTGGAATATCACAAGCCGATGGTTGATCACAAGACAGAAAGAGAGATAACCTTACAGCTCTTTAAAAGTGCCAAGGAATAGAGTGAAATGCTTAGCAAAAAGCGATCAATGAGTTTCGCAAAACGTACCCTGCTATCTGTGTCGTTATCTTTAGTGAGTGGTCTATCATTCGCTAAGATGTACGAATTACCAGAGGATGGAAGCCGTTTAATTGGTCGCCTTGAAAACCACGTCGTGCAAGAAGGCGAAACCATGGCAAATATCGCTAAGCTCTACGATGTGGGTATGCTAGGTTTAATGGCCGCAAACAAAGGCGTGGATCCCTTCTTACCAGAAGAGGGGCATGTTCTTACTATTCCGACACAGCTAATCCTCCCAGACGTACCTTATAAAGGTATCGTTATTAATCTAGCCGAGCTGCGCTTATATTACTTTCCGAAAGGAGAGAATATTGTCCATGTATTTCCTGTCGGAATTGGCCGAGTAGGGCGCGATACCCCAGTAATGACAACGCGTATCAGCCAAAAACGACCGAACCCTACATGGACTCCTCCAGCCTCTATTCGTGCCGAGTACAAAGCAAAGGGCATTGACCTACCAGCCGTTGTTCCTGCGGGGCCTGATAATCCACTTGGTATGTTTGCATTGCGTTTAGCTTACGGGAATGGCGAATACCTAATTCATGGTACCAACAAGGACTTTGGGATTGGTATGCGAGTCAGCGCGGGTTGTATTCGTATGGACCCAAGTGACATTGAGTGGTTATTTGACAAGGTTCGTAACGGTGAAGACGTTAACATCATTAACCAGCCTATCAAAATGACACTTGAGCCTGACAGAAGTGTGTTCTTAGAAGCACATGAGCCTTTGACTCGTAGTAATGGCGAGAAAGATGAACTGAAAGTGCCGAAAGAGTTAAAGTGGTGGCTGGATGAATTCGGTATGAAAAACGTGAAGGCTAAAGCAGCAATCGCTGCACAGAATGGGGTTCCTATCGAAATAACCGCGCCTTAACGGGCGTTAAGACGCGGTATTAAATCTTACTTAGTGTAAGACTGAGCGATGTTATCGATACGCTCGTTAGCACGCTCAGCTTCTTCTTGAGCAGCCATTGCTGCTGCGCCTGATTTTTGAACGTCAGATTGAAGAGCTTGTACGTCTTGGCTTAGTTGGCTAACTTGGTTGCTTAGTTCGTCTAATTTTGCTGCATTTGCTGTAGCTGCGTCATCAGAAGAAGCACAACCAGCTAGTAGAAGTACTGAAGTTGCTGCAGCTGCGATCAACGTTTTGTTCATATAAGAACTCCTTGCTTATAGTGAAAGTCTCGCCACTAACTATTATTTTATACAGTAGCGAGGTTAAATGTGGTTACATTTTATCAGTACATGATGTAGCAAAAGTCAAAAAAACCCAAGAATTTCATGGAGTACCTGACGTCAACTTTTACCTGAACTTAACAAAGTTTAACTACCTATCCTTTATTTCGTTCTCACAACAGTTTTCATAGCAGGTGTATTTGCCACGTTCCTGATATCAATAATTTAGACGATATTGACACAAATGAAAGTTTATTGGCCCAAATAACTGCTATTTACGTCGTTTTGTTGATGGATAGAAGGCATATTTGAACGGCTTTTCTCTAAACTTCCTGTCTAGCTGCTCATCAAAAAGGCTAGTCTTTACTCTGAACTGAGCCACAAATGATGTTTTACTGTTACCACAGGGAATTAGTTTGTGTGATCTCTATCTATACTCCTATGATTTGCGGTATTATACCGAGCTTTATTTTTTTGCTGCGTTAGAGCGGAAACGACACTACAGAGCGCTCAGACGCTGACTGATTTATTGGAGAATACTTTGCAATTTAAAGATCTAGGCCTAGACAACCGATTGTTGAAGAACCTAAAACACTACGATTTTAAAAAAGCGACTGACATTCAGCAACAGGCGATTCCTGTTGCGATTGCAGGCAAGGATCTATTGGCATCTTCGAAAACAGGTTCGGGCAAGACTTTGGCGTTTGTATTGCCAATGCTTCATAAGTCTTTAAAGACAAAATCGTTTTCTGCGAAAGACCCTCGCGCGGTAATCCTTGCTCCTACTCGTGAGCTAGCGAAACAAGTATATGGTGAGCTTCGTTCTATGCTAGCTAGCCTATCTTATGAAGCAGCACTGATTTTGGGTGGTGAGAACTTTAACGATCAGGTAAAAGCTCTGCGTCGTTACCCGAAATTTATCGTGGCGACACCAGGACGTTTGGCTGATCACTTAGATCATCGTTCGCTTTATCTGGATGGTTTGGAAACGCTGATTCTTGACGAAGCAGACCGTATGTTGGATTTGGGCTTTGCACCAGAGCTTCGTCGCATTCATAAAGCAGCCAAGCATCGTCGTCGTCAAACGTTGATGTTCTCTGCGACATTAGATCATGCAGACGTCAATGAAATCGCGGCTGAAATGCTCAATGCGCCAAAGCGAATTGCTATCGGCGTTTCTAACGAAGAACATAAAGATATCACGCAAAAATTTTACTTGTGTGATCACCTAGATCATAAAGAGGCAATTTTAGATCGTGTTCTTTCTGAGGCTGAATACCGTCAAGTTATTATCTTTACGGCAACGCGTGATGATACTGAGCGACTAACAGAAAAGCTGAACGAAAAGAAACTGAAGGCTGTAGCACTGAGTGGTAACTTGAACCAGACTCAACGTAACACCATTATGAGTCAGTTTGAGCGCGCAGTATTTAAGATCCTTGTAACGACTGATGTTGCTTCCCGCGGCTTGGATATTGCAACTGTGACACACGTCATCAACTTCGATATGCCAAAGCATACCGAAGAATACGTACACCGAGTTGGTCGTACTGGTCGTGCTGGAAATAAAGGGGATGCAATATCTCTTGTTGGTCCAAAAGACTGGGATAGCTTTAAACGTGTAGAATCATACCTACAACAAGATCTTGAGTTTTCAGTGTTCGAAGATTTGAAAGGTAAGTTTAAAGGCCTTAAGCCACCTAAACCAGATTTCCGCAATAAGAAAGCGACAGCAAAGAAAGCTCGCCCTCAAGCGAAAAAATCGGCGAAAAAACCAGCTAAGCGTGACAAGAGCTTCTACAAAAACGTATCTGTGGGTGATGATGTCTTCATCCCTAAGAAAAAACCAGCGGCACCGAGCTCTGAAGAGTAAAAGCTGCTGTAGTTTCCCATTGATTTTAGTTCTTAAAAATCCGAGTGTTCGCACTCGGATTTTTTATGTCTGTCGCTAGGTGAAATAGCGTCTTTCCATACTCACTCGTTTGTCAGCTTTTATATTTGTCTGGTTGTATATAAGCAGCATAGAACGCTAATTTAGGAAGTTATTAAGTTTTATTACCTCGGTCAAAGCAAACGTTTTTCCTCACACACTAGATAAAAATCTCACATGATTATGAAAATGATAATTGATCTCATTTTTATTTAAGGGCAGAATACGCGCCATTGTATTAATCCTATAAATGAATTCGCTCTCTATATGAAATTTACTCATGTTTTTTTAGGGCTCATAATTACCTCTAGTTCTGGCTTTGCTGCTGATGATTTCAACTGGCTTCGAGATGATGCTCGTAAAGATGAGCGAGTTCTTACCTACCTAACAGAACAAAACCACAAAACTGAACAGCACCAAAAAAGTTATCAGACGTTGACAAAAAACCTACTCACGCAGTGGGGTACCATGGTGGCAGACAAAGGTGATAAGCCATGGTCGATCATGAGTGGAAGAGAGTGGACGCTAACGCGTCGTGATGGTCGTTACTTACTGTTGTCCCGTGCGAGTCAACATGCGCCAGAAAACGTGGTGTTCGATTTCGATAAACGACAATCTGCGCATCAGTACTACCAACTTGGTCAATGGCAAGTGAATGGTGACACATTACTTTTCACGGAAGATATCGACGGCAGCGAACAATATCGCGCCGTGGTTGTTGATTTACTCTCCGGTCAATCTACGGAACTGGTGACGCACGTCGATAGTGGCGTATTGTTGTCACCTAACGGGAAAGTGGCATTCCTCGTTGCAAAGGAAAAGCGCACTCAGCGACCTCATCAGATCTTACGTATCTCCACTGAATCTTTGGCAAAAACAGTCCTATGGAATGAACCCAAGTCAGATTGGTTACTTTCTTTCTATCGTGCGGCAGATAGCCGTTATGCTGTGCTGCAAAGCAACAACGAGTCAACAACAGAGCAGAAGCTTGTCGACCTAGAAACGGGCACTGTCTCAGATTCATTGCGAAAGCCTGAAGTGGGTGTGGAATATTACGCGGATGTGGCGAAAGGTTACATTTATCTGAAAAGCAACCTTGAAGGAAAGTTCGCCCTTTACCAAGTCGAACTCGCACCGCTTGGCGCAACATGGCAACGCTTCACCAATCCTCGTGAGCCGCTTGAACAGTTCTACCTTTATGATGCAGGAGTTGTGGCACTTAGCAAGCCAAACAATGTGTCGACTTTGACGGTGTATTCTTACCAAGGTCAGGAAAAAGTGATACTGCCATTGGAACACGATGGTAATGTCGCTTGGCTAAGCACGTTGGGCGATTTTGAATCAAACAAGATTCGTATCCGAAGCATGTCGATGACTACGCCTCCTCAGTGGGAAGAGTTCGATGTAAAAACGCTGAATAAATCCTTGTACTCTCAAGATGCTTACCAAGACTTTGATAGTCAGCGTTATGTATCCCAACGTATTTTTATTAAGCACGACGGCGTTTCTGTCCCGGTCTCTTTGGCGTATCGCAAAGACAAATTGCACCCACAATCTCCTGTGATGATTTACGGTTACGGCGCGTATGGTTTTACGATGAAACCGTACTTTATGCCTCAGGTTATCAGTTTACTCGACCAAGGTGTGATTTACGCTATCGCCCATGTCCGTGGCGGTGGGTACTTTGGCGATGAATGGCACGAGCAAGGCCGTGGTGTGCGAAAAGCCAATTCTATTGGTGATTTTGTCGCGGCCGCGAAGGCGCTGCAAACATTCGAACGTGGCAATAGAGAGGTTTTCGCCATCGGTTCTAGTGCTGGTGGCACGTTGGTGGCCGGAGCGGTTAATCAAGATCCTAAATTGTTTTCAGGTGCCGTACTTAAAGTGCCTTTTGTTGATGTGGTTGCAAGTATGTCGGATACCTCACTTCCGCTTACCACACAGCAGTATGGCGAATGGGGTAACCCAACCAAACCTGAACAATTGGCGTTAATGAAGGCGTACGATCCGATTCTCAATATCCATAAAGACGCTTACCCACCCATGTTTGTTCAAGTCGGTTTAATTGATCAGCGCGTGCCATATTGGGAAGGCGCAAAGTATCTGGCTAAAGTTTCAGCGTTAAGTGAGCGCAACGGGCCGTACTTGTTGCAAACTGATTTTAATTCGGGCCACCAAATGGACCCACGACAAGCGCAAGAACAACAAGCAAAAGAATACGCATTTCTACTATCACTCATTAAAACATCTAAAGCGGAGCAGTAAATGAAGCTTACCCCAGTGTCAGCGGCAGTACTTTCGGTACTTGCTGCCAGTCAAGTGCACGCCGAATCTAAGGTTTTCTCAATGGAAGAGGTGGTGGTAACCGCCAATAAAATCGATCAGCCATTGTCAAAAGTGGCAGGTAGTGTCGCGGTTATCACAAACGAGCAAATCGAAGAAAGAGGCGAGACCGAGCTATATGACGTGCTGCGTAACGAACCTGGTGTAAGCGTGACGGGCGGTGCAGGACGTCCGCAAAACATTACCATCCGTGGTATGACGGGTAACCGCATTATGATCGTTCGTGATGGCATTCGTTCTGCGGATGGCTTCGGTGCGAATGACATTAATGATACCGTTGGGCGAGATACTTTTGATTTATCCAATTTTGAATCGCTGCAAATCATTAAAGGGGCAAGTTCTTCGGTGCATGGCTCTGGCGCGATCGGCGGTGTGGTGATTTTAGAATCCAGCCAGCCGGGTGATTTCTTAAAAGACAAAGACTTCTACACCGATGTTTCCGGTACTTACACCGATATCAGCAACAAGTACAAAGGCACGAGTAATCTAGCTTTCCGTTCCGGTGATACAGAGAGTTTGTTTAACGTTTCATACTGGCAAGGACAAGAGACACGTAACTTTGATGAAGATTTGTATAACCGCGACCTCGATGGTTACAGCGGTGCTTATACGATCAACCACTTTTTCAATGAAGAGGTGATGTTGAAAGCCAAAGCGGAACTCTACACCCAGAACCAAGAGCGTTTGGAGGGTTCACCGTCCATTCAACCTGATGGAATTTGGCATATTGAAGACTTTGCTGAGGATGAAACCACAGAAGAGTACAGCGCTTATATTGGTGCAGAGGTGACTCCGATTAATCCAACTTGGTTCGAAGAGTTGGATACCAAAGTTTACTGGCGTCACACCGAAGTGGTGGAAGACACCAACCGTTTAATGCGCCAAGTGGATCACAATGGTTTGATCACCAAGCGTCGCGAGCTGGAACACAAAACCTTCATTGACGAAACAATTGGCTTCCGTGGCGATTTCACTAATACGATTTATGCAGCAAATGCTGAGCACCAATTGGCTTACGGTGTCGAGCTTTCTACTGACTATTACGAACGCACAGATAGCGACTCCAAGATTGATTGGAACGGAGTAACACCTTCGACCAAACAACCTTTCGCTCCTGCTCGTGCTTATAACATTGGTTTGTACGTTCGAGACATGGTGGAACTGGATAAATGGACCATCACAGGTGGCCTACGCTTTGATGCGCACCGTCTCACGCCAGACGGTGCGGGTGAAGTGGGCGGCTTCCCATTAAAAGACATGGATAGCTCAGAGGTATCTCCAAGTCTTTCGGTTTCTCGTGAAGTATTTGCCAACAACATTGCTTATGTATCTTATAACCATGGTTACCGTGCTCCGGAATACGATAAAGCGTATGGCTTTGTAAGCCACGACTTTGTGCCGCTCACGCCGTTTGTCATTGCACCAAACATGGATCTAGAAGCTGAAACTTCGGACTCATTTGAAATCGGTAACAAGTTCGATAACGGTCGTGCGTATGTCTATGCGTCTTTGTTCTACAACAAGTTTGAAAACTTCATCGACGTTGTGACCACGGGCTTTGACTCAAGCAATGGTAATTACATTAAACAATACCAAAACCTCGATGGTGTCGAGACGTATGGTGCAGAGCTTTCTGCGGGTTACGCGATCACTAAGCGATGGAACATCAGCACCAAGTTTGGTTACGTAGATGGCAAAGACGCGGAAGGTGAATACGTTCGAAGCATTACGCCATTCGAAGGTAACGCTCAACTGAAATACGCCAACCAAGACTTCAATGCTTACGTGGCTTGGAACTGGGCCGCGGCAATGGATCGCGTTCCTAAATGCCAGACCACACTTGGTCTAGCGACAGAGTGTGCGCAGACAAGCGCGTGGAATACGTTTGATCTTGGCGCAACTTACTACGTTTCCAAAGACCTTCGTGTTAGCGCAAACATCGTCAACTTGTTCGACAAAGAGTACATCCGATACCAGGACGTAGCGGGTATCGCTGAGGAAAGTAAGCGTTACTCAACTGAGCCTGGGCGCTACTTCACGCTAAATGCAAAATACGAATTCTAGGACGAAATCATGAAGCTAAAACCATTGGCGTTTTCACTACTTATTGCTTGTACCCCTGCGGCGCAGGCTGCAGAGTGGGATTATCCCGCAACGGACTCTGTGGTAACGAATGAAGCGCAAGCGAAAACTTATCTAGACAGCCACTACTCAGAAACGGGCGAGTTTAAGTTCCGTTACAAAACCCAGTCTCAGCTTGGTGAGCATTACAATTTTGATGTTTGGGTAAACGGTGAATATCAAGCACAGCGTGCCCTAGTAGTAACAACCGATAAAAATCATCACGTTGTGCGAGTGTTTAAGAGCCTTGAAGATACGATCATTCGCAACGGTAAACCAACGGTTGCAATGGAATTGGAATCGCCTCGCCAACTGCAAGCACAAGAGCCACCTGCTCTGAGCTCTGGAAGTCTGGTTGATGTTGAGGTTTCTTTATTCAACCCAGATCTTCGCACCATGCAACAGCAAGCGGCACCAGAATCGACGTGGTCAGCACTGTCCGATTACCCTCAGCCGATCGAGTACGTCACCAAGTCGATTGAGGTTTTAAAGTCGGGAGGTAAGTTCTATCTCTCTAACCCAAGATTAAAGCAAGTGGATGCGACGGGTTTATTTGCAGCCCCAGCACCTGGTGAAGCACCTGTGCTTGATACGTTGGACTTTCTCAGCGCAGAAGGAGTTCAAGCGTTTGACAGTGTTGATGAGATGCAAAGCACCGAGTTTGGTGACAATGCGTTCCCACAGTTGATGGCTTTTTATCATCTTGATAGCTCGATCCAATATCTGACAAGCCTGACTTACGACTTGTTTGACGAACCGCTTCGTTTTGACGCTCGCGGTTTATCAAAAGATAACTCTACTTACTATTACGGTCCGAAAGCACTCATGCTAGGTGTCGGTGGTGTTTCTCCGGATGCAGTTGATGCTGATGTGGTGATACACGAGCTTGGGCATGGCATTCATTACCAAATCGTACCGGATTGGGCGTACGGTCACACTGGTGCTATCGCAGAGGGTTTTGCTGATTACTGGGCGGGCAGCGCGAGCTACCGCATTCAATATTTGGATGCTTCGCGTCGTGGTCAAGAGTTCGAGCTAGATACGGTGTTCAACTGGGACGGTGTGTTCGGAACACGCAAAACAACTCGTAGCTTATGGAACCAAAGAGCACGTTACTTCGAAAGCTCAGAGTATCCAGCGCACGTCAGTGTGGGCGGTGAACTAGGTGACGAGCTATGGTCAACGCCGCTGTTTCAAGCGCTTAAAGCATCGGTTGAACGATACGGTGATGATACCGATAGGGTGTTCCGCGAGTTTGACGCCATTGTTCTTGAAGGCATGTACGGCATTGGTCGTGGCGTGAAAATGCATGATCTGGCGGAGTCGACCGTGTTTGCCGCAAACATCTTGTTCCCAAATAAAGACTACGCCCAATTCCTGACGGACAGCTTCAACAGACACAACTTACTTAAAGCGCCTCTTCGTGTTCGCTATGACGCTCGATACATCGCACAAGGTCAAGACGTTGGTTTGAGCCTGAGCCAAACTGGCCGTGAAGCGAGCATCAAAGGGCAATGGCAGCTAAACAACGCATCTGTTTTCGATTTTGATGAAACGCTTTCTGACTCGACCTCAATGAAGGTGGCGTTACCAAGCGGTCTAACATGTGGCACGCAATTCGATTCCTCTATTTCATTGGATTATCAATTTTCTGAAGGCCTAAAGACTCACCAGTGGAGTGAAAAGGTGGTGCTGGTTAATGGTACGCCAGAGCTCGATATCCAGCCTCAACCAGTGAACTCCGCTTTGCCGGAACAGGGCGACAGACTGTTCTCTCAGACGCTATCGGACAAGTCACGCACGATTGATGATTCGTTTGCGGTTTACCTGAACATCGAACATGACTCACTGCAAGATCTGCAAGTGACGCTAGTGTCTCCACAAGGCAAATCGGTCGTGCTACTTAGCCATCAATCAAGCAATACCAAAGGATTTAAAGGTTACTTCACCGCTCAGTATGACGAGGAGTTACAAGCACTTGTCGGTCAACCGAGTTGGGGTACTTGGCGTCTCGAAGTGTCTGACCGCGTGTCAGGGAACTCTGGGGTGTTGAAAGAGTGGGGTGTGAGTCACTTTGCTCAGTATCAGTGTAGTGCTGATACCACTAAAGAAAGCAGTGGCGGTGGTTCAGGTGGCAGTGGTTCGCCTTGGACCTTGTTAGGACTTTTCCTGCTTTCAATGGTGAGAGTGATTCGCTCTCGTTAATTAAAATCAAAAGAAGATAAAATCTATGAAGTTTCAATATTCTTTCGTTGCTATGTCACTAGCCCTTGCTGGCTGTGGCGGAGGTTCTGGTGGTGACACGTCGGCACCGACCTATGATGTAGCTGGCACCATCGTTTCTGCAGGTACACTTCTTGATACGCCAGTATGTATCGATTTAAACCAAAACTACGTTTGTGATTCCACTGAACCGAGTGCTAAAACGGATAATGCCGGTAAATTTAGCCTGACTTCAAGCGACAAAAACGTACTAACCAGCACCATTCTTGCTCAAGTTGATCAAGGTTCAAACCAAACGTTGCGTCTTGCGGCTCCGGGTCAAAATTTAGCAACGGGTAACACGGTCAATGGTGTAACAACGTTGCTCGCGGGTCTTGTAATTGACGGTAAAACCGTTGCTCAAGCTGAAGAGATTGTGAAAGCGCAACTCGCCGATGCCGGCGTTTCTCTTTCTGGTACGGTGATGTCTAACGCAGAAGCTAGCGAGCTAGACAAGCTAGAGCAAAACACGGTTGTGCTATTAGCTGCGATGCAGCCACAACAAATGACCCAAGGCGTAGCGCTGCTTGCTCAAAGCCTTAGCTTCCAGGGTAAATCATTGGCCTCTGATCTTCTGTCTGAAGCGGAAGTAAGTGCATTTGCTGAAGAAATTGTAGCGGTTGCTGAACAAACGGTTGGTAGTAACGATACGGGCGCCGTTCTTTATTTTGCTGAAGGAGCAGCAGACGTAGCAGAGGTTCAAGCGTCTTACCCTGGTCAAGATGCGGAATACGGCTTCGACAAAGAGGACAAGCAAACGTCGACAGGCGCTGGCTTTAAGTTCGTTAAGCTAGATTCACAAGGTGCAGCTTTAGCTGCAGATGCGACTGAGTGGGCTTGTACTATGGACGAACGTACTGGTCTTGTTTGGGAAAATAAGAGTGCGGATGCGAGCTCGGTTCAATTTAAAGATCGCCTGTTTGCGTTTGAGTCTGAAGCATTTAAGCCATTTAGCAAAGATGTAGAGCTTGCAGGTTGTAAAGACGCTGGTGATGAAGTTTGTACCACTAGCCAATATGTTGAGTACATAAACAAACAATCGTTATGTGGAATCACTGGTTGGCGCTTGCCTACTTACCGTGAGACTTATGACTTACTAGACTTTGGTGAACAAACACTGTTTGCTCCGAACGATGAATATGCAAAATACAACGTCTATGGTTTTAATGTTAAATACTTTCCACAGCAAACCATAGGTAGCCCTTATTTAGGATATGGTGCGTTTTGGCATAGCGACTTTAAGTTTACGAATGCATCATCACAACTTATTGATGGCGAGATTTATTTCCCTGCGATTGTCTCCCGGGGCAAAGATAGAGGCACTATTTCATACGTCGAGATTCGATCAAGCAACACAAGTGCGGGTGCCGATGATTCTTACCAATTCCCAATCCGTCTAGTCGCAGTTAAGGGGCAATAAGATGAAGAAATTAATAACTGTACTATCTCTTACTTTGGCTTCTCAAACTGCAATAGCTGCACAAGAGTGTTCTACTGACTTTGCTAAAACGGCACCTAACACGCGTTATACATATTCTGAGAGCGGTACCGTAACTGACCTGAAAACAGGTCTAACATGGATGCGCTGTCCAGTTGGTATGACATGGAATGTAGGAAACCAAGAATGCCAGGGGACGCGATCTACAATGTCATGGCAACTCGCTCTCTCCACAGCCAAACAAATTCGTAATAAGGACGGCAACCATCCTCTTCACAATTTTGCTGACAAAAAAAATTGGCGACTAGCAAATATCAAAGAGCTAGTATCTCTAACTGAGCGAGCTTGCCACAGCCCAGCCATAAATAGTACAGGGTTTGCTAGCGGCTATAGTCTGACAGATGGAGATGATGTTCTAGGGCGTTATGTCTGGAGCAACACACCTAATGGCGACGGTAAGCATGTTGCAACTTTTGATACGACTAATGGTGAGGTTTTCAATAGAGATCCGTTAAACTCAAGTTTCAAAAGTTCTCTCTTGTTAGTGACAGATGAATAATAATTATTACGTTAATAAGGGTTGATAGCTTTGCCTTTAAAATAAGCTCCGCCAGTGCGGAGCTTTTTCTTTTCTAACCTTTGGAACTTATCGTGTTGAGCAGAGAATTTAAACTTGGAACTGCTTAAGCTGATGTTTTTGGTTTTCTGCTAAACCAGACAACTCTTGCGCTGCCGCGGCTGATTGAGTGATACCAGTGACGTTCTGGCTCACTAGTTCATAGATGTTCGTTAAGTTGTTGTTGATATCAGCCGTGACCTGCTTCTGCTCTTCTGATGCGGTCGCAACTTGAGTGTTGATTGAGTTCAGATCGGCGATAGCATTACTGATATTAGCAAGTGATTGGCTAACTTCTTGTGTCAGAGCTTGGTTGTCTGACAACATCAGCTAAGCTGAAATGCATACTTTCATTTGCGTGACCAGATTGTTGCTGTAGCTCTTCTATAATGGTTTGGATCTCTTTGGTGGACTCCTGAGTTCGCGCTGCCAGCATACGTACTTCATCGGCCACTACCGCAAAGCCTCTGCCACTTTCGCCCGCTCGTGCAGCTTCAATCGCTGCATTCAGTGCAAGTAGATTCGTTTGCTCAGAAATACCTTCAATCACTTCGATCACGCGACCAATGTGTTCTGATTGATCTTTTAGCGAAGTTACGACGGCAGCGGCTTCGTTAAGTTGTTCCGCCATCTTTTCACTTGCGCGAGTGCTTTCCCCAAACATGCTTATACTTTGTGAGGTTAACGTACGTGCTTGATTTGATGCACTATCGGCTTCTTGTGCATTGGTCGATACTTCAGCTGCGGTCGACTCTAGCTGATTGATCGCCGAGGCTACTTGCTCAACTTCTTGCTTTTCTTGATCCGAGTTGACGCTGCTTTGAGTCATAACAGTTGCTAACTCGGTTGATGCTGATGCCACATCTTCACTAATGCGAACCAATGCGCTTACAGTTTCACGCAGTTTTTCTATGGTCTGGTTTACATCTCGAGCCAGCTGAGACACTTCGTTTTTCCCGATGGCTTCGGCCTTAACTAGTAGGTTTCCCTTCGCGACTTCCTGCATCGTTACTTGAAGGTTACGAATCGGCGCAACGATGTAGCTGGCGAGTACCCAACTAATAAGTGAAGCGGCACTCAAGATCACCGCAAGCGAGACGGCGCTGTAAGTTAGCGTGGTTTAATGTTGTTCGCCATTCGTTTCGACTTCATCGGTGACGATTTGATTCAATTGTTTAGATAGTTTGTCGATGGCGTTGATCATCGCTTCGCCAGCTAATCGATACTCAGCCATTGTAGATTCGTACTTTTGATTGAAATCAGAGGTGGTGTAATCAGAAGAGTGTTTAGTGGTGAGCAGAGGTGTCATGGTAACGCGAGTGAAATCAACATAGTGATTCATGGCCTTACGCATAGCATTGACTTCATTTTGAACGCCAGGGAGATTGTCGATGGAGTTAAGAAAATCGCGGTTTTTGTTTTGTCGCTCAGAAAGCTCTTGGTTGAGAGACTGAACATCTTCGGCTCTAAATAGACTATAAATGGCTTTGATGCGCATGGCGTAAGTGTTGTCTACGATGCCGCTAAGTTCCTCTTTGTGAATGATTAGCTTATGGGTGGAAGCCGAAACCTTATTGAATGCTTGATCGAGTTTACCGATTCCGACACTCAGTCCAATGATGAGTAATATAACTGTGAATAGAACAGGCAGAAAAACCTGAAGTTTAATAGAAAGCGTACTAAGAAATTGACGCATGAGATTGACCCTCTATCGGTTTAATTATTATCTTTTTTATAAATAAGCATTTCGATTTTAATTGTTATATTTGCCAAATCAATGAGTTACTCATATCTAATTATTATGAAATGTACCAAAATCGATGGGGTTATCATCTTGAACATGAGGCAACTTATAAAAACGTTACGTTCAAATTGAGAGAGGGATAAGTCGCGGAATTAATAGTTAGAAATGACAACGTGTCATAGAGGGTTCAACTAAGTGAAACACAACTGTCATATTCAAATTCTAAAGTGAGCACCGTTCAAGTGAAACACAACGGCAATAAAGCCACTTAAGGAAATTGTGATGAAAAAGACAGTAATCGGTGCAATCGCACTTCTAGGCGCAATGGCAGTGACTCCTGTTTCTGCTAAAGAAACTATCTCTGCAGTGGGTTCTAGCAGCGTAACTCCACTGATGGAAGTTTTCTCTGAAACGTACATGAAGAAGAACCCTAACGTATTTATCGAAGTTCAAGGTCCTGGTTCTTCAGCTGGTGTAAAAGCAGCGAAAAATGGTTCAGCAGACCTTGGTATGTCTTCTCGTAATCTAAAAGACTCTGAAAAAGAATCAACACTAATCGAAGAAGTGGTTGCTCGTGATGGTATCGCAGTGGTTGTCAACCCACAAAACAAACTGCCAGGTCTAACAGCCGAGCAAGTGACTGCAATCTACAAAGGCGAAGTATCAAACTGGAAAGAAGTCGGTGGTGCAGACAAGCCAATCGTAGCCATTACTCGTGACACAGCTTCTGGTACTCGTGGCGCATTTGAAGACATCATGTCTCTAAAAATGAAGATTTCTGGTAAGAAGGTATCAGCTATCTCTCAACGTGCTCAAGTTGCAAACGGTAACGGCGCACTGAAAACAATGGTTGCATCTAACCCATACGCAATCGGCTACATTTCTCTTGGTACTGTAGACAACACTGTTAATGCGCTAGCAATCGACGGCGTTGATGCAACGGTAGCTAACGTTAAAAACGGTTCTTACAAAGTAGCGCGTCCATTCCTTGTTCTTTACAAAGAAGGCAAGCCATCAACAGAAACGCAAAAATTCCTAGACTGGATGCTAACTGATGAAGCGCAAGCGCTAGTTGACCAAAAAGGTTACATCTCAGTTAACTAATCCCATCGGGACTCTAAAGTTTGCTCAGCCCAACGTTTCGGGCTGAGCCTTTTCTATCCATTGTGTTCAACGGCATTGCCCAGAACCGTGAGATTTTTAAATGACCATCGCAACAAATAGTGAAAAGCTTATGAATACTGACGCTAGAGCTATCAGCAAGTCAGGCCTACGCGAGAAGCGTCGTGTAGACTGGAAAGAGCGCATCTTCCACGGCTTGTTCCTAACGAGTGCCGTAATCGGCATTGTTTCATTGGCCGTTATTGCATACTTCATCGTTCGAGAGAGTATTCCGGCATTCCAAGAAGCAGGCGTATCGGGCATTGTCTTAGGACAAAACTGGTTACCACCTGCGCTTTACGGTGTCGCCACCATGATTGTGGCATCTATCGTATCGACGGCTGGTGCTGTCATTGTTGGGGTTCCAATTGGTGTTCTGACCGCCATTTTTATCGCTGAAATCGCACCAAAGCGATTAGCAGACATCATCCGTCCTGCGGTTGAGCTGCTAGCCGGTATTCCTTCAGTGGTCTACGGTTTCTTCGGTCTGGTTATTATCGTTCCATTGATTCAGAAGGTATTTGATGTACCTGCAGGTAACACTATCTTGGCCGGTATTATTGTTCTTGGTGTGATGATTCTACCAACAGTAATTACGGTATCTGAAACGTCTATCCGCGCTGTCCCTCGTACTTATAAAGAAGGTTCTTTGGCACTGGGCGCATCGAAAATCTACACCATCTTTAAATTGCTCGTTCCAGCGGCTCGCTCAGGCATCATGACAGGTGTGATTCTGGGTATCGGTCGTGCGTTGGGTGAGACCATGGCGATTATCATGGTTATGGGTAACGCGCCGGCAATGCCAGAAGGCATCCTTGATTCGGCTCGTACACTAACTGCAAACATCGCTATTGAAATGTCTTACGCAAGTGGTGTTCACGCGAACGCACTTTACGCTACAGGTGTAGTACTTCTGGTCTTCATCATGTCGTTGAACGCTGTACTACTGTACCTAAACCGAGAAAAAGCGAAGTAATCGCTCGTTAAAGGTGACTATTATGGATCGCGCAAAACTGAAAAAAGCACGCCAGTTCAAAGATAATGTCTTTAACGCATTTGTCTGGATCTCGGCAGCACTAACGGTAGGTTTTTTGTTCTGGATTATCTGGTACATCCTATCAAACGGTCTACAACACGTAGATTGGAACTTCATTACTGATAACTATACGCGCACAGGTGAAGAGCACGGTATCTTCCCAATGATTGTGGCGACCATTTACATGGTTATCGCTTCTATCGCAGTGGCAGCGCCACTCGGTATCATGACGGCAATCTACTTGACCGAATACGCGAAAGTGGGCAGTCGTTTGGTGAAAATCATCCGATTCTGTACCGAGTCATTGGCGGGTATCCCGTCGATCATTTTCGGCCTGTTTGGTATGACTTTCTTCGTGGCGATTCTTGGCCTTGGCTTCTCGATTCTGTCGGGTGCATTGACGCTAAGTATCCTAATCCTGCCAGTTATCATCCGTACAACGGAAGAAGCGTTGATGGCAGTACCACAAACGTACCGTGAAGGCTCTTATGGCCTCGGTGCTTCTAAGATTTACACTATCTGGCGTTTGATTCTTCCGAGCGCAATGCCAGGTATCTTAACCTCGGTCATTCTAAGTATTGGTCGTGTCATTGGTGAGTCTGCTCCAGTATTCCTGACAGCAGGTATGGTTGCACGTATTCCTGATTCTTTATTGGATTCAGGTCGTACGCTAACCGTTCACCTATACAAACTGACTACCGAACTGTTTACCGTTGAAGAATGGAATCAGGCTTACGGTACGGCAACAGTGCTTATCGTAGTTGTTCTCTTGATCAACATGGTAACGAAACTGATTGCTAGACGTTTTAACACCGCAACTTACTAACAACACTAATTAAGAACGCACGTTAAAAGACACGAATTCAAGAATTAAGAGATTAAGACAATGAACAAATTTGATATTGAAAACCTAGACCTATTCTACGGTGACAACCAAGCACTGAAATCGATCAACTTACCAATTCCAGTTCGCCAAGTGACGGCACTTATCGGCCCGTCAGGTTGCGGAAAATCAACGCTTCTACGCTGTTTGAACCGAATGAATGACCTAATCGAAGGCGTGAAAATTACAGGTAAATTGGCGATGGACGGCGAAGATATTTACGGCAACATTGATGTTGCTGACCTTCGCATCAAAGTCGGCATGGTATTCCAAAAGCCAAACCCATTCCCGATGAGCATTTACGAGAACGTGGCTTACGGCTTACGTGCTCAAGGTATCAAAGACAAAAAGACAATTGATGAAGTGGTAGAGCGTTCGCTGCGCGGTGCTGCACTTTGGGATGAGGTGAAAGATCGCCTTAAATCACACGCATTCGGTCTTTCTGGTGGTCAGCAGCAACGTTTATGTATTGCACGTACAATCGCGATGGAGCCTGATGTGATTCTGATGGATGAGCCAACGTCGGCACTTGACCCAATTGCGACACACAAAATCGAAGAGTTGATGGAAGAGCTAAAGAAGAACTACACCATCGTTATCGTGACTCACTCAATGCAACAGGCGCGTCGTATCTCTGACCGCACTGCGTTTTTTCTAATGGGTGAACTGGTTGAGCACAACGATACGCAAGTGATCTTTAGCAACCCTCAAGACGACCGTACTCAAGGCTACGTAAATGGTGATTTCGGTTAATCCACCGTATTTACAAGCATCACTAAATAACTATAAGCGATGGTAACTTTGCCCCTCTTGATGAGGGGCCTTTTTCTTTTTAAGTCGTGGGCTTATAACGCCTACCAACACAAAAAATCTTGTAAATAAGCATAACTTTCCTCCCCAGTTTATAAAGTATGTAACTTATGTGAAACATGGCTTTAAAAGTGCTGAAGAGCTCTCGAATGTAACACTAAATCTGATAATTTTGCGAATGACTTAACAGCTCAAATTTGAACGTATTGATTGCATATCATGGCCTAAGTAGTTTTTTATCGAGGATAAAAAAGTAGATTAGGTTGGTAGGGTGAGTTTAAGAAGTTTTACAAGAAAAGTGTCTTCAACGAGGGACCATCGGTTGCTAGCGGAGGCAATCTTTGATCATTTAGAGAGTCTGTTCTCCCCTCAAGCCCTCGCTATTTTTGAAGATCCTTCAATTAACCCTCGTCATTCGATGAGCTTCTCTCGCGGAGAGCTTTACCCAACCCAAAACTATCCTGAGACATTCTGGGAGTGGGCAAGTCAGTTTGATACCTCTGAAAGCATCATACCTCTGGCGATCAACACTTGTAACTGGAATCACACCCGAGATTTAGGCGGTGATAGTTACATCATGATGCTCGACAACACGCCTATCAAACGTACCTACCTACTGATTCAATCTGTACATGCTCGCACAGCACATAATATCTATGAAGAAAGTTACGACGCAATGCAGCTCGCAGCGGCGCGTTGGCAATGTATTCGTGCCGAAAAAAATGCCTCGAAAGAGATCAGGCACAGAGATATTCGTGAAGCGCAATATGTTGATGAGATTAGCCAACGCGAGCGCTTTATCGAAAATATGAAGTTAGTTCAGCAAGTTGCACTCGAAATCTCTAATCCTGATTCTTTAAAGGACTTGTACTACAAAGCCGTCGAAGCGTTACGTGAACGACTTGGGTTTGATCGCTCTACACTGATGCTTCTCGATATGAAAAAGCGCAGCTTCAGTGGTACATACGGCACGGATGAGTCAGGAATTACGATTGATGAATTTCACACACAATACGATTTACATCAACTTAGCGAGGAGTATATCACCGCGTTATCTAGCCTTGAGAGCAACTTAGTGATTGTAGAAGACGCGCCAATATACACAGCAGGCAAGGTCATCGGGCAGGGCTGGAATGCGATGTTGATTTTACGCGATGGCAATGAACCGTTTGGGTGGTTCGCGCTAGATAACTTTATTCATCGTAAGCCGATAACGGCATATCAAAAACAGATGTTGGACTCGTTTGGTTCACTCTTCTCTCAAATTTACATTCGTAAGCGCCAAGAACAAAACGTACGCATGTTGCATTCAAGCATGGTTGAGTTATCACGTTGCACTACTGTCAGTGGAGTATGCAAATCGGCCGTCACTTTCGCCATTAAAAATCTTGGTATTGATCGAATGGCGGTGTTTTTAACTGATGAAAATTGCTCTTACATGCAAGGAACGTGGGGTACCGATATTCAAGGTAATGTGGTGGATGAATCTTACTTCTTTGGCGAAACCCAAGATTTCTCTCTTATAAATCTGGCTCGCTCAATGCCAAACGAAGTCGCATTTGAAGAATCAGTGCCTATTTATCATGACTGTAATATTGTTGGCTTTGGTTGGGCTGCGATGACGGTATTGACTTCAAATAGCAGTGGTCCTATCGCCTTTATCGCTGTTGATAATTTGCTGACACGTGCGCCCTTAACTTCTCAGTTACGTGAAGTGATTCGTATGTTCGCGTCCAGCTTAGCTGAAGTATTGCAACGTACTCAAGCTCAAGAGGCGATTCGCGAACTAAACGAAAACTTAGAGCTGGAGGTTCAGAACCGAACAAAAGAGTTGGAGGAAGCCAATCGACAGCTTGAGGTACTTTCTAAGCTCGATCCTTTGACGCGTCTTGGTAATCGCCGCATGTTAGAACATGTGATGCAAAAATATTGTGCCCTAGAGTGTGAAGACGACATGTCGTTTGGCCTGATCCTGATTGATATTGACCATTTTGGCTTATTCAATAATCACTATGGTCATCTCGAAGGCGATATCGCATTGATGCGAATTGGCTATATCTTGGATCATCATACCAAAGGTGAAGATGAAGTTTTTTGCCGTATCGGAGGTGAGGAGTTTGCATTGCTCATGATTGGTTCTGAGCAAGAGGAGGTTCGACTGAGAGCAGAGTGCATTCGTCAGTGCATCGAGGGCGAGGGGATAAAGCATCGACATAACCCAGAAGGGGAGTTACTTACCGTTTCAGTCGGTTACTCCTGTTATAAAGCGAAAGGCAAAGACTTTAATTTCGACCATTTATATCAGTTGTCGGATAAGGCACTCTATCAAGCGAAGAATCATGGGCGAAATTGTGTAAGGCGATACGAATACGAGCCCCAAGTGTTTGTTGAGTGAGTGATGTTCATAAGAGCAACTTGATAGGGAAGGGGGCGGCGGTTGGTGCTCTAGATAAAACCGCTAAAGCAAATTTGGCCGGATAAGAGAATTGGCAGCTCATGAGAGCTGCCATTGTTATCTAGTTATTTATAGCTTTTCGAGCTGGTGGTCGGTTTTTGTTACGTTTGCTTTGCCAAGGTTTTGAATTTTCGCTAGCAGCGAATCAGGGCTCCAAGGTTGTTGGTTAGCACTAAAATACGCTTGATTCATGGCATTAAGCTCTTGCTTAATTGCTTGTACGTCGCCAGGGTTTAGCCTGTCTTGATGAGTGGTTAAATACTCATTTACAGAGCGTTCAATTTTCGCAGCATCGCCCTCTTCGATGACTTTTTTTAGCGCGTCGATGCAAAGTGGTTGTTCAGTATTTGAAACCGTTCCACTCGCTGTTATTGACCGCTTTTTCCATGCCCAAATAGCGATTCCCAATGTCATTATCCAAAGCCCTAGGAAAACAAAGGTTAATGTTCGCCAGAGACTGTTTACATCGCCGCTTGATTCAGGACTAGGGGCTGACACTAAAGGCTCTGAAAGAGGCGATTCCGGCAACGTGATTAGCCCAGTGTCATTTTTCTCTACGTCTAATGTTAGCTCTGGTAACGTTGTTTTCTTCGCTTCATCATTTTGACTGTCCCACCAGTTCAAGTCGTATCCTGGTAAGGTATATTTCCCGGCCTCTGTAGGAATAATGACTTGCTTCACCGTCATGGTAACGGTGCCATCTCTCGCGCTATCGAACTTAGGTTGTTCGGGATACACGCGCAGTGAACTCGGGTAACTAATATTGACTCGTGGCAGATATTCGGCTTGTGTACCGCGAGCCTTAACTTGAATGGTTCGAGTGAGTGAAGAACCTTGCTTTACTGTGTTGATCGCGTTAATCGACAGTAGATTACCTTGATCGTCTTGCCAGCTCTGTGTCATTTCTAACGCTGAAGCAGGAAGCCATTCACCTTTAAATTCGCTCGGAATCGGTTTGACCGTTATTGGCATGCGTTCCGCTTTGGTATTGATAGGCATTATTTTGGTTGAGCCCGTCAAGCTGTCGCCATAAATATAAGAACCGGTCAGTTTAGGACCTATCAAGGTATAAGTGCTTGGTTGATTGGCCGTTAAGCGAAACGACTGCTCTATGACCGCTACTTCTAACCCATTTAAGATCTTCTGTCTTTGCTGTAAGCCACCCAGTGCCTCAAGCTTCATGCCTTCAATTTGCGGAGGTACTATTTGTGGGTTATCTAGGCGTCGAGTGTCCGCTTTGATTAGAAGTTGTATACGTAATATTGCATATTGCTGAGGGTAGAGCGTACTGTTGTCGACCGTAATATTGAAGCTAAATAGATCATCAAGATTGGGGTCTGTTTGGCTCGCGTTGACACGTAGTTTTATCGGCTCCGTTTTCATACCATCAGCGGAAAAACTTGGAATAGTCAGAACACCTTCTTTCATTGGTGCAATTGAGATACTCCACTCGGTACGCACTGATTTTCTTCCGTTAATGTTATTGCTAGAGCGGCCATAACGAGGTTGACCCAAGAAGAAGTCTTTCTCTAGAACATTGAAGTCGATTGAGTCTGAGCTGAGCTCAGTATCTGAAATGATTCTGAGGTTAATCACTTCATTCTTGGCTACTTGTGTTTTATTCACACTAGCTTGAAGTGTCTGTGCCATCACCGAGAAACTGGATATTAGGCTGGCCACAAAAATAAAGACCAGTTTTACGCCTTTGTTCATCACAGGCTTACCACTCCTTTTGAGATTGTTGTGGAGGTTGTTTTTGTTGCGCTTGAAGTTGCATTTGCGCACGGATCAAAAAGCTTGGGTCGCGAGCACTTTCTACTGCTTCTAGTCGACGGAACTCAGGATCATCCTGATGCATTTTTTCGGGATGCGCTTTAGCCTGTATTGGTTCACCTTGATCCTTCACTTGCTTGTCATCTCGTTGCGGTTGATGTTGTTCCGTTTCTTGTTTTTCTTCTTTATTTTCAGAATCTTGCTGATTTTGTGACTGTTGTCCTTGCGCTTCTTTCCCTTCGTTTTGAGACTTTTGTTGCTGTTGCTGTTGCTGTTGCTGTTGCTGTTGCTGTTGCTGTTGCTGTTGCTGTTGCTGTTGCTGTTGCTGTTGCTGTTG
>NZ_JAWOSZ010000001.1:441273-741119 GCF_033338615.1 Vibrio sp. Vb1980
CTGTTTTAGCTTTTCTTCTACAACCGATAGGTTTTTCTTCGCGGCTTCAAAGTTAGGCTTATCCTCTAGCAGTTTTTTATACAAATCAGCCGCATCTTCTAATTGACCATTTTGAGCGAGCGAGTTGGCGAGGTTATAGCGGCCGTTAAGGGAGGCATCATGAGAAAATGCTTCGATAGCGGCTTCGTAGTCACCTTTTTGATAACTGGCGGCTCCTTTCCAGCTTGGGTTTGTAAATAGGTTTTGCGCCTGTTCATACTCACCTTGCTTGTAGAGTTCCGCTCCTTGTTGGTCGGCATTTAAGAACGGATTAGCTTCTGCATGCGGTGTCCACGTTACTGGGACTGCAGTCGCAACTACCATCCAAATCAGGCCGCGTCGAAACAGTAAAGCCGCAGGAATAAGTAACAACGGCAGTAACCAAAAGCCACTGTTGAGACGAGAATCAGTTTTAACTTCTTCGCTTTGGGTCGCAGAAAGCTGGCTACCAATGTTATTGGTAAAGGCCGCGATGTTTTCAACATCACGGTTGGTGTGTTGAATAGGAACAAATAGGCCACCAGTCTTATTCGCTAGCATTTGTAGATTTTTCAGATTTGTTTTCGCTACGACGGTTGTGCCTTGTGCCGTTTTTAGCAGAGAGCCATCGGGCAGCGCGATAGGCGCACCGTTAGGAGTCCCGACGGCAAGAACAGAAATGCGAAACTTTGTACCTTGGACTAAATCTAACGCGCGAGACAGCTCTGACGTATCAAGATCATCCGCTAACACGATGATATCGCCTTGTTGCGTGCCGGCTTGAGAAAACTGGTTGATCGCAAGTTCAATCGCGGCAGGCAGGTTTGCTCCTTGAAAAGGCATCAGCTCTGGTGACAAATTTTCGATAATGCCAGCAAGCGTGCTGGAATCAGTTGTCAGTGGACTTAAGTTATAGGCATCGCCAGCGTAAGCAATAAGTCCAGTGGCTCCCTCTTTCCATTTAGGCAGCAAATCGAGCGCCTTATAACGTGTTTGTGCTAGCCGATTGGGTTTGATGTCTGTAGCAAACATAGAGCGAGACATATCAAGCACCAAGATACGGTTTTGGTTTAACTCAAAGCTTGGTCGAGCATTGGACTGCCAGCTTGGCCCCGCTAATGAAATGCAAGTTATTGCCCAAGCTAAACCCCATAGAGTGAAGTAATGCTTAGACTGCGTGTTTTGTCCGAGCATCCGCGCTAGATGAGGGGCAATCAGTGTGGACTTTTGGGCTCTAAATTTGTGATTAAGCAAGAGTGCAATAGGGATCACGATGAGCCCCAAAAGCCAATAAGGATTGAGGAAAGTAAACTCAGCCATGTTTTCTCCTTAATAGGAATAACAATACCGACAATACAAATGCAGCGCTTAATGGATATGGAAACCATTCAGACTGAGGGCGCCAAGTTTGTGTGTCGCTAGATACGGGTTCTAGCTGGTTGATGGTGTCATAAATCTTTTCGAGCTCTTCCGTATCTCGCGCTCGAAAATATTGTCCACCTGTCACCTCTGCCACTTTAGTCAGTGTTTGTTCATCTAAGTCGGCTGCGGTGTTTACTTTGCGAGTCATGAAAAACTCTTTTACCATCATTTCACCAGCGCCCACGCCCACGGTGTAAACAGTGGCGTTGTATTTTTTCGCAATTTCCGCTGCTTCTAGCGGCTCGAGCACCCCTGCAGTATTGCTGCCGTCACTGAGCAAAATCATGACTCGTTGCGGAGCATCACTGTCTACAAAGGTTTTTGTGCCTAACCCAATACCATCACCAATGGCGGTTCGTTGACCAACCAAACCGATGACGGTTTGATTAATCTGTTGCATGACGCTTTTTCGGTCTGCAGTGAGTGGTGTTTGCAAATAAGCATGGTCGCCAAACAAAACAACTCCGAGACGGTCACCTTTTCTCTTTGCTACGAAATCAGACAGAACTTTTTTGACTGCTGTGAGGCGATCGATATATTCGCCGTTGAGTTCCATGTCTTCCTGCTGCATCGAACCGGACAGATCGACGACTAACATCAAGTCCCGATATTTGGGTTGGAATTCAACGGGATCACCAAACCAAACTGGACGCGCACAAGCGACGACAAGAAGGCCCCAGATCGCGATTGAAAGTGCTTTTTGCAGCGCTTGCTTAGGCTTGCTGCGATTCTCATTGGTTGGTAAGTACGCCAATTTGATCTCGGCTTGTTGAGATTCTTGTGGCAGGAACTTGTATACCAGCCAGGGGATGGGCAACAAAAACAGTGCCCACCACCAGACAAATTCAATGTTTAGCCATTGGGCAAGATCGGTTATGAGTGTTTGCTCAGTCACGGTTATTTGCCTTTTTCTTTGGTGGTAAAGCGTAGGTTATCCAAAAGACACAATCGTCTACCAAGCTTTGATGCTGCCCTTGGGAAGAATTCTGATACAACGCTTCTTGCCACTGATGTTGTTTGTCTACGAATCGACTTTCTTTGGTATGGCTATCGAGAAATTCATACCAAGCGATTCCGGTTAATGGTGCGATCTCTTCACGCGGAAAGTAACTCAATGCTGCCTGGCGCAATATTTCCAGAGCAGAAGAGGGGGTATGAGGCGCGGTAGGTTGAGTTAAAAGTGTTAATGCTGTCTTTTTTGCGCGTAAGTGTTTTTTACGCCATCTCACATAAAGACAAATGCCGAAAACGAAGAGCAAGGTGGCTGCAAGCACCACCCACCATCCCCAAGCGAGCGGAAACCAATCCGGTGCGTTTGGCAAAATCAAAGGTTCAAGGTCTAGGCTTTGGTTGTTTGTTGTCATTATTATTACTGCTTAATAAATACTGCTTGTCAGTTTGTTAGCTTAATTGTGAAATTAAGGGCCAGCCACTTGATAGCGTGTTAAATGGAATTGCTATCGAATGGCACTGCTGCTTAATGGTTTCTTGATGTTGGGTAAAGTGGTTTTCGAGTTCTCTTCGTTGTCCTTTAGAGCCAAAGTTAAACCATTGACTATGCAGCCCATCCGAAGCTTTCACTTGACCTCTAAAGTCTGTTTCGCCTCTTTCTAACGGATCATAAAATTGAACAGCCCTTACGCTATTGTGTTGTTTGAGTCGACGTAGTTGTGCCAGTTCCGTTGGTGTTACGTGGGCAAAGTCACTGAGCATAATCAATTCGCTGCCTTTTGGGGTGAGCGTATGAAGTGTCTCCAATACTTGTGTATAAGGCAGTGTACGAGTGTCGTTGCTTGCAGTACGAGTTACTTGCGCATTATGTATGTCGACTATGGCGTTAAGAATCCGCAGCCCTTGTCTTTGTAAAGAAGAGGGGCGAAATTCAAGACATTGATGTCCGTCATCAATCACTGCGCCGATGCGATCTTTTTTAGCTAGAGTTAGCCAAATTAGAACACTGGCAAAGTGGGCCAATTGAACGGATTTGAGTACATACTTAGATCCAAAATGTAGACTAGAACTTAGATCAAGATAAAGAATGACCGCTTGCTCTTTATCTTCTGCAAACAATTTTGTATGTGCTTTACCGGTCCTAGCGGTGACTCGCCAATCAATGCTGCGAATATCGTCGCCAGGTTGATATTGGCGCACCTCCATAAAATCCATACCTCGCCCTTTTTGGCGACTGGTATGGTTACCACTCATCTGCGACCAGAGACTCTGTGCTGGTGGTAACCAACGTACAGATTGAGTGCGATATTGGAGCAGCTCTTCAAGGGTTAATGTCACCCCATTCGCATGAGGTGGTAATGAATGTGTAGCGGACATATCACTCACCTGTTTATGCACTGCCAACAAGGTTTAGCAGTTTATCGATGACCTGGTTTGCCGTAATGCCTTCCGCTTGAGCGTGGTAACTCAACAATAAACGGTGGCGCAGTACCGGATAAGCCATGGTTTGAACATCTTCCGGAGAGACAAAATCACGACCAGCAAGCCAAGCGTGCGCACGTGCACAGCGATCAAGAGCGATGGTGGCACGCGGACTCACACCCATTGACAACCACTTGTCCAACTCAGTGTCATATTCGTTGGCTTGACGTGTCGCCATAACTAAACGGACGATGTACTGCTCTATCGTTTCCGCCATATGAATATCCAACACTTCTTTACGTGCGGTGAATATATCTTGTTGGCTTAACATTGGGCGTTCAACCTTTGCTTCGCCTTTTGCTTCTCCACGGTTAATACGCAAGATAGATAGCTCATGCTCCGCATCTGGGTATTCCACTTCTAAATGCAATAAAAAGCGGTCTAGCTGCGCTTCAGGAAGGGGGTAGGTCCCTTCTTGCTCTATCGGGTTTTGAGTTGCCATAACCAAAAACAACTCTGGCAGCGGGTAGGTATGACGACCTGCTGTGACTTGTTTCTCTGCCATTGCTTCAAGCATTGCCGCTTGTACTTTGGCTGGCGCACGGTTTATCTCATCCGCAAGAATAAGCGAGTTGAAGATAGGACCTGATTGGAAAGTGAATTCTCCGGTTTCGGGACGGAAGATATCGGTGCCGGTTAAATCGGCTGGCAGCAAATCAGGGGTGAACTGAATGCGGTGGAAGTCGCCTTCAACACAGTCTGAGAGTGATTTTACTGCACGGGTTTTTGCTAACCCAGGAGGGCCTTCAACTAAAATATGCCCATCCGCAAGAAGCGCAACAAGCAGTTGCTTTACCAGATCTTGCTGTCCGATGATCTGCGACTCTAAGTATTGCTGAAGAGTTTCGAAGTTAGATTTATGCATGCTTTGGACTCTCGGTATCCATGTGATTTTCGTGTTGAGTATTGGTCATTTTCCATGTGAAAAAAGTTCCAACGCTCTATTGCAATTTATCTTTTCAATATTGGGACGCTACAGAGAATTGCAAGTACGTGCTATCTCTGAAAGTGCTTATTTGACAGTGTGTTACATTTATTTTTCATAATATAATGAGAAATGCCTCTAGTTTTGTACATATGAGCCGATAAAGATTCCGTGGTGTGCGTGTCATGAGATATGCACCTGATTCCCCTTGTGGGGCCAATAACAAGTGATTCTTTTAAAAGGTCCGAATATGTTGAAACTTCATTCCTTGAGCATCAAACAGAAGGTTGTACTTGGCATTACGTTTGCTGTTCTAGCATCAACAATCATTGTTGGTGTTATGGCTCAGCGTCATGCGAGAGATGTATTGAGCCATCGTCTTATTGACATCGAGCTACCTGCGATGTTGCAGCAAATCAATACCGAAATTGACCGCGAAGTTGTCGAAATGCAACAAGCGGCAAAACAGCTGGCTACAAACGAATTTATTGTTGAAGCCCTATCTAATACAGACCGTGATCCGTCAGTAGAAGTTCAGTTGGTTCAGCAGCTCAATAACGTTAAATCACAGTATGGTCTTAATGATGCGTCGGTAGCGAATCGTCAAACGGCATATTACTGGAATCAAAACGGATTCTTACGTCAACTTAACCGAACGCAAGATGCTTGGTTCTTTGGATTTACGTCGTCTGGTCAAGAAACGTCCGTGAGTGTGTTCCAAGAGGCAAATGGCGAAGTGAAAATGTTTGCCAATTTCCAAGATCTTAATGGTACATCAATGTCAGGTCTCTCTAAATCTATGGGAGACATGGTTGCTTTGCTCAATGGGTTTAAAATTGAAGATACGGGTTACGTGTTCCTCACTAATGAACAAGGCCAGATTCAAATACACCGCCAACAAGGTAAGAACCAAACTTCTATCACTAAACTATTTGGTAGTGACGCAAGTGCGCTGTTGAACAAAAATAGCTTCAACCTAATTAATGTGGAGTTTGAAGGGCAGGATACTTTTGTTTCTAGTTTGTATGTTCCTTCAATGAACTGGTTTGTTATTGGCGTGGTTCCCGTTGATGAAGTATTCGCAGACCTGAATGCGACAGCTAAAAAAATGCTGTTTACGACCATCATTGTTGCCGTTGTATTCATCCTCATGGGCGTATGGTTAGCAAACAGCATTACGAAACCAATCCGACTGATTGCCGATCGTTTTACCGACCTTGGGCAAGGTGAAGGCGATTTGGCGCAGCGTATTGAAATTAAGGGTAATGATGAAATTGCTCAGCTTTCAAAAGGCTTTAATGGATTTATTGAGAAGATTCATGCCACGATGAAAGAGGTTGCTCTAACCAGTGGCTCATTAAGTCAAGCGGCAGAAAGTGTGTCAACGAAAGCAACATCCACACACGACAACAGCCAAGAGCAGCGTGATCAAACCATTCAAGTAGTTGCAGCTATCAACCAAATGGGTGCGACCATCAGTGAAATTGCATCGAACGCTGCTACCGCTGCTGATACGGCAAATCAGGCTTCAGATAACACTCAAACTGGTCGAGAAGTTGTGATGAAAGCAAAAGAGGTGATCAGCCGCCTAGCCGATGATGTTGAAACAACCAATATTGTTGTTACGCAGTTGGCATCGACAACCAAAGATATTGGCTCGATTCTGGGTGTAATTCGTGACATCTCTGAACAAACGAATTTACTTGCGCTAAACGCTGCAATTGAAGCTGCTCGTGCTGGTGAGCAGGGACGTGGTTTTGCGGTTGTTGCTGATGAGGTAAGAAACCTAGCTTCACGCACGGCTGATTCTACAGAAGAGATTCAGCGCATGATCAATCAGCTTCAAAGTGACGCACAAGACGCGGTAAGTGCTATGGAAGCGGGCAAAGCGGTTACCATAGAAGGGGTTACTTCTACCGATGAAGCAGTCGAGGTATTAATCAGTATTTCTGAACGAATCACCGACATCTCTGATCGTAATACACAAGTTGCAACGGCGACGGAAGAGCAATCCACGGTGGTGCATACCATTAATCAAAATATCGAAGAAATCAACGCGATAAATGAAATGACAACCGCGACAGCAGAAGAGTTGGCGGATGCAAGTCGCGATCTTCAAGCGCTCTCTTCTCGTTTAGACAAGATGGTTGGTAGCTTCAAGTTATAGAGTTGGATAGAATAGGCGAAGTTTAAAAGTTCAATCATTAATTTTAGGTAAGTACTATGAATGACTTCGAAAAAGAACTAGAGCAAATTTCTCAAGAAACCGCTCAGGAGCCAGAAGTAAAACTGCCGTCGCTAGAAGAGCAAAAAGCGATCGTCGCTGAGCTGAAAAAGCTGGAAGCGGAAGGTAAGCTGACGCCAGAAGTGTTAGAACAACACTTTGGTAAGTTTAACCAAAAAAACGCAGTTCCAATCCACTAAGTTAGGTGGTGTTTTGCCTCTAACGTGCGTGATTAAATCACCTGCTCAAACACAAAAAGGGAGTTTATACTCCCTTTTTTAATGTCTGAAAAATGCTAATACCTCTCACATACTTGCCACTTAAAAATTATTGACACTTCAATGAGTTATTAATTAGTACTAGTGATTTTCATACTTGACAATACTACCGCTCTATCTAAATCTATTGCGTATTTCAATAAAAACGACCAAGGGAATGCGATCAGGATGGAGCAGCAAAAAAAAAGAAACGTTATTTTAATCACGGAGGGAAGTCTACAGTCATCTCTGTTGAAAGATGTATTGGAGACCAAACTCGGTATTAGTGTTGCTCTAATCACGCCAGATAATCTGATTCACGGAGTGTTACATGAGTCTCTTGCATCAGCCATTATTGTTGATTGCAGCGTGATCACGGATGAAGTTTTTCGCCGTTATGCGGAGTTTAAAGCGGCCAAGCAGAAAGACACGCTTGAAATCTTAATTAATTGTGAGCAATCCATATCGACAGAAGATCTCTTTGCTTGGCGTACTTTGGCCGGTATTTTCTATACCTCTGATGATATAAAAACGTTGCAAGTTGGTATTGGTAAGGTGCTTCAAGGAGATATGTGGTTCAGCCGTAAGTTTTCTCAGCAGTACATTACTTACCTTCGTCGACATTGCAAACCTATAAATAAGAATGTTTCCGCTATTCTGACCAAACGAGAGCAACAAATAATTACCTTTCTTTCCATGGGGGCGTCCAATCAACAAATCGCCGAACAATTATTTGTCAGCGAGAATACGGTAAAAACGCATTTACATAATATTTTCAAGAAGATTGATGTGAAAAATAGAGTTCAAGCACTTATTTGGGCAAAGGAAAATATTTCAGACAACTCGTTAACGGTGTAATGCTATTGCAATATTAGGTTGCCTAATTTAGTAAACTCTTAATAATTTCTGTGACCTGAATGTGTTAAAAGTGTTTCTTTTATGAGAAACACTTTTTTTGGTTCTCTTTTTAATAACTTTAGAATTTAAAAAAGTAGCAAATAACTTTACTCTGTGAACTAGCACTTACATATCAAACTAAGTGCTGACGATTAACTACTAATTTAAGAATGTTAAGTCACTGAAAGTATGAGAAACATTATGGGACAGTATATGGAAAAGCCTGAAATCCTAATGCTCACTCAACAAAGTTTACAGAGTGAAAACTTTAAGGAAATGCTTTCTAAAAATACAGAAACTAAAATAACGATCATTGATACTAAAAACCCTAGTTATCATGAACTCATTCCGGAACGCTACTTTTTGCTTGTTGATTTTTCAGTTGAGATTCCTTCCGAAACTTTAGTTTATTTAAAAGATAGTAATAAAGTGCTAGGAACCATAATGCTTAATCTAGGTTATGACTTAGACACAGAAGAACTCGCTTCTTGGCCTCATGTAAAAGGTATATTTGGTCCAGGAGATTCAATGGACAAGGTTTGTCAGGGATTAAAAGCAATAATAAAAGGGGATAATTGGCTGTCTCGAAGATTACTTGATCAGCTAGTAAATTATTATCGAGGCAGAGAAGTAAATAGCATTATCGAACCTGCTATTGAGGTTGAGCTTACTCGGCGTGAAGTTCAGGTTTTAAAAATGTTGAAAGAAGGTGGTTCAAACATGGAAATCGCTGATTCTTTATTTATCAGCGAGCATACTATTAAATCACATCTATACAATATTTTTAGAAAGTTAGAAGTAAAGAACCGTACGCAAGCTACAAGTTGGGCTAAGAGAAACCTGTAGTACTAGTATTAACTTGCTGTAATAAAAAGAAAATACTCTATAAAGTACTAAATTTTATATTTATTATTAAAATGTCAGTCTGAAATATCATCCCATATTCAAACTTATTCCTATTCAGTTGACTATTAGACTTCTCATGTCGTGACGAATCTAGTCAGACGTGGACCAGAAGGTCTATTCAATTAATAAGCTAAGAGGGAATAAAAATGAGCGCAAGTGACAATGACACGTATTTAGGCGATGCAGGTGTAAATAACCAATTTGCTGATTTCGATGGCGGCGATGATTTGTTTATCGGTTTTGGTGGTAATGACTCGTTTGTTGGCGGTGGCGGTAATGATTATGTGATCGGCGGCGACGGCGACGATCGCCTAACTGGTGGTGCTGGAGATGACATCCTTAGGGCTGGTACAGGAAACGACTACCTCGGCGGTGGTACCGGTAATGACTTGCTGTTGGGTTTGTTGGGTGACAATAAATTAAATGGTGGTGTCGGTGAAGATATTCTTGTTGCTGGTTCTGGTGACAACGTTTTAGTTGGCGGCAGCAATGGCGATAAGTTTGTGTTCACGGATAAGTTTGGTGGCCATGGCGAAGCCAAAGTTGTTGATTTCACCATTGGTGAAGACTCTTTGCACATCATTAGCGACTCTGTCACTGACTTTGGTGATTTAAGCTTTAGCTACGATGCAGTTGGGAATGCAGTGTTTACCGATGGGGCTGATCTAACAGTGAAACTTATTGGCGTGACTGAAACTGACATCAACACCTATGGTGCAGATCTGTTCGTAATCTAAACGACTGAAAATAACTCTGGATGGGAATTAGTTTGCGTGGCTCTGCCATGCTGAGGTGCACTAATCGGACACTCTAGAGCGATTTGAGGTTACCTTAAGCTAGGCGCTAGTATTTCTGGCGCCTACAATTTTCACGTTAAACGGAAGTAGTCGTGCAAAAAACGGTTTTCAAAGAAGTGAAACAAAAACTATGCACGCTTGCGGGCTTGCTGATCGTTTTTAGCCTTTTTATCAACTTATTGGTTCTCTCGATTCCGCTGTACATGCTTCAAGTGTACAACCGGGTGATATCCTCCTACTCAACCGATACTTTATTCTTGCTCACTGTCATCGTAATTGTCGCGCTGTTAACCATGTCCATCATCGACATTGCACGAGCACAAATGAGTAAATCTTTTGGTTATTGGATGGACACAAAACTCTCCGCTTTCATGCTCAAGCGCACGATTCAATATCAATCACATACCGGGAAGAGTTATACCTCGCAAACTCTGAGAGACATTCAGAACATCAAAAGCTTTTTGAGCAGTCAAGCACCTTATCCACTGTTGGATGCGCCCTGGACACCGCTGTTTATTTTATTTGTGTATTTATTGCACCCGATACTAGGTCACATCGCGTTACTTGGATCTATCGTATTGTTTAGCCTAGGTCTACTTAATGAGCTAATGACGCGTAAAACAATGCAAGAGAGCGAAGTCAGAGCGATTTCTCATATCAACAACGCAGAATTAGCCACGCAAAACTCCAATTCAATTCTCGCAATGGGGATGATGAATGCATTTTTAGAGAAGTGGCAGTCGCGCGTGAGTGAAGTGAATGTGCTTGAAGAGCGAGTTGCAGGTAAGTCTATCTACATGGCTAACTTTTCTAAGTTTGTGCGTGGATCACTACAGATATTTTTACTGGGAGGTGGTGCATGGTTAGTAATCCAACATGAGATAACGGCAGGGGCGATGATCGCGAGCTCCATATTAATGAGTCGGGCATTATCGCCGATGGAGCAGGCGATAGGCACGTGGCGAAGTGCGATGTCTGCTAAAGGCGCCTATAAAAGGTTGAAAGAAATCGATGCGATCGTGCGCCAAGATGAATCAGATATGCCACTGCCTAAACCAAAAGGACACTATGAGCTTACCGGACTGGCCTATCGCCATCCTGGAGCAACCGAACCAGTGCTCTCATCGATCAGCTTATCGATTCCTCCGGGTGTTGCTGTTGGGGTGATTGGCCCTTCTGGTACGGGTAAATCGACGTTTGCTCGGCTGTTATTAGGTACGGTTAAGCCATTAGCGGGTAAAGTGACTCTTGATGGAATGGAAGTCTCCGTATGGGCATCTGAAGATCGCGGCGTGCATTTTGGGTATCTCGCTCAAGAGGTGGAGTTATTTCCTGGCACAATTCGAGAGAACATCGCGCGCTTTAAAGAAGAAGACCCCGCTAAAGTCATCAAGGCGGCTCAACTAGCAGGATGTCATGAATTAATACTCAAGAAAAACAAAGGCTATGATTGCATTATTGGTGAAAATGGCCGTGGTTTATCTGGGGGGGAAAGGCAGAGAATCGCTCTTGCAAGAGCCGTTTATGGCGACCCTTCTATTGTGATTTTCGATGAAGCGAATGCCAACCTCGATGGTGAGGGAGAGGCTGCGTATCAACGTTTGATTGCCCATTTAAAAGCACAGAGTACAACGATTATCGTCATTGCTCACAATCCGAGCACGTTACGACAAATGGATAGGCTCTTGTATTTGGCTGACGGCCGAGTCAAGTTATACGGCGCTAAAGATGAAGTATTAAAACGTTTGATGGGCGAAGAAAGAACAGATATCCCAAGGGTAAGAAATGAGCAATCAACTGCCAACCGTTAATCAGAGTTCTACCGAGATCGTATATCGTTTTAGCCCCAAAGCGAGACTAAACTTTCGAAAACCAATTTTACTCGGTGTGGTGACCTTAAGTGTTTTTCTTGGAGGCCTTGGCTACTGGGCTGCAACAGCCAAATTAGAAAGTGCAGCGATTGCTTATGGTGATTTGTCAGTTCTCACTAAGCGACAAGAAATTCAGCATTTAGAAGGCGGTATTATTGAAAAGCTATATGTACAGGAAGGGGATTTAGTCGAAAAAGGTCAGTTATTAATTCAACTTTCTAAGCGTCAAGCTATGGCTAAGTTGGATTCGTTAAGTGGTCGTTTTATCCATACTCTAGCAAAGGAAAACCGTTTAAGTGCGGAGCTTGATGAGCTTCCAACGATTGTATGGTCTGATGATCTTGAAAGCATTCCCCGTGTCGATATCGTACAAGAAGCACAACTGGTTCAAAACAAGATCTTTGAAGCGAGAAAGCGATTCTTTGATAGTAAACTGAGTATCATTGAGCAGAGTATTTCTGGAGCAAACTTAGAGCTTGAAAACCTTCAGCAAACCAAAGTGATTGAGACGGAACGGCTCAACTTTATTGCTGAAGAAATAGACAGCAACCAAGCCTTGGTGCAAAAAGGTTTCTCGGGAAAATCTACTTTACTTCAACTCAAGCGCTTAGCAGCGGAGGTGAGAAGTACCTTAAGCCAGTTAGATAGGCAGTCGCTCACCGTTAGAAAAAGGTTAGATGAGAACCTAGCGCAAATTGAAGAGTTGAAGCTTGAAAGGCTGAATGAGATTGTCGAGGAACTACGAAATACCAAAACGGAAATTGTCGCAATTCGGGAAGAATATCGCTCCGCTCAAGATATTGTCGCAAGAACAACGATCAACGCACCTATTTCTGGTCGCGTAGTCAACATGCAAGTGTTTACCGAAAAAGGTGTGATTGGCTCGGGTGAAACGTTACTAGAACTGGTCCCGCAAGACGATAAGTTGTTAGTCGAGGCTCGTGTTAATCCTCAGGATATTGATTTAGTGAATCCAGGCCAGCAAGCGCATGTTCGTCTGACCGCTCTGAATGCACGGACGTTGGCACCTTTAGACGGTACAGTGCTGACGATTTCTGCCGATAAGCTCTCGCAAGAAAACCAAGAAGATTTTTATCTCGCTAGAATTGCAATTTCACCGGAAGATGTGACAAAACATCGTTTAACCTCAGGCATGAATGCCGAAGTGCTTATTTTATCTGAGCCACGAACGCCATTGAGCTACCTAATAAAGCCAATTACAGAAAGCATGAATCGCGCCTTCAGAGAGGAGTAATTTCAAAAAGACTTGAGTGAGCACGGACAACAGACAAAATAATTTGTTATCGTTAGCTGTTACTGGGCCGTATTTTTATTCGAGGGAGCCGTGGAATGGAGAAAGTGCAGTTAGTTGTCGATTTTCTTCTCACTCATAAATTGATTTTTACCGCACTGATCTTTGCGATTATGTGGTTAATTCGTCGTGCAATTTTATCGATGATTCGTGGTGATCACGCTTTTCTCTCAGAAGATCAGCGTAGTTGGATGTCCAGAACTAAAAATGGCACCTTTGCTGTTACATTACTGATTTTATTTATTTTATGGCAATCAGAAATTAACGAGTTTGCTCTGAGTGTAACGGCGATTGCCGTTGCCATTGTAGTGGCATCCAAAGAAATCATTTTGTGTTTTACGGGTTCGATTCAAAGAGCAAGTTCACGTTCTTTTCGCGTTGGGGACTGGATTGAGGTCGGGAAGTTATGCGGTGAAGTGATTGAGCACAATATGATGGCGACGGTGATTCAAGAGATCGACCTGCATCATGGGCAATATCATTACACCGGCAAAACAGCGACATTGCCTAATAGTATGTTCTTTACCTATCCAGTAAAGAACCTCAACTTCATGAAGCGGTACGTTTACCACAACTTTTCTGTAGTGGTGAAAGACTTCGTCAATTTGTATCCACTGCTACCGATTTTAACTGATAAAATTGAAGAACATTGCAGTTACTTTGCTGATGTTGCACATCGTTACAATGCGATGATTGAAAAACATGCCGGTGTTGACCTTCCTGGTTCTGAGCCACATATGCATATTTCTAGTAACATTAATGGTGAACAAATTCTGCACGTGATGATTTTCTGCCCAACCGATAAAGCGAACCACTTAGAGCACTTAATTCGTAAGGACTTTATGGAACTTTATGAGCAACGTTTTCCTGTAGTGCGAGAAGAATAGAGCATCGTACTTCGCCTTTAATTTCAAACCCCGCTATCAAAATAGCGGGGTTTGTTTTTCTTAGCGTATTTTTAGGCTGTAACAATATTCCCAACTTAGCTGAATTTACTCTTCAGCATTAAAAATAGGAAGTAAGTGCTGCCTATAATAGCGACCAACGTGCCAGCTGCGACCTGACTTGGATAAATAGCGATTTGTCCTAGCCAATCTGCCCACAACATTAGGGTTGCGCCAATTAAGGCACCGACACACAGTTGCTCTTTCACTTTTCTTGCTCCTAACATCATCGCCATATGGGGAGCGACCAAGCCAACAAAAGATATTGGACCAACTGTAGCGGTAGAAAAGGCGCATAACAAAGCAACGATGGTGAGCATAAGCGTATTGGCTACGGTAGGGTTAAGCCCTCGTGCATTTGAGAATTGTCGCCCGATGGAAATTAGTGTTAGCCAACGAGAAATCGAGAATACAGCGGCAAGCAGAACTATTATGGCCAAACATAGCATCAGTGCGGTGTCGGCTGTGACTCGATAAATAGAACCAGTTAGCCACAATAAAATTTTGTAACTGTCACCTGAGCCTTGAGCTAGCGAAAATTGAACGAGGGCTTCTAATAGTGCCGTTAGTGCGATGCCGGACAACACGAAGTTAGATGGATTAAAATGGCTTCGTTTACCGATAATCAGCAATAACATCAATACGGACATACTTCCGAAAAAAGCGATACCCCAGCTAAATGCGGAGAGAAGCGACCCAGCGATGACTCCTGTCGTAATAATGGCAAACGTGGCTCCGGAAGACACACCGAGAATATCGGGACTTGCCAGAGGGTTATAAACAATGCGTTGCAAAATGATTCCGGCAACGGATAGCGCAATACCGACAGAAAGTGCGGTTAACATTCGCGGCCAACGCAATTGCCATTGGAACTCACCTGGCACAGACCATTGAATTCCGTTTATACCATGGGTAACGAATGAGTAAGCTAGAATCCCAACCAGACTGAATAGCGCAATGCTGCATACCGCGCGTTTAGAAAGCGCCGTTTTTCCTTGGCTCATTGAAAGGTTAAGTTGATCGGTTGCCGTCAGCTTTTTACGAGTAAACCAAATTAAAGCGGGAGCGCCAATAGCTGCAGCCGCTACGCCGCTAGGAATGGTTTCCTCTAACCATAAGCTCAGCGAGATAGCGGCAGAGTCTGTTATGATTAGTAGCATTGCGCCCAAAAGCATGCTGCTGATCAATTCGTCGCGCGGTGTTCTTGCCCCCATCGCTCTGGCAATATTGGGTGTCAGTAATCCGATGAAGCTGATAATGCCAACTGCGGTGATGGAGGCTGATACCAGCCAGATACCCATCACCATTAATGCACCAAACGCGGGTAATACCGCTAAGCCTCGGGCTGCTGCGCCTTCTTGTCCCAGTTTCATTAAGGTCAGAATACGTGGTGCGACGATCAAAATTACGATTGCGATAGCGCAGCGAGGCAATAACCACTCAAACCAATCCCAGCTGTATTGAGAAAGGTCTCCTGCTCCCCACATAAAAATATTCTGTGCGAACTGGGCGTTTAAAATAATAATGGCTGTGGCGATAGAACCGAGCAAGATATTGATCACCATCCCCGAAACGACCAACGGCAAACCTGTCATATTACGCACACCGGCAATTGATACGATCAGGCCAAACGCCACTAAAGCCCCAACCATTGCGGCTAATGCAGAGTAATCGGCGACCCAATCGACGAACCAAATGTTTACCACGACTAATGCAAGCCAAGCACCAGAAGAGGTGCCAAGAGTCAACGGCGAGGTGAGGTTATTCTGCGTTAATTGCTGCATTAAGCTGCCGGTGAGACCAAGCATGGCACCAACAAGCAGGGTCATACTTAACCTAGGAAGCTGCGCTTGCGTAAAGAATACGTCACGAAACTCGGTTGCTACCTCTGGTTTTGTTAATAATTGCCATTGTTCGAAAAGTGATAAATTAGTATCAATTTGTAGGCTAAAGACGCTAAGTAACGTAATCAGCGCCAGATAACCAATATAATGTTTCGTTCTCATTGTTCTGGTGCCAACTCTATTAGACTGTCGGTAATCGCTTCAGCGGTGTATTGCAAAGACATGGCACCGCCATACGCCCACACTGCTCTGACTGAATTTACCCGCTGCTTTTTCACAAACGGCATCGCTTGCCAAAGTGGCGACTCTTTCAGTTTTCGTTCTTCAGGGAAAGGTTGTACGTAGAGAACGTAGCTGTTTTGAAGGCTCTGAAGCCGATTGATTCGATCTTGCTTTACTCCCCACGCACGTGGGTCCTCTTTAATTGGAGCCTGTAATCCCAGTTTTCCAACCACGCAGTCAGTGGTGGAGTTTTCGGTTGCAAGTAATACAGTATTCGGGGTTGAAAATCGCATCACAAGAACGCTGAGTGGAGCAGAGTAATAGTGGCGAATTCGCTGGCGCATCTGCGCAAATGAAGCATCTAATTCTGCCAATTTCTGTTCAGCAAGTGCCTCTTTATTGAATAGCTTGCCGAGCGTACGAAAGTGACGAATGGCCGTTTCAGCTGCGGCCTCATTTTCAGAAAAATTAGGTAAATAGATTACCGGAGCAATTTGTTTGAGTAACGGAATCAAGTCTTGCTGTGGAGACGCAGCAAGAATGACATCTGGTTTTAAACTGGCTATTTTTTCTAAGTTGGGCTCTGCTCGGGTTCCAATATCTTCAATTGACTTTGGTGCGGTTGGATTGACGACCCATTGGCGGTAGCCTGGTAAATTTGGGGCTGCGATTGGTTCTACGTTTAGCGCCAAAACTTGTTCTAAGATGTCCCAGTTTAAGGCAACAACGCGTTGAGGCGCTTGCTCAAAACTATGCTCACCATATTCATCGGTAACGGTGATGACTGCATGTGCATTGGTCATAAAAAATACGAGGAGAAAAGCAGATTGTGTAACCACAGTAAGTAAACGAGCTATTATGCGCATACAACAGCCACCTTTTGGCTCGCTAATGTGTTAGCCGGGCTTGGGTGCTCAATCAGCTTAATTGGTGACTCATATAGTTTAGAAAGGCGTGCCTCGTCTAACAACATGTCGGCGTTGCCTTCAAAGGCAATTTTACCTTTTTTGAGCGCAACAATGTGGGTGGCGTAGCGCAGGGCTAAGTTCAGATCGTGCAGGATTACGATAATGCCTACATTCTCGGTTCGATTCAGTTCTGCCAGCAGCGCCATTAGTTGAAACTGATGGTGAACATCGAGCGCCGAGGTTGGCTCATCGAGAATTAAAATTGGCGATTGTTGAGCCAGTAGCATAGACACCCAAGCGCGTTGGCGCTCGCCGCCCGATAAGTCATCCGCCAAAGCTTGAGCAAAAGGTGTAACTCCTGTTCGTTCCATAGCCTGCGTGATGATTTGTTTGTCTTCAGTTTTCCAACGACCAAGTGCCCCACGCCACGGAAAGCGACCTAAGCGCACTAGCTCTTCTACCGTTAAACCAGCCGAAGAGGGCAGCTTTTGTGGCAAATAGGCGATCTGTTTTGCCAACTCTTTGGTTTTGAGCGATGAAAGGGAAGTATCGTTTAGTGTTACCGTACCTTTATCTGGTGGCATTTGACCAGAAAGCAGGTTCACCAGTGTCGACTTACCTGAACCGTTATGGCCTAAAACGACCGTTAGCTCATTTGTTGGGATGTTAAGTTGTTCGATGCCGAGGATCTGACGTCCACCTCGCACGATCTCAATATTAGACAGTTGAAACATGGATGGCTCTTAGGAGAAAACTCCCCTCAATAGAGGGGAGTAGAAGTACAATTACCAGCGGTAGTTTGCGTTTAGCATAACAGAGCGAGACTGGCCGTAGTAACAGTAGTAGTCACAGCCGGACACGTATTCTTTATCCAGAATGTTGTTTATGTTTAGCTGTGCTTGCCACTGTGAAGTAATGTCGTAAGTGACCGACGCATCCCATACCGTACTCGCGTCAACGGTAACTGGAACGTATGCTCCAGCATCACTTACTGTTTCACCAACGTATCGCACGCCTGTGCCCACAAATAAACCTGGGATCAAATTATTAGTATTGTAATTAACCCAAATAGTAGCTTGATGCTCGGGAATAAGTGGGGTTTGTACAAAATTACCAGAACTATTTGCATCAACTTGGGCGTTAGTGTAAGTATAACTAGCAGAAACCTTAACTTCTTCCGTCATTTGACCTACAGCTTCAACTTCTAAGCCTGTAGAGGTTGATTCACCCGTTTGTGTTTGTGTTCCTGAATTTCTTGATTGAGTCAGGGCGTTTTTGTTTGTGATATCAAACCAAGAAATATTGATATATCCGTCAAAATTATCTGGAGTATACTTCATACCAATTTCCCACTGTTCACTTTCACGTGGGTCATATAGTTGTTTATCAGTAGGCGCAGTTCCGTATGTCGCATCAAGGGTGCTTAATACTTCAAAGCCTTCTGCATAACTAACGTATGGAGTAATACCGAAGTCTGATACATACATCAGGCCTGCATTAAGTGTAAAACTACCACCAGAAGAAGAATCTTTTTCGTTACCTTTAACACTCTCATTCTCCACATCGTACCAGTCGTAACGACCACCTACTTGTGCTACCCATTTATAGTCATATTTGATTTGATATTGCGTATAGATACTTGCTAGTGTTTTGCTTATTTCTCGGTCGATTAAATCGCCTTTTGGGATAGGAGTGTAGTTACCGTACTCAGGAGCCCATGGGTTGATTGGGTCGATATTAGCTTGCCCAAAATTTTGCTCTTCATAACCTTCAGTTTTGTGATGCTGTATATCTATACCAGCAAGAACGGTATGCTCACTTGTATTTGACATCCAGTTACCCACTACGTTGTTATCTAATGAGAAACTTTGAGTTTTTCCATCACGGTAGACGATACCCCTTGGGTAATTGTTTTCAATAGGCTGGAAGTTTGCATCATAACTCGGGTAAGAAAAAATATATGAGCTAATTAAGTTTAACTTGTTGTATCCATAATTAAATGTTTGATTTAGAGACCAATTATCATTCATGTCGTGGGCAAGACGGTATCCAATCGACATTTGCTCTCGTTCATAGTTGTCGTAATCCGGCTCTCCTAGATTAGTCCCAGGACCTATATCTCCTAGAGGAGAATTTGCTGCCGTCCCTGCCACAGGCAAAAATGGGTTAGTTGGAATACCGTCATCATGAAGATAAGTCGCCATTAGCGTTAATATGGTTCGATCAGAAATATCGACCTCTAAACTAGGCGCAATATAGAAACGTTCATTTTCTGTTTCATCTAGCTCTCCATCTTGGCTACTCATTAAACCTACCAATCGGTAGCGCATTGTGCCGTCGTCGTTTGCTGCGTCGGAAATGTCAAAACCGATGGATTGGTGGCTATTATTTCCGACTTCCACCTTGACTTCACCTTGTGGTGTAAAGGTTGGCTTTTTCTGAACAGCATTGACCACCCCCCCAGGGGCTGCATCACCGAATAGGATAGCGTTTGGTCCTTTAACCACTTCTACTGATTCTAGGCCGTAGGGTTCTAGCAACCATGTGTAGTAGCCATCGCGATATAGTCTTGTACCATCTAAATAGGTGGCTCCTTCAAAGCCGCGAATAAAGAACCAATCAGTGTCGTTGTCTGCGCCATAAGGCTGAGTGGTTACACCAGACGTGTAGCGTAATGCTTCATCTAATTTTTTCGGTGCACGAACACGAAGTTCATCTTCAGAAATGATAGATACGCTGCGCGGCGTTTCTGCCGCAGGGGTTTCTACTTTAAGTGCTTGCGCGGTGACCGTTATGGTCTCCATGGCAATCACGTCATCTTGTACGACGTCTTCTTGAGCTTGTGCTGTGAATGCAACCACTGCTGTAGGTGCTAAAGCACAAACCAACGCATTGCGGATCGCGATGGTTAGTGAGTTATTCTTTGGCATAAATCTATTCCCGATAATTATGATTAACGCTAAGCTTAATTGTAATTATTATCATTTGAGCTTTTGTTTCGGTATTTTACTGACTTTTGTATCAAAAGATAGTAAAACGTTCGTAAATTCATTCGCGGTACCTAAAGTCATTGTTATGTTCAATTGGTTTGAAAAACTGACCCAACCCTTTCCCCAGATGGAAACCGAAAAGCCACCGAAGACGCTATTTGGCTTTTGTCGTTTTTACACTCGTGGCTTTGAAGCCCCTTTACTCGTTATGGCTGTGTTCAGTGCGCTTATTGCCATTACAGAGGTGACGCTGTTGCGTTATATGGGCGAGCTCGTCGATATTCTCTCTAATCAAGATCGCGCAACATTCTGGCAAGACCAGGGTGATCGCATGCTAATGATGCTGTTCTTAGTGGCGGTTGTGATGCCAGCTCTCGGTTTTGTCCACTCAATGGTGATGCACCAAACGTTATTGGGTAACTACCCGATGTCTATCCGTTGGTTGATTCACCGTTACTTGCTAAAACAAGCGGTTGGATTTTTCCAGCGTGACTTTGCAGGCCGAGTTGCGACCAAAGTGATGCAAAGTGCGTTAGCGGTACGAGAAACGGTCATGAAGCTGGTGGATGTACTGGTTTATATCAGCGTTTATTTTCTTTCGATGCTCTGGATGATGGGCGAAGCCGATGGTTTGCTAATGTTGCCTATTGTGATTTGGATAGGAATGTACGCGGTTATCCAGTTCTACTTTATCCCTAAAATGAAACAAGTAGCGACGGAGCAAGCGGATGCTCGTTCTGTAATGACTGGGCGCATTGTCGATTCTTACACCAACATATCTACCGTAAAGCTATTCGCGCACTCGCAACGAGAGTTGGAATACGCAGAAAGCAGCATGAAGCAATTTTTGGTGACGGTTTACCGCCAAATGCGCATGGTGACTTGTTTACTGTTTAGTGTGGATGCCATCAACTATTTGCTGCTGATGTCTATTAGTGCCATTTCGGTTTATCTATGGCTAGATCACGCTGTAACAATTGGTGCTATTGCGATTGCCATCAGTATTGCATTGCGCGTACAAGGTATGTCGAAGTGGATCATGTGGGAAGTTAGCGCACTGTTTGAAAACATCGGTACAGTAGTAGACGGTATTAATACGATTTCAAACGATGTTGAAGTGAAAGACGTACCAAATGCTAAGCCTTTGCAAATCTCTCAAGGTGAGATCTGCTTTGATCACGTAGGTTTTAACTACAGTGATGAGAAGGCAGTATTTGAGAACTTGAACCTGACTATCAAACCGGGCGAAAAAGTCGGCATTGTCGGTCGCTCTGGGGCAGGTAAATCCACGTTGGTCAACTTGTTGCTGCGCTTTTACGACGTAAATAGCGGTAAGATTTGCATTGATGGACAGGACATTTCTCAAGTTGAACAAGAGTCGCTTCGCCAACACATCGGTATGATCACTCAAGACACCTCTTTGCTGCATCGTTCAATTAAAGAGAACATTCTTTACGGTGATCCAGATGCTTCAATGGATGCCGTTATCGCAGCTGCTGAGAAAGCACATGCTCATGATTTCATTCAATCTCTACGAGACGAGCAAGGTAACGTTGGCTATGACGTTGAAGTGGGTGAACGCGGTGTGAAGCTGTCTGGTGGTCAGCGTCAACGTGTGGCGATTGCTCGCGTTCTGCTGAAAAACGCGCCAATTTTGATCATGGATGAAGCAACGTCTGCACTTGATTCAGAAGTAGAATCGGCAATTCAAGAAAACCTTGAAGTTCTGATGGAAGGAAAAACAGTGATTGCGATTGCTCACCGTTTATCAACGATTGCCGCGATGGATCGCTTGATTGTAATGGATGACGGCAAAATCATTGAGCAAGGCTCGCATTACGAGCTGCTGCAATTGGGTGGTGTTTACGCTCAGTTGTGGAAGCATCAAACCGGCGGATTTTTGTCTGAGCAAGGTGATGCTCAACTGCAAGTCATCTAATATGACGCTACACGAAAGAGGAGCAAATGCTCCTCTTTTTTGTGTCTGTCGTTTATACCGAGTAAGTAGGTGTTAATGGGCAACGTTAACTTGTGATTATTCATTGAGTTAGGCCAACTTAATGATGATTATGTTTATAACTCACTGTCGTTATTGAATTTTTTACGCTTTTTTTACGCGAACTCCGAATGGGCTTTTGCTAAAGTTTTCTACATCGAATTTTGGTTGATGTATTTTATGTTTGTTCAATGGCGAGATAACACCTTTCTCTTTTCTACTACCGTGATTGTTGGCGCGGTTGTCGTCTCATGGTTGTTAGACCAACTGTTTGGCTCTACGGCTGCCGTCCTGCTGATTTTACAGTTAGCGGTCGTGGTAGTGGCGTTTCAATGCAACTCGCGATTCGCTTATGCGGCGGCGGTGATCGAAGCGCTGAGCTTCAACTTCTTTTTTACGACACCTCGTTACTCTTTGCAGATGTTTCGTCCGGAAGACATTTTTAATTTAGTCGTGTTTATGGTGGTGGCATTTATCACCAGCACCTTTGCGGATCTTTATCGTCGCCAGCAGGGCGAGTTAAAACAAACCAAGCTGCAAAACAGCATCCTGCTATCGGTGTCCCATGACTTACGCACGCCGCTGGCAACCATTATTGGAACATTGACCACACTCAACGAGTACATGCCCAAGCTCAATGACTTAGAGCGTAAAGAATTGCTCGACAGTGCGACTTCAGAAAGCCATCGCTTGCATCAATATATCGAGAACCTCTTACAGGCGACTAAGCTCCAGCACGGCACATTAAAAATTACCAAAAAAGATGAGTTGATTGCAGATATTGTTCGGGATGCGGTTTCTCGTTTGCCAAATTACACCGAGAAAGTGTCCATGAATATGGATGATTCCGTTGATTATTTGTCAGTAAGTCGTTCGCTCATCGAGCAAGCGATTTTTAATGTGTTGGATAATGCCATGCGATTTTCACCAGAGAATGAATCTGTCGAGGTTTCACTTTCTAAGCAGGGTTCGTCGTGCGTGATTGATGTTCGGGACATGGGGATTGGCATCAAAGCTGAAGATGCGGAACAAATATTCAGCCTTTTCTATTCCGACGCGAACAACAAATCGGCCGATTCAGGCACCGGAATGGGACTCGCGGTTGCCAAAGGCATCATCATCGCACACCAAGGAGAGATTCAATCTATGCCAGTATCAGAAGGGACGCTGATCCGCATTCGACTTCCACTCAATCCAGGAGCAGAGCAGGCGTGAGTTACAAAGTTTTAGTCGTGGACGATGAGCCTCGCATTCATACCTTTATTCGAATTTCGCTGTCTGCTGAAGGGTTTGATTACATTGGCGCGAGTACCATTGCAGAAGCCAAAGCGTGTTTCGAAGCGCATTCGCCGCACGTCATTCTGCTAGATTTAGGCTTGCCCGACGGCGATGGGAAGGAGTTTCTCACTACGCTTCGTCAGACGTATAAAACGCCAGTGCTAGTGCTGACGGCTCGCGATCAAGAAGAGGAAAAAATCCGCCTTTTAGAAGCGGGCGCGAATGATTACTTGAGCAAGCCTTTTGGCGTAAAAGAGCTCATCGCGCGCATCAAAGTGCTGGTTCGAGATTTGGTGGATGAGAAATCCATCGCTGATGAGCTGGTGGCTGGCCGAGTCAAAATCATCAAAAGCACCCACCAATTTTGGTTGGATCAGAGGGAAATTCCACTCACCAAGAAAGAATTTTCTTTCATTGAACAGTTGATTCTCAAGCCGGGAAAACTCATTGAGCAAACTCATTTGCTAGCGGTGATTTGGGGAAAAAGTCATGTCGAAGATACTCACTACTTACGCGTGTTAGTGAGTCAACTACGCAAAAAACTGAACGATAGTGCTGACGAACAGCGACTTTTAAAAACCGAGCCGGGGCTGGGTTATCGTTTAGTGCTAGAGGCGTCCAAGCACCACTAAATTCCAAATTTAATCAACGTTAATGCCAAGGTTTAGTGCTGGTTATCGGCACTCGAACAGGATTCGTGTTGCCTATTTTCCGTGACGGAAAATCAGTCTAGCCCTTAACGCATTAGCATTTTCTATACATAAAACACAGTTAGGTATTGATATGGCTCACTTTACAGTAATTGGTCTAGGGCGATTTGGCGTTGCCGCCAGCTTAGAACTTATTCATCTTGGACACACCGTAACGGGGGTGGATAGCGCCCCGAAAATCGTCGAAAAATACGTCGAGGAGTTAACGCAAGCGGTCATATGTGACGCAACAGACGAAGGTGCACTCAGAGAGTTAGCGTTAGCAAACAGTGATGTGGTGTTGGTGGCGATTGGCGAAGACATGCAAGCCAGTTTGTTGTGTACTCTGGCGCTGAAAAATCTGGGTGTGAAATCCATTTGGGTCAAAGCGAGCACCAAAGCACACCACACCATAGTGTCTAAGCTTGGTGTACAACGCATTATTCATCCGGAAGAGGAGATGGGCGTAAGAGTCGCACAGGCACTCAACTATCCGATGGTGAACAACTATTTGGAAATGGGGCATGGCTTGTATGTGGTGGAAATCCACGTTAAATCCAATCTGCACGATACACCGCTTTCTAAGTTGATCAGCCGAGGCAGTTACAACATTCAGCCGATCTTGGTGAAGCGCGAAGAAGCCATCTACACCAATATCAATGATGAGTTTGTGCTTAATGAGTTCGACACGCTGTTGCTTTGTGGTAGTCGCGCTGAGCTGAAATACGTCGCTCCAAGGTTGGTGTAACATGGTTTTGTGGCATCCCTCTATTATCCCAATCGAGCGAAAACCCAAAGCGGGCAAAAAATTGTTGGGCGCACCGCCATTAATACTTAGCCTCAGCTTTGCGTGCTTGATCATGCTCGGCACGGTCTTACTCAAACTGCCGATTGCCACCACAGAGCCCATCACTTGGATTCAAAGCCTGTTTACTGCGACATCGGCCATTACGGTGACGGGATTAGTTGTGGTAGACACGGGCACGGCGTTTACGCCTTTTGGGCAAGTGGTTATTGCTTTCCTGATTCAATGTGGTGGCCTAGGTTTAATGACGTTTGCCATCGTGACCTTGCTGGCTCTGGGCGGAAAAATTGGCTTTTTGGAGCGAGCCGTCGCGAGAGAGGCGTTCAACCAAACTGACTCATCGACACTCATTGCCACCGCTAAATCTGTATTGATGTTCGCTCTGCTCGTTGAACTTATTGGTTTCACTATTTTGAGCGTTTATTGGAGTGAAGAGCTGGGTTGGAAAACCAGTTTGTTCCATGGTTTCTTCTACACCATCAGTGCGTTTAACAATGCAGGTTTTGCGTTGAGTGCCGATAGCTTAATGCCTTATGTGGACGACCCGGTCGTTAACTTCACCATTACCAGTTTGTTCATTATTGGTGGTTTAGGCTTCTCGGTTTGGATTGACTTAAAACGCAATCGCCGTTGGCACCGACTCACCGTTTACAGTCGAATGATGATCTTAGGCACGGTGATCATTAACGTGGTGGCACTTATCGCCATTTACCTGATTGAATATGAGAACCCCAATACGCTTGGCCCTTTGAGCGAAGCAGGGAAATGGTGGGCATCGTGGTTTCAAGCGGTGACGCCAAGAACGGCAGGGTTCAACACTTTAGCTATCGATCAGTTGGAAGATGCCACAACGGCGATCATTCTGGTGTTGATGTTTATCGGCGGTGGATCATTGAGTACGGCAAGTGGCATTAAAGTTGTGACATTTATGGTATTGGTCTTGGCAACTTACAGCTATTTGCGTCGTGATGAAGCAACCTATGCCTTTCAACGCGAGATTCCCAAAGAGACCATCAGCAAGGCATTGGCGCTGACTCTGATCTCGGTGGGGGTGACTTGGTTTGCCATATTCACGCTGTTACTGACAGAGAAAGCGTCTATGTTAGATATTATGTTCGAAGCGGTCTCGGCACTGGGTACGGTTGGGTTATCGCGAGGCTTAACGGGCAGTTTGTCCGAACCAGGTGAGTTAGTGATCATCTTCATGATGTTTATGGGACGATTAGGGCCTCTTACATTAGCGTACTTCTTAGCCAGTCCAAGAAAGAAAAAAGCGCGTTACGCGAGTACTAAACTGGCAATAGGGTAGATGGGCTAACTCGAAGAAAGTGAGCAAAAGGCTAGGCAAAAGAGGAGTAACTGCTCCTCTTTTTGTGCTCGTTGTAGCCACGAAACTGTATACGGCAGTCTCTCTCACAACAATTTATGATTCATCTCTATTTTTTATCATTTATAAATTGTCGTTTTTGAGGTGTTGTCCAGAATGGCATTATCCACGTGCAACATAAGATTGCCGGGAATAAAAATAATTACAATACTGCCTTACTGGAAGATACATGAAAATCAAACCCCTCCCTCCTTTAAATAGCCTCGTTGCGTTTGAAGCGTCGGCGCGGCACTTGAGTTTTACGTTAGCCGCTGACGAGCTAAACGTGACCCAAGGTGCTATCAGTCGCCAAATTAGACAATTAGAAGAATACTTAGGCAAGGCTATGTTCACGCGAGCCAATCGAAGCATTAATTTAACGCCTACAGGTCTTCAATATTATCAAGCTGTCAGCCAATCTTTGCTCGATATTGCTCAAATCACGGGTGAAGTGAAGAAGTGGCAGGGCGAACAAAAGATCACGGTTGCGACGACAAATGCAATGGCAGCCTTGTGGTTGTTGCCTAAGGTTGCTCAATTTCAAAATGAACATGATGACATCGATATAAGGATATTGGCCTCAGATAATGTGTTGGACTTACGCCGATTAGATTGCGATATCGCCTTGTTTTATTGTCGCACTCCACCTGCGGAAATGGACGTGACAACGCTATTTTCGGAAGAAGTATTCCCTGTGTGTAGCCCGCTTTATCTAGAGAAAATCGGCCAGCCTAGTAAGTCAGAAGAAATCTTCAATAAAACGTTACTCTATCTGGAAGAGTCTCAAAGAGATTGGGTGAATTGGGAGCAGTGGTTTGCGAGTGTAGGATTGCCAAATATTTCGCCTCGTAATCGCATGAACATCAATAACTATCCAATGCTGTTACAAGCGGCAATTAATGGTCAGGGAATCGCGTTAGCCTGGGGGTCATTAGTGGACGACTATTTACAAAGCGGCGCTTTGGTTAGGCCAGTCGAACACGTGCTTTCAACACCTTCCAATTTCTCTATGCTTGAACCTAAAAATAGAGGTTTAATCCCAGCAAGCGTCAAGCGTTTTAGAGAGTGGCTTTTGCAACAGTTGCCAGATGAGGTGGGTGATCGAGGTTTAGCCTAAATCAATAAGCAGAGAAAATAACAGAGTTAGGTCATGTTAAAAAAAGCGGGAGTACCAGTTCCCGCTTTGTTTTAATTGATTGATGAAACGACGCACTAACTTAGTACTGGTCCCTGATTGAGTGTGGAATCATCTTTTAGTGAGGATCTTGAAGCGATAGGCTGGGAAGCCACAGTTTTGCTTTCAGCAAGCGGTTCAACAGGACCATCAAGTTTCTCTTGCTCTGGGTGAACATGCTCAGGCAGCATTGCCCATGGCTTAGGTTCGCGTCGAATACTATGGAACAGCGTTAAGCTCATCACCGCGATAAAAATGGCGATAGGGAAACCGGCAATAATGGAGGCCGTTTGCATTGCTTTTAACCCTCCTGCGTATAGAAGTACTCCCGCAATGGCGGCGATCATGATCCCCCACAATACGCGTATAGAGGTAGGAGGCTCACTGTGCCCAGCGGCATCGAGGGTACATAGAACCAAGGTACCCGAGTCTGCGGAGGTAATGAAATAAGTACCGAGTAATAGACACGCAAGCACGCTAAGTAGTTTACCAAACATACCTGTATCTAGATTGTCGAATAGCGTAAACAAAGCACGTGTCGTATCGGCTTTAGTCGCTTCAAGAATCGGGCCGCCAGAAAAATCCGCAGGTGGTGTTTGTTTGGCTTCTTGTGCCGCAGTGACTTGCTCTTGATGAGCAACACGAGCGTCTTGCTCTACCTTCAACGCTGCACCACCAAATACTGAAATCCATAAAAACGTGATTAGCGTGGGTACGATGAGAGCACCGCCGATAAGTTCACGTATTGTGCGTCCTTTAGAGATACGAGCCACAAACATGCCAACGAAAGGCGCCCAAGTCATCCACCAAGGCCAGTAATAAGCCGTCCACCAGTTTTGCCAGCCAGAGTCATTCTGTGCATCGCTCCATAAGCTCATACCGACAATGTTTTGTGCATAAAGCCCCGTACTTTCGAGTAGCGTATTTAAGATATAGCGAGTTGGACCAATGTAAAGTACGACTAGCACGAGTGCGAGTGAAAGCAGCATGTTCCATTCTGATAAACGGCGAATACCTTTTCCTACACCAGATAGCACCGACGCAACCGCACAAGTACAAAGGGAAACGATAATAAAGAGTTGAATCCCCAAACTAATGTCTAGACCAAAGGCTTGATTCAAACCAGAGTTTATTTGAATAACTCCCATCCCTAAGGTTTGAGAGATACCGAAAGCAGTCACCGCGACTGTTAGGATATCAACCGTGTGCCCGATAGGCCCATAAATACGATCGCCAATCAAAGGGTACAAGATAGAGCGTAGGGTAAAAGGCAGATCTTTACGGTAGGAAAAGTAAGCTAATGCGAGTGCAACAATAATAAAGACAGACCAAGGATGTAGACCCCAGTGAAAGAATGTCAGTTTCATTGATGTTGTTGCGGCTTCATTGGTCAGGCCTTGAGTAAATGGGTTGTCAGCGTAATGCCACATCGGTTCGGCGACCGACCAGAAAATCAAGCCTATCCCCATGCCTCCGGAAAAAAGCATGGATACCCAAGACAAATAACTAAACTCTGGTTTTTCGTCATCTTTACTCAAACGAATATGCCCATATCGACTAACCATAAGGTAAAGAAGAAACCCGACAACGAGTGAAACAAGTCCGATGTAAAACCACTTCATATTCTGCAGCAAAATGCCGGAAATTGTTTCGAAGTATTGGCCCGCTTGGTTGGCGAGAATGGCGCAGAAAAGTACAAAACCGATAACGACGATCTTTGATGCGATAGTCACAGTCGGATTGAGTCCTTTCAATATCCCAGATGTTGCTCTCATAGGCATCCCTCACAGTGCTTTTGTTTTAGCGTTATTGTTTGTTGCGTTATTGTTAATTTTTGAAAGAGAGTAGAGAGAGGGCTTTTGTGTTTCAACTGATTAATACTCATCGGTTAATGAGTATTAATCATGACAAGAAGAACCTTGTTAATTAACAGGTTGTTTTGTTGTTTGAGATCAATGCATGAATGACAAAAACTCATCCAAACCCGGCGAAAAAGTCGTTTGTTTGTTGCCAGGTTGTTAATCAAAATCATCTCCACTAACACAACACGATGTTGTACGCACTGGATGCAACTCGACTCTCGGAGATAAGAATATGAGCAATGTCAACCAAACCATTATTCCTGTTGAACTTGTTGATAATGTACTGAACCCAATCAGTGAAGCAACAGGAATGCCGAATCAGGCCTACACCAGCGAAGAGTATTTTACTTTTGAGCGTGATCAGGTGTTTGGTAACACTTGGGTATGTATTGGTTTTGCATCAGACCTGCTTAAAAATGGTTATGTAATGCCACTTGATTTCATGAATCTTCCACTACTCATGATGAGAAATCGTCAAGGTGAAGTCCAAGTTTTCCACAACGTATGTAGTCATCGTGGTATGAAGCTGGTTCATGAGGCAGGCGAAGTTCAAGGCATGATTCGCTGTCCTTACCATTCATGGACGTACGATCTTGACGGCAATCTAAAAGGCACACCACACATTGGTGGTATCGCAAAACATAAAGATGATCGATTTAAGTGTGAAAAGCACGGCCTTAAGCCACTTCGTTCAGCCATTTGGATGGACATGGTATTCGTCAACTTATCGGGCAATGCAGAAAGCTTTGAAGACCATATCGCGCCGCTAGAGCAACGTTGGCAGCAATTCTTAGGTGAAGAAGGATTAGGGCTTCTTCGCCGCGTGAACATGGGTGGCAACTTAGAGATAGAAGTGAAAAGTAACTGGAAGCTTGCCGTAGAAAACTACTGTGAAGCTTACCACTTACCTTGGGTGCATCCGAGTTTGAATAGTTATTCTCGCCTAGAGGATCACTACAACATCATGTTTGCAGAGCGTTTTGCTGGCCAAGGTAGTCTCGCATACAACCTCTCTGATACTGCAGGAACACACTTACCTAAATTTCCAAGCTGGCCAGAAGATAAACTGCGTCATGCAGAATATGTTGCACTCTTTCCAAACGTGTTGCTTGGTATTCAAGCCGATCATGCCTTTGCAATGATGATTGAACCAATCACTGCGAATAAAAGTGTTGAGCACCTACGTGTTTTCTATGTGGGTGATGAAGCAACGAAAGATGAGTTCGCTGCGTGCCGTACTGCTACCGTTGAGTCATGGCGAGTCGTGTTCGGCGAAGATATTGGAGCGGTCGAGGGCATGCAGGAAGGTCGTTACTCACCTGGCTTTGGTGGTGGTGTGTTCTCACCAGAAATGGATGTTCCGACGCATTTCTTCCAAACCTGGTTGGCAAAGCAAGTGAAAGCGGCACTGGAGCAGTAATATGATGCATTACCTTAATTATATTGATGGTGAGTGGTGCGATTCAGAGCAAGCGCTGACCGTCATTAACCCTGGCACAGCCGAAGCGTATGCGACGATTGCAGAAGCCACTATCACCGATGCCGACCGCGCAATGGCAGCGGCACGTCGAGTGGTCAAGCAAGGTCTTCTTTCGGACGTTCGTCCAGCCGTCAGAACCGAGTGGATGTTAAAAGCCTCCGCGGCTATTCGTGAAATGGTTGATGAAGGTGGGTTAGTTGCCTGCCGTGAAAATGGGAAATCTTTGCAAGATGCCAAAGATGAGTTTTTAGAATCGGCACGTTACTTCGAATACTACGCTGGCATGGCCGACAAGCTGGAAGGCACGTCAATTCCATTGGGTAAAGATTATGTCGATTTCACCCAATATGTGCCGTTTGGTGTGTCAGTGCAGATTGTGCCGTGGAATTTCCCAGTTTCTATTTGTGCACGCTCATTAGCACCTGCATTAGCTGCTGGTAACGCAGTGGTGATCAAATCGCCAGAGATTTCCCCACTCGCTATGACGTTGTTGATTAAAGCGATTGAAAAAGCGGGCTTCCCAAAAGGCACGATTAACTTGCTATGTGGCAAAGGCTCAGTCGTTGGCAGTCATTTGGTGCAGCATCAAGACGTTGATCAAATTGTCTTTACAGGTTCTGTGCCGACCGGCCAACGCATACTGAAAGATTCAGCGCAACGCGCCACACCATCTGTGATGGAGCTGGGTGGTAAATCGGCCGCTATCGCACTGAAAGATGTGAGTCTCGAAACGCTTTTACAAAGCGTTCAAGTCGGTATTTTCTTTAACGCTGGTCAAGTTTGTTCGGCAATGTCTCGTTTGCTAATTCAAAAAGAGCGTTATGAAGAAGTAAAAGCGGCGGTAGTGGAAATGGCAAAAAGCCTAACTATTGGTCAAGGCGAAAGCCAGCCGGACATCACACCGTTGGTATCGGCTGATCAACAAGCACGCGTGCTTGAAATGATAGAACAAGCAAAAGCCGACGGCGCGAACATCCTAACGGGTGGGTACGCCCCTGATTTGTCAGGTTACTTTGTGGCACCGACGGTGATTGAAGCCTCACCAGATATGCGTATTGCTCAAGAAGAAGTGTTTGGCCCTGTACTGGTAATTACACCGTTTGAAACCGAGCAAGAGGCCGTTGAAATCGCGAATGGCACCGATTTTGGCCTGGTCGCTGGTGTCTTTGGTGAAAGCCTAAACCAAACATTGCGTGTGGCACAGCAACTGCGTGGTGGACAAGTGTTCATCAATGAATGGTTTGCTGGTGGCATCGAAACACCATTTGGTGGCGTGGGCTTGTCCGGGTTTGGGCGAGAAAAAGGACAAGAAGCGATTTATAGCTACGTCCAGACACGCAATATTGCCATTCGTTTGCAGTAAGACAGCAACGTATAGCTACCGTGTAACTGTATTTTCATCACCTCGTACCGGCTTGGATTTCAGACCACAAGCTAGGGCGAGGTTGATGGAATCACAACAAATCTGACAGCGGTTTGTAAACACGGAAATTCTGAACAAGGTAGTTGGAGTATAAGTGATGAGAAAGTGGCTCTGTATTATTTGCGGCTTAATCTATGATGAAGCACAAGGTTGGCCATCCGATGGCATTGCACCAGGAACAGCATGGGAAGATGTACCGGATGACTGGTTATGTCCTGACTGTTTAGTGGGTAAGGCCGATTTTGAAATGATCGAAATCACCGACGATGCGCCACTAGAAGAGGTTGCAGCTGTGTCTTCGGTGTCGGTAGAAGCGTCTGTTCAGCGAAATACGGCTCAGCCTCTTCCATCTGAAGTTACTCAACCTGTATTCTCAAATGACCCTATCGTTATCATCGGTAGTGGCCACAGTGGTTACCAGTTGGCGGCGGCACTTAGAGCACAATCCGAGACGGTTGCTATCACCGTCTTTACCGCTGATGATGGCGCTTTGTACAGCAAACCAGCTTTGTCTAATGCGTTGGTCATGAACAAAGACGGCGACGCGCTGCAAAGTGAAAGCGCGTTGAAGTGGGAAAGCCGTCTCAATATCCGCGTTTACCCGCATACGCGTGTTGAACAGATCGATCGTGCCAATTCAACGCTACATACCTCCATCGGTAAATACGCCTACAGCCGCTTGGTACTGGCAACAGGTGCATCACCGATTGAAATCCCAATTGAGGGCGATCGCTCTTGGGTTATGAGTGTGAACGACTTAGTTGACTACCGCCGTTTCAGATCGGAGCTGCAAGACAAAAAGCGCATCGCGATCCTAGGTGATGGCTTAATTGGCTGTGAGTTCGCGAATGACCTGATCGAAAGCGGTTATGAAGTGACAGTTATCGGGTTGGGTCAATGGCCAATGGAGCGTTTGATCCCGCAACAGTTGGGTGAATCATTACAAAGTGCACTCGCCGAACGAGGCGTGCAATGGGCTCTACAAGACAGTATCGCCAGAATCGAGCCAAGGTCCGAATCCAGTGCGGTTTTACATCTGAACAGTGGCAAGCAGATTGAAGCAGACCTAGTGCTAAGCGCGGTTGGACTCAAACCAAATGTTTCTCTGGCTGAGCGCGCGGGGCTCGAAGTGGGCCGCGGCATTAAAGTGAATCAATTCGGCCAGACGAGTGATGAGAGTATTTACTCGCTAGGCGACTGTGTTGAAACGGAGCAAGGTTGGCAGCCGTATATTGCGCCGATTAATCAAATGATTCCTTCCGTAGCGAAAAGCTTGCTAGGTGATATTACGCCTACCTCTTTAACACCAACTCCAGTGATTGTAAAAACGCCGATTCTTCCACTCACGATTTTCCCGGTAGCCGCTGAAGAACAGGGACAATGGTACATTGAGAACCAAGCAGATGAATTGACCGCTGCGTTTTATTCACCAGAAGGAGCAATGCTCGGTTTTGCGTTGCTAGGAAGAAAAGTACAGTCATTACGCGGCCCTTGGCTAGATCAATTGTCATTGAAACTGTCAGCAGCGTAGCGGAGAAAAAAGATGATTCATTTACCCAATGATGACGTGACGTGTGGTTGGTACCATGCGTTGCCAAGTATTCCAGAAAAATCGGCGTTAAAAGGTAAACAAAGTGCTGACTATGCCGTGTTAGGTGCCGGTTTCGCAGGCCTAGCTATGGCAAGACGTTTAGCTGAACTTATGCCTAATGCACGAATTATACTGATTGATGCGCAACGTATCGGCCAAGGGGCTTCAGGAAGAAATTCGGGCTTTGTTATCGATTTGCCTCATAAGTTTTCACTTGAGCATCCCGACCCTGAGCACAAACAAAAGTTATTGTCGCTCAACCGTTCTGCGATTGCTCAGCTAAACACTTTAGTGTCGAAGCACAGTATTTCTTGTCAGTGGTCAGCAAAGGGCAAATATCAAGGAGCCGTAGGGGCGCGCGGTGAAGCGTATCTCGATCACTTTGAGCACCTAATGAAAGACCTTGGCGAACCATACTTCCATGTTAATGGCAGTGAGCTGGCGAAAGTCTTGGGAACCAACTACTACAGCCGCGCAATTTACACGCCAGGTGGTTATTTAATGCAACCTGCTGCTTTGGTGCGTGGGCTAGGGGAAAGCCTTCCAGAGAACGTCGAGGTGTTAGAGAACTCGCCAATCCGCAAGCTCAGTAAAGAAAACGGTTGCTGGGTATTACATGGAGATAGTGGCTCTGTTGAAACCCCTGAACTGCTGCTTGGGACCAGCATTTTTACTCGGGAGTTTGGTTATCTTAAAAACAGACTACTTCCAGTGATGACGTTTGCAAGCTGGACGCGTCCATTAACCGACGCAGAAATGCAACGATACGGAGGTGAGCTGAATTGGGGGTTAACTCCAGCTGATCATGCGGGAACGACGTTACGTATGACCGCCGATCGACGTATTTTGATCCGCAATACTTACAAACACGTGCCGAAATATGGCTCAAGCATGAACGATAAAGTCAGAGAACAAATTCGCGACGATCATCGTCAGGTCTTTCTGGCGCGTTACCCCGAGCTGGCCGACGTACCATTTACTCACACATGGGGTGGGGTGTATGCCATCTCTCGTAACTTTACTAACTTTTTCGGTCAATTAGATGAAGGTGTTTATGCCAGCGCTTGTGACAATGGTGTTGGTGCTGCGTGGGGAACCATTTCTGGAACACTGTTAGCTGACTATGTCGTTGGTGCGACATCTAAATCATTGGATGACATACAGCAAGTGACAGGAATGCCTTGTTTGAATCCGCCAGAGCCTTTTTTAGGTTTGGGAGTAAAAACGCGTATCCAATTAGCAAAATGGCAAAGCCGGAGTGAATTATGAAGCAAGTCAAACTTGTTGATAGTAAAAGTCTAGATTTCAATGTTCGTGGTGATACGCCGGGAATGGCGTATGTTGCCAGGGCGTTAAGCCCAGAAATTTCACCAAACATTGGTGTAGGCTTTGCTAAATGGGAAGGCGCTAAAGTGGCTTGGACAGTGCTTTATGATGAAGTTGTTTTTGTGATTGAAGGCTGTTTTGAGCTGACCGCAAATGGTGAGACACATTTTGTGCACCCAGGTCAGATGCTTTGGATACCGGAAGGAACTGAATTGGTTTATGGTGGGCATGCTCTGTTCGGCTATGTGGTTCATCCAGGAAACTGGAAAGAGTTACATGGTATTGAATGACTTTTATCATTTAGTAGTGTCTCGGAAAGGCAAAATAAAAATCTGATTTTTAACCATAACTTTTCGCAAAAGAACTTAATCTCAATGGAGCAAGGGTTTCATACTTGCTATGTTTCTTGGTCACGTTTCCAGACGTGTTAGACCTTTCTCAATTGCTATTTTATCTATCAAAAAGGGAAGCCTTGGCTTCCCTATAATGAGTCTTCTTTTGGCTTGGCTAAAGCTTTTATTTTAGCTCAAATTTACCCTGCATGATTGCCCAGTGACCCGGGAACGAACAGAAGAATGAATAGTCACCGCCGGCTTTCATTTTCTCAGTACTGAACGTAATGCTGGTGCTTTCACCGCCACCAATTACTTTTGTGTGAGCGTAGACGCGATCATCATTTGGTTTTACGTAGTTATTTTCTGCTCCAGCTGCCATGCCATCAGTACCGACTGCTTGTAGGTTGGCTGTGTCAGAGATGACCACGTTGTGACCCATCGATTGCGCTGGCATCTTACCTGTGTGATTCAGCGTTAGTTTTACCTCTTTACAAGTGGCTGGTACGCTCAATGTTTTAGTAGAAAACTGCATCATATCGTTAGCATCTAATGACACTTCACACTCGGCACTGGCTTGGGCACCAAAGCTCATTCCTACTAATGCGAAGGTTGTTGCTAATAAACGTAAAGACATATAACACTCTCCATTTTGTATTTTAGGCTGACTTGGATTGATCTTATCCAATAGTTCTCATTATCAGCCAATTTTCACTCCAAAAACGTGCTTCAATCGGTATATTGACGTTTTGTTGCAAGCTTGTACTGGTCAGTTCCGCTATTTGATCACTCAAATGCCTTATTTCATGCGATTGCGTGAGTTAAATCAAAAGTCGTGATTAGCCAGAGTTAAGGTGAAAATAATCTCTCTAAACGGGTGGCAGAATTGTTTGGTTTTACGGTGTTGGAGAGGTTTCAAGAAAGAAGCTCAGCTAAATTGCTGAGCTTCTAGAGAACAGACGACAAGTAGGCCTAGCGAGTTTGCTTTAACGTGTGCAACACATCATGCAGTGAAGGTGCGACAGTATGGCCTAATTGCTTTATTTCGTCACAAGGCTCAACCAAATCAGGAATTTGATAAGTGATCATGTTCGCTGCTACCGCAGCACGTACGCCATTATTTGAATCTTCAAAAGCGAGACATTTGGTTGGATCTACGCTTAGACGACTTGCTGCAAGCAGGTAGATCTCTGGATCAGGTTTGCCGTGTGACACTTCACAGCCTGTCGTTAAGTTGTCGAAATACTTGCTTAGGCCCGCTAACTCCAACTTCTTCTGTGCCACTTCTTTTGCTGTAGAAGTGGCGACTGCAATTGGCAACCCTTGGCCTTTCAACCACTCAAGCAGCTCAATCACCCCTTCTTTTACCGGTATCGCTTGGTGCTTAACCACAGCGTCGTAACGGTCGCGCCACTCTTGGTGTAAGCGGTCAAGATCATCCCCATAAGCTTTACGAAAAATCACTTCAATGCCCGTTGCATTGCGACCAATGATTGAAAGGTAAACATCTTTATAGAAGGGTAGGTTCTGGGCTTCACATGCTTCTTGGAAAATATGCATACAGACGCGCTCAGTATCAAGGAGCAAACCATCCATATCAAAAATAGCAGCTTGGTAGTTCATTACATTAAGACTTTTTGGTTGGGATGGCGCATTTTGACACAAGCAGATCGTTTTTTCTTCTAAAAATTAGAACTTGATTTTGATCCTATGAGTTCACATTGCCTCTGAACACACTATACACAGAGTCTATAAATTAGGTGTGAAATATAATATTTTTAAAATTATAAAAATTTCAGTTAAATAGATAAAACTCTATCTTAATATAAGCTAGAGTTTTATTAATATTCTATTGTTATTTTAACTATTGGATAATTTATTAATAGTTAAAATTAATAATAAAATAATACCAAGTCACGATTGTTTACGACTGCATGAGTGTACCAGCTCTTGACTTCAGATATTTGTTGCTCTGATAAGCCTCCGAAGTCAACGTTATCTTGGTGAATATCTTGATTTTTTATCATAAAAACAACAGGGAAATCGTCAGGGAGTGGGAATTTTATGGGATAATCGGTATTAGTGAATGGAATATCGCAGAAATCGTTTACATCGCAAGGATACCAAGAGTTATTGGATAAGTAATAACCAGTGATCTTACATATAGCTTCAAGCAAGTAAGCATAGGCGTAACCCAAGTGACTGTATTTTATCTCTTCAGACAGCATCTGCATAAGAAGCTCTTCAGCTCGGATGCTTTCGCCACTACTTTCCAGCATTTCATTAATCACTTTAAAGGAGTCTTGACACCTTTCCATGATGGCTTTTTCTAGCTCTGGATTACGCTCATTCTTTAGTACGTTAAAAACCTTTTCAGTATCTAATGAATATACTGTCGCCCCATATCCCATATTTTATTCTCCTCACTTTTATACAGTTAAATTCATTTAAGTGTTTTTTATCGAAGGGATTATATTTTGATGTTTTTTGAAGGTAAAGTGTATATATAGAGGTTGTATTTATTATGATGAACTTTGAAAGTTTAAATTCTTAAAATAAATACTATATATTTAATTTTATTAGATCTAGCTCATAAAAATACCTTAACTATTATTGTGTTTATTGTTAAGGGTTATTAAATCTGTGAGGTGGTTCAAGACAATAAAATTTAGAAGAAAATACCGTCAAACTTAGGTGGCTATTCTATCTGAGCACTCAGCTCACTACTTATGGTGGGCTGAGTGCGCGGTTGGGCATCAGGCACATTATTTGGCGATGAATATGCCATATTAGGTGATATTCGTTAGTGTCTATTTTATCCCTAGGCGTTTTGCTAACCGGTGTAAATTACCGTTATCTAATTCAAGCTGACGTGCAGTTGCTGCCCAGTTGCCTTGGTTTTCTTCCAGAGCTCGAACAATCATCGCTTTTTGGAAGGCATCTGTGGCAGGCTTTAATCCGCCTTCTGGTAACTCAAGCCGAGAGTTTTGTTCCGTTTCTTCAACGTTCTTGATGTTCTGATTCGGCGTTCGGATGTCAAAATCTTGCTCAACTAACTCAATGTCCATGGCGTGGGTACGCGCTTTTGCCAAAACACCAGCACGTTTAATGACATGTTCAAGCTCTCGCACGTTGCCTGGCCATGAATAGTCTTTGAGTGCCTGCACCAAAGTGGGGGACAAACGAATGCTGTTCAATCCCAATTTGCTTCTTAAACGTTCGGCAAAAAAGCCTGCGAGTAACACCACATCGTCTTCACGTTCACGAAGAGGTGGAACATGAAGCGGGAAGACGCTTAGACGGTGATATAAGTCGGCTCGGAAGCGACCAGCAGTCACTTCTTCATGCAATATACGGTTGGTGGCGGCGACAATGCGTGTATTGACTCGAATATGGCGGTCATCACCCACACGTTGAATGTCGCCGTATTGTAGGGCTCGAAGTAACTTGGCTTGCAGCTCTAACGACAGTTCGCCGACTTCATCTAAAAACAGTGTGCCGCCATCGGCTTGTTCGAACTTACCCTTGCGATTGCTGATTGCGCCTGTAAATGCGCCTTTGATATGGCCGAACAACTCGCTTTCCGCGACTGATTCTGGCAGCGCCGCACAGTTGAGGTAAACCAAAGTATTGCTAGAGCGGCTAGAGCGATGGTGAATAGCGCTGGCAACCAACTCTTTACCTACGCCCGTTTCTCCCATCACCAGCACAGACAATTCCGTATCGGCGACGGCATCAATCTGCTCTTGAAGATTCTTCATACCCTGAGAGTTGCCAATGATTTCATTACTTAAGGTGCGCTTCTCGGCGTAAGAGTCACGTGGCAGGCTCGCTTGTGTTTCTAATTGCTCTAACAGGAGTGCAGTGTGTAGGCCACCTGCTGCCAACGCGCTGACAAAACGTAACTCTTGGTTGCGTAGCCCATCAAATTGATTGGGGTCGAAGGCGTCAATCGTAATGGCACCAATCAGTTGATCGTCGATCAGCAGAGGTAAACCAATGCAGGAATGGACATGCAGTTTGTCATCGTGGTTTGGAATCAAGCCATCGTATGGATCAGGTAAGTCGCTGTCAGAGGGAAAGCGCACGATATCGCCTGCTCGGGCAATGGCTTCTAATCTTGGGTGCTGCTCAATGGAGAAACGGCGTCCAAGCACTTCTTTCGCCAATCCATTGATCGCTAAAGGTTTAAAGTGTTGGTCTTCATACAAAAGAAGGGCAGAAGAGTCACACTTCAATACCTCTCGAATCGTGGTTAACAACGTATCGAAGCGAGCCTGTTGAGTGAGGGCCGAGTTAAGGTCTTGCGTGATGTGTAGCCATTGCGCGATTAAAGAAGTCATAGCCAATACCGATTGTGTCAATATGACTATTGTAGTGTCTTAATGACAATTTTCAACTGTGTCTAAATGACACTTGTTAAAGTTGGATTTCAATTAAGATATTGAAATATATGGCAATTAAAAGTTGGCATGCCCAGTGCAATACAAGAAGAAATTAGTTTTGTTTATCCCGTCATTCAAGGTAGTAATTATGACAATTCACGTAAAAAACAACATCCACTGGGTAGGTCAACGCGATTGGGAAGTCCAAGATTTCCACGGTACAGAATACAAAATGACAAAAGGTACCAGCTACAACAGTTATCTAATTCGTGAAGAGAAAACCGTATTGATTGATACGGTCGATCATCGATTCAGTCAACAATTCATCCAAAATTTAGAAATGGAAATCGATCTTAAGTCTATCGACTTTATCGTGGTAAACCATGCAGAGGAAGATCACTCAGGCGCATTGTCGGCATTAATGGAGAAGATTCCGAACACGCCAATTTACTGTACAGAAGCGGCGATTGATTCCATCGTTGGTCATCACCACCATCCTGAGTGGAACTTCAAAACCGTAAAAACAGGCGACAGCATTGATATTGGCAACGGTAAGCAATTGGTGTTCGTGGAAGCGCCGATGCTGCATTGGCCAGACAGCATGATGACTTACCTAACTGGCGATGCAGTATTATTCAGCAATGACGCATTTGGTCAGCACTACTGCGATGAACGCTTATTCAATGATGAAGTGGATCAAAATGAGTTGATGGAACAGTGTTTGCGTTACTACTCAAACATCCTAACGCCATTCAGCAGCTTGGTAACCGCAAAAATCAAAGAAGTGCTGAGTTTCAATTTGCCTGTCGACATGATCGCAACGTCACACGGTATTGTATGGCGCGATAATCCGGTTCAAATCATCGAGCAATACTTGGCGTGGGCAGACAATTATCAAGAAGATCGCATTACGATTTTCTACGATTCAATGTCAAACAACACTCGAATGATGGCCGATGCAATCGCGCAAGGCATTCACGATGTCGATCCTGGTGTGGCGGTCAAAGTCTTTAATGTCTCTAAGCATGATAAGAATGAAATTCTCGCCAACGTATTCCGCTCAAAAGGCATCTTGGTTGGTTCTTCTACCATGAATAACGTCATGATGCCGAAGATCGCAGGCATGCTAGAAGAAATTACCGGTCTGCGCTTTAAGGCGAAGAAAGCCGCTGCGTTCGGTAGCTACGGTTGGAACGGTGGTGCGGTGGATCGTATCCATGCTCGATTGACTGACGCAGGCTTTGAAACCGCGGTGAGTTTGAAAACCAAATGGCGACCAGATGGTAAAGCGATGCGTGAATGTCGCGAACATGGTCAAAACATCGCGAAATTGTGGGCAAAGCATGACCTGACAAGTCCTGTTACTTCGCTGGCGATTGCTGCGTCTGCACCACAAGTTCAATCACAACCCGCTGCACAAGTAGCAACACAAGCGGCAGTAGATGCTGCTTCTAGCAACCCTAGTACTGAGGCGCATCCTGCAGGTTGTCAATGCATGGTTTGCACCGTTTGTAATTGGGTATACGACCCAACTAAAGGCGAGCCTAATCAAGGCGTTGAACCGGGCATGGCATGGTCTGAAGTGCCAGATTACTTCTTGTGCCCAGAATGCCACTTGGGTAAAGACGTCTTTGTCGAATACAACGGGTAAGGGGGAGAATATGCAAGCATCTATTGTGATTATTGGTAGCGGCTTTGCGGCTTACCAATTGGTGAAAACAGTGCGTCGAATGGACGCACATATTCCGCTGCAAGTGTTTACTGCTGATGATGGCGCGGAATACAACAAGCCCGATTTGAGTCATGTATTCAGTAACAAGCAAACTGCCCAAGATTTGGTAGTTAAAAGTGGTGAGGCGTTTGCACAGGAACACAACATCGAACTGTTCGCCCATACCATGATTGAGCATGTCGACGTGCAAGCTCAGCAAGTGGTCGCCAACGGCCAAACCTATCCTTATTCCAAACTGGTGTTTGCGACAGGCGCGAAAGCCTTTGTGCCGCCAATATCTGGTGGTGCAGCACCTGAGGTGATAACGCTGAACTCGCTACAAGAATATCAATTAGCGGAAGAGCAAATTAGCCGCGCGGAACGAATTCTAGTAATGGGTGGTGGTTTGATCGGCGTCGAGATCGCCATGGATCTCGCAACCAGTGGTAAAGCCGTTACGGTGGTTGAGCCAAATCCCCGTTTGCTCGCTAACTTGATTCCTGAATTTGTTGCATTGCCGCTGGAGAATCAACTTAAGCAGCAAGGTATTCAACTTGCCTTAGAGACTGGAGTTGTCGCGATCAATCACTCGGATGATTCGCTGGTGGCAAGCTTGAGCAAAGGTAAGGAAATCGAAGCCGATGTAGTGATTTCAGCTGCGGGTTTACGTGCTAACACTTGGTTAGCGAAGGCTTGTGGGTTGAGTGTCAATAAAGGCATCGAGGTGGATGCTCGATTACAGACATCAGCAGCCAATGTGTTCGCATTAGGCGATTGTGCTGAGATCCAAGGTCGAATGATGCCGTACCTCCAACCGATCGTGCTAAGTGCCAATGCTTTGGGCAAACAACTACTGGGGCAAGAAGCAGAGTTGAAACTACCGCCCATGATGGTAAAGGTCAAAACGCCGAGCTACCCAATTCAATTGGCAGGCGATTTTAGTTCGGTGACGAACTGGAGCGTGCAGATTTCTCAAACAGGCATTGCCGCGAAAGCAGAAGATGAAAATAGCCGACTCATGGGCTTCGTCGTGACGGGAGAACAAGTTACGCAAGCATTTCCATTGCTTCGAGAGTTGTCTCAAGCCGGTCAGGCTTAACCGATTTAAACGAAAAGAATTGTAATTAGAGAGGGTATTATTATGTCGCATCTACGAATTCCTAAAGACTGGACTGTTCAACGTTCAACGCCTTTCTTCACTAAAGACAATGTGCCACCAGCGCTACTGACTCATCACAATACCGCTGAGGGTGTGTTTGGGCAGCTGTGCGTCATGGAAGGGCAAGTGACTTACTACGGCTTTGCTGATGAAAATGCCACAGAAGCAGAAGTAGTGGTGGTGATTAATGCAGGCCAGTTTGCTACAAGTCCACCGCAGTACTGGCACCGCATTGAGATGAGCGATGATGCTCAGTTCAACATCAATTTCTGGTCGAACAAGGACAAGAGTGGGCAAGCGATGTTCCACGCTAAGCAGTAGTGAACCTTTGTAAGTGCTTTGACTGTTACGCTAATCGTCAAGTAAAGGGGTGTAGAAGGCGCAATAAACGGACTGCAATGCAGGATCATCGAGACCGAGGAAAGAGAAATCACGAGTAATGATTTCAATTCTTTAGTAGCATGTTACGAAACATTTCAGTCAGGTGAACTAAGGGAAGCGTGCAATGGAAAAACAACGAGTAGCATTTATTGGTCTGGGTGTGATGGGATACCCAATGGCTGGTTACCTAAGTAAAGCGGGCTTTGAAACCAAAGTATACAACCGCACAAAAGCGAAAGCCGACAAATGGGCTGAAGAATACCAAGGCGTAGCTTGTGAAACACCACGTGAAGCGGCAGAAGGCTGTGACATCGTTTTTACCTGTGTGGGTAATGATGATGACGTTCGTAGCGTTGTTTACGGTGAAGAAGGCATTCTGGTCGGTTTGAAAGCAGATGCAGTGTTAGTCGATCACACGACGACTTCTGCAGACCTAGCGGTTGAGCTGGCTGAAGCGTGTGCTAAGTATGGTAATCACTTCATTGATGCGCCAGTTTCTGGTGGTCAAGCGGGCGCAGAAAATGGTGTTCTAACCATCATGTGTGGTGGTGAACAAAGCATTTTTGACCGTGTGTCTCCGGCGATGGATGTGTACGCGAAGCAGATGACGCTACTGGGTGAAAACGGTCAGGGTCAACGCTGTAAGATGGTAAACCAAATCTGTATTGGAGGCGTTTTACAAGGTCTGAGTGAAGCTTTGTTGCTGGCACAAAAATCAGGCTTGGACATCGCTCAAGTTGTAGAAACGCTTAAGCATGGCGCTGCAGGTTCTTGGCAGATGGAAAACCGCGCAAATACAATGGCTGAAGACAAGTTCGATTTTGGCTTCGCTATTGATTGGATGCGCAAAGACTTAGGTTTCTGTCTGCAAGAAGCTGAGCGAGTGGGTCTAGAACTTCCACTGACTAAGAAAGTGGATGAGCAATACGCAGACCTTCAACGTGATGGTTTAGGTCGCATGGATACATCAGTACTGATCAAAGCGGTCGCTAAAAATCAGTAGTTGATGAATCAGTAATAGATAAACAGTTCTTTGGTATTAAAGAGCTTAAAGAAATCTAAGTTAATCATAATGAACCTCCTTGAGCATGGTTTATGACTTGTGATTAAGGATTAGTGATTTGAAATCAGGAGGTGCTGTAGAGCACCTCCTTTTTTTCGTCTTTAAATCACACAGTGTAATGATTACAGCGTTCGCTTACTTGTTTAAGCCTAGTGCAATTTCAAGACCTTTGCCGTACGCCTCGTCCGCTTGGTATGCGTGTTGAACGTGGCGCTGTTGGATGAACTCTGGTACACCGTCCATTGCGCGAGCTGTGTTATCGAGCAGAGTTTGACGTTGCTCTTCGCTCATCAGACGGAATAGGTCACCCGCTTGGCTGAAGTAGTCTTCGTCTACACGATGATCGTAGTGATCAGCGTTGCCGTTGATGCGTAGAGGTGGCTCAGAGTAATCTGGTTGCTCTGCCCATTCTTGTTTGTAGTTTGGTTCGTAACCTAGTGTTGAACCAAAGTTGCCATCAACGCGCATTGCGCCATCGCGGTGGTAGCTGTGAACAGGGCAACGAGGTGCGTTCACTGGGATTTGATGATGGTTCACACCTAGACGGTAACGCTGAGCATCGCCGTAAGCAAACAGACGACCTTGTAGCATTTTATCTGGAGAGAAGCCGATACCAGGTACAACTGCTGCTGGGTTAAACGCTGATTGCTCAACTTCTGCGTAGAAGTTTTCTGGGTTACGGTTCAGTTCGAACTCACCAACTGGGATCAGTGGGTAGTCTTTTTGAGACCATACACGTGTTAGGTCGAATGGGTTGAAGTTGACTTCATCCGCTTCTAGCTCAGGCATGATCTGTACGTACATCTTCCATTTAGGGAAGTCTTGACGCTCAATCGCTTCGTAGAGGTCACGGTGATGGCTTTCGCGGTCTTTACCTACGATTGCTTCTGCTTCTTGGTCAGTTAGGTTTTTGATGCCTTGCTGAGTTTTGAAGTGGAATTTCACCCAGTAACGCTCGTTTTCTGCGTTGATGAAGCTGAATGTGTGGCTACCAAAACCATGCATATGACGGTAAGAAGCGGGGATACCACGGTCACTCATTACGATAGTCACTTGGTGGAATGCTTCTGGTAGTGATGTCCAGAAATCCCAGTTGTTGGTAGAGCTACGCATGTTAGTGCGAGGGTCGCGTTTTACTGCGTGGTTTAGGTCTGGGAATTTTAGTGGGTCACGTAGGAAGAATACTGGTGTGTTGTTACCAACCAAGTCCCAGTTACCTTCTTCAGTATAGAATTTTAGTGCGAAACCACGGATGTCACGTTCTGCGTCTGCTGCACCGCGCTCACCAGCTACGGTAGTGAAGCGAGCGAATAGTTCTGTTTTTTTGCCGATGTCAGAGAAGATCTTAGCGCGAGTGTATTTTGTGATGTCGTGCGTTACTGTGAACGTACCGTAAGCACCAGAACCTTTTGCGTGCATACGACGCTCTGGGATCACTTCGCGGTCAAAGTGTGCCAATTTTTCAAGGAACCAAACGTCTTGTAATAGTTGAGGGCCACGAGGACCTGCAGTCATAACGTTTTGGTTATGTGCGACAGGGCAACCTGCTGCTGTAGTCAATTTCTTGTTTGTCATTTTTCTTCCCCCTCCAGGGTTCAATACCTTAGAAACTGTAGAGGAGGTTATTACGGAAAAGCTGGGGGAGAAAACTGATATTGCTTATCAATTCAATAGATGGTGACTATGGTCGAAACTATATTAGAATCAGAAATTTACTACATTAGCTTGATTGACATAACAATCGACGTTCTCGAAAGCGATTGACTGGGGGGAGCGCTATCCAGTTAGCGTGTCTACGATGTTAGTAATATCGCCCCTTAAATGAAGTTTTACGCGTCATCAAAGGGGCGAAGTAATTAAGAGTACTTCACTTCAAGTTGTTCAGCTTTTGCAAATGCTGGGTGTGTCGCGAGCTGTTTCCCATAACGTTCAATATTAGGGAAGTGATTAACTAAACCAAACTTTTGAACCAATTCGACAATGAAAGACATCATGATGTCTGCGCCAGTCAGACGCTCTTCTACTAGGTAAGTTTTGCCTTCTAAAGATTGCTCGAAGTAGCCTAGTACATTCATTGCTTCCTTGTCGGCATAGCCTGATAAAAACTGAGTTTCATTTGGCTCTTTGCTTACGAAGATTTTTAGCAGCATAGGTAAAATTGCAGAGCTTTCTGCAAAGTGCATCCATTGCAAATATTCTGTGTGTGCTTTTGTACCACGCTCAGGAGCAAAGGCTCCGTCACTGTATTTCTCAATCAAATATTCGGTCATTGCACCTGACTCAATGATAATCTCGCCGTTATCTTCAAGAACAGGTGACTTCCCTAATGGGTGAACACTTTTTAGTTCTGGCGGTGCCATGAAGGTCACGGAATCACGGACATAGGGTACAATCTCGTAATTTACATCTAGCTCTTCAAGTAACCAAATGATGCGCTTTGAACGAGACTGATTGAGGTGGTGAAGTTTAATCATTTACATATCCCTTTTTATAATGGGTCGTTAATCTGTACTACAAGTTTGCCGAAATTCTTACCTTCCAACAGACCGATGAATGCTTCTGGCGCATTATCCAGTCCTTGTACTAGATGTTCGCGGTATTGGATCTTTCCTTCTGCCAACCATTGATTAATATCTTGCGCAAATTCACCGTAACGATGTCCGTAATCATCAAAAATGATGAAGCCTTGCACCTTGATTCGTTTGGTCAGGAGCTTACCCATTAGTAATGGAAGGTGGTCGGTACCTTCAGGCAGCTCTGTCGCGTTGTACTGAGAAACCAAACCACAAAGTGGGATACGCGCATTTGTATTCAGAAGTGGCATTACAGCCTCGAATACTTTGCCACCTACGTTTTCGAAGTAAACATCAATACCTTTGTCACAGGCATTTTTCAGTTGTTCTGCAAAATCTTCAGCTTTGTGATCAATACACTCATCGAAACCAAGCACCTCTTTAGCGTAACGGCATTTTTCGTCTCCGCCTGCTATACCAACAACTCGGCAACCTTTGATTTTACCAATTTGACCAACTGTTGCGCCTACAGGCCCCGTAGCAGCTGCTACCACGATGGTTTCCCCTGGTTTTGGCTGACCAATGTCGAGTAAACCCATGTACGCGGTAAATCCTGGCATACCTGCAACGCCTAGCGCGTAAGAAGGATTTTGCGGTTCTTTACCAAGTTTAATGACCATCTCACCAGTTGAGATAGCGTAGTCTTGCCAGCCAACAGTGTAGGCAAGAACCCATTCACCTGCTTCGTAATCTGGGTGGTTTGATGCTTCTACCTGACAAACTGTACCACCGACCATTACGTCATCAATTGCAACAGGGTCAGCGTATGATTCGGCATCACTCATGCGACCACGCATGTATGGATCTAGAGATAAATAAACCGTTCTCAATAGCATTTCACCCTCTTTCGGAGTCGGTTTCGTTACCTCTTCTAAACGAAAGTTTTCTTGTGTCGGTGCACCATGGGGACGTGACGCGAGTACTATTCTGCGATTTGTTGCGTTAGTCATATCTATCTCACTTGTTGATTAGACCGGTCGTCTAGTATTCATTTCAAAATATCCCGCTTATGTAAAGCGGGAAGGTTTACTGTGTTAACACTGACGCTTTTTCTGACAGTGAAACGTGTGTAGGGTGTTCATTCTGCTTCCACGCCGCCTGTTATGGACAAGTGCGCGTATTCTGCAGTAAGTGTTGAGTATAGGTCAGACTTTGCGTCAATGCTGCCTGATCTTGATAAAGTTTGTTCAGCAAGCTAGCGCCATTCCAAAGGTAGTATATCTGCCTTGCTAATAACGCACTGTCACCATTGGGGATTGAGCCATCTTGAATGCCGATGTCTATGCAATCCGCTATCGCTTGAATGGTTTTGTCTGCTCCTTGGCGTAATGCCAAGCGCATTGACTCAGAGAGATCGGAGACTTCTGCACTTAACTTGACCAATAAACATTTGTTCGCATTACACACGTCGTCTTCTACTTTGACCATTTCTTCGAAATAGCTCATTAGGCGTTGGTAGCCACTCAGTTCAGTATTGGTAAAGCGTGCGTTTAAACGCTCAAAATACTTAGTAAAGTAGTCTTGAATCATCGCTTCACCAAATTGTTCTTTGGACTTGAAGTAATGATAAAACGAGCCTTTTGGCACTGCGGCCTTTTTTAACAGCTCTGAAAGACCAACACTCGTGAACCCTCGGTTTACGATCAACTCGTATCCGACGTCGAGAATATGTTGGCGTGTGTCATTCGTCTTTGCGTTCATGGAGTGTACTATAGAATGAATTAGACCAGTCGTCTAGTGTTTGTTGTGGGTTATTTAATCAGCTCATACTCAATAACAAAGAGCGTGTCGGTATTTGGGTAGATTTCTCGAATTAACTGCTTGAGTTTTGGTAGTTCGATGGCTTCTTGTTCTGCATGAAACTCATTAATATCTTCAAAGTGAAGTGGTTCTACAGAACGTATCTTGATATCGCAGACTTTACGATCCGTTTCTAAGGTAAAAACTTCGACTTCTGTATTGGGAACGTAATGGCTTTCTGATTCATCTCGAATCGTTATCGTCTTTTTGCCTGACGTGATCAACGGGGTTAAGAATTCAAAAAAGTAATCTTGGTTGGATGAGATGGCATGATGTACTCGTTAGTCTGGATGTTTGGCGCAATTATATACCCAAATCCCCCAGAGATTCCTGTATTACTAGAACGATCGAGTGCGGATGAAGCGAATTAACTTGGCACTAAAGTAACCTGAGATAACGCCTATCCAGTTGGTGCTGAGATCATCAAAACTAAATGATCGATTTGGAATAAAAAGTTGGCTTATTTCTTCCATTGAAACGATAGCCAACAGCAGTAGCAAAAGACGAATCCCAAAAACGTCGGTTTTATTCGAGCTCACCAGAGAAGGGAACGTGAAAACCGATAAAAAGCCGATCAATAAACTGAAAGTAAAGTGAAGCGTACTCGATCCGCCTAAGTAGGTTTCCATTTGCAGGTAAGCAGTATGGTGTAGGTCAGAGCTTTTCCACAAAGAGAGTGAAGCGGTTAGCATCAGGACCAAAACAAAACTCGTGCGTGCCAGTATTAAAGCCATAATTAACCTATTGGAAAGAAGCCTAAGTAACGTTTTACAAAGTACAGTGCAGCTAAATTCTGGATAGCCATGCCAATTGCCATTGCCCACGCTGCACCAATCACCCCAAACATTTGGCAAAGCGTAACAAGTAGGCAGATAGACACCGTACCGGAGGAAATTGTAATGTATTTCATGGTTCTCTCATGACCGCTCATTAATAATAAAAACCCTACTGAACCAGTCGCAACATTGACTAACTGCCCCAGAGAAAGGACGACTAATAGTGGCGCCGCGGCGAGAAACTCCTCACCAAAAAACTGCATTACAAACTCGGGGAAGAGGGTGCAAATAACTACGGGTACAATCGCTAAACCAACATTGGCTCGGCACGCCAAGCGGCTCAGGTTCTGCAGTTTGAGCATTTGACGCTCTTTGTAGAGAGAGGCAAACATCGGGGCGACCACAAAGTTAATGGTAATCAGCACAAAGCCAATCAGTAGTGATGTGCGTTGGGCTGCGGCTAACAAACCGATTTCCGCTGTTGAGATAAAAAAGCCCGCAATAACAAGGCTTCCCCATTGAAGAACATTCGTGAAGATACTGCCAACCCAGACTTGCTTGGCAGAAGCGACCATTTTTTTGTTTGGTACGAAAGCCGATGTTTGATATTGATCTGAGCCAAGCCAATTGGCACTAGATATGACCGCGACACCTATGCTCGCTAAAAGCAGTGCGGTCATTAGATTGTTGATATTTTGCTGACCGATATAGTCTAGGGCAAAGACAAAAATGACCATCAACATGCTTACCCCAAGCTGCAACGCAAACAGAGATGATACAACTTTTCTACATGCTTGAAGCACCCGACTGTTGGTTTGCGCAAGCACCAAGAAAGGTATGCAAAGCAAGCATAAAGTAATCGCATACATTGGTGATTGAGTCTGGTTTAGCTGTTCTGGAAACAGATTAAACGCTGCCAACAAAACGCCTATGGCGAGCAAGCAAAATGCCATACTTCGATAAAGTGCGGTTTTATAGTTTTGGCTTTGTTCAAGCTTCTCTTTGTTATTAAAAGCGATCGCATTGTAACGAACTAACGAGACATCAAAACCTAGCTGAGAAACGATGGCGAGTAGCGAGACTAGGTTGAATAAAAAGAAGAATTGACCGGCCGTCGAAGCGTCACTGGTCTTCGATACAATCAGAGTCAGTAAAAAAGCAAATAGCGCACTCAACACACGCGTGATTGCGGTTTTTAATCCAGTAGATAACAAGCTTTTTTTACCGCTGGGCATCAACAGTAATTTTTGTTGAACAGTGTGAAACATAGGGGCATTTAACCGTAAATATTATTGAGTGCGAGGCGCTGCTTTTCTTCACTGAAGGCATCGTTTAATTCTGCTGTATATTGGCGAAAATCGATCTCTTCATAATGATTGACACAATGCGCGATCTGCTTGGCCATTTCTTCAGGTGTGAGCGCTAAAAACGGGTAGTTGAGATCTTTGGTTGCGCCGATGGTCCGAATAACCATAGGAAGATGTAACTTGGATGCTTCTAGAATGGTTAACGGCATCCCTTCCCATGCTGCAGTGTGTAGATAAAGGTCTGAACCTTTGAGCTTTTCAACTACCTCATCGCGAGGCAGCATACCCGTTACATCCACATTTTCAGTACGTAATTTCTGTTCGAGTACGTGGTCACCGCCACCTATCCATGTGATCTCTATCGGGCGGTTAAGCGCATACCGATTAAGGAACTGCAATGTGCTGATAAGAAACTGAGGATCTTTTTGAGGCGCGACACGACCAAGTACAACGAGCTTCAGCGCTTCTTGCTTGTTTCGCTCTATACGATCTTCACTTTGATAAGACACGTAGTTGTTGAGCAGTTCGGCACGTTTCGCACCAATGCTAATGGCTAGGTCACACTCTCGTTGGCTACAGCCTGCAACCACATCAATTTTGCTCAGTTTTACTTTCTCTAGTGCTTTATAGATCTGGCGTGCAAGCTCTGAGATATCTTCACGTTCGAAGGCATAACAGTGCGGTGTGTAAACCAAGCGTGCCTTGCCAAGCTTTAGAAATCGGCCGAGAAATCCTGCTTTACTCGAGTGCAAATGCACGACGTCGGGACCAAGTGATGCAATCATGTGGTTTGCATCGCGAATAAATTGAAGCAAGCCGCCTTCTACCCACTTTGTCTGTACGAAAATGTGGTGGTTGTTCTCATTGGTCAAGTCGTTTTCTCGGGCTCTGGCTAGCAAGAAATGCTGATAAGGCTCGTCTCTGGATGAGTGAACATAACTATAGAGGGCGGTTTGAACGCCACCTCCAAATGCTTCTGTAACATGGAGCACTTTCTTCATGATGATTTTGTCCCTGGTGTTTGCATCCATTTGTGTTTAAAAGCATCACGCTCTTGCTCTGAATAAACGTGGCGATACAAGGGAAGATCGTACATATAGAACAGTTTTGAGAAGTCGTAGTGATTCTTAAAGTGTTGGTGGATATTAGAGTACCACTTGTTTTTCGCTTCGTTGCTGTTTTTCAGCACGAAGTCTTGCAACTCAAGAAACTCACCGATTTCTTTATCAAGAGAACTGAGCTGTTCGCATTTGATTAGCATGACGTTGGCCTGACCGTTCTGGAATGTGAAGAAAGGTTGAGTGTTGTCCAGCTCTTGGCGCATCACATCGATATTGAAATTACGCTTTAACTCGTTGTCGAACCAGTCCGCAAAATAGTTGAGATTGATATAGTTATCAAAGCAATGCTCGAGGTGCTGATACGTGACTTCCATATCTCGGTGAATTGCATCGTTCTTTTTGCCTTCGATAAATTGCAAATGGAGATCTTGAAAGAAGCGGGAAAAGACAGTTGCGATTGGATCGCGGACCAGCGTAACGATTTTAATCTGCTCGCGTTTTTGTAAGATACGTTTTCGCTGCTTGAGCACTAAGCGATAGAGTGCGCGGTTTCGGAAGTCGAAGAATTTACTCACGTCTTTTTTATTGTGATACATGTGAAATTCTTCGTGATCATCAAAGGTGTGGATGTGATAGCTCGGGATATTTTTCTCCCCTAGCGTGTGCTCAATTGATGAGGAGCCAACTTTGCCCATTTGGTAAACTAAAACAAAATTATCAGCTTGGAGTTCTCGGTTCTTTTCAAATTGTCGAGAGATTGAATACTTCATCTATCCTATCCTTGATTATTCATATTCGTGGTGATGGTTTACCGGAAAAGTATGAGCAATGGCCCTTGAGTCGTTGCTCATGCTGATCATGACGGGTAATAAGAGTATTAAAATTATGGTGGTGTTTACCGCAACGAAAAACACCATGATGAGGGCGTATATCGCAAGTAATAGGCTTTTTCTGTTTTCATTAAGACTACGGAAGCAAAAGCGAATAAAAAGAAAATAACCACCAAACAGCAGACCAATACCAAGCAATCCGTATTCAATTGCGGTATCTAACACAAAGTTGTGGGTGTAGATCGCCAGCTCATCATAATTAAAGTAACTGATCATAAAGTTGGGTAACATTTTCGCGCCGACACCTAACACCGGGTGTTGAAATAAAATATCTAGCCCATTGGCAAGTAAAAGTTTTCTATGAAGATTCGATACCCAGCGCGCTTCACTTTGGTTGGCAAATAAGACGTCTTCTTGGGTTATTTCCAATGTGTCTGCTAGCGTTTCAAACCCAACGTAGAGTGTGGTTGTGACGGCAGTAAACACAATGAAGCTTAAGGCTAATAAAATCGTCCACGTGTACGTTTCTCTGAGCGATTTTCTCATTAAGTTTTTTACGAGCAGTTGGTCAAAGAAGAAAAGCAGACAAAAACCAAGTAGCGCTTTTCTTTCTTGTGACAACACCAGTAATACTAAAGCTACGAGCATCAAAAGGTGGAAAGCGCGAATTTTATCTCGATAAAGGTACAGTAGTGAGCACAGTACACCGAACCCGTATTTACTTACTCCGAGTAACTTAAACCCGCTTTGATAGCCCTGAGCAAAGTGCCATAAGGCAACGAACGAACAGATGAAAAACAACAGATACGTGAAATAAACCATTACCCGTTCGTCATCAAACACGCCATAGGCGTACATTAGGCTCAGTAGGCACAAAATCGCTAACCATTGTACAGTTTCTATAACTAGCGGCATTAAAGGGACGCGATTTAGCAGACCATTTATGAACACATACCCAGTGAACAATACGAGGAACCCCATACAGGGATGCATGAGTTTTTCAGCTTTTCCTTCCAATACCACTAATGCAGTAAAACCAATGGACAAAAGGCTTGCGATGTCAGATGGGGCTAGCGCTATTCCTCCAGCACGAAACTTCATAGGAATAAAGAACAATGCTAATAGGCATGCTGCAAGCAATGAGGCGCGATGGCTCGATGGCGCGGAACTATTTGTTGGCGCAAAGCTGCTGGTAGATTCCATGGTAACCTTCACGAAATTTATCGATGGTGTAGAGAGAGGCCCTATTGACTGAGTATTGACTTGCAGCGTCATACCGCTCAACACTTTCACACAGCTGGAGCACTTTTTGGCTCAGTTCAGTGGCGTTACCAACTTGAAATAAATATTCGGCACGTCCGGTGACGTCATCCAAACCAGGTACGTCCGACGATAGTACGGGTAAGCCTGCTGCCATTGCCTCAACCGCCGCCAAACCAAAGCCTTCGACGTGCGACGATTGCACGTAAATATCCATGTCGTTCAAAAAGGCTGGAACGTCAGAAACTACGCCATGAAAGTGAACACGTTGCGCGACGTTGATTTTTGTTGCCAATTCTTGCAGTGACGATTTTTTTTCTCCATCTCCCGCAAGGTGGAGTTCGTATCGTCTTGGTAAATGGATAAGTGCTTGGATAAGCGTTTCATGGTCTTTATGTTGGTGAAGTCGGCCCACCATTCCAATCTTGATAACTGGTTTGTCGATTAGGTGGCTGGCGAATCTTGGCGTCATAGAAAACCTTTTTAAATCAACGCCATTGTGCACCACGTGATATTTATGTTGATAGCGAGGCATGAACTTCACCAGTTCATCTTGTACTTTTTCACTAATACTGACTGTCAAGTCGTGGCCCCAATATAAGACGTATTCCATGAACTTAAACAGCGGATAGTCACGTCGACGGTTATAAGAACAGTGCTCAGTCTGGATTCGTTTTTTACCTACCGCCAATAGCGCTAGGTAAATGGAAGGGTAGAGGTGCCCGTGAACGACATCCGGCCAACGCAGCAAAGAGAATTTCTCACTCAATGGCAATGTGCGCCAGTTAAAACACTCTATGCCTTGGGCGGATAGCATTGGTAAGTAATCATTTTCATCACACAAGACCAAAATTTTGATTTCGTATTCAGGCTTATGTTCTAAAACAAGGTCGACTAAGAACTTCTGAGCACCGCCGTTCTGAGAAAGATCATTGATAATATGTAGAATCTTGGTTTTCATGATTAATTGGTCAGATATTGCTGTTTAAGGTCGGTGATTTCTGTATTTGAGAAAAAGTGCTTCGTCAATTTAGAATTCAGCATTTCTTCAACGTACTCGGGTGTAGGTTGAAATTGCGTTTTGAATTCTTTCATTAGTGGCGAGTACCATTTGTTGTCTGATTGATTTTCATAAACAACATCCACGGGGTAACCTAAAAAGTCTTCAACTGCGGAGTTAGCCTTCGTTAGCTTGTCACTTCGAATCACCAACAGTGAGAAGTTATTGTTATGGTATGTTTGATAGCCTACTTCGTGATTAAAAGACTCGTTAAACACATCAATCCCTGTTAGTTGTTTGATCTCGTTGTCAAACCACTGCAGCGCATATTGATGATTCATGTGCTTATCAAATGCTTCTTGGAGTAATTGCGGTCGTTCGGTACGTATTGCGCTGTCATCCTTTAGATATTTGTCCGCCATCCAAAAAGGAAGTGCTTGAAAGAACATTGAGACATTTCGTCCGATCGGTTCACGCACTAGCGAGATAATTCGAACTTTTTTCTTACGCTTTAACATATGGCTCATCGTTATGCGCTTTAGTCGTCGCTTTAACGCATTGATCTGAGGCTTATGCAATTGCGCTCTAACGGGGGATATTTGTTTTTGCGCATCGACGGTCATAAGGTCGTGCAAGTGAATCGAGTCAGGAATGGAATGCTCTAATGCACTCGAACCTACTTTGCCCATTTGATAGATCAATACCGGCTGCTCTTGGCTTTTCAATGTTTGGTACCAAGATAGGTTTACGTTAGTAGGCGTATTTCTGGACATAAAGCGTCTCTCCTTCCTTGGCCTTGGCTTGTGTGATTAAGACGCCAAGAGATGGAACTGAGTGTTGTATTTGTTTAGATAACGCAAGGTTAACCAGTGATGATTTTGTCGATTCTGAGCGAATGACGGTAATCAGACCATTGGCATATTGACCAAGAATAAGTGCGTCACTCACTGACAGTAGGGGCGGTGTATCGATAATGATCCGGTCATACTTATTTTGAAAATGTTCGAGCAACTTTTTAAAGCGATCAGAAGCCAGTAATTCCTGTGGGTTTGGCGGAATTAGGCCGGCCGATAATACATCTAAGTTGGCTTCTTTTATATGTGTAACACAATCTTTGATTGGCGTATCCATCGTCAGGATATGCGTTAAGCCAGGGCTTGATTCAGCAATACCGAATCGCTTTGCGATGGAAGGTCGACGTAAATCGCAGTCGATGATCAACACCTTTTCCATTTTTGAAAACGACACCGCCATATTGATACTGGTCGATGTTTTTCCTTCTTCTGGAATAGCAGAGGTAAAGGGCAATATCTTTTGCTTCGTGTTGGTTAATCTGAGCAGAAGCGAGGTTCTGACGGAGCGGCAAGCTTCACTAAATAGCTTTTCTTCATCATCTAAATACGCGGTATAACTGACGCCGTTTTTACGCAAATTGCGTTTTTTGACCATAGGAATCACACCTAAACACGTAACACCAAGTTTTTCCTGCACATCGGCTGTGCTTCGGATAACTTCTCGCATCGTTTCTAAGATGATGACCAGAGCGCAAGCAATGGCAAAGCCAAAAAAGGTGGCAATTAGTACCAGTTTGATTCGTTGTGGTGCCACCGGGAATAGAGGGATGATGGCTTTATCAGTAAAGCGAGCAGTGACATTCTTGTAGTCGCTGGTGGCGTTGGTCTCTTTCTCACGATTTAAGAACGCTTCATAGAGTGCCTTATTGGATTCAACCTCGCGTTTTAACTGTTCGTAACGCGCTTTTTGTGACCCTAACGATTGGAAGTCTGACTTTTTGTTATCGAGCTCTGCTCGAAGCATGTCCTCTTGCGCTTTTGCAGCAAGAAGGTCTTGTTGCTTACTGAAGGAAATGTCACGAATGAGTTGCTGGGTTCTTGATTGAATTTCAGCAAGCTGTGCTTTCGCCTGAATCATTCGATCATGCTTAGGTCCGTAGCGCTGTGCCAGTTCAGAGAGATTTTTGGCTGCCTGTGCTTCCGACAATTTTAGATCGCGGATTTGCGCTTGATTAGCGAATTCATCAATTGACAACAAGCTGTCTAAACTTTGCGAAGATTTACGTCGTAACAGTTGGATTAACGTCTGCGCTTCAATACGCTTATTAACAGCGATATTCAGCTTGCGAGTGAGTTCTTCTAGCTCATTTGCGTAAATTTCATCAATACCGTTTATATCGATCAACCCTTCTTTTAACAAGAATTCTTGCAGCGCTTGCTCCGAGTTACGTAATCGCTCCTCCAATTTTTGAGAGTTATTTGTCAACCAAGTAGCCGCATTTTGTGTAACGACCAATTTGGCTTCAAAATTTGCGTCAATATAGGCTTGGCCGACCGCGTTGGCGATTGTCGTAGCAAGCTTAGGATCGGTAGAACGAAAGCGAATTCTGACTAATTGGGTGTTACGTACTGGCTCAATATCGAGTTTACTTCTGAAAGCTTGAAGTGCCTGATAATAGGACTCTGAAAACTGTGCGGTTTCTTTTGGGCTTGGTGCCACATTCAGTAGGTCTTGAACAAAAGGAATCGACTTTATTTGGTCGATTTTTTTATTTAACTCCCCTGAGCTTGTGAATTCAGGTAATTGGGTGAGGTTCAGCTCCCTAATGACCTTATCTGCAATATGATTCGATTTTAAAATGGCGATTTGCGTTTGAAAGTACTCTTTTTTTGTCGTGTCGACGCCATATACTTCCTCGATTGAAAGGGCGCTTTTTTGCTCCTCTTGGATGAGTAGCGTAGCTGTAGCTTGGTATATCGATGCTTTGGAGTAGATATACCAAGTACAAGTTAATGAGAACAGAAGCGTGAATGCTGCGATGCTTAGCCAATTCTTTTTAATCGCTTTGAAGTGATGGCCAAAACGAATCAGTTCTACTTTGTTCATCTGGAGATTATTTGGATGAGTCCCGTTCATTTGATTCCCTGTCACTTAAAAGAAGCTCTGGTCAATAAATACAATGTCACCAGGTTCAACGTTGCGGTGCATACTGACCCCCTCCATCGTTTGACCTGTTTTATGCTTGGTGAGGTTAATGCCTTTGCGTGAGGCTCTGTCGGTCAAGCCACCTGCTAGAGCGATGGCCTTCTCTATGGTTAACCCTGGACGGTACTCAAATCCACCAGGTTTCCTGACTTCGCCATTAACGTAAAACAGACGAAAGTTATTGATGGTGACCATCACTTTTGGATTGATGAGATAATCGCCTTTTAAGCCCGTTTCTATTTCGTACTTGAGTTGTTTTGGTGTTTTTTTGATTGCTTTAATTCGGCCAAGGTAGGGGTAATCAAAGTAGCCATCTGACGTTATTAGAATATTTTTAATCGTAAGATCTTCTTCACCATAGACCTGCACGGAAATGGTATCGCCAGTATCGAGTAAGTAATCTTCCTCGTTTGAGTCAGCGTTGACCAAAGTGCTAAATAGCAACAACGCTACAATCATGAATTTGATGAATGCCTTCATTAATAATCCTTTTTACAGAGAAAACTGTGCGCTTAAAGTCCAAATATTTTGTTCGAAGCTATAATCCGATCGGCTAGAGTTTTTATCTTGGTATTGCCAATCGGCTTGCAGCTGTATCCAACGTTTGATCTGATAATCGATACCAAAAGATAGAGTGTACCGATCGTCGTTTCTGGAGATTCCCGTGTAATCATCTTGTTGATAAACAGCACCTAAGCGAGTTGCAAGGTAACTATTCCAATCGTGCTTCAGGTTCAGTCGGTAACGAGTTTGTAGGTTGTAATCGCCATCTTGATCGGGGTTAACCGCCGCTTGAGTGGTTTTCACGCTGACTAGAGTTTGTTCTTGAGGCAACCATTCAAAGCCGATATCCCAACTAAAGCCTTTAAATGTCTCTCGTTGAGCGCTGTCAAAATCTTTGATTTGATAACCGAGTCGAGCGATGCCTTTGGTTTTTCCTGTGACTTCCCATTCGGCACCGGTGTAATAGAAACTGGTGTTGTTATCTTTCGATGGCTGCGCAGAATTTCGGTGCTGATACTCGGTTACGATTTGGTTTGTTCCGACTAACCAATAGGTTCTTGGCGTCGCTCTTAAATAGAACTCCAAATGTGCATTGGGAGCTCGAAAATCGTTGTATTTAGTTTTAGCGTTTGGGCGCCCAGGCAAGCCGTCACGATAGTTTTGATAGGTTTTATCACTATAGCCTAAACCGAATTCGAGTCTGCCTTTGGCACCGTTAGATCCAAAGACATAATTGGTTTTTACATCGTTACGGTTGAACTCTATTGGTGAGTCGATTGCGCTACCATTACCTTCGGTAATATCTTCTCCTCGAACTTCATGCTGGGCGCGAAAACGGTAATCAACCACTAAACGATGACGATGATTAAATTCGAAAAAGTTGGAAAACTGAAAAGTGTGGTCGTCGAAGTCGTTGCGATCGTCAGATGAAAAGCCAGCTTTTAACTTATATAAAATATCTGCGCGATAGCGATTCCGTTCTATACGTGCTAGTAAGCTTGGTTCTATACCCCAAATATTGACCGATTCTACATTGCCGGATTTTTCCGCTTTATTGATGTTGTCATCTCCCTCGTAGAAAGTTTTTACGAGGGGAATCAACTCTATACCAGACTCGGTTTGGTAAGCCATCGGTTCTGCGAGCAAGTCAGTAGAAAACAGACTCAATGCTATTGCCATTGTCAGTTTCTTCATAATCTCAACCTTAGTAAGCGTTAGCACCAGTGAAGCCTTTGAAAACGGTCATAAAGATGATTTTGATGTCCATCCAAACCGACCAATGGTGGATGTAATCCAAATCAAACTCGACTCTCTTTTCCATTTTTTCTAAGGTGTCGGTTTCGCCGCGATAACCATTAATCTGTGCCCAGCCAGTAATGCCTGGTTTTACTTTGTGACGTAGCATGTAGCGATCCACGATCTGACGGTATTCTTCATTGTGTGCCACGGCATGAGGGCGTGGGCCGACAATAGACATGGTCCCTTGCAGTACATTGATAAATTGAGGTAGTTCGTCCAAAGAGGTGCGACGTAGAAATCCGCCAAAAGGCGTAATACGAGGATCGTTCTTTGTCGCCTGTTTCACGTTGGAACCTTGATCCATGGTTGTCATTGAACGGAACTTCCAGACTTCAATCTTGCGTCCATCAAGACCGTACCGATGTTGTTTAAAGATGACAGGGCCTTTAGACGTTGCCTTAATGCCAATCGCAATGACGAATAGAATAGGGGCGATTAAGACCAAAATAATGCTCGAAAACAAGATGTCTTCAAACCGTTTTACCCAAGAAGAAATTCCAGCAAAAGGTGTATCAAAGACACTTAGTGTTTGAACTTGGCCGATCTGCGCCCAACGAGAATGTAAAAGGTTATAAGTGAAGAAGTCGGGAATCAGATACGTATTTGCGGTGGTATCTGAGAATTGGTTAAGAAGTGACGCAATGCGCTCTTTTGCGTGCATTGGCATCGCGATATAGACGTAATCTACTTCCCCTTTTTTAGCTCGCTCAAGGGCGTGGTCAACAGCTCCTTTAATAGGATAATTAGAATTTGGCAATCTGTCGGAAGATCGTTCGTCGTAAAAGCCATCAAAAAGCACGCCGTGTTCTGTGTGGTTTTGAATTTCGTTAGCTAGGGTAATGCCGTGAGGAGTTTGGCCGATGATGATCGCAGTGCGAGTGTTGAATCCTTTTTTTCTCAAATAGGCTAATCCGGTACGGAATGTTACTCGCCATGCTAAGAGCAGAGCGGGCGTAATCGCAAACCACAGCACTAAAATTGTGTTATCAAATAAGGTATGGACTTCAGAAAAATACAGCACAATAAAGATAAGTGCAGAAGTCACCGCCCAAGAAACACAGACAATAAACATCTGCTCTTTAAACGAACTGGTTCGCCAAGAGCGATACAGATTGCCGCTTTCTGCCATAAATAGAAAAGAGATGCCTCCAACGAAAGCCAATATGACGTAATCTTTCCCCATCGCAGTATTCATGTCTTTGAACACTAAAAGCAGCATAAAAGAGACGATGACAGCAAGATCTGAGATGCGATATAAAAAAGCGAACTCCATCTCATGAGAGCGGATAAGTCCTTTTTGTTTCATGACTCAGTTTCCCTTCTGACACGCTACCGCCCTTGGGTGTCTTCCCCAATTGCCGTGTCGTGAACGTTATTAGTAGTTAGTGCACAGAGCATTCTGTGGAATGCTGCTGAGTTTTTTGTCACGTGTAATTTCGTTGATAAGTGTAAAAATTTGCTTTGTTGAGGTAAGTGGAAATAAGAATGATATTTAGCCCTTTGGCTAAGTTTGGCGGGTTAGGAAAAAGCTGGTACTTACTTATGAGGAATGAGGAAAAGTATTAAAAATGAAGTATCAGTACAAAGACAATGGTTTATGTGAGGGTAGAAGAAACGGGTGATTTGATTCGTTCACGATTAATGATTTAGTATCGAATTGCTGATATTTATTAAGATAAAAAAATCCCTCTCACTTGAGAGGGATTTTTTTGAGTAAGGACGAATGAATTATTCGACTTCTACGCCGTTTTCTTTGTATAGGCGGCGGCATGCGCGACCATCACTGTGGAACAGGTGACAACGATGAGCTGGAATACCGATCTCGATTTTATCGCCAGTGTCGACTGCAAGCGTGTCAGGCTGACGGAAAATAACGTCGGCGTCCGCACCTTCTAGGTTTAGGTATACTTGAGTTTCGTTACCTAGCTTCTCAACAATCATCACTTCACCGTGAATACTTGCATCAGCTTCAGAAGCGGATAATAGGTGCTCAGGGCGAATGCCTAAAGACATTCGGTCGCCGCGGTTAACTGTTGTACCATCCACCGGAATCCAGAAAGATACGCCGTTAGATAGTTGAACTTTGACGCGCTCTGCTTCTACTTCATCAATGAATACGCTCATGAAGTTCATTTTCGGAGAACCGATAAAGCCAGCTACAAAGCGGTTTTGTGGGTAATGGTAAAGCTCAAGCGGCTTACCAACTTGCGATACATAACCGCCGTCTAGTACAACGATTTTATCTGCCATTGTCATCGCTTCTACCTGATCGTGCGTTACGTAGATCATGGTACAACCAAGTTGGCGTTGTAGCTTAGTAATTTGTGCACGCATGTTTACACGCAGTGCCGCATCCAAGTTTGATAGTGGCTCGTCTAGAAGGAATACATTTGGCTGCGATACCAATGTTCGGCCAATCGCCACACGTTGACGCTGTCCACCAGAAAGTGCTTTTGGTTGGCGCTCAAGCAAGTGGCCTAGTTGTAGGATTTCTGCTGCTTGTTCAACACGCTTGTCGATTTCTGCTTTGTCTGCTTTTGCTAGTTTCAAGCCAAATGACATGTTGTCATATAAGTTAAGGTGCGGGTAAAGAGCGTAAGACTGGAATACCATACCAACACCACGTTTGGATGGTTCGACGTCATTCATGCGCTGGTCACCAATATACAAATCACCTGAAGTAATGTCTTCAAGACCGGCAATACAACGTAAAAGGGTAGATTTACCACAACCTGATGGACCTACAAAAACAACAAATTCACCTTCGTTGATTGTTAGGTCTACGTTCTTAGAAATCAGTACGTCGCCATACGCTTTACAAACATTTTTTAACGTGACACTCGCCATGTAGCTCGTCCTCGATCAATTTTTTATTATTCACCGCTCATCATTATATGAATTATCTAGCGAGCAGTAACAGTAGGAATCGGTAAGTTCTTGCGGTTGGTAAGAAAAGTAGGGTAGCACTTCAATAAAATGTCCTGAATAGAAGTGCTACCCATCATAGCCAAGTACGAGTTTCTCTCCCCCACATTATTCGTATTGTCTCCCCCGTGAAATAATTACCACAAACAACACTAATAATGACATTCCACTCGTCTGGCAATGCAAAACCAGCAAATCTTTTTCCTAATACGTAGGCACTGCTGGGAAAGGGTTCTTACCATCCACTCTTGGATGACTGCAGTTTCTAAGATTGTGCGTAGTGCGACATCCTCCTAATAGAAATAATTGTAGGGGGAGTAGAAAGGGAGGAGTAAAAAAGGAGGAGGAAGAAAGCAGTTGGTCGGAAATCACATTATTGCACCACCTAAAGTTGAAACCGATCACAGGAACTATCCATTTTGTGATTTGAGTCTCTTACCCTTGGCGATTTAGATCACGAAAATACGTCATAATTGTAAGGGCGTAGGGATTAGGAGGATGAGACATATTGGATTATTTCAGATGATATATGTCGAAATACGGCTGAACCTCAATGGACTAGCCCTACATCAAAAATATAAAAAGGATACGAACATGAAAAAGTTAAGCGCTGTAGCACTAGGTACTCTTGTTGCTTTGGGTTCTTTTGGTGCTAATGCTGCCATCGAAGAAGGACAACTTACTATCTGGATCAACGGTGATAAAGGCTACAACGGCCTTGCTGAAGTTGGTAAGAAATTTGAAGAAGACACCGGCATTAAAGTGACTGTGGCTCACCCAGATGGCCTTCAAGACAAATTCCCTCAAACTGCAGCGACTGGCGACGGTCCTGATATCGTATTCTGGGCTCACGACCGTTTCGGTGGTTACGCAGAAGCTGGCCTGCTAGCAGAAATTAAACCTTCTAAGAATATTCAAGAAGGTATCGTTGATTTCGCTTGGGATGCAGTACGTTACGACGGCAAATTGATCGGCTATCCAGTTGCGGTTGAGTCTCTATCTCTAATCTACAACAAAGACCTAGTTCCAAACCCACCAAAGTCTTGGGAAGAGGTTGCAGCATTAGATGCAAAACTTAAAAAAGACGGCAAGTCTGCAATCATGTGGAACCTAAAAGAACCGTACTTCACTTGGCCACTAATGGCGGCTGATGGCGGCTACGCGTTTAAATACACTTCTGAAGGTTACGATGTTAAAGACGCAGGTATCGCGAAAGAAGGCGTTAAAGACGCAATGAGCTTCGTAAAAGGCTTAGTTGATAAAGGCGTAATCTCTGCGGATATGGATTACTCCGTGTCTGAGTCTGCGTTCAACCAAGGCAAAACAGCGATGACGATCAACGGTCCATGGTCTTGGGGCAACATTGAGAAGTCTGGCGTTAACTACGGCGTGACTACGCTACCTAAGTTCCAAGGTCAATCTTCTAAGCCATTCGTTGGTGTTCTAACGGCTGGTATCAGCACTGCGTCTCCAAACAAAGACCTAGCAGTTGAGTTCATTGAGAACTATCTACTAACAAACGACGGCCTACGTATGGTTAACAACGATAAGCCTCTAGGTGCGGTAGCACTTAACTCGTTCCAACGTGAGCTAGATTCAGATACTCGTATCGCAGCAACAATGGATAATGCGATGAACGGCGAAATCATGCCAAATATCCCTCAAATGAACGCATTCTGGGGTGCGGCTAAGAACGCAATCATCAACGTAGTTGACGGTCGTCAAACTGTCGATGCAGCTCTTGCAGATGCAGAAAAACAAATGACTAAATAATTAAGTAAGACCTTTTTAAGGAGGAGGCAACTCCTCCTTACTTTTCTATATTTATTCTATATTCGCTAGCAGGTTCCCTATGCAGTCAGTTCAAGGTACAAATGCTATGACAGCACCAGAAGCCAGCCTTCCGAGCAGCAAAAAAGTGTTCATGAAATGGTCACTTTTAGGCACAGTCGGCATCATCAATGGCTACGCAACAATCCTTATGTATTCTCGCGGTGAGATTGCGTTTGCACTACTTACGCTCATTCTTACCGCTTTAGCGTTGTTCATCTTTGGTAGTAAAAAGACGTACGCACACCGTTACATCTACCCTGGTATAGCAGGGATGATCCTTTTCATTCTTTTTCCTTTGGCGTACACCATAGGTTTGGCGTTTACCAACTATAGCGCGAAGAACCAACTCTCTTTTGATCGCGCTCAGAACGTACTTTTGGACCGAACTTACCAAAGTGGTGATAGCTACCCGTTCACTTTGTATAAAACGGAGCAAGGCCATCAACTTGTGGTTGAAAAAGATGGTGAGCTACTTGCAAGCCCGACTTTTCAGCTTGATAACCTTTCAGCATCGGAGTTTGATCTTTCACCAATTGAAGAAGTGACGGGTGAAAAAGAATCAATCAAGGCGATTGTTAAGAACCGCAGTGCGTTGAGCAGTGTCGATTTACATTTGCCAAGCGGTGATGATATCCGTATGAGTGGGCTGCGCAAATTTGCTGCAGTTGTGCCTTTGTACACATTACAAGAAGATGGTGAAACGCTTTACAACAACCGGACTGAAGAAACGCTACGTCCAAATATGGAAGTAGGTTACTACCAGCCTGTCGATGAAAACGGTCAATTTGTTGGCAGCACAGTGTCACCAGGTTTCGTGGTGAACATTGGTACCCACAACTTTGAGCGTGTTTGGAAAGATGATGGTATCAAAGAGCCGTTTATCAGTATCTTTATCTGGACCATTGTTTTCTCTGCGCTAACCGTATTGTTTACGCTTGTTATTGGTCTTGTCCTTGCCAGTGTGGTTCAGTGGGAAGCACTTAAAGGTCGCTCAGTTTACCGTTTGTTGCTAATCCTGCCTTATGCAGTTCCGGCGTTTATTTCTATCTTGATCTTTAAAGGTTTGTTTAACCAAAGCTTTGGTGAGATCAACATGTTGTTGGAAGGCTTATTCGGCATTAGCCCGGCTTGGTTCTCTGACCCGTTCATGGCGAAAACCATGATCTTAATTGTGAACACTTGGCTTGGTTTCCCTTACATGATGATTTTGTGTATGGGCTTACTAAAAGCGATTCCAGACGATTTATATGAAGCATCAGCAATTGATGGTGCGAACTTTGTCACGAACTTTACACGTATCACACTACCAATGATGTTGAAGCCGTTAACACCATTGTTGATCGCGAGTTTTGCATTTAACTTCAACAACTTTGTACTTATCCAGTTGTTGACTGGCGGTGGTCCAAACATGATTGGTACATCAGAGCCTGCGGGTTACACCGACCTACTAGTAAGTTACACCTACCGAATCGCATTCGAAGGTGCTGGCGGTCAAGACTTCGGTCTAGCAAGTGCGGTAGCAACGCTTATCTTCCTATTGGTTGGCGCATTGGCACTTATCAACCTACGTGTAACTAAAGTAGCTCAGGACTAAGGAGAAATTACAATGGCAATGGTACAAGGTAAGTCATTAAAGTATCGTGTTTGGGCTACTCATATTGCAATGTGGGCATTCTTGGCACTGATTATTTTCCCTTTACTGATGATCATCGCGATTTCATTCCGTGAAGGTAACTTTGCAACGGGTAGCCTGATCCCAGACAACCCAACACTTGATCACTGGAAATTGGCATTAGGTTTCTCGGTGACTAATCCAGACGGTACAGTTACACCGCCACCATTCCCAGTAATGACATGGTTGTGGAACTCGGTAAAAGTGGGTGGTATTTCTGCAATCCTAATCGTGGCGCTATCAACCACATCGGCTTACGCGTTTGCTCGTATGAAGTTCAAAGGTAAGAACACCATTCTTAAAGCGATGATGATCTTCCAGATGTTCCCTGCGGTGTTGGCACTGGTTGCTCTGTACGCGTTGTTCGACAAACTGGGTCAGTACATTCCTTTCCTTGGTCTGAACACGCATGGCGGTCTGATCTTCGCTTACTTAGGCGGTATCGCACTGCACGTTTGGACCATTAAAGGCTACTTCGAAAGTATTGACTCGTCTCTAGAAGAAGCAGCGGCTCTTGATGGTGCTACACCATGGCAAGCATTCCGTTTGGTATTGCTGCCACTGTCTGTGCCAATCCTAGCGGTAGTCTTCATCTTGTCGTTCATCATGGTAATTGGTGAAGTTCCTGTAGCGTCACTACTGCTTTCTGATGTAGACTCGTACACACTTGCAGTGGGTATGCAGCAATACCTATATCCACAAAACTACTTGTGGGGTGACTTTGCCGCAGCTGCTGTACTTTCAGCAGTGCCAATCACTGCCGTATTCTTACTTGCGCAGCGCTGGTTGGTTGGTGGTCTAACCGCTGGTGGTGTGAAAGGATAATCTCTTGTGGTCTGAGATTGATAAGAATAACTAGAAAAGGGCGACCACATGGTCGCCCTTATACTTAGCACGGATATTACAATTTTGGTTTGGCCGCCGATCAGTAATATCTTGGCTTTTATTGGCGTTACGCATAGCTGGCTGTTAGCTTAGTTCCTTACGATTCAATCACTAACAGTTTTTGTAACCATAACCTGAGTTTAGACTCAGGTTTTTTTATGCCTGTTAAAGGCAATTGTGCAATAAGTAGATAGAGATTAGCGGCTTTGCAATGGATTACACAGGGCTTGAATAATGCCCTGCGTAGCACTTCACATAAATAACTAGAGCTTAGTAAAAAGCTAAATTGAGGTAGGGAAGGAAGAGATTAAAACTCTCGGCTGGAAGGTGCGCATCCAACGTATTGAAGCAGCGTGTACAAACTTTCTTGCTGCAGTGCGACGCGACGAAATAGATTAGCAAAGGTAACGTCACCGCCAAAGCAAGTTTGAATGTAATGATTAATTTCTGTTTCGTTATACCCCTCGACGTACATGGTTCTCACCCACTGGTACTCGACCGCTTTTAAATTGGTCAACGTCTCTTCACTTAAGGTCGTTTCTTTTAGTCTCAAGATCCAAACTCTATCCAACTCTAAAATAATGGATGGATTTAAGCAAAGCTAGGTGAAGGATTTATGACAGAGAAGGGCGAGCGTGAAACAAATGGCAAAACCATGATGTTGCTCCACACTCTGGGTCTAGGTAACGTTGAGGTACTTAATAGCGTTCTTAACGGATGCCAGTTACTTGAGATATTTAACGTGTGCTTCCATTTCTTCCCCAATCTCTTTACGCATGTTCATAAGACGGATAGCGGATTGCTCTAAGGCTTTGTCTTCATCTGACTCTGGAATCCATTTCGGTACATCGGTTGGTTTTCCGTTTTCATCTACAGCAACCATGATAACGATACAGTGAGTGGTGAGTCTGTTTTTCATTTGCTTTGGATCACTAGCTTGCACGTCAATCGCAATGTGCATTGAGCTTCGTCCGGTATAAATGACTTTCGCGCTAACTTCGACTAAGTTGCCGACATGAATCGGCGCAACAAACCGAATGCCGCCAGCATATGCGGTAATGCAATATTTACCACTCCACGCTGCAGAGCAGGCGTATGCTGCCAAGTCGATCCATTTCATTACGGCGCCGCCGTGCACTTTTCCGCCAAAATTTACGTCGCTGGGTTCTGCTAAAAAGCGAAGGGTAATGTCTCTTTGACCACTGCTCATCTGTCTTTCCTTGATGGGTTATTGTTTTCCCAATTTAGCAGCAAGATGAATTTTCGGGAATAGCGAATGAAACAAAATATTAACTTTTATTCGAACGCTGGAAGTGACAAGCCACAGCGTAGTTCTGTGGCTTGGGGTGTAGATGTTAATTGGCGGTAGAGGCAATCTCAGAATTGGACAATGGTTTTCTCTGTCTTACTTTTATTTGCGACAAGATAACGCCAGAGATGACTAACAACCCACCAATAATGTGGTAAGTGTAAATTTTCTCACCAATTAGTGTTGAAGCAAGTATGACGGAAACCACAGGCATTAGGTTCATGAACATAGCACTTGAATCAGCACCAATTGAATCAATCGCTTTGACCCACATCAGCGGCGCGAAAATGGAAGCAGCAATACCAGCATAAGCGATTAATGGTAGCGCGTCTTGGCTTGGTAACAGTTGCTCACTAGAGAGCCAAAGTGGTGTGAGCATCAAAACAGAAAAGAAGCCCTGCATGTAAACCAGAGTCAAACTACTGAATGGCATTTTCCAGCGTTTTAGCAGAACACAATAAGCCGCGTATACCATGGCAGCAACGAGCATTAAGCTGTCACCTTGCGTTAAGTCTTGATGTAAAAAGTAAGTGATATCACCGTGACCAAGCATAAATGCTAAGCCGCCGAGCGAAATGACACCACCGACGATACTTAACATTGATATAGATTTACCGAGCAATGGGACACTTAAAAACACACTGATCAAAGGAACTAAAGAGGTGATCAGGGCCATATTAGAGGCCGTTGTTGTTAAACCGGCATAGTATCCAAGTGACTGGTTGAGAACCATACCAAGTAACGCAAGAAACGCCAACTTAGCTAAGTAAGGTCGAGTAATGTGTCGTTGTTTGATGATTGCAGGCAGGCAAAATGGCGTTAGGAGTACCATTGCGACAAACCAACGGTAGAAACTCATCGCACTTGGTTCAATGGCGCTCGCAGCCATCTTGTTCACAATTGAGTTACCACCCCAAATCATAACGGTGAAAAACGGAAGTAAATAAATCATGAGAACCCTATAGCACAATTATTGATGGCGCTAGTCTGGCAGGTCTTTATAATAAAAAGTATCTCTTAAAAGACATCGTAAGCGATAGGAAGACAATTTTGAAAAAGAGCGCCAGAAATCTTCACCCCTCCTTATCAATCGATCGTGCGCCATCAGATGTATTTATGAATTTCGAAGCGTTTCTCTCTAATACAGAAACACGAATTCATAGCCACCCTTGGGGGCAAGTGCAACTGATCAGCGGTGGGATTCTGGAGATGGATGCAGAAGACACAAGATTTCTAGCACCTCCACATCTTGCTATTTGGGTTCCCGCCGGAATTCGTCACACTAGCTACAACCGTAAGCCAATCGAATATTGTTCTTTGAACATTGCCCCTGAATTGACAGCGCATTTTCCTACCAAAACGAGCTTGATCAAAGTGACTCCAATCGTGTCATCTATTATTGAGGACTTTCGTCAGCGAGACATTAATGTGGCGCAAACTGATGAAGACAAGCGCTTGGTACAAGTGTTATTGGACCAGCTTGCAAAGCAAGAAGTCGAACATCACTTTTTACCGACTACCGACAATAAGTATCTTGAACCGATTTTAAAAGCAGTAGAAGAATCGCCGACGGATGAGATCAGTTTGGCGGAGTGGGCGGCAAAAGTGCATACCACAGAACGCACGTTAGCGAGACATTGCCAGAGTGAATTAGGAATGAGCTTTACTGAGTGGCGCTTACGTGTGCGATATTTACATTCTATGGAGTTGCTGCGTAAAGGGCAGACCGTAAAAGAAGTCGCTCTGACGTTAGGTTATAACCAAGCTAGCCCTTTTATCGCGATGTTCAAGAAATACTCCGGCATGACACCGGAGCAATACAAGAATCGATTGTTATAGCTGAGCGATTATGTAATTTAAGCCGATACATCAACTGAAATCTAGAGTGATTTTACAATGTTCGACTAAGCTAAGAAATCATCTCGCGAACGCAACAGGGCAAGTTCATGAGTTGGAAAAACGATATCATGAATTTTGAGCTATTTAATCTATCTTTCACTTCAAAGATGTTATTTCTCCATCTTTCACTACTTGTTTAACAATGGAGGGCTGACGCTCTCATGATTTGGGTAACAGAACAAAATAACCAGCCTACATTTTTTGAAAATTTATTTACCCCATTCGATGGGACTAATTTAGTGCGTGAAGCTTGGAGCGAATACATTCACTGGTGAACTTAGTTTTATGCCGAAGAGGTCTTAGCCCAGGGCATAAACCTATTACTTAAGTACGCTTAAAGAGGATATAGATATTAGATTATGGTACTTATGACAGAGCAGAGTCTTTAAAGTGTGCTACGACGCTCAGTGATGTGAAGAGAAGGGATAGTCTTTTAGGAAAGTATATATTAATGGCTAATTGTCAAGAATTCTTTAGTTCAAACAAGTACTGGCATAAAGGAGACTTCTACAAAAATTTTTTTCAGAGGCCGTTCCATATTGAATTAAAGGCACTAAGTCTGAAAGGTCTAGGCTAAATAAAGGTAGCGAAAATTACGCGATGATAAGGGAATTGAATAAAATCTCGAGATAGATATCGCCTGAAGCTTAATGTGTTGTTTAAGAATCCACTTCGGCTATACAGTTGTGTCCTTTAACTAAATGAAGTAGCAATATACACAATGAAACAACACATAAACTTGATTAAAGATCAACTACGGGAGGGGGAGTATATACGAATTTATCATCACGGAAATAGATATGATGGATGAACGTGAGGTTGAAAAGACCAGAAAGCTTAATTGAGGTCACTGTTTCCTATTCTTCTTTTTCGCAACATATCTCTGGCCGTAGCAAACGTGGCTTCTTTCGCGTTAGGATTTTCGGCCTATGCAAGTCTTTTCTTTCTGTCACTGTATCTACAACAAGCGCAAGGCGATACGCCACTGGAAGCTGGGTGGCATCTGATGCCTCAATTTGTGGTAATGGGGGTAACATCATTGATCTTCGGCCACATGACACAACGTATTTCACTAGAAAACTATTGGTTGGCGGATACGCTTTAATTGGTATTTCTCTATGCTCAATGTCACTGTTTACTGCCTACACGCCTTACCTTATTGTCGGTAGTATTCTGACTGCTCTTGGCCTCGGGATAGGATCTCTGTTCTTGCGACGGGTATGATGGTCATGGGGTATGCTCCCGCAGAATGTGCCGGGATTGCATCGGCAACCATGAACGCTTTGCGTCAGATAGGCACGACACTGGGTATTACGGTATTAGGTAGTATCATGAGCATCTATGCAATTCAACAGATGTCGGAGGTGGTCAGTTCCAACAATATGCTAAATGCTGTTGGGACTGCTCAAAGTGCAATAGTCAGAAATGAGCTTCCTTCAAATCAAGAAGGGTGGCTCTTAGCTTATCGGAACGTGATGGCAGCTGGATTTGGAATTGTGATGTTCTGTGCTGGTGTGCTCAGTGTGGCAACTACTGTGTTGTTAGTTGTTTTCACGCCAAGTGGTCGCTAGAAGTATCCCTATATAGACAGTCATTACTAGAGTATGAGGTATCTAGCTCACCGTTTATGAGTTTGATAGGTGGAAGCCTATTACTGAGGTTCTTAATTAATGATTATTAATCAACAAGTTATCTGAGTTTAGATACCTTAAATACTTATTGTGTTATACTCGGAATTCTACGTTTATCATTGATGTTTTGGGTCTTTCAGTATCTCCCTCCTTTTAAATCAGCAACTTTTAGCCGCGCATCTTCTTCCAATACTTTGAGTGTATTATCTGGCTAGCCCATATCACTGGACATTTTTCGCCATGTGTAAAATATCACGCCGAAGATACTGTATTATTTATGGCTGACCCTTTAAACGGAATACTAGCATCTTCTGCTTTGAGAATGGCTGTCGGTCACTATTTCCAAAATTACTTTTCTATGTTCATCTTTCTCACTAAACGATGAACATCATTAAGTTAACACTTGATTAGAAGGTGAGGTGGGAGCCTCTTTGCATAATTTTGGTGGAAATGACAACGCAATAACGTTAGCAAAGCTCTTTTTATTGATATAGCTATTCCAAAGAACAGCAACAATCAATTGATTTCATATTCTCATTTGTTTATATTAAATGTTAATGATTTTCATTTTCAATAAATGTTTGAGCTAATATGTAAATGCTCATGGGTTTAATGTGATAATTCTTAATAAGGATAGTGAGATGGCCATTCCCAAGATCGCCCCATACCAAGTACTTCAACCAGAATCATTTCCCGTCAATAAAGTGGATTGGGTGATAGAGCCTAAGAAGTCGGTTGTCTTAGTTCATGATTTACAGGCTTACTTCCTCAACTTTTTTGATACAAGATTGTCTCCTATTCCTGAACTTATACAAAATGTTAAAAAAGTTACAGAGAATGCTAGAGCCGCAGGCATCCCTGTTGTTTATACGGCTCAGCCTGCTAATCAAGACCCAAAAGAAAGGGCACTCCTAACGGATTTTTGGGGCTCAGGCCTAACTCAAGATACGGAGATAGTGCCAGAAGTATCGCCGCAATCTGGTGATATTCAATACACCAAGTGGCGCTATAGCGCGTTTAAGAAAACGCCATTACTTCAATGGATGAGAGAGGAGCAAAGAGACCAACTTATTATTGTTGGGGTTTATGGCCATATCGGAGTCCTCTCAACAGCACTCGATGCCTTTATGCTAGATGTCAAACCATTTGTTATTGGTAACGCGATTGCAGACTTTTCGAAAGAAGATCATATGTACACGCTTAAATACATTTCTGGTCGAAGTGGTTGTATTAAATCTGTCGATGACTTTGTCACAAGCGTCAGTTCAGACATCTCTTTGCCTTCTAGCGCTCTCAGTCTTGAAATAATGAGAAAGGAGGTTGCGGATATTCTTGAAGTTGATTTAGATGAAGTAGATGTAGACGAAAATCTTATCTTTCTCGGGTTAGACTCCATTCGTGTAATGACGTTGCATAGTCGTTGGAAAAAGCAAGGTTTAGATATCGCGCTTTCTGAAATGGTGGCAAAAAATACCATTAGAGACTGGTGGGAAGCAGCTCAAGTTCAAGCTCAAGGTGCAGTAATATAAATGAGATCCCCCTGCAGCGATGCAAGGGGATGCACCTAAGTGCTATATTCTGCTCTTAAAGCCTTTTTATTGATTTTACCGACAGAGGTTTTCGGCAATTGTTGGCAAAACTTGATGTAATCAGGGATTTTATATTCTGCAACTCCTTGTGAGTATAAAAATTTCTTAATCGCAACGGGCTTAAGGTTAGCGCTCGTATTGCAGACGATTACAGCGCAACTTTTTTCTCCTAAACATTTATCAGGAACGCCTATTAAAGCGGCATCATGAATATCATCATGTTTAAGTAATATATTCTCAATTTCTTCAGTGGCGATTTTTTCTCCACCTCTGTTAATTTGATCTTTTTCTCTTCCTGTTACAATGATATTACCTTCGGCGGTTTGGCGGACAAGATCTCCCGTGGCATAAAAACCGTCTACGGTAAACGAGTGTTGGTTATGCTCCGGAGCTTTGTAATAACCTCTTATTGTGTAAGGGCCTCGGGTCATCAATAGTCCTTCTTCTCCGAGTGAAACCGGAGTTCCCTCTTCATCAACGATTAGTATTTCATCATGTTCCGATATAGGACGGCCTTGTGTTCTTGTTATGACGTCGACAGGGTCGTCTAGGCGGGTATAGTTAACTAGTCCTTCGGCCATTCCAAATACTTGCTGCAAATTACATCCAAGAGCAGATGGAAGTTTCCGAGCAGCACTCTCGCTAAGCTTTGCTCCACCTACTTGAATGAGATTTAAACTCGAAATATCTTGTGTCGCACTCTGTGCGTATTGCATCCACAGTAAGGCTAGGGGAGGGACGAGGGCGCATGTATTGACTTTGTGCTGTTCAATCAAAGAAAAGTTGAGTTCAGGTGAGCCATCTAGGCTGAGTATTACGCAACCTCCAGCAAATAGTGTTCCTAAAGCACCGGGAGAGCTTAATGGAAAGTTATGAGCGGCTGGTAGCGTGCACAAATAGCGAGTGTCTTGATTAAATTGACAGATACTGTTACTTCCCAAAATACTATAAGCGTAGTCATTATGGGTTCTTGGAATTAGCTTTGGTGTACCTGTTGTCCCTCCTGACAATTGAAAAAAGGCAACGTTATCTGCAGTAGTAGTTTGCTTTGCACAGGGCTCCGCAATCAAATTTTTCAGTGAGTGAACATGCCCTTTCCCAGTTTCCCCAGTCGTAATTGCGAAGTCTACAGTAGTGCAGTTCTCAAGTAGTTGAGAAGCGATGTTTTGCGCGGTTTCTCCTGATGCATGCTCGGAAAATATATAGGCTCTTGCTCTTGCGTGATCGCAAAAATAGCTCAACTCTAAATAGCGATGTGCAGGCAGAGCGAGAACGGGCTTGATCCCTTTGAAGGTTAGAGCGAAAAACGAGAAATAAAATTCAGCCGTATTATTGATTTGTAAAACGACATTATCGCCAGGCTGAAGACCTAACTTGATGAACCCTCCTGCTAGTTGATGGATTCGTTCCAATAACTCTTTGTAGCTATAGGTGTTGTCTCCACAACAGATTGCAAGCGCGTCGGGTGAAGAAGACGCGATAGTATGGAGATGGTCATACAAAGTTTGATCTTGCCAATATCCTAGGTCTCGATATTTACTGCTTATGTCATCTGGCCAAGGTGTGTATTCATGGTTCATCATTATTTGCCTCTTCCCTTATACTGTGAGTCGGTCATCAACTTGTATTCCTGCAGCGCGTAAAATGGTGTTCATCTTGGCGCCAGTTTCGTCAAGCTCACTTTGCGGGGAGGACTCATGAACTATCCCTGCACCAGCATAAAGCGACATAGCTCGTTGGCTGACTTCAGCACATCGAATAGTTACTACCCATTCACCGTTACCTCTTGCATCACACCATCCGACCATTCCAGTGAAATAGCCTCGCTCGAACTTTTCAATTTCTTTGATAGCAGCATAAGCTGTTTGTCTAGGGTATCCGCATACCGCTGGAGTTGGATGGAGGTCCGCGGCGATTTTTAACGAGTTGACATTAGGTTCGTTAGCTTGCCCTTGTAGCAGAGTAGACAAGTGCAGCATGGTTTCTGTTTCGATTACAGAGGGAACCATAGGGGTGTATAGGTTGTGACAATACTGGTTAAGTACCTTTTCTACTTCTTCAACCACGAAGCTGTGTTCATTGAGATCTTTCTGTGTATCTAACAAAGAAGCATATGCTGCTTTATTTTCGATCTCGCAAGACGATTTAGGTCGCGATCCCGCTAGCGGATTGGACACCACGTGATGCCCTTTTTTAGAGACAAGTAACTCAGGGCTTGCGCCCATCAGTTTAGAACTCTCCGATATTTGGGAGCAAAACGTATAGCCGTCGGTGTTTATGGACAGTAAGTTACGTATAAGCGAACATGGGTTAATGTTTTTATTGGTAGTTATTTTCACCGAGCGAGAAAGCACAACTTTTGACAGCTCAGTGGTGTTAAAAAGCTCAAGTAAATGTGAAACGCCATTTTTATACTCATCCCCAGTTGGTGGTGAGACGACTTTTGCTATTTGTGGTGCACTTTTATCATTGTTCTGGCCGCGGTTACTGCTTGAAACATAAAGCGTTTTAGGAATGCAAAGTTGGGTAGGTGTATTTTCATCGAATGGAACGGTAGCAAATAACACCGGGTTGTCGTTTTCTGGTGTTTTAGCTCTTTCTAGTAATTCTTCAGCGGTGCTTGCCAGTTTCGAGAAAGGTATGGCGCGAGTCAAGCTTGTTTTGATACCGACACAAAGCATCGAGTTTTGTGGAGATGAGAAAAAGAACGGGGAATTTTTGAGTTCTTTATCCAACATCTCGTTGGCCATTTTGGAAAAGCCTACTACTTCTCGTTTCATAAACAGTCCTTATTAATTCACTAATGTAATGGAAGTCATCAACTTGTACCTCTAATTGCCTTTATTAGAACAAGTGTTCCTCTAATAGAGGAATATTTGATTAGGAGTGAGGCTATTGCCCAATAGTCATGACAATGCAGATTGGGTGTCTTTGCCAAATAGAATTAGGGAGCAACTACTTAAGTAAATGAACAGGAAGAAGTATAATTGATATTGATAATCAATATCAAATGATAATTGTTATCATTCTGTCCTTGCATAGCATTATCGTCCTTATTTTAACAATAATTATATCGTTTGCATTTGGTTACATGGGGGGATTTACGGGCAGCGTTTGTGTATGAAACAAGCCAATCAATAACTATTTGTACTATTAACACGTTGCAAATAGTTAATTGAATTTAGGAGTGTTCAGTTTTGGTTAAATGAGAACTTTTATGTTGTAATACAGCGTTATTTAAGTGCTCTAGAAACAGTAAAGAATCCTGCCAGCTTAAGCACTCATCTGTTATGGACTGTCCGTAAGTGAGCAGATCAGCATCGATTGTTTGATTGCCTCCCACCAAGAAGCTTTCGCACATGACCCCCGCGATATTTGTTTCACCCAATGAGATCTGGTTGGCGATGTCCTTCACTACTACCAATTGTTTTTTTGCTATCTTTTCACTGTTTCCATGACTACAGTCAACCACTAGTTTAAGTGGAAGTTTGCTACGCGTAAGTTGAAAAGAGGTCTGCTTTATATGTTGAGTGGAATAGTTCGGAGTAGTCCCTCCGCGAAGTATGACATGGCAATTGTTGTTGCCCCGAGTTTTTATTGCTATTGTTTGGTTGTCAGAGGTTTGTGCAATCACTGAATGGCAATCTTGTGCCGTATGTATCGCATCTATTGATATGTCTATATTTCCATCGGTTCCGTTTTTGAAGCCAATAGGACACAGTAGCCCCGAAGCTAATTGCCGATGAGGTTGCGATTCGGTTGTACGAGCTCCAATGGCTCCCCAGCACACTAAGTCTGCTATGTAGTGTGCGATATTCGGATCGAGAAACTCATGCGCAGTTGGCACTCCAAGCTCAAGAATTGACTGCATAAGTTTGCGACTTTGATTAATACCCTTATGCAAATTAAAATCACCATTGAGATCTGGGTCGACAATAAAACCTTTCCATCCACCTCGAGTCCTAGGTTTTTCAAAATAGGTGCGCATGACAAGCTTCAAGCTGCTTTGATAGCGTTTTTGTTCTTCAGCTAATCGATGTGCGTATTCTATTGCGGCTACCGGATCGTGTATTGAGCATGGTCCCATGATAACGAGCAGCCTAGTATCGCCACCAGAAAGAATATTGGTAATCTCTTGCCTTTGCGTAGTGATGAACTCTTGGAGCTGTAGACTACAGTTTGTTTTATTTAATATTTTTTTTAGGCTTGGTAAAGTTGCCGCTGACTTTATGTTAATGACGTTTCTTAGAGTATTCATAGGTACTATCCGTAAATTTTCAATCACTTATTAAAGTCAAAATGGTTTCATCGTGATGATGCTGACTCCATAGTTGAGCGGAGAGCAGCATCAATCCCGAGAGATAAACTCTATAAGTGTTGGGGAGCGTTATAATGATTTTGATTTTTGGGATGTTTAGGTGTCGATGGCTATACTTAGCCCCTGGTATGCCGATGTATCTTTGCTTGTTAAGGAAGTGGCACAGTTCTTTTTAACCTTGACTCTTCCGTTTTCAATTGTGAGTTCCAATGTCGGCGACCATATATTCTGATCGCTATGCGTCACAATAATCACGGTCGAGTTCAATGTTTGAATATGTTGAGCAATACTTTTTTCGGTTGCTTCGTCTAATGCTGCCGTCGCTTCGTCGAAAATGAGGATTGGCGCCTTTTTAATGAGAGCTCGCGCAATTGCGACTCTCTGTCTTTCACCTCCTGACAACCCTGAGCCTCTTTGTCCTACTGTTTGATGTATTCTTTTAGGAGATGAGTCAATAAGTTCGTCCAATTGTGCGTGTCTTGCAAAGCTCTCAACTTCATAATCACTTGCATTGGGATTACCTAACCGAATGTTATCCGCCAATGTGCCAGTATAAATGACCGGATCTTGAGCAACATAGGCTATATGCTGGGTGAGCACATCATAAGGGATATTCTTTAGATCTATCCCTCCGAGCGAAATAAGACCTTGGTCAGGATCATCAAACCTTAGAAACAGGCCCAGTAAAGTGCTTTTGCCACTGCCACTGACTCCATTGATGACGACGGTATCACCTTGTTTGATCTCCGTGCTAGCATCTTCAAAGAGATCTAAATGGCCCACAAGGTTCAGTTCGAACTTATGGTTTTTGGGGGAGGTTGCAAATTGAGGATTAGGCTCAGGCAGAACAGGGACATTCGTTAACTGAGCGTAATTTTTAACTGAGGATTTTACGTCGTTAATCGCAAAGCCTGCCAACGCGAGTTCACCCAAAGGTGCAGCTGCACGGGTAATCAATATCAATAAAGCCAAGACTAATAAGGGTTGAGTAATCGGCTCTAAGACGAGATAGATGGCGATACCTGCAAGGGGTAAAATCGTTGCCAATCCTGATACTAAGGTTGCGATAGAAGCGTTACCATTAATGGTTGAATGAGCTTCTTCTTGTGCGTGCCAACTCTGTTCAATACGCTCGATTGAGCGCTCAGGCCCCGCTGTTGAGCGAAGTAACTCAAGGTGATCTATGAGTTCAAGTGTTGATTTAGTCGCTTGAAGCTCTGCGTCATGTCGGTCGCTATCTGAGCGACTTAGGTATCTTTGCGCCTTGTACTGAACGAGCACTGCAACTAGTAACAATACGGCACTGAGTAGTGCGATCTCACCTCCTCCAACAACCCCGATACCGATAACTAAAAATATGGGTAACATTGGAGAGTGTAAAAATGTTTGTAGCTGATGAGCAGGAATGGCCATAAAGCCAGGTATTCCTCGTTCTGCTAGTTGAGTGAGCTGAGTTCTATGCTGATCATTAAACCAAGCTAACTTTGCTTTACTGAGCGAATGACCTACTGATGAATAAAGATCCCCAGCCAGTTTCGCACCAGAGAGAAATCCAGAACGAGTTACAATAACGGTAACTATCACAGTTAGAACAGCAGCTATTATGACGTTCATTGGTGGAGCTTGTTCGACAATAGATATTGCAAGAAATGTGTAAGCCGTTGCCTCAAATAATGCAACTAGTCCCCAACCTATAGCGACTCGATATAGACGGTGCTTTGCACTTTGTGGAATTGTCGAATTGGAATAGAGGGTATTGTGAGCCGTCATACTTCTTCATCCTGTCGTTGAGCCTTTCTGTTGAGCATCAATGTAGTGTCTGCAAGTTTCGCGAGTTCTGAGTCGTGAGTAATTATGATCAATATCTTGTCTTGTGCTTTAGCAAACTTCGCGAGATTTCTGATCACAGTGAAGGCCGTATTTTTATCGAGAGCACTGGTTGGTTCATCCAGTAATAGAACGTTGGCTTGAGTTAGAAATGTGTTAGCTATTGCGACACGTTGTTGCTCGCCTCCTGAAAGCACGCTTGCATCAGAATTGAGGTCAATCTTTAATTGAGCTTGTTGCAGTGCTTGGTTCAGCTCGTCGTCACTTGAACTTGGCGTTGATAGTTTCAAATTCTGCCTAATGGTAGTTTTGAGTACACCGATATCTTGAGGTACATAGCGTATGGCGGAGTATCGGGATATCTCAGAGAGTTTAGACAGTTGATGGCCTCCTAAGGTAACGAAGCCTGAAAGAGGTGTTTCTTGACCTGCTAATAGACGTAGTAACGTACTTTTTCCTGCTCCGCTAGGCCCCATGATGGCTGTAAATGAACCCCGTGGGAAGTTGTGGGAGAAGTTATCAATAATATTAACAGTTCCATTAGCCACTACGATATTTGATGCTTGTAGTGATAGCGGTTTTTCTCCCGCGCTCAAACTGCCACTTTCTATTTGTGGTTGCTGTAAAAAGTCGCTGATGTTCTTTGCAGCATTCTTTCCTGCGTTAACGTAGTCCAATCCATGGCCAAGCTTCAGTGCGGGTGATACGACGGCCAAACCAAAAAAGAATAGCGACGCCATTGTCACGGGACTTAATTCATAGCCAATGGTATAGGCAATTGCGAAAGTCGAAACCGCTTGAAGTAATGCGGTAGCAATTGCAGCTGGAAGGGCAACGCTACCAACCCATTTCACTATGCCGTGAGTAAAGCGTCTTGTGGCATCATTATAGCTGTCGAGTGCTCCTGCTTGCGTGCCGTAAATTCGATTTACTCGGATACCTCTTGTGTAGTCGTTTACTGCGGTAACGATATCACCCATTATTGTCATGCGCTCTGTGCCATGTTTAGCGGCGAACCTAGGTAAAAAGAGTAGGTAGTACAATGATGCAATTAGGCCAGGGAGCAGAGTAAGCATCGCTACCGGACCTGTGAGATTCAACATGATAAAAATAGAAGTTGCGGGTACGACAATGAATGTCACGAGTTCTGAAGGCAAATGCGCAACCATGTGGTGAAGCGTGTTGATGTCTTCGGAAACTATGCGACGCAGTTGATTATCACCATATTGAGAGATGGTCTTGCTTGGCAAGCGCGTCAAGTGCTGAGCAACTTGGCGACGTAATCGAGTGGAAAACTGCGACTCGGCATCATGAACTAACCACGAGCCCACTGATGAGGCAAGTGCGCTAGCCGCCCAAAGTCCTATGGCACCGTAAATCCATTGGTTTGCAAATCTATCGATAAGGTTTATCAAACATAGCAGTGCACCAACTTTTGCCACAGCGGCAAGTACTTCACAAAACGTTCCCAAAGCAAGCTTTTTAATCGATGGCTTTAAGGCTGGCATTAAGCTAGGCGTAACGTAATGTTGGCTGATTTTACTTATCATCTTGTCACCTTACTTAGCCAATCAAGCGAAAATAAGGAGAACGTGGTAGAGCATATTGAGCTCTTATCGTTTTTCATATAAAGCCTATGGAAGTGGACGTTGATGGATTATGTTTTGAACTAATTTTGGCCGCAGGCGTTGCGAATGCCATAGTCAGGTAGCAGATCGAAAATGACGTCTTCAATCAACGTGTCAAGTTTCTCTGTACTATCTAGATGTGGCATGGTGATAATATGAGCGACATCACCAGAATTAGCTAATGAGTGCTTTCGCCAGATGGGCTCTGATGGGCAAGGAAATACAACAGTATTGGAATTTTTGTTACGCCAAGCATTTATCCCTGCTTCTTGGAAGCGCTGCACTGTATATGCAGCCATGTCTAAGCAAAGCTGTACTTTGTCTTGCCAGTCTGAAAATGAATGACTTTTGATTGCAGTCCACATGAATAGGGCACTATGACCGTTTCTTGAGCCGCTGATGGTTTGATCGCGTGAAGAAATGTAATCAACCTCGACTGAAATCTGATCAACCATATGCCGCTTGGCAAGCACGATTCCACATGGGATCGGGGAGCCTATCATCTTATGGCCAGAGACGCTGATTGAATCAATACCATCTTCAAAGGAGTGGGGATGTGGTTTTTCAACAAATGGCATGATCATTCCACTTAATGCGGCATCTGCGTGAATATAGTAGTTCTCTCTCTCTAAACCTATTGCTGCGATATCGTGCTGAATGCGCTTAATATCATCTGTTGCACCACGCATAGTGGTTCCTATATTGGCAAAAATAATAGGGTTATTCTGTTTGTCTTTTTTTATTCGTTTGACAAGTTGATGATAATCTATCTCCCCATTGGACAATGAAGGGATTTTTCTAGATTTAATATTGAGTAATTTAGCGATCTTATCGACCGAGTAATGTGTTTCTTCAGAATAATAAATATAGCCGGTTGGAAATAGCTCGCGAGCTAAATAACATGAAAATAAGTTACCTTCAGTGCCTCCATTTGAGATATACCCCCAGCTTTCTTGATGAGATATCTTAAATAGTTGGGAAAAAAAACGCATCACATCTTTCTCAAATTCAAATGAATTGAGTTTGTAATTACTCTCTTCCCTCCAATCACCACAGTTATTAATGGAGAATTTCATGAACTTGTCTAGTATCGAGTAATCAAAACTTGCAGATTCAGGATAGCCTACATTAAAGTATTGATTTTCCATGCAGTATAGCCAGAATTCATTGAGCCTATCTAGATCTTCATTGGATAGTTTCATTACGTTGCCTGTTGAGTCTTTTTAATGGGCTAAGGTACAGGTCACTACCATGTACACTTACACTTTGTGAGTAATTCGTACCCTGAGTAGAATCCTTCTCTATTTTATTTTTAAAACTGTCTACCGGGTAATACTTGGAGCTTAGTTGTTTCATGTGTCTAAGCTTGAAACTATTTAAAGTTAGTATTTAGTTTGAAAAATTTCAGTCTAATACCATCGTTTTTTCGGTTTTTATATTACTTTCTGTTATTATTTTCTTTGATAGAAATGTAAATGGCCTTCAAAGAATTATTATATTTTTCGAGTATTTTTCTGATATTTCAAATTTTTCCGTTGAGCTACGTTTTGTCTTTAGAAGTAAGTTTTTCAAGATAACCAACAGCGGTTTCGTTGTATGAGAAAAAGTCTTAGCGAACAGAGGATGGTTGACGTTACGGATACAAACTGGCGTCGACACTTCCCAATTATTTAAAGTCAATGTGTTTATATAAACGTTGCATCTTATGTCACATTGACCAAATTCTTATTGTTTTAGCTTTGCTTGAGAGATAGCCTCAAGTAACGTTTTTAATTTATCTAATTAATAATAATAAGCTTTTTGTTGCAAATGATTATCGTTTGCAAAATAATGGCACCTAACCGATGAATTGTCAACAAAGTGAAAGCTGATGAGTGATTTAACACCAATGCAGGCCGCATGTTGGTTTGGAAGAGAAGCTAATGCCAAACTTGGCGGTGTTGCATCCCACCTTTACACCGAATTCGATGGCGAGAACATCAACTTAGAGAAGCTCAATTTAGCTCTAGTAAGTTTGTACCACAGACATGAAATGCTAAGACTTAAAGTTGATGAATTCGGCCTTGGTTCTATCGTAGATGTGCCCAACCATAGCCTGTTAGAAATCGACGACTTTAGCCTGCTATCTAAAGATGAGCAGAATCAAGCATTGAGTCGTAAGAGAGATAAGTGGGCCCATCAGATGCTTGATTTGACTCAAGGTCAAGCGGCAAAGTTCTCCGTGAGTTTACTATCAGATGGTGCATTTCGATTACATATCGATACCGATATGATTGCTATAGACCCAGATAGCTGTCGTATTTTAATTGAAGATTTTGCAAAGCTTTACGAGGGCGTTCCTTTAAAATTCATCGATCATTTGACCTTTTTCACTTGGCATGATTTAGCGAAAACCGATCCAGACCTAAAGTTACAACGAAAGGCTGATAGGCAGTGGTGGAAATCTCAGTTAGCAAGTATTGCTCCAGCGCCTTCATTGCCACTACCAGACTACAATCCCAGTCAATTTGAAAGCCATCATTATTCAGCTCGGCTTGAACCTGAGCAGCGAAAAGCTCTTTTATCTGTTGCCCGACAACACTTGATAACACCCGCAAATCTGATGCTGGGTTTGTTTGCAAGAGCATTAGGTAAAGCAACCGGAGATACCGCGTTTAGAATTAACGTCCCTACATTTTGGCGTCCCCCAATTGTTGAAGGCACAAATGATTTAGTAGGGGACTTCGTTAATTTTGTCGTTCTCAGTGTAGATATGAATGGTTCTAAAACTCTCATTGATTTTTGCCACCTAGTCGCTATTAAAATGTCGTCGCTACTTGGGCATAGTCGTTATGATGGTGTGAATGTAATGCGAGATCTTTCGGTACATCATGGCAGTGCGCAGCTTGCACCGATCGTTTTTACATCGGCAATTGATTTACCTAGTGGTGACCTATTCTCCCGTCGAGTCCACAAGCATTTTGGCAAGATGAACTGGACTATTTCGCAAGGCTCTCAAGTCGCGCTTGACTCCCAGGTTGTGAGTATTGATGGCGGTATCATGATCAATTGGGATGTTCGGCACGAAGCCTTGCCAAAGGAATGGACGTCGCCGATGTTCGAGCACTTTGTCGCTTTGACGAAAAGTGTTATTTCTGACCCGAGCTTATTGGTTGCCCCGTTGGAAAACTTACAAACGAAACTGATTTGCCAAACGTGTTTAACAGCAGAGCTGACCCCGATGCAGCGAGCCTATTTACTAGGTAGGACGACACAAATGCCTCTTGGAGGCGTTGCAATGCAAGAGATGTTGGAGTACCGAGGTGTGCTTTCAGCAGTGTGTATTCGTCGTCGATTGTCGAAAATGGTGGCCAACTATCCAAGCCTGAGGAAGTTTATTGATAGCAAGTCACTCAAGTTACGTGTAAGTAAATGCCCACAACTTAACTTAAATCATGTGGATTTAAGTCAGTTGAAAACAGATATGGTGGAGGAGGAACTGGGACGTTTTAGATATAGATATAGCCATGAAATCTTTGATTTAGAACAGCCGTTATGGAATATCACGACTTTTACTCTCCCTGACGCTAAAACTCACGTTTTTGCTCGTTTTGATGCATTGATTCTTGATGCTCGCTCTATCGCATCTTTGTTGGTGGAACTATTTGAGGGAGAGGCACCATCCATTCCCCGCATTGATAATGAACCTAACGGTGAAGACGTGATAACTCAACGCGCCAAGGACGAAAAATATTGGATGAATAAACTGTCTACTGTTGAAGGGATAATGCGCTTCCCTTGGCATAAATCGCTCGAGTCGATCTCTTCGTCTAGATATAAGAGGCAGAGTCTCGAAATTGGTAAAGATACAATGGAAAAGCTAGTCCGAGTAGGCGGGAAACACGGGTTATACAAGAATACGGTGATGATGTCAGCTGCGATGGAAGCACTGTCTTCTCTTGTCAGTGATGGCAAGCTGTGTGTGGCCGTTCCAGTATTACCGATGATAAGTACATCTTATGCAAGTGAATCGACTTTTATTGCTTTGCAGTGGGATACTAGTCAAAACGAATTTCTTCAACGAGCACAGGCATTGCAAGCAGATATGTTAGAAGGCCTAGAGCACCTCTCATTTTCTGGTGTGGATTTAGCGCGTACGTTATTTGATAGATGCAGGCCAGGGCCGACACTTCCTATCGTCATCACCAATGGTTTGTCTTGGCCTGCGTTAAGTGACAATGCACCGATGACACTTCAACGTGGTTTAACACAAACTCCCCAAGTAGCTATCGACGTACGCTTTGTCGCACAGGCAGGGGGCTCAATCATGTTTAGTATCGATTATGCCAGTGAAGCGGTTGTGGATGAGTTAGTGAAACTGATATTGGATCGTATTGACATGATTTTTAATCACATGATTCAAACTTCTAAATTTGAAGTCGTATTGAATAAACAATTATCACCTGATGAATCAAGAGTCATAGAACTATTGGACTCACCTCCCAAGGAAGCCAGTACTGTTGATTCAACAAAGCAGATTATTTTTGATATCTACTGCAGAGTTATTGGTCGGAAAGCAGACGACGATATCGATGAAAATATGCTTTTCGCTCAGTTGGGACTTCGGCCTAATCATCTAAAAGAGATCAGTAACGAACTAAAAAAAGCCTTGCCGGTGGAGTTGCCAGTGAAGCAGCTCATACGTTGCAAAGACGCAAACGATGTAACAGCACTCGCTCTGCAACAAGGATTGTAGGCTGCGCTCTGATCGTTTTGTTCAATTATAGACGTGAAATGAGTTTACCAAAGAAAGATGGAGACTAGTAAGAAGAACCTAGTTGAGCCTGCTGCTTAGGTTTTTAGAACGTTAGAATATTTTTATCTCATATCAAGGAGAAAAAGTGAATATAACAATAAAAGATATCGTTGGTGTTGGCATAGGGCCATTTAACCTAGGGCTTGCCGCTTTGAGCTCTCATCATTCTGAGCTCGACGTTGAGTTTATTGAGCGCAGGCAAGAGTTTAATTGGCATAGTGGTATGTTGCTTCCAGGAGCGACCTTACAAGTTCCTTTTTTGGCCGACCTTGTCACTATGGCAGATCCCACTCATCCTCTGAGTTACTTAAACTATCTTAAGCAACACGATCGCTTGTACCAGTTTTACTATTATGAAACTTTTCTTGTTCCACGGAGCGAATACAACCATTATTGCCAATGGGCCGCAGGACAGCTAGAAAACTGCTCATATGGTGAAAATGTGGTGGATGTAAGATACTCAGAAGAGCACGAGTGTTTTGTAATTCAAAGTCAATTGAACAGCGGGCAAGTTAGGACGAGGTATAGTCGAGATTTAGCAATAGGTGTTGGAACTGTTCCTTGGTTGCCCAATTGGGCCAAAAATGCAAATCATACTTTGATTCAACACTCTGCGGAGTTTGCTCATATGCGTGAGCAATTAGCAAAGTTTAATAGTGTTACGGTAGTAGGATCTGGGCAAAGTGCCGCGGAATGCGTACTCAACTTATATCGTGATTTAAGTCCTGAGCAAATTGATGCCGGAGTAAGGATTAACTGGGTCACTCGTTCTGCTGGTTTCCATCCCATGGAAGCGTCTAAGTTGGGACAAGAGTGCTTTACACCAGCATATATGGACTACTTTCAAACTCTTTCTCGCGAAAAACGTCGTCAAATCGTTGAAGGGCAGGGGCAGCTCTATAAAGGCATAAGTGGATACACTATCGCAGAGATTTTTGATCTTCTGTATGAGCGATCCATTGGAGGTCATGAGCCTGGATTAAGCTTGTACTCTAATAGCCAAGTAAATGAGGTCGAAGTAACCGAACGCTCTCAGTCAATCAAAGTGAGGTGTTATCAATCACAGCAAGACCGAGCTTTTTCTCTTGATACTAATGCAGTTATTTGTGCAACTGGGTATGCGCATCAGTGGCCTAAATGGCTGGACGAGTTAAAAGGCTTGGTGCTAGCCACTGATGAATATGGTGATTTGATAGTTGAGCCTAACTTTGTTGCTCAGCGTTGTGACCAAGGTATTGGACGTGTCTTTGTTCAAAACCCGGAGACTTTCCAACATGGTGTTGGTGGACCAGATCTAGGTATTGGCGCATACAGAAATGCTTCAATCGTAAACCAAGCTTTGGGGCAGAACGTTTATCGACTGCCAGAAAAATCTGCTTTCCAGACTTATGGTACTCCAGTGGCAAACTAGCGATCTTTGACAAAAAAGAGGACATGCATTTTAAACGCAGGTCCTCTTTATGGGCCACCTTAAAGATGACCAGTTGGTTAAGTAAACTATTACTCTGCAACTTCAATTGATAAGGCTCTCAAACAATCAAGCATCATTTCTGGGTGCTCAGTAACATAGAAATGGCCTCCTTTGACAACAAGATGCTCAATCACGTTATTGCACCAAAGCTTCCATTCCTCCACTTCTGAATAGTAGGCTTCTTGATCTTTATCTCCCGAAACCAAAAGAGTGGGGACAAAAAGCCGCGCATCTCTATGTGGTGGTGATGAAAAAAGATACTGCTCTGTGGCGGTAAAGTCTGCTCGTAAAGCCGGAAGAAATATTGGCCACCATTGCGGGTTATCAGCAAGACTTATATCGCATCCTCCCATTTCGATTAGATTAGTAATGAAGGTTGTATCATCACATTCGCCGAGTAGTCTTCGACCTTTAATATGAGGTGCTTGGCAACCAGAGATGATAAGACCTCTAGGGGAGTGACCTTGGAGCAAGAGTTTTCTGCTTGCCTCGTAAGCGACTTGCGCTCCCATACTGTGACCAACAATGATTGTGTTTTCTATGGGGATACGGCTTGCCAACAGGGCTTGAACCATTTCTTCGGCTAATGATTCGATACTTTCAAGAGTAGCGTCATCAATTCTGGTTTCTCTGCCAGGGTAAAGCATGATTGATACGGATTCTTTGGATAGATTCAGATTCCGCCAAGCCCTAAAGCTGCCACTGCCACCGCCTGCAAAGGGGCAAACAATATAGTGTGTATCCTGATGCGTGCCAGAAGAAGCAATCGCGATTAATGGACTCATCATGAAATTCCTTGAGGCGTTGTTGATTTACACTTATCCATAATGAGAGCGAGAGTTTCAAGCGAAGGATAGCGATACAATACAGATAATTTGATTGGATAACCCGCTTGGTGGCAATGTTTAAGTACTTCAATTGCTGCGTAGGCGTCTCCTCCCATTTGGAAAAAATCACTCGACTTGCAGAACTCATGCACGCCGAGTACCTTGCGCCAAATTTCGGCTAACTTATGTTCACTGGATGTGACAAGTGGTTGATCTACAGCAGACGATTTGTTCTTTTTACGGCTTGTCATTTGAGAGAGAGTTTTGTGGTCGACTTTGCCGTTTGCCGTTAACGGCAATGCGTCTAGAAACACTATTCTTTGAGGAATCATATAGTTAGGTAGTTGATCGCTCAGTAGGTTTTGTACTTCATTTGTGTCTAGTCGCTTGGCGTTTTCTTGTTCAGGATCAAGGACGATAAATGCTGCGAGAGTCTTATCTTGCTTACCTACAGCGATGGCGATCGCACGTTGTACTTGGGGAATGTTGTTGAGTGCAACTTCGATTTCACCCAGTTCAATTCGATATCCACCTATTTTTACCTGTTTATCTCTGCGTCCCAAAAACTCAAGGGTGCCATCAGGCCAATAACAACCCATGTCCCCAGTTCTATACCAAGCACAGCCATCAATATGTAAAAACTGCGCTTGAGTTTTTAGCTTATCGTCAAAATAACCAAGAGCGACGCCATCTCCACCAATCCAAAGTTCTCCAGCAACCCAATCTGGGCAATCGCGTCCGAAGTCATCAACTACACGATATTGTTGTCGCGGAAGAGGGTAGCCATAAGGAATAGAACGCCATTCTGGTGGTACATGTTGGACATCAAAGACATTCGACCATATTGATGCTTCAGTGGCTCCTCCCATCGCGATAAATTTCCCGTCAGGTCGATACTGACGATAGCGGTCTGGTAAGTCTAATCCGATCCAATCTCCAGAAAGCATTGTTAAGCGCAGTTCAGAAGGCGCAGAGGACCTAAAGCTAGACGCATAAGTCAATAACATATCGAAAAGTGCAGGTACGCTGTTCCACATGGTGACGTTATTCTTCTCTATGACTCGACACCAAGCTCTTGGGTCTCTTCTTTCAGACTCATTCACTAGTACTATTGCACCTCCGGCAGAGAGTAGACCAAAAATGTCATATACAGAGAGATCAAAATGGAGAGCAGAAAGAGCTAATACTCGATCATTGCTATTGATTTGGTAACGCTGATTGAGGGCTATACAGGTATTTAGGGCGCCTTGGTGAGAGATGACAACTCCCTTCGGTGTGCCAGTTGAGCCTGAGGTATAGATAATATAAGCAGGCTTATTCGGCTCAATTTCTGGTGAAGCGGTCATTGGTATGCTCTTAATTGTTGCTTGCCAATCTAAATACGATAATTGGCTAGATAGCATTGAGTCCTTTGCATCAGACTTATCTGTAAGAACTACGTTTATACCAGCGCATTGGTAAATACCCTCGCGCCTTTCTTGTGGCTGATCGAGTGAAACTGGCACATAAACAGCACCAGCGTATAATATGCCTAATACAGCGACGATTTGGCCGACTCCTTTGTTCATACTCACAGCAACCCTATCCCCAGGTGCAACTCCAGCCTTTGCTAGCGCCCCTGCGCAGCTTTGCGCATAGCTTGCTAAAGTCTGATAGCTGAGAGACTCATGACCATGAATAACCGCTATTGCGTTTGGGAAGGTCTCAACGTTTTTCCAAAAACCATGATGAAGTAAGCCTTCTGGCAATTTGTGGGCTTCAGATGAGTTGAACGCATTACGAGTAGAAATTTGATTTTCTGGTAGCAAGATTGGTAGGGAGTGTGTCCAATCACTGTCTCTTTGACTGAGAGAGTCAAGGAGACCTGTGTAGCTAACCAACATTTCTTGGATCATATTTTTTGGGAATAGTGCATCATGGCTATCCCAATACAGAACAAGTTCGTCTTTCTTTAACTCCGCATGTAACGATAGCCAAGTATTGGCTGATTGGCGGCACCCCCACAACTCTCTTCGATTGGTTTCTGTAAGCTGGCTAGAGAAAGCGATATTGGCGGGGGCGCGATGAGCGTCTGAAAGCCGAGATAGCTGATGAACAAGTGAAAAAATAGGTTTCAGTTGACGAGGGTACGTGTGTTTGAAGTGTTTTTGGTTTTCTCGAACAAGAGAAAGAAAACTATGACCGAAACCAGATAAGTTGGCAAGTAGAGGCTGCGTGAATTGGCCGATAATCCCCTTTGTTCTATTTTTGGCGCTAGTATCAAACCTTAACATGAAAGTCTCTTGATGCCCCCATTGAGATAAAACTGCAGCAAAAATGGTCGCCAGCGTTAGCTCTGGTGTTACGCTATGATTTTTGCTTCTTGTTGCTAGCTGTTGCCACTTTTCAGACGGAATACTCACAGTTCGTCTGCTTATGCCTGTCTCAGACAATTTGTCTGGTTCACAAACTGTTGGGAGGTTTACGGACTTAGGTAGTTTTAATATATGTTCTTCCCATTCGGAAGAACTAAAAGTCATGCTTGTTAACTCGCTAGTGACCAAATCGTGATGTGCAGTGAGAGCTTCTGTTTGGCAGGAAAATGAGGGTAGGTTTCCTGCTAACATTTGATCCAGTTGTTCAAAAAATATCGAAACACTTTGCGTATCAACAACGACAGAGTTGAAGCGAGCATGAAGCCGAATTCTATTTAGTGGCAATAGACTAATTGAGATGCAGAGAATCGCTTGTGAATTACTTTTGATTAGCGCGGTACGAGTAAGTGCCAGTTGCTTTTCTATTTCTTCTTCCGATACCTCGCTTAACTCGTTCACATTGAACGCTTTAGTGTAGTTATTTTTAGCAATATGTAAGTAAAAATCATCACTGATTCTGGCATGCAGCATAGGGTGATGGTTTATAAGTGTTACGAGACAACGTTCTAGTGCTTCCTTTGATGTATCATTGTATTCGAATTCTTGATAGATAAAGTTGGTGATGGCTTGCTGTTCACTACGTTGCCTTTGGGTCGATAACTGCCAGCTTTGATAAGAAGTTAAGGGCAATATTGTGTTATTGCTAGGAGATAAATACTTGCTTTGGTTCATTGTGAATTCTCGTAAATAGCCAAGTGGAGGAGTGAACCCCCTAAGATGGAAGCCTAAGGGGGCGGTGAGAGGGATTAGAAATCCGCAGTAGCTGACAGCATCACTGTGCGTGGTGCGCCTAGAGCTAGGTCCGCATAGTGGGTGGTTGTCCAGTAATCTTCATCCAGGACATTGTTTACGCTAAGGCGCCAAACCACGCTTGTTTCAGCAATTTTTGAGTTGTAGCGTGCGCCAAGATCAAGAATAGTCTGTGCAGGTAATGCCTGAGTGTTTTGTGCATCAATGTACTGTTCAGACATATAGTTCGCTTGGCCGATAAGCGTGAGATCACGCATCGCAGGGAGGTTCCATTCTAATGCGAGTTTAGCTTGTAAATCGGGTAGCTTAGTTGCTTGTTTCCCCTCCTCTGTCACATCTGTTGCTTTTGTAATCTCTGCATCTGTATAGGCGATACCACCGATGAGCGTATAGTCCTTTGATAGTGTGCCGTAGAACCCCCATTCAATACCGCGATTGCGCTGTTCACCACCGAAAGAAAAAATGTTGGTATCCGGATCTTGGTACCCATTTGGCTTTTTAATCTCAAATAAACTGAACGTATGAGCAAAGCCATCCAGGTCAAGCTTCACGCCTGCTTCAGTCTGTTTGGTTTTTTGGGGTTCAAAAGCCTCTCCTGCGTTTGCGGCGCTAGAGCCTGCTGTTTTCCCATTCGTTAAGCCTTCGGTGTAGTTACCATAAAGCGAAACTGAGCTCGAAACTTTGTATAATGCTGCAAGTGCGGGAGTGTAAGTACTTTCCTTAAACTTGGTGGTAGGAAGCGACATTCCGTTCATTATTATTCCAGATTCATAATCAATGCTCTGGTAACGCAAGCCGAGCGTGATTTGATATTTCCCATCAACAAAAGATAACGTATCGGCAATGCCATAGCTGACCTGAGTTGAATCGACAGGTAAACCATAGTAGTTGTCGTAAACTGAATTTTCTGGTCCCCAAACAGGATCATAAATATTCGAGTTCCAAGGGGCTGGATTATTATTACCTGTTGGAGAATCATTTTTATCTTCTCTAAAGTAAGTACTATTCAGTACAAGGTGGTGTTCTACTGGGCCAATGTCAAAGTTGCTACGAACACCTATCTCACCTGAAGTTCGTTTGTTCTCAAGCTTAACTGATCCGAGAGATACCTCTAGGTTACCCTCGTTATCGATGATTTTGATTCGTTGCGGTACATTTGAATGAAAATCTGTACGGCTACCACCCAATGCGCTGTATACAGTTACAGAGTCACTAACGTTTAGCTCCCCGCGAATCATCATCCCTTTATCTTCGCTATCATTGTAGGCCCAACTTGGCGTCAATAATGTGTCAGATGGAGGAGGTGATGGGATTTTGAGACCAGAAGCGATGCTTAACCCACGGTTTGCACCTTCAACTCGCTCTGTACTGTAGTAAAAATCTGCTTCAAGGAAAGCAATGTCATTACGCCAATCAAGGCTTAATGATGCAAGTTGAGTTTTTTTGCTTTGGTTGTTTATCGCGGTGTCTCCATCTTTAAATGCACCGTTGAAACGAATACCAAATTCTTCATTTGTACCAAAGCGACGTCCAATATCGATATGTCCTCCGAATTGAGTGTCCGATAAGTAGCTGCCGGTGAAAGATGTGATTGGTGTTTCTTGTGCTCTTTTTGTCACTAAGTTGATGGTGCCACCAACAGATCCATTCGGTGGCATACCGTTGAGCAAAGAAGCAGGACCTTTAAGTACATCAATACGTTGATACATTTCAGGAGAGGTTCGGTAATAAGGAGCGATACCATACAATCCATTAAACATAACGTCGCTAATGTCTGAGTTGAAACCTCTTACTTTGAAACTTTCTTTGTTTAAGCCGGTTTCACCGCTGGTGAAAACAGAGGGATCAGAAGCTGAGATTACATCTGAGATATCGCGTGCTTGTTGGTCTTGAATGTGTTTTTCTGTGTATCCAATCGTATTGAAAGGCGTTTCCATGAAGTTTTTGTCGCCAAGCATTCCCATATTACTCGCGTGAGAAACTTTGCCAGCGGCATAAACTCTGTTTGCTTCACCATAAACTGTCATTGATTCATCTACGACTTCTTCAGCTTGAGCGATACTAATTGGTACGACAAAAGTACTAAATTGAAGTGAAATAAAGAGGGCGATATGACACGGGCTTGGTTTGTTTTTCTGTGAAGAGTCCATCGCTATCTGATGATAGTCATGAGTCATTATAGATTCCTTTTCTTTGTTTGGGCTAGCTCACATCCGTTCTGACGTCGGTTGAGTGTTGAATTACTTAAGATCCAACTCATTGTTATTAGATTTAGCTTTGGTAACCTTTTAGGATGTCATCAATTATGATTTTCAGAGATGTGATGCTTGCTGAAGTGATGTACCAAGCATCGGCATCAACAAAAACGACGTTGTCGTTTTTCCATGCTTTGGTTTGACGGAGTAGCGGGTTTGCTAAGTGTTCCGCATCAATGACAGGCTTTCCTTCCATTACTGCTGTTCGATCAATGATGTAAAGAATGTCTGGATCAGCTTGGCTAATGAACTCGCTAGAAATTGGCTGACCATGCAAACCTGTCTCCACTTTTTCACTCGCTGCTTTTACCCCCAGAACATCGAAAACGAAGCCATAACGAGACTCAACGCCAAATGAGCTGAAAGCACCATTGTTATGCATGACAACCAAAGCTTTTTCTGAACGCTCTTTCGTAACAGCGCGCACTTCTGCGACTTTTGCATCGATTTCGGCAACTTTCTGTTGGGCTAGCTCTTGCTTTTCAAAGATCTCACCAAGCTCTACAAGGTGTTTCTTAATGGTATCGACGTGATGGTCACGACTATTACGGTAGCTGATGTCAAAATGTAAAGTCGGAGCGAGTTGAGAGAGTTCTTCATACTGATTAGCATGTAGCGGAGTCATCAATACGAGATCTGGTTTTAGGGCATAGATCTTTTCCATATTAGGCTGAACTATCGCACCAAGATCCGCTATCTCAGGTGTGTCTTTGTATTTCGCTAGAAAGTGAGGAACAAAGTCTTTCACCATTCCTGAGATTGGAACATTTAGCTGATCTAAAAAGTCCACTTCGTTCATATCTAATGCTGCCACTCGTTGAGGGCGATGAGAAATAGTAGTTGCTCCGAGATTGTGTTCAATCACGATGAGCTTTTCTAATGGCTGAGTATCTTCAATTTTAGTTATTTCCGGCTCGCAACCTGATAAGGTTCCTAGAGCGCAGCAAGCAAGCACGATACTCAAACGTAGGGGGCTCTTAAACATGGGGTATTTCCTTTTTGTCAGTGAGTTGTCTTTAAACAGGCGAGTAACAGTTTTCATATTTGGCTTCTTGCTCTTATCGTGATGGCTAGGAAATATCCCCCACAAAGGACATTCACCAAAATAGAGACGGTGGTTTTAAAGTTAAATAAGTGCTCTACCAGAAGTTGACCAGACAAGAACATGACAATTGCAATAGCACAAGCAACGAGCAATATGTGTCTGTAGTTCGGTGCGCTAGTAATGGAATAAGCAATATTGGCAATAAAAATTCCCATAAAAGCCGTTGGGCCAATCAAGCTCGTCGAAATTGCTACCAAAATGGCGATTACAGCAAAGAACTTTGGTACATATTGCTTATCATTTAGTCCTAATGACATCGCTTGGTCTCGACCTAGACCTATCACATCTAGCTCGCGTGACCATCTGTTAGCAAAGAGTGCCAAAACGCTTAACGCAATACTGGAAAAAAGTAACGTAGAAGGTTTCGCTCGCTCAAACGAGGTATAGCTGAATCCTTGAAGGATAGAGAATTCTCCAGGGCTTATTCTGAGCTGGATAAATTGAGCAAGAGTTGTCAGCACCATTGTCAAAACAAAGCCAATCAGCAGAACTTGGTGCATGTCATGTTTAAATCTATTGAGTACCCAAGATTGAATCGCTAAGGAATACAACAGAATGAGTATTGCAGAGACAGCGAAATTACCGACAACGCCTAATGTAGCGATGCCAGAAGTGCCCGCTAGTAATAAGAGTAGGGTTTGCCAAACCAGATAAACCGACTCATATCCCATAATGGATGGCGTAAGAATACGATTACCAGCCAAAGCTTGGAAAATAACAGCAGAGATGGCCACGCAGCTGCCCCCAATAACTATGGCACCAAGTTTAATCAGTCTCTTGGGGATGACGTAATCAAAATCCCACCCAGAGCTTGTAAAGATAAAGGCGATAGATAGTATGCAAACGAGTATAATGCTCACTCGCATGTTTGAGTAATGTGATCTCATACTCGTGCTCCTTTCAAAAGAAACACAAGAAACATAACTCCCCCGATAGCACTGGCTGTTAATCCAATTGGGACTTCAAAAGGAAAGGCAACAACTCTGCCTATGACATCGCAAAAAATAAGTAACGAAGCGCCGCCTAGTGCAACGATTGGTAGGGTATTTTTAAGGTGATCGCCATATTTTAGTGCGACTAGGTTAGGTATGACTAAACCGATAAAATGAATGGCACCTACGGTCACCACTGTTATAGCAACTGTCACGGAAACTAGCATTAGACCCAAGGCGGCCGTGAACGCAATATTAATTCCTAAGTTGGACGCAACATCTTCGCCCATTCCCATCACAGTAAACTTATGTGCATATAAGTAAGTCAGTAGGGTGATGGGTAAAATCAAGAAAATTATTTCATAGTGTTCTTGGACCACTTTGGAGAGATCTCCCATTAACCAACCGGACATACTCTGTAAGATGTTGTTTTGATAAGCATAAAACTCCGCTATGGCACTTAGTACACTACCAAACATAAGCCCAATCACAGGTATTAACGCAGAGTTACTGAATTTAATTTTTCGTACGATGGCAATGTAGATAAGGCCAGCGGCGAAGCAAAATAGTACGGCGAAGAGCATACGTTCAAGCTTGTCTGAGGATGGAAGCATGACGATAGATACCAAAATACCGAGCTTTGCCGCATCGATACCGCCTGTGGTGCCCGGCTCAACAAAACGATTTCTAACAATATGTTGAAGAATAACACCACATATTGCGAGACCAGATCCGGTAAGAATTAGTGCGATTAGCCTTGGTAATCTGCTAGCAGTAATCGGTAGCCAAGCTTTGTCATCCATGGTCAGCAATAACGACCAATCTAGTTGGTTTGCGCCGACGAAAATTGAAGTTAAGCACAATAAAGTAAATGTGATAATTATCCGAGTATTCATGAAAAACGTGCCCCGAAACAAAAAGGCAAAGAGTTGCAATTAGTTTCTAGTTGGAATAAAAGTGGGGAGGAATACGCATAATGGATACTTTTTACTGAGATGAAGTCCAATTTCAATAAATCATAACCAAGGTTTTCTTTAATAAACAATACGATCACAACTTAATTCTCAAAATGTTGTCAGAGCCACTTTACAACTTAAAATTTAACGGATTAATTCGTCAGTTAACTCGGATTAGCTGACAAAAAACTCCCTTTTCAACTCAATATAATTATTGGCTTGACGTGAAATGCAAATCTAAATGATAATCAATCCTATCACCATTATTGTCGACGTGTAAGCAAATTAACACATAATCCTAAAAAATCAGGTCGCTAACATGTCAAGCGGCCAAGTAAGAGTTAGATTTTATATGAACAACGTCACTAAAGAGCCTAAAGTCCTACTTCCAATAGGCGAATATGAAGAGCAAGTTTGGATGCGACAGCTTCAAGATTCACAGAGTATTGAATGGAGGGTTTTTTGCTATATTATTGATAAAAAAAGCAAAAACGTTCTAATTGAACGAGCGTTACACAAGCTTGTTTTAGTCGATATGCGATTAAACCTTCGATACGGATTATCTGAAGACTTTGAGTTAGAGAAGTGGCATCTATCGGAAGAAAGCCAGTTCATTGACACTTTAGATTTAGCCAGTAAGCAGTTGCCAGAGTTGATCAAAGCAATGAAAATGCGCGAGTGGGACCCAGAGTCTCAGTCGCCATTTAGAGTAGTTATTTTACAAACTGAGCAAGAGAAGTATTTGTTTATTGTTACTCATCCGATATTAGAACCACATATTAACAATACAACTATCATTAATTTATTAAGTGTTAACTACGAAGCTTTGAATAACCACTCTTATTGTGCTGGTTTTAATCCGAAAGGTATAGATATCGCTCAGTTTTATTACCATGATGACTCTGAAAGTAATATTGAAGAAATAATATTAGCTGAATTTAGGGATAGTCTCGATGACCCTGATGTTGAATTAGATGACGACTTTTTTGAAATTGGTGGGCACTCACTGTTGGCAACTAGAATTATTGGGAACCTAATGAATAATCATGGTATCGAAGTTAGCTTTAATGACTTCTTTAAATTTCCGAGCGTGAAAGCTCTTGCTCAGTGTGCTTCGGTGCCTCATCAGTCGCCGCTGTCAACGCCTTCAGAAGAACTCGAAATGCAGGAGGCAACGGTATCAAGTTGCTATCCATTGTCATTCGCACAACAATTCTTATGGGACGCACATGTTGCTACTGGCAAGTGTGCGATTTTTAATTTGCCATTCGCAATGCGATTTGATGGAGAAGTGGACGAGGAGTCATTTGAGCTCGCATTTTCAGATTTATTGATTCGCCACACTGGCCTCAGGAGTTTGTTTGTTGATGACGAGAGTGGCGTAGGGCAGCGTATAATTGATGAGAAAGACTTGCCAAATTACTCTTGGTTTTGGGGAAGCACAGACGCTGGTAATGCGAACTTGGCTTCTGAAGCGGCTTATGTGTTTGATGTATCTAAAGAGCTTCCTCTGCGCGTACGATTCTTTAGAGATAAGCAAACAGGAAAGCAGATATTGTCTTTTCTGATTCATCATATGATCATCGATGAGTGGTCATTAAATAGTTTGATGTCTGAGCTTTCAAATGCATACATGTCGAGAGTTCAAGGCTTAGAACCCGTTTGGACAAAACCGGCGCTTAGCGTCCATGATTATGCTGTCGCGCAGAAGAATCGTGGCGCAAGTCCAGAAGATCTGCGTTACTGGGTGGAGCATTTGCAAGACGCTACTCAAGGCCTCTGCCTGACCGAACATAAACCTGAGCAAAAGGCGTCTGTTATTAATGCAATTGAAGCAAATTGGATAGAAGTCGATTTAGGTTCACTCGCTCATCAGGCTGTCTCTGCCTTAGCTAGAGAGTGCAACTCGTCTATTTTCAGTGTTATTTATTCTGCTATTGCACATGCTCTGCAGGACGCAGGAGACTTAAAGGACTTGGTGATTGGTACATCTGCATCAGGACGCGATGATGCAAAATACTTCGGCTCAGTCGGCTACTACACCACAATGGTCGCTCACCGAGTGGTATTTGACCCTGAGCAATCTTTTGTGAGGCTGATTGAACATGTAACTGAAATCATCAATGACTCTTTGCCCCACGCAACAGTGCCGATTGATATGGTTCAACGCGAGCTTGGTTTTGAGCCCAACAACGGATTATTGTTTGATGTGTATGCTCAGATTCATGCTGATAATGCATTGTATGGCTCACTACAAAATCCTCAGGGTGAATCGGTTTCGTACCAGCAAATCCTCCCAAATAAAACTGAGTCACTTTTTGGTTTACACTTTGAAATTATGGAAAACGTGGTCAACGAAGCGCGTAGTTTGCGCTTAATTGTTACTTATCAGACTGCTCGTTACAACGCTGAACAGGTTTCTAGCATTGGACAGAAAATGAAAGAAGTCCTCATCAGCCAGGCCGTACTTCAGGCAACACTAACCTAAAACGTATTATTGACAGTATTGCCATAGTAACGGCCAGTGAATGTCACTTGCCTAGTATGTCAATTTTTTAAGTCCCCAACATTAAAAGAGTTTACTTTCTAAGAAGTAGACTCATTGTTTTTAGTGGAAATCATGATGTCATTAGATAATCAAAGAATATTGCTTGTTGGAGCGGCAACTGGCATTGGTTTGTCAACTTTAGAACATTTACTGAACGCAGGTGCTCGAGTGCTCGTGGCAGATAAGCAAATAGACCTCTTGAATAAAAATACGCAAGTTTTGGCTCAAAGATACCCTACGCAGTTTGAATGCCGTTGGTTAGATCTAAACAATCAAAGCGGAATTGTTGAGATAGTGGAGTCTTGGCAGCAACAAGCTGCATTTGACCATTTAGTCTGTTGCGCTGGAGTGCTACATGTTGGAGCTCTCCATGAGTTGTCTATCGATGTGGTGAAGCAGACTTTTGAGATAAATACTTTTGGTGTCCTCGCATTAATGCAAACCCTTGCCAAGGGGATGAAATCTCAAGGCTCTGGAAGCATGGTGATTATTGGTTCTAATGCAGCTAATACACCAAGGAACGCGATTGGTGCTTATGGAGCCTCAAAAGCAGCGCTTCATATGATGGTGAAATGCATGGGAATCGAACTTGCTCAGTTTGGTATTCGCTGCAACATTGTCAGCCCAGGTTCAACAGATACGCCAATGCAAAGACAGTTGTGGACTGAAAATTATGCTGAGGCTGAAGTGATCGCGGGTGATTCAAGTCAGTTTAGGTTGGGCATCCCACTTGCAAAGTTGGCTCGACCAGAGGACATTGCTAACACTATTTTGTTTTTACTTTCGGATGCAGCAAACCATATCACGATGCATGACTTGCGAGTTGATGGAGGGGCAACCTTGGACAACTGAAAGAATACGCATTTCTTATGGTTTGGCGCATTTGGAAAGCTCGTCATGTTAGATATTTATACACCAGTTCTATTATTGAGGTGAGCACTTTTGGTTGAGATGAAATCTACTCTGGCAGCCAACGCACTTAACTTGAAGTTTGAAACGGAATGGATCGCCAAGAACATCGTAAAAGTGTCTTTGAACATTGACTATTCCACCAAGTTTAGAAGTAACTTAATGGCACTAGGTGTGAGTTTGCCTTCGAACTTACACCGAGCCGTTCAGTCTAGGCAGTGTGAGTTTATGGCTGGTCGCGCATGCGTACAAATGGCAATGTGTTTACTTGAGGCGTCAAACGTAGAGCTGCCCCAAATTGGAGCTCATAGAGAGCCTCTATGGCCGGAAGGCTATTATGGTTCCATTAGTCATAGTGCTACATGTGCCGTGGCGATAGTTGCCACCGATGAAAAGGGGTATTTTGGTATTGATAGGCAGGAGTGGTTACCCCATGAAATTGCGCGCTCTATTTCTCCTAATGTTTTGTGTGCGAAGGAGTATGCGTTTTCTACGCTGTTTTCTAATTACGCTGAATTTATAACTACGGTATTCTCTGCTAAAGAGAGTTTATTCAAGGCGATGTTTCCAAGTATAAAAATCTATGTCGACTTTTTCGTTGTTCAGCTTTGTTTTGTCGACTGGCCGCAGGGTAGATTAATATTTGAGGTGACCCAAGATCTTTCGTGTGCCTTTTATAAGGGAAAGAAGGTCGAAGTGTTCTTTAGGCGATTTGTTGATGACGTAGAAACTAGAATTATCGATTGTCTTTGATTAGGTTACTAGAAAAGTGAACGTTCGAGAGTACCTCAACGAACAAGAGTTAAAGAACATCAGGCTTAATATATTGCTATTAATCTGCTTAATCGGTTTTACTAGTTTAGGGTGACCTAAACTAGTAAAACTTCATTAATTTACACTGTAGGTGGCGAGTACAGCTTTAACAGCAGAGGTGCATATTGAGCATGCAGCTTATCCAGTGCTTGCGTTTTAACGCAACTCATATGTAATATCAATCATGCCACATGAAGTCATGGCGTTTTAATCTCTTCAGAAGTAGCCATATTAATGTGGTCATTTGTTAATGTTGAAATGTATCTCATATGAAAGATTGCAAGCTTTTGTGCTAAAAAGTTATACGAACTTATATTGCAAGGCGCTGTTAGTTCGGGTTATACAAGCTTATTTTTTAGGTAATCTAGACCACCCACAATAGCGAAGACTTGCGCATCGTTACATTCTTCGTCGGTCACCGTTGGGCTGTCTGGGTACACTTCCGTTGTCGTGCCGTAAACGCAATTTGTTACGCCGCCACACAGGCCCAGTTTTACCATTGGGTAGTTTATAACGCCAAACTGTACGACGGGTGAACCAATGATTTCGCCGTTTTCATCTGCTGGTGCAATGTGAGTCACTTTTGCAACTGACTCAATGACCGCTTTTTGGAAGTCAGGCTGAGGGTTTTCACTATCTCCCACCGTGTAAAAGCCATCTGGGATCATACCTTCAATGTACTCAATACCATCACGAGCAGCTAAGGCTGGACGGAACTCAGTTTCGTCAGAATCTGTCGTTTCATGTAGATCAATGTGCATTAACACATCGCCTAAAGTTGCAACTAGCTTTATGAGGTTAGCGGACTCTTCGGCAGGGCTATCCTTATAGAAAGAGCGGTTTGGATCAATCGCGTTTGGATTCCAGCGGTTGATCACCTCGTAACCCCAAGGGCTTACGCAGGGTGCAACGACAATATTGAAATGCTCTGCATAGCGTTCTGCTTCTGTTTCTACAAACTTTAATGCGCCATGTACACCGCTGGTTTCGTAACCGTGCACGCCGCCTGTGACCAACACAACAGGCTTAGTTGAATCCCAATTGCGTGTTTTGATACAAAACAGAGGGAAGCGTGCCTCGTTGTATGAGAGCGCACCATATTGTTCAACATCAAAACGCTCGCGTAGGGCATCGATTTTACTGACGACTTCATCTTGGTAGCTACGTTTTACTTCTTGCGTTGCTAACCAAGCTTTACGTTCTTCTTCGTTCCAAGGTTGGCCAGGAGTACCGATCGGGTAAATGTATCCACTTTTCATCTATACTTTTTCTTTTGACTGCTGAAAGGTATCACAAGACTAGACCTGTCTTATCTTTACAGCAATATAAAACACCATTTGGGGTGGTATTCTTTGCAAAATCATCACTTTGATGAGTGATTCATTGGTGTTACATTTTGTTACTTACTCAATTTCATATAAGAGACAAAAAATGGCTGGAGCAAGTTTACTCACACTGTTGGACGATATTGCCACGGTGCTTGATGATGTCGCCTTAATGTCAAAAATGGCGGCAAAGAAAACCGCAGGTGTGTTGGGAGATGATCTAGCGTTAAACGCTCAACAAGTGTCTGGTGTTGCATCTGAGCGAGAGATTCCAGTGGTTTGGGCGGTTGCAAAAGGCTCATTCAAAAATAAATTGATTTTAGTTCCTTCAGCTTTACTTATTAGCGCGATTATTCCATGGCTTATCATGCCATTATTGCTAATTGGCGGCTTATTTCTCTGCTTTGAAGGGGCAGAGAAAGTACTTGAGAAAGTGTTTCCTCACTCGCATCCGCACGAAGAAGAAGATGAGCTAGTTAATACTGGCGAGTCGATAGAAGAGTATGAAAAGCGTAAAGTTTCTGGTGCGATTCGGACAGACTTTATCCTTTCAGCAGAGATCATCGTGATTGCGTTAGGTACCGTGACAGGAGCCAGTCTTGTTACGCAAATTTTAGTTGTCAGTTTAATTGCAGTGATTATGACGGTTGGAGTTTATGGACTAGTCGCTGGGATTGTGAAGCTAGATGATTTAGGCCTTTACCTTGAAAGTCGCTCAAACGGTAACGGTTGGGTGGCGAAAGTCGGAGGGGCCTTGGTCGCTTTTGCACCAAAGTTGATGAAGTTGTTAACCATTGTAGGAACTGCTGCGATGTTTTTGGTGGGTGGAGGAATTGTGGTGCACAACGTGCCAGCCATTCATCACTTTGTAGAGCCGATTATTATGAACTTTAGTGGTCATTTGGTTGCTACAGCCATTTTGCCTATTTTACTGAACGGTATTATCGGCTTTGTGGCGGGGTTGGTTGTGGTTGCGGTATGGACGATGGTTGAAAAGCTTCGTGGTCAATAATCACATCTAAAACATGAGACGATAATAACAAGGGTCATGACTTCTTTTTACAAAAAGCATGACCCTGTTTTATGGGTGAAACGTCAGTAAAGTACTTACTTCACTTTCCACTCGATCTGTTCACTTGCTCGAATAGGCACAACGATATCATTGCCAAATGGCATCGTTTCTGGCACATCCCAAGCGGATTTTTCTAACGTTACCGTATCTGTGTTACGTGCAATGCCGTAAAAATCAGGACCGTTGAAGCTTGCGAAAGCTTCCAAGTTTTCCAACTTGCCTTCTTTTTCGAAGACTTCTGCATAAAGCTCTAGCGCAGCGTGTGCAGTGTAAGAACCAGCACAACCGCAAGCCGATTCTTTTGCCCCTTTCGCATGTGGCGCTGAGTCTGTACCTAGGAAAAACTTCTTGCTACCACTAGTTGCTGCTTCGATCAGCGCTTGCTGGTGGGTTCCGCGCTTAAGAATTGGCAAACAGTAGAAATGAGGTTTAATACCACCCACAAGCATGTGGTTACGGTTGAAAAGAAGGTGGTGGGCAGTGATGGTAGCCGCTACGTTGTCTGAGGCATTGTTAACGAAGTTTGCTGCGTCGGCGGTGGTGATATGTTCTAGTACGATTTTAAGATTAGGGAAATCATTGACGATAGGAGCGAGGACGGTATCAAGGAATTCTTTTTCTCGGTCGAATATATCAACATCGTGATGTGTTACCTCCCCATGAACCAAAAGTAACATTCCTACTTCTTCCATTGCTTCTAAAACGTGATAAATGTTTTTCGCATTGGTTACACCGGAATCTGAGTTTGTTGTGGCGCCAGCAGGATAGAGCTTGGCAGCAACAATGTGTCCGGTTGCTTTAGCCTTACGTATTTCGTCTGGTGTCGTGTTATCTGTAAGGTAAAGCGCCATTAAAGGCTCAAACTGTTCGCCATGTTGCTCTTTGAGAATTCGGTCACGGTAGGCTAGGGCGAGCTCAGTTGTAGTAACAGGTGGGACGGTATTTGGCATAATCAGCGCCCGGCCATTGTAGCGGCTGATGTCGCGAACGGTGTCTTTAAGAACTTCCCCATCGCGTAAGTGAACGTGCCAGTCGTCAGGACGAGTGATAGTCAGTGTTGTCATTAATTGCTCCCACCATTGAAAAGTTGTCTGATTGGAGCCTAAGCGCCGTATTTGCTTTTGAGCAAACGCTTGCGCTTAGGCGACAGGATGATAGAGGAATTGCCCTCATATTTCATCCCATTTTTCAATTTTATAAAGAGTGAGAGTGTAAGTGGTTACTTCATTGTTAACCAAAGCGCGTGGATCGTACCTGGTAGAAAGAAGAAACACGTCAATATTAGATTAATCAAAAAGTCTTTATTTAGACCTTTCTCCATAAACACCGCGACAGGCGGAAGAAAGATACATAACAAAATCAGAACCAGTTTTCTTGTATCCATAATTAAGCTCCAAATCGATAAATGGGAGTAGTGATAACTTGGGTGAATTATGTGTGTCGTATCACACTTTATCAAACGGTATTTGGTCAGAACGGTGTTAAAAAACGCGAATATTGAGTGTAGTAAATACTTGTCACTAAAACCAAATTTATAAGAATATGGTTTCGAGAAAGTTGCGATGGATGAAGAGGCAGTAGACTCTGCAACTTAATGTGATTTGAGTATACAATACCGCAACAAATAAAAAACACCCGTAGGAAGAAGGCCATGTCGCAACCCGTTTTATCCCAAATTAATGTTTTTCCGGTTAAGTCAGTTGGCGGATTGTCGCTGTCGTCCGTATGGGTTGAGAAGCAAGGATTGAGCTTCGATCGTCGCTTTATGATTGCGAAAGCTGATGGCTCGATGATCACTGCGCGAAAGTATCCGCAAATGGTAACCATTAAGTCTGCCCTATTGTCCGATGGAGTGGTGTTTAGTAGTTTGGGTATGGAGCCACTTAAAATCCGTTACCAAGATTTCAAAATGCAGGAGACACCTGCAACGGTTTGGAAAGATACATTTACTGCCTATACCACGACAGATGATGCAGATGACTGGTTTAGTCGTGTGTTGGGGCAACGCGTTGAGTTGTTGTTTAGTGGCGAGCAATCGAATCGTGTCCGTGAAAAGCTAGGTCAAAACGTCAGTTTTGCTGATGGTTATCCGGTTTTATTGATCAGCCAAGCTTCACTTGATGAGCTAAACCGAAGAAGTTCAGAGCTACACTCAATGGATCAGTTTCGTACTAACTTAGTTGTCTCTGATACTAAGCCATTTGAAGAAGATTCATGGAAGCGCATACGAATCGGTGAGGTAGAGTTTGAGTCGCTCAAACCTTGCGAGCGCTGTATCCTGACTACGGTGAATACCCAAAGAGGCACATTCCGTGAGAGCAAAGAGCCGCTCAAAACCTTGCAACAGTTCCGTGCAAACGATGTCGGTGGTGTGTTCTTTGGCCAGAATCTTGTCGCGCGAAATGAAGGCATTATTCGTCAAGGCGATAAAGTTGAAGTATTGGAGTACAAAGAGCCGGAGTTTTACGCAGATAACTCGCCAGTGCGCATGAAGCTTACATGTGTTGAGCGTGAAGAAATTGCCCAAGACTTTGTGACCTTATGGTTAGAGCCAAACAAAGGTTCTTTGCCTAATTACTTGCCAGGACAACACCTGCCAATAGAGGTGAATATTGATGGTAAGAAAGTGGGTCGACGCTATACCTTGTCATCCAGTCCTTCTCGCCCGGGTCGTTATGCTATTTCTGTAAAGCGTATCGCGGGTGGAAGAGTCTCTAACTCACTCTTAGACAACTTACAAGTCGGTGATTTTTTAGAGGCAGAACAACCTGACGGTCAGTTCCACCTTAAAACGCATGAAGCGCAGCCTCTGCTGTTACTCTCTGCGGGTAGCGGAGTAACACCAATGCTATCGATGGTACGTTACTTAGCGGATCATAATCAGTTGGAGAACGTGGTTTTCTACCATCAATGTCGGACCGAAAATGATATTCCTTGTCGCTCAGAGTTGGAGCAGTTAAAGCGTGAGCACCCGGGGTTAGAAGTAAAAGTCTGTTTAACGCAACCTGCTGTTGATTGGTTTGGTTTGAAAGGGCGTTTAAGTTTGTCACACATTAAGCAAATCAAAGATGTTGAACAGCGGCAGGTGTTTGTGTGTGGCCCGGATGGCTTTATGGATAAAGCAAAAAGTCTTCTACTAAGAAAAGGGCTGCCAGAGGAAAACTACCATCAAGAAGCGTTTGGAGTTTCTTCTCTTACGTCAAAGCCAGAGAAAAGTCTCGCTATTGACTTTAATGGAACTAAAGTCGTAGGCAACAACCAAAAAACGTTGTTAGATCAGCTCGAAGATGCTGGGAAGGTCATCAGCAATAGCTGTCGTGCTGGCTTATGCGGCGCGTGTAAGGTTCAGCTTACGTCGGGTCAAGTACATCATCCGGACGTGCCCGCGTTGACTGATGAGGAACGTGCAATGGGAACCGTATTGGCGTGTTGTGCTGTGCCAGAGACGGACGTAACAGTAACCAACTAGGCGAGAACGTCTTTGTCCTTCGACAAAAACTGTTCCTAGACAAAAAAACGCTGCTATTTTTAGCAGCGTTTTGAGTTTTAAAGAGAGCTGAAAATATCGCTTAGTCGTAAATCGTCGGGATTGGCTGGCGTTTGTGCTGCGTTGCTTTGTAAATCGCTACCAGACGGTCACTCACTTGCTGTGGAACGGGTTTGCCCTCTAAGAAGTCGTCGATTTGCTCGTAAGTTAGGCTTAGGGCATCTTCGTCTGCTTTTTGTGGAGCAAGCTCTTCTAAGTCTGCTGTTGGCACTTTCTTCACTAGTTGCTCAGGTGCACCCAATGTAGCAGCTACTTCACGAACTTGGCGCTTACTTAATCCGAACAATGGTGCCATGTCACAAGCGCCATCACCAAATTTAGTGTAGAAACCAGTGATGTTTTCTGCTGAGTGATCAGTACCAAGAACAAGGCCGCCTACGTAGCCCGCGATCTCGTATTGAGCAACCATGCGAGCACGCGCTTTTACATTGCCTTTTACGAAGTCGACTTTTGCTGCATCAGTTGGTAGAAGGTCTGTGCCTTCTAATGCAACGTGAGAAGCCGAATGAAGCCCGTCAACACCTGCTTTGATGTTCACCGATACAGAATGGGTTGGCTGGATAAAAGACAGAGCGAGCTGAGCCTCATCTTCATCTTTTTGCTCCCCATAAGGCAGGCGAACTGCGATAAATTGGTAGCTATTGTTGCCCGCTTCTTCGTTCAGCTGGTCTACAGCCAATTGAGCTAAACGACCGCATGTCGTTGAGTCAACGCCACCGCTGATGCCAAGAACAAGAGACTTACAGCCCGCTTCTTGCAATTTACGCTTAATAAAAGCGACACGGCGTTCAATTTCAAAATGCGGATCAATTGAAGGGAGTACGCGCATTTCGTCACGGATGGATTGTTCCATTTAGGGTTCCTTTTCCTGCAAATATTTCAGACTCTAAAGCACATTTGCTCAAATGGTGATAAACCATACAGTTGAGGCTCATTAAACGCGACTTTAGGGTCAAAAGCTGTAAAGATTAGTAGTATCATACCGAAATCATCAGATTAGAAAACTCTCTTCAACCAGGTAATCACCGGATATGAAAAAAATCGCCATTTTTGGTAGTGCATTTAACCCACCTAGTTTAGGGCATAAAAGTGTTATTGAGTCTTTGAGCCACTTTGATCTTGTGCTACTTGAGCCAAGCATTGCACACGCTTGGGGCAAGAACATGCTTGATTACCCAACTCGGTGCAAAATGGTTGACGCGTTCATCAAGGATATGGGGCTTTCTAATGTTCAGCGTTCTGATGCAGAGCAAGCTTTATACCAACCTGGACAAAGTGTGACGACCTATGCGTTGTTAGAAAAAATTCAAGAAATCTACCCAACTGCCGATATAACTTTTGTCATTGGTCCTGATAATTTCTTCAAATTTGCTAAATTTAGTAGAGCTGAAGAGATTACGGAACGTTGGACTGTTATGGCATGTCCTGAAAAAGTAAAAGTCAGAAGCACAGATATTCGCAAAGCATTGGCCGAGGGTGAAGAGATCGGCGCCTATACAACACCTTCCGTACGTGATTTATTACTTAGTAAAGGCTTATACAGAGAAACATTGTCTGGGAACTGAGAGGTCAGATTTTCATGGTCAGAGTCGTTTTATTTAGTGCATGTGCGCTGCTTGTGATGACACAAGCTCATTCCGCGTGTAACTATTTTTCTGATCGTTCCGTGGTGTTTGAAGATAACACTCTTCCTATCTGTGAAGAAATTTTAGATTCCATCGGCGTGTTAAGTACTGAAGCATTGATTTGGTATGCAGCGGAAGCGAAGCTTGAAGGACCAACAGAAAACTATTGGGAGGAGTGGGCGATTAAGCCGGAAGACACCCCACTTCTAACTCAAAACTTAGAAAAGAATTACTTTGGTCTTGGTTTTTGGATGCCGGAAGAGCTTCGAGACGAAGAGAGTAAAATGGATACAGAAGAGTGGCTTCGTAGCCACGGGTTGATGTTCAGCGTTGGTTTTGGTGATAAATCCGACGGACAGCCAAGAATGCGGTTTGATTATCGTTGGCACGAATATTATGACGCTGACTGGATGATGCAAATAGAGGTACCTTTCTAGACACCTCAAGCAAATGAAAAAAGGGCGTACATTATCAATGTACGCCCTTTTTGTTTTTACTTGAATCTCTACTTTCTGTATCCGTAACTCTACGTAATGCTGAACACGTAGCTTGTTGAAGAGCAAATTATAGCGCTTCTCCAAAGACTAAAAAGCAAAGCTGTTCATATTCTTCGGTGTTACCAGCAAAAAGAGAGTCAACAATTTGCTCTTCCTTCTTCCCCGACAGTTTCATTTTTCTTGCTTCACGTAGTGTTAGTACCAAGCAAAGCTCTTTAGAAATATTCATGTCACAGCCAGGAGTCCATTGATTGATGGTTCTCGTTAACGTTGAGTGCGCTAGTTTAGGGGACAGCGTCAATACTTCATGTCTTACTACTGTCAGTAGATCGGTTTGCAGATCCGAGCGTTCGGCAGTTGTTGCTAGCTTCTCGACGAGCGCTTTTAGTAGCGGTGAAGGCTTCACAAAGCCCGCCTGTTGTGAGAAGTCGTCATTTAAACGCACAGAAAAATCACAACGATATACACGAGAATTAGGTAAAAAGGTGAGGGAGCTCAAACATCCTTGAGGAATCCAAAAATATTGGCCTGGTTCAATGGCATACTCCTGCTTACCCAATTTAATGACGGCTAACCCTTCGATGACAGATAGTAGACTGTGCTTCAGTGCTTTTTTACGCGCAGCTACATCAAGAAAGGGGTATTTAGCGTCGTGAAATTCAATTGCGTAGTTCATTATGAGTACCAGTGTTTTTTGGCGCTAAGGGTAACGTTAAACCCATACGATTCCAACCGGCTGAGAGAATTTTTTAGCATGATAAATGGTGGCTTAACTGGTATGACCATGTTAAAAGTATGGGTTGAAATGCTGCTTGTCAGCAAAACTATGCGTAAAATGTGCCAGCTTTTTTTGATATGTAATGAACAATGACAGCCAATACCGATCCTTATATTGAAATTCGTCCTTACAACGACGAAGAAATTCCAGCAGCGCTGGATCGTCTAATCCAAGATGATGAATTTATCACTGCTATCCTAGAACATCGCTTTGCTAATAAAGCAGCGTGGTTCAAAACGCTAATGAGCCCGATCCTGCGCATCTACCTGAAAGCCAAGTGGAGCAAGCTTGATTCTGTCGAAGCAATTCAGATTGAAGTGAAGAAGTATCTGAAAGATACATTGAATAAGACAACGGATGGCGTCACTTTTTCTGGTTTGGATAAGCTGGATAAAAACACGTCATACCTATTCGTTTCTAACCACCGTGATATTGCGATGGACCCTGCGCTCGTAAATTATGGCTTGTACCAAAGTGGGCACCGTACAGTTCGTATAGCGATTGGCGATAACCTGCTGAAGAAGCCATGTGCGACAGAATTGATGCGACTCAATAAGAGCTTCATCGTTAAGCGCTCTGCTAAAGCGCCTAGAGAAATGATGAAAGCATTGGGACAACTGTCAAGCTATATCAAACATTCGCTTGATACTGGCAATTCAATTTGGATTGCCCAAAAGGAAGGTCGTGCTAAAGATGGAAACGACTTTACTGATCCTGCGATTTTAAAAATGTTCCATGTTGAAGGTCGTAAACAAAAGATCAGCTTTGGTGAGTACACGCGTTCTCTGAAAATCGTTCCTGTCTCGATTGCCTATGAAAATGATCCATGTGACATTGCCAAAGCAAAAGAGCTGTACGAAAAAGCAGAAAATGGCCGCTATGAAAAAGGCGAATTTGAAGATATCGAAAGCATCATTCAAGGTATCGTTGGCTATAAAGGCCGTGTACATGTTGCGTTTGGTGATGTGATTGAGCAAGAGTTTGAAACGCCGGAATCTCTTGCTGGTGAAATCGACCGCCAAATTCACAACAACTACAAGTTGTACCCAATCAACTTGTTAGCTGCTGGGCATGAAGATTCGAGCATCATTACGGAAGCGGTTAAGCGTCATCTCGCGGATAAGTTGGATCAGCTACCTGAAGGCGCAAGACCTTATTTGGTGGCGAGCTATGCTAATCCTGTGAATAACCAAGAGTAATCTTCGTCACTGAACTCGTTGATTCAGAATGCCTTAAAGCCTCGGTCTGCCGGGGCTTTTGTTTATCTGCTCTTTAAGGTGCGACGGCACCACCAAGGGTTAAATTGCTGGGCCATTTTGTGATCCTGTTACCACCTAAATAGATATTCCCTTTCACCGTCATTGTGTCTGGAAATACTTTCAGCGCTGATCCTCCAATATAGAGATTACCATCAACCACCAATCCTTCAGGAAGATCAGAAATGGGAGTGCGAATAACACTTAGATCACCTTTTACTCGAAGTTTAGCTGGAAGCGATTTTAACGGTGTATCCGTCAGATTTAGGTAACCGCCTAGTTTGATACCTTTAGGCCAGTTTTCGATCTTACTACCTAGTAGGTTTGCATAGCCTTTTATCTTTGTTCCTGAGCGAATAAATTTGAGTGCGCTGTTAGTTGCTTCCAGACTGCCTTCAACATCAAGCCCTTTAGGCAAGGCTTTGATAGGGGTTTGTGAGATGTTTAAGTTGCCCTTTACCACTAGGCCAGAGGGTAGTTGGGTGTAAGGCTTGTTTCTAAGATCAAGATTGCCGTAATTATCGATGTGACCAAATTTAGAATAGTAATCTAGCTCATATGCCAAAGGAGACGAGCAGAGCAGGATTGAAGTAAGGCATAGGGAAACAAAACGCATAGTCAAAGATTTAGTTAAATACCGAGATCAACAGGTACTTATCTTATACTTAAATAAACCTATTATGCATTTTTTGCTTACAGTTTTTGATTCATAACTTAAATATTCAAATTAGAGATGCACGCTAAAAGTGTGCGCTTCTTTACTGCGCTAAGTAACTTCAAGCTTACTAAAATGAGATAAATTAAATGATTGAATGTGAAGCAGACCCAAGTGTAGAGGTGAGAAAAATATCAGTAGATATTTGAATAATATGAGATTCTTCCAAGAACTTCACAAGGGGCCTTGTTAGTATTATTGAGGTTTGAGGGAGATTTTCATGAAGTTAAAAAGTGTATCTATTTTTACCGCTGGTGTTTTTGCAGTACTGCTGTCGGGTTCCGTTTTTGCTAAATCATACAGTACACCAGAAAACAAAGCGCTAATAGTTGCTGACGGTAAGGTAGGTCAGCGTATCTGTTACTACGATGATAAAGCCTACACCACAGGGGCCGTGATTAATGTTGAAGGCGTATTACTGATGTGTACCGCTGAGAACGATTTTGAAACCAATGGCTCGTTAAAGTGGGTCGTGTTCAAAAAAGATAAATAAACGCGCCGAAGTTGTCTGTTTCATTTAGAGCGGTTTAAGATTAAGAGATTGGAAAAATAAAAAGCGAGCATCATGCTCGCTTTTTTCATTAACGCGCGAGTGAGCGAGTTTTTAATTCAAAGATAAGTTTTTCAGCACTTACTTCAAATTTGAATCGAGCCGTCGCTTGGTTCGATTCTTCGGTTATTTCTGAAACATTGTATTCAACATCAGCACATACTGATTTAGCGAGCTCGATGTATTTTTGTAGTTCAGACTCTAGCTCTGTTTTTGTCTGTGCGAAAACCGTTACGTCGGCAACTTCGTCACCTTCTTTGATGATAAAGCCAATCTCGCCAGCACAGCCGCAGGCCTCACATACTTGGTTTTTTTCTAATTCGACACTCATAACGAATCCTCTTGTAAATACTAAGGGTATTCTATCAGGTATTTGATCTGTATCTACAAAAATGACGACTTTTGCGTAAAAAAGGAACAGAATAGGCACTTGTTAAGTAAGGGTTAAAGATTGGATTACTAAATCATCAAGAACGTTAATGTGATATATATCAACATTTAAAATCAATTAACGAACATAGTGACGAGATTTTGCTCAGTCCAGTTGAACTAATGGTTAATTTATAAGACTATTTCTTGATTGATTATTTTTAATAATTATCATTCTTGGTCTTTGAATAGTTTCGATGAATAATTGGCGCAAGGTTTTGATGAGACTAACTTTTCGCCTTATTTTGAGTAGCATGTATTGACAAAAACATAACTGAAAATTACACATTACGCAGTGTAAAGACGTTATGGTTTGGAACTCGACATGATATTAAATAGTCGCAATACATATACCCAAAGCGCTTTCAAGTGCAGCGCTTAGCAACCTGATTTCTAGGTTTTCGCTAATCGAACCGCATCGGCGAGCCGGGTATAATGCTAAGAATGATTTCATTCTGGCCTCATTTAATAGTGAGTTAGATGGATTTACAAAGAGAAGAGCTTAAAATATGCCAAAGCGTAGTAAAGAAGATACCGAAATCACTATCCAAAAGATCATGGATGCCGTTATTGATCAGCTACTCAGATTAGGTTACGACAAAATGTCGTACACGACGCTAAGCCAGCAGACAGGTATATCGCGTACCGGTATTAGCCATCACTTCCCTAAGAAAACGGACTTCACCGCCGCACTGGATGGCCGTATCTTTAAAATGTTTATTGAACACTTAGAGTTTGATAAAGGATTAAATGCATTTTCACAAAGTTGGATTAAAGCGCTGGAAGATGCTGAGTTTCTCGCGATTTTACGACTGCTATTCCATCACATTGTCACCGCTGAAAATGCGCAAGAATTTGCTGCTAATGGTATTGACCGCTTATACAAAATGGTTGAAAGCCAGTTTGGTGCGGGTGGTGACAAAGAGCTTGAGTGGTTGATTGGTCGATCATTGATCCAAATGAGCAAGTAATAGCCTTTAAAGCCCCAAATTCTGCCACTATCAAAGCAAAGGCCCGCAATTCTCATATTGCGGGCCTTTGTCGTATCAAAGTGTTTTAGAGACGGCTTAGAGGAGATACGCTTTATGCTGCGGCATGCACTTGAGGGAAGTCTAGCGTCGGATGTTTTGTCACAATAGATCGATAGCCATAAACTTGCTCAATGCGCTCTGACGTTAGTGCATTCCATGGCGTGTCATCACAAACTAGTTTCCCGTTATGCAAGAGTACAAGGCGGTCTGCGTACTGAGAGGCTAGATTCAAGTCATGTAACACCACAACCACCGCAGCGTTCTGTGCTTTTGCCGTTTCACGAGCAATTTTTAACGTGTTGTGTTGATGGGCGAGATCCAACGCTGAGGTAGGTTCATCAAGCATTAAGATTCGTTTTTCGCCAGATTGATGTAGTTGTGTCATCACTCGTGCTAGATGCAGTCGTTGCTTTTCTCCACCAGATAAAGACGGGTACAGGCTTTCTGCTAAATGCAATACGTCGGTTTGTTCCATGTAATGTAAAGCCAGTTTAGTGGTTTCTTTATTGGACAGTGATAGCGGTATTGCCCCCAGCTCTACTACTTCTCTGGCTAGAAATGGGAAGGTTAAGGTGCTGTGCTGCGGGAGCATTGCAATATGTTTGGCGCTTTTTTCAGGCTCCCAATCATGCTTTTGTTTACCGAAGTAGGTGATGTGATGATTCGAAGAGATCTCACCGCATAGAAGCTTGAGTAAAGTACTTTTACCTGCGCCATTGGGGCCGAGTAGGGCGGTCACTTCACCAGCTCGGATATCAATGTTGATGTCATCGAGCACCACACGGTTGCCATACGTCATCGAAATGTTTTTCCCCGATAAAACGATCTGGTTCATTACAAAATCTTCCCTTTTTGCTGGAACAATAAGTAGATGAAAAAGGGCGCGCCAATCAATGCGGTCACGATTCCAACTGGTAATTCAGCTGGTGCCACGGCAACACGAGCAAACATATCTGCGGCAGTAAGAAGCAGTGCTCCCATTAAGGCAGATATTGGTAATAGCGTTCGATGGTCAGGCCCAGCGAGCATGCGCCCTAAGTGAGGAATCACGAGCCCAATAAAGCCAATTGCACCACTGATGCTCACCGTAATACCAACACCCAGTGCAGAAAGTAAAATAAGCTGACGTTTGAGTTTTTGAACCGGAACTCCTAAGTGTCTTGCTTCTGATTCCCCTAACAACAGAGCATTCAGCGCCATCGACTTCTTCTGAAACCAGAGCAATAGGATGACGAGTGTTATAGCAGATAGAGCAATCCCTGACCAATTTGCACCAGCTAATGAGCCCATCGACCAAAGCGTCAAATCTCGCAGCATCTGATCATCTGCGATAAAGTTCATGTAGCCAATCGCAGCCCCCGAGAGCGCGCTGATGGCAACGCCGGCTAACAACATAATTGTAACTGAGGTACCAAACTTACTTGTGCCGAGTTTATAAACGAGAATAGTCGTTAGTGCACCGCCAAGGAAAGCAAAAAGAGGCAGAGCCGCTAAGTTCATTAGTTGCGGATAGTTTTGGCTAAATTCAGCAAATACAACAATAGCGAATGCACCACCAAGAGCAGCGCCAGCAGACACACCAATGATACCAGGCTCGGCTAATGGGTTACGGAACAAGCCCTGCATAACCACACCACAAATTGCTAAAATGGCGCCGATGAACATACACAAAATGGTTCGAGGCAATCGGATTTCGTTAATGACCAACTGAATGTGAGGAGCGAGATCAGAACTGCCTCCCGTTAGGCTACGCAAACTGTCAGTAAAGCTAATGTTCATTGGGCCAACGGTAATAGAGGCGATAGCAATAAATGCTAAAAATCCACTAAGCACTGATAACGTCGTTGAAAGGGGGATGCGTCTTAACAACATGTCATGTCTCTATGGGTAAAGCAGTGTATTCAAACGTTTAGCTTCTGCAAGGCTTTTAAGGCCCAAACCACCTACCAGAGCATGGCCATCAATCGTTATGATGTCTTTGTTCTTTCCAGCGGGTGTTGCAGCAAGAAGCGGCATTGCTTTTAAAATTGCATCGGCACCACCCAACGTTTCATAGCTGCGACCACTAACAAGAATCACGTCAGGCTGCATCTCTACCATCGCTTCTGTGGATAGAGGCTTGTAAGACGAGAGTTGTGTAGCGGCTGGGTTTTGTCCGCCGGCGAGTTGAATAATTGCATCGGGTGTCGTTTGTGAGCCCGCAACATTTGCAGGTCGCCCTTCATGGATCAGCAGAAAGAGCACTTTCTTTTTCTTCGCTTGATCAGGTTGGTTTGCATTGAGTGCTTGTACTTGCGCCTGGACATCTTGCTTTAAGCTTTCAGCTTGAGCTTTGCGATCCATAAGGTTCGCAATTTGATCAATACGTTGATAAAGGCCCTCGACATTTGCATCAGTATTAACGATTTCTACATCTACGCCAGCCGATTTCAATTGGCTCAATGTTGTTTTCGGCCCCATCTCATCAGAACCAATGACTTTTGTCGGACGTAAGGCGAGCAACCCCTCCGCTGAAAGACGACGATGGTAGCCCACTTTAGGCAGTTCCATCCCTTTTGGTAATTGACTGGTGACGTCGATAGCAACCAAGCTATCTTTAGCTTCGAGTTCAAGCAAGAGTTCAGTGACGGCGCTGCCTGCGCTAACAACGCGCTCTGAGGATGGCGTTTCATTGGCAAAAAGTTGACTACTCGCAAGTAGGGAAATAGCTGCCGTGACAACAGCATGAATAGTGATGCGTGTGTTCTTCATTTTGAAAGGATCTCTATCTTACTTATTTTTATGATGGCTCTTCAGTGAGTAACTGAGTTGCTTGAATTCCGTTTTCTTGTAAAAAGCCGAGAAGTTGTACTAGCGACTGAATATTCGCGGTTTTTTCTGCTCCAATTACAATCGGTTTATCGCTTGACTTACTCTCTTCTAACAGCGCGAGGGTAAAGTTGTCCCAATCGATATATGTCTTGCCGTTAATAGCCCAGTAAGGCTCGTCTTTAAGAATATTTACCGTGATGGATTGCTTATCGACATCTGCAACAGCCTGAGATTCTGTGCTCGGTAAATTGACGTCTAATGAATCAAGTTTGACCGCTGCGGTTAACATCAGGAAAACCATGACGATAAAAATAATGTCTAACAGCGGTGTTAAATCGGGGGTTAAACCGTTACGACTATTTTCTTGTGGTGTTTTAATCATTTAGTTGCAGCCTCAATCTTCTCAGAAGAGCGCAGTGTTACTTTTGAGTGGTCTGGCGAGACATGCTGTAACGAGATACCTTCAAGCCATAAGTTGACGTAGTTTAAAGTGTGCTCAAGCTTGGCGATTACACGATCCGCCCACAAACCAATGATCTGCGCTCCTGAAATGGCAGGAAGTGCGATAATGAGACCCGCGGCAGTGGTGCGCATAGCAAGACCTAGGCCGTCAGCCAAATCATTCGGAGTGATATTCCCCGTTGAAACCGCGATGCCTTTAAACATGTCAATTAAGCCAAGTACCGTACCAAGCAAGCCAATTAAAGGGCTGATGACGCCAATCAGCGTCAGCAAACGAAGGCCGGAATGCAGCTGATGGCGTTTTTCTTGCAGCCAAATACCTGCGGCATCCTCTCTTAAAGATTTAGAGAAAGAATGATGAGCAAGCAACATCGCAACACCACGGTACAGAAGCGGCCGCTTATTCGACAACTCTTCAGCAAGTGCTTCAAGCTCGCTCCCATTTGTTGGGTCTAATCCTGTGAGCTTTTGGCGAATGGCTCGCTTTCCTACACCAAGGCTAATTAACACATGGAATAATCGCTCGGCGATGATCATCACGGTTAGAGCTGAGCAAATGATCAAAGGCCATGTCATCAGCCCAAATTGAGTTTGTAATTCTTGTAGTTGTTCCATTATCCATCCAACTTAAAACGAACAGGTACTTGTACTCGGTGAGCGACTTTTAGCCCACCTGAAATATGTGGTGTAAATTGCCACTGTTTGATCGCACGAAGTGCTGAGGCATCTAGCGACTCTGTGCCGGAAGACTCAATCAAAACCTGTTTAATCTGGTTACCATTCTCATCTAGCCATATCTCATACAAGGCTACACCTTCAATACCGCGTCTTTGTGCAGACCTTGGGTAACGGGGTTGTGTTGGTTGACTCACAAACGTTGGTTTGTCGACCAAGACAGGCTGAGATGTTGCCCCTTTGGATTGGCTCGCAGGTGCGGATTGTTGAGCTACCGTCTCTTTCTTCACCGGTTCCGTTTTTTTCTTTGGTTTCGCTTCGGGCTGAACCTTTTGCTTTGTTACGGTTTTGGTGGGCTCGACCGTTTTAGGTTTAGATTGTTTAACCGGTTCTGGTTTTTTCTCTACTACCTTCTTCTTAACAGCGTCTTTCTTGACGACCTGTTTTTTTACAATCTTCTTTTCTGGTTCAGGTTGGTCTTGAGGCTGCTCTTTTGGTGGCGCTACATTTTCTGGTGTAGATTTTTCGACAGCGGGAGGAGCAGACACAAGATTTAGACTTACCGAACTTGCTGGGTTTCCAGCCGGCATCGCGAACACCTTTGTCTCTTGAGAAACAAAAAGAAGTGCGGCATGGATGGCAAGGGAAGCACCTCCTGCAATGACATATCTTTGTACGTTCACGGAATATCTCGGGAAACTATGAAAACTTGGGCAGATTATTACTTACAATGGAAATAAGATCAATTATCAATTGCATTATCATTACGCTCAAATTATGATTCTTGCAGAATTTTTAAGATCAGCTTCCATCCCTTACATGATGGGAGTTAAGCGAGTATATATGAGCGTCGATATCGATAAGCTTGATGAATCAGTGTTGGGCAGTGATAGTCCTGATCCATTGCGATTTGCTTTTGTTAAGAAGCATTCTGCACATGCCGGGGGAGCGAGCGTACCTGTGCCCTCGTCTCAACAACAGGCGATTTTTTCGAGTATTACGGCTAACTCAATTAAAGCGACCAATAAGCGCTGTCTTTATATTCATGTTCCGTTTTGTCGCGTTCGTTGCACTTTTTGTAACTTCTTTCAAAATGCTGCAAGTCGCACACTGGTTGATGAGTACTTTGAAGCATTAATGCAGGAGCTTAGAGAGAAAGCGGCATTACCTTGGACACAAAATGGTATTTTTCACGCCGTATATATCGGGGGCGGAACGCCAACGGATTTATCTCCAATACAGGTTCGTGTGTTAGGCCAGGCTATCCGAGACCACTTTCCTTTGGCCGCAGACTGCGAAATCACCTTAGAAGGTCGCATCAATCGTTTTTCTGATGAGTTGTATCAAGGCGCTTTAGACGGTGGGTTTAATCGTTTCTCTTTTGGTGTGCAAAGTTTTAATACACAAGTGCGCCGCAGCGCAAAACGTTTAGATGATAGAGAAGATGTCCTCAAACGGGTGAGCGAGATCGCCAAAGAAGACAAAATTCCGGTCATTATTGATTTACTCTATGGCTTACCTTATCAAACCAAAGAAGTGTTAGAGCAAGATTTAAATGATTTCCTCTCGACTGGCGCACACGGACTGGACTTGTATCAGTTAGTGGTTGGTGGGTCAGCTCCCATGCTCAACCTCGTAGAAAAGGGAAAAATCCCGCCACCTGCGACCACACCAGAAAAAGCGGGAATGTATGAGCTCGGTGTGAACTTTATGGCCAAACACCATATGAAGCAACTGAGTGTGAACCATTGGGCAATCGATAACCGCGAGCGTAGTTTATACAATAGTTTAGCCAAGACTTATGCAGAGGTATTGCCAATTGGCTGTGGTGCTGGAGGTAATATCGGTGGCTACGGGATGATGCAACACCGCACACTAGAGACCTATATTAAAGCGGTCAAAGAAGGTCAAAGCACCATCGCGATGATGATGAAGCAAAGCCCTCTAGAACCACTTTTTTCTGCACTCAAATCTGCGTTTGACCGTGGCATTGTTCAAGCAAATCAACTTCCATCATTTATGGGAGAGGACGCGTTCGGGTTTTTATTGCCTCTATTTAAAGTGTGGCAAGCGAAAGGCTTAGTACAACTACATGAACGTAGCGCAGTCCTTACTCTTGCAGGCAGCTTCTGGGCTGTGTCATTGGCTCAAAGTTGTATTCAGGTACTCACGTCAGAGATGAACGAAACCGTACCGAAAGCATCCAATAATTAATGAAAACAAATTGAACAAAAACGGAAGACACAATGGAATCAATCAAGCAACAAGTTGAAGTATTACTAGAGCAAGAACCACAATTATTGCCAGCTGCGATGGCAGAGCGTCTTGGCATTTCCGAGTTTGAGGTTGTTGCGGCTCTACCTCAGGAAATGGTGGCTATTGCACCAGGAGAGCAAGCGCAAAGCATCTTAGAAAGTTTGGTTGGTTTTGGCCCGGTGACGACCATCGTCCACTCTTTTGGTTCTATCTTTGAAGTTAAAGCGCCGTTTCCAAAAGGAAAAGTGGCGCGTGGCTATTACAATTTAATGGGTAGAGAAGGTGAACTGCACGGCCACCTTAAATTAGATAACGTTAAAAATGTCGCATTAGTCAGTAAACCGTTTATGGGTAGAGAGAGTCACTATTTTGGTTTTTTCTCAGAGTGCGGAAGCAATATTTTCAAGATTTATTTAGGCCGTAACGAAAAGCGCGAGTTGATTGAAGAGCAAGTCACCGCATTTCGCGCCCTACAAGCCGAATTAAAAAAGTAATCACAAACATAATCGAGGCTTAACTCGAATACTAATTAGTAAAGTCAGGTATCAATATGGATCAACAAGTTAAACAAGAGCGTTTGCAAGGTCGTTTAGGGCCAGAGATCAAAGAGTTCCGTCAGGAGCGTCGTACACTTCAGCTTGCAACTGTCGATGCAGAAGGTCGCCCGAATGTAAGCTACGCGCCTTATGTCCAAAACCAGGAAGGTTATTTCGTTCTCATTTCTAAAATCGCTCGTCATGCCCGTAACCTTTTAGAAAATCCAAATGTTTCATTGATGATGATCGAAGATGAAGAGTCTTCAAAGCAGCTGTTTGCTCGTAAGCGCTTAACTTTTGATGCGGTAGCAAATGTAGTTGAGCGAGACACAGAGATGTGGCAACAAGTTGTTGGACAAATGAAAGAGCGTTTTGGTGAGATTATTGATGGTCTAAGCCAGCTAGAGGATTTCGTTTTGTTCAACTTAAAGCCAGAATCGGGGCTATTTGTTAAAGGTTTTGGTCAGGCGTATCAAGTGTCTGGTGATGATTTAGTAGATTTTGTTCACCTTCAAGAAGGTCACAAGAAAGTCGAAAGTGCCTGATTGTAAACCGATCATATGAATGTCGATCATTTGGCATAATGAACGTTTAAAGGGAGTTAGGTTATACTGACTCCCTTTTTTATATTGGAACAAAAGCATGAAACCTGTAAGCAAGGAATTGAGCGAGATTTGCTATCCGTTTATTTACGAGGACAGTCCGGTTTGTGACTTTGAAATTACAGCAGATGAACTTTGTAGTCGTATTGGCCTTGTTCTCGCTATGGAGTTGGACGAGTTTAGCCGCGATATACTGACAAGAATGCAGCCTAATGTTTATCATCTAAATGGTTCGGTTCGCGGAAAATTAGCGATTACAGAGACGGAAGTTGAAGAGTTAAAGGCCGATTATGCTTTGCTCAAGCAACGTATTGATGGCGGCTTCAAAGGCTTTGTTCTACCCGGAGGGCACCCGGCAGCCAGTCAATTGCATTTGTGCCGTTGCCAAGCTAAAAAAACGGTACGAGCATTAGTTGCCGTTGAACATACAGGTAAGAAGCAGCCCGCACCTATTTTGTTTCGTTACGCGAACTTATTAGCGAATGCACTTTACAGCCTAGCTTCTTATATTAATCATGCTCACCAAGTCAAAGAGACGGAATTCGTTTCTCGTAGTTACGCGATGCCAAAGAAGTGAGCTGAGAAATTAGCGGATGTGAGCATCAGGGATAGGACAAGTACTGCATTATATTCTCAAATCAACTCGTCCAATAAGAGTTAAGAAGTCATAGCTTTGGCTTCTAGCTCTTTTGCTCCGCGAAGCATCGCTTCGATTAGTTCTCCTGCATTGAATTTCTCAAGTGCCTCATGCGCGCCAACTTGGTGAGCTCTGTCTACACAGATTTCGCTCGATAACGATGTATGTAAAATGCGGTATGAATGGTTCAGAGAGGAATTATTCTGAACTTCAAATGCTAATTCATAACCGTCTAATCCGGGCATTTCAATATCGCTGACCAGAATATCAATTGGGCGATGAGCCGCAGCGTCACTTTTCATCAGTTCCAATGCATCTAAACCATTTTTACAGATTTGATACCCAATATTGATGCTATCGAGTGCGTCACACAGCTGTTTACGAGCGATGGAAGAGTCATCCACCAATAGAATACTGAGTGCTTTTAGGCGTTCTCGCTCAATATCTGTCAGCATTGGGATCTTTGAATTCTCGTACTGCGGATAAATTTTGGAAAGTAGCAGTTCCACATCCAGCATTTGAACAGTTTTATCCTCGTAGCGAGTAATTCCAGTCACGAAAATATTTTTTCCAGCGCTCGGAGGTGGCGTTTCAATAGCTTTCCAATCGCACTCAATGATCTTCTCTATACTACGAACCATAAAAGCTACCACGGTTCGCAAGCAATCTGTCACGATCAAGTAGCAGCTTTTATATTCTTCTTCACTTATAGGACGAAAGCCAACAGCCGCTGACATATCGATCACTGGTACTGTTAAGTTACGTATCGTAACGGTTCCAATGACGTGATGATGCGAGTAAGGGATCTTTGTCGTTGGCATGTACGGGACGATTTCACGGACTTTTAGCGTACCGATAGCGAAACTCTGTTGCAGGGTGAGCTTAAACATCAACATGCCCTGAGATTGATTCGCTTTGCTAATGACTTTTGCCATGAAAATAACCTTATAAACACCACCGAATTGTGTCTAATCTAATCTTATCAGACGAAGGCTTCAACCATCGGAGAGACAAATGTGAGCTTTTTAGACAATCTTTTAGAGACATAGTGATTAACTGAGCAAAACTTGTTTGTATTTTAAACTCATTATGTAGACGATTTTATATTCCTCGTGTATTAGGGCCTTTACCGCTGAGCTATTATTAAGAAATGTTTGGTCTGTTAAAAAGGATTGGGTACACTTGCGCGACCAGAATAGTGAGAGATAGATCAATGGCAAATACAGCAGCCGCATTACATATTCTTGTGAAGCACAAAGAGCAAGCGGAAGACATAATCAAGCAACTGAAAAAAGGCGCAAAGTTTCAGACATTAGCGAAGAAGTATTCAACTTGCCCGTCAGGCAAACGCGGTGGTGACCTTGGTGAATTCCGCCGTGGTCAAATGGTACCTCAGTTCGACAAAGTGTGCTTTTCTGGCGAAGTGTTAACGCCGCATTTAGTTAAAACCAAGTTCGGTTGGCATGTTGTGAAGGTGCTTTACAGAACATAAGGCTTGGTATCGACCTAAACATTGTCAGATGAAACCCACAAGCATTAAATATCATCTGTACGGTCTCTTTTCACCAATCACTACCGTTATGACATGGCAGATACATTCTGATCTGCCATGCTCAACCAAACGCTAATCTTTCCAAACTAGAAACTCATTTATATGCAATTAACTTGGCTTTTCTCATAAGTCGTTATCCTATTTCAAGCTTTGGTATGAGAATACGTTTGCTGGTTGTATCAATTATCAATGCTATTCCTTGCTGGCGAACTTTGGTTCATGTTCGGACGCCATTCGCATATGATAGCGACCTTATAAAAATTAACCCTGTTCATAATTTAAGATGTCCCTGACTCATAAAGACTATTTTAAAATCGCATTTCCTTTCATCGTTTCTACTGTTACCCAACCATTATTGGGGGCGGTGGACACCGCGGTGATCGGTAAACTCGGTGTGGCTGAGATGATTGGTGGTGTAGCGATCGGCACCGTTATCATGAATACCTTGTATTGGCTGTTTGGCTTCTTCCGCGTCAGTACTACCGGGCAAAGTGCAATCGCATTAGGTAAAAATAGCCCAGAGGATCAAGCGAGTAGCTTATTGCGTCCTTTCGTGCTTTCGCTCTGCCTTGGCTTGATTTTCATTGCGTTGCAGTCCGTGATTTGGATGGGGGCAGAGCTGATTATCTCCCCTGATGCAGTCGTGGCCGAAAACGCTAAGACTTACTTCGATATCATGATCTTTGGTGCGCCGTTTGTACTGCTGAACTACACCGTGATTGGTTGGTTGATGGGGCAGGCGAAAGCCAAAGAAACCTTGTTCACGCAAGTGTTTGGTAATGTTCTGAACATCGTGCTGGATATCGTATTTGTGTTGTACTTTGATATGGGCATTGCTGGTGTTGCGGTGGCGACACTTATCGCGCAAATCTCGACGTTTGTTATTGGTGCGGTGCTGGTGTTGAAAACCTGTCGCTTCCCGCTGTTTGATCACATTCAGACCGCAAAAATGACGCGTAAAGATCTCAAAGTCATTGCGTCTTCCAATATGGATCTGCTGCTTCGTACTGTGTGTCTATTGGTGTTCTTCAACATGATGGCGCGTGTAGGCTCTCAGCTTGGTTCTGATGTGCTTGCTGCGAACGCAATCATGATGCAAGTGACCTTTATCGTCAGCTACATGTTCGACGGTGTAGCGAACGCGTCGAGCGTCTTTGCAGGTAAAGCGGTAGGCCAGAAGAATACGACATTGCTTGATAACGTGATTAAGCTAAACACGCAATGGACCGCGGCGTTCGTTGTTGTCTTGACCTTGCTGTTAGTGCTGTTCAAACACCAAGTGGTGATGTTGTTTACCACCTTGCCAAACCTTGTTGAGCTGTATCTAGACATGAGCCCTTGGTTATTGGCATTCCCGTTGGTTGCTGGTTTTGGTCTTACGTTTTACGGCATCTTTACCGGTACAGGGACGACGCGACCAGTGCGTAACTCTACCTTTCTAACCATGGTGTTGTTCTTAGTGACTCAATTGATTGCGGTGCAATATTGGGGCAACCACGGTTTATGGCTGGCATTCACTTTGTTCTACGTTGGGCGCTTTGTCTTCTTGTTTCGATACCTCGGTCAAGTTAAACAAAAGTGTCTTTAATTCACACTGTCACAGACGACCTAATTTAGATGTTCTTATAACAAGGGTGGAGCCATCTGCCCTTGTTGATAAATCTGAAAAAGGTGATGAAATAACCTTTCCGACTGGTTTCCTTGCTTTAACCCGCATGATATTATTTGTGATGTTATATTATTACATTTAGTTTATGCCGTGATTTCTCAACCAATACTCTCCGTTAATAATCTCAGCCTTACAGACTCAGAGCGTACACTCTTCAAAGACATTTCTTTTGAGCTGTCTCAAGGTGAAGTTCTTGCCATTATGGGACCTTCCGGCATTGGTAAATCCATGTTGTCGAAAGCCGTCGCAGGTTTTTTGCCGTCTGATATTTGGGTAGACGGAAGTATCCAGCTTAACAGCAGTGAAGTCGCACAAACTGTCATGCTGCAACGTAGTCAATTGCAGCGTCCCGCGGTCATTTTCCAAGATGCACTTAAAGCGCTGAATCCATTGGCGTCTGTCGAACAACAACTGTGTTTGGCATTGACGGGCAAAAAAACGCGCTTGTCTTCAGCAAACCGAGACACCGTGACGACCTTGTTGTCTCAACTCGGATTTGCGGATCCAAAAGCAGCATTAGCGCAGCATCCAAGCCAGTTATCTGGTGGTCAGCGCCAGCGTATTTGTATTGCGATTGCGTTGCTTGGTAGTGCCAACTTGATCATCGCTGATGAGCCCACCAGTGCGCTCGATCCAATCACCGAAGCGGAGATCCTCGAGTTGTTTCGCAGTAGTGTTCAGCAACGCAACATCAGTGGTTTGTTGATCACGCACGATCTATCTGCGGCTTTGGCGTGTGACAAAGTCTTGGTGATTGCGGACAACACCATGGTGGCTTATGGCGCACCATGGCAAGCCATTCAGCAAAGTTCGCATCCTTTCTGCCAACAACTTGCGCAACTGCTGCCTTAACTTCATCTCTGGAGCCTATTTTGACTAAGCACAACTTGAGCGGGCACACGCAGCCTAAATCGGCGGAAGTTCGCTTTGAGCAAGCCAGTGTTCACTATTACTCCAAACCAAGTTGGTTAGGGGGCAAACCGTTTAAAGCGCTCGAACAATTGGATCTTGCCATCGACACAAAGAACATTGCGATTGTTGGTCCTTCTGGTGCGGGTAAATCGACCTTGATTGAACTTCTGTTTGGTCTTCGTAAACCCACATCTGGTGAAGTGTATGTGTGTGGCTATCCGCTATCGCGTAGCTCGGCTAAGCAGCGCCAAGAGTTGTGTCAGCACATTCAATTGATTCCGCAAGAGCCGCAATCGAGCTTGAATCCTTATTACACCGTTCGCCAGATCTTACTGGAGCCGCTAAGCAACATTGGTTTGACGCAAGAGCTCAATGAGAAGGTGGAAAAGGTCTTGGTGGATGTCGGTTTGGATCTCACATTGCTGGATCGCAACCCGCAGCAATTATCAGTTGGGCAAGCGCAACGTGTGGCTATCGCCAGAGCTTTGATTGTCGAACCTTGCGTGTTGGTTGCCGATGAGCCAACCAGCAGCCTAGATCCCGTCAGTCGTAAACAGATTCTCGACCTGTTGGCATGCATTCAAAAGAGTCGTCAGATGCGCCTGATTTTGGTGACACATGACCTCGATGCGGCACAAACCCTATGCGATGAAATCCTAGTGTTAGACAAAGGACACGTTGTCGAGCACGGCACGGCACAAAACGTGACAAATAACCCATCACACTTGATCACGAGAGCCTTGATGAGCGCTCAACACAAAAGTAATGAATTCACAAAAACCATTGGAGAGGTTTCTTATGCACCTTAGTACTCCCAAGTTAGCTTTGTCGCTGGCTTTAAGCGCACTGTTGACGGGTTGTTTTGACTCTGGCGAAAGCAAGCCAGAAGCGGAAAAAGCAGCTGCACCGCAAGCAACGGAAATTCGCGTTGCCATGATGCAACCACCACGCACAGGTTTGTCGCCACTTTCAGATGACGCGTTCAAACTGTCACGTTGGAGCACAGCAGAAACGCTAGTGAACCTCAACGATCAGTCGGTAGCAGAGCCAATGCTGGCAACAGAGTGGGAACAAGTTGATCCGATGACGTGGCAATTTACGGTACGTAAGGGCGTGAAATTCCACGATGGTTCTGACCTTGATGCCAACGCGGTTGTGAACTCTCTACAAAAAGCACTAGATGCCGCACCAAAACCACGCATTTTGGATGGTATCGAATGGCAAGTTCGCGCACTGGACGACTTCACTGTTGAAATCAAAACGACCTTTAACGATCCATTGTTGCCAAGCCGTCTATCTAGCCCACAGCTAGCGATCCTTTCTGGTGCTGCATATCAAGAAAACGGTCGCGTTGTGCCAATCAATGCGGGTACGGGTCCATTCGTTCTGACAGAAATCAACGGGACAACCAGCGCGAAACTGAAGCGTTTTGACGGTTACTGGGGTGAAAAAGCAAAAGTAGACAGTATCTTTGCTGAATACGTACCAAACGGTTTTGCTCGTGCTGCTGCACTGCGTACCGGTGAGGCGGATGTCGTTGAAGCGGTTCCTGTTTCGCAAATCGCGATGATGGAATCTTCACAGCTGCACGAAGTCGCAATGCCACGTACCAACACGCTTTACCTAAACAATAAATCAGATGTGTTTAGCCAGTTCGGTTTGCGTAAAGCAGCTGCTCAAGCGGTTAACCGTGAGCAAATCATCAAAACGGTTTACGAGAACCACGCCGATTCAGCAAAAGGTCTGTTAGGTCCAGCATTGGCATGGGCTCAACCAATTCGTGATGCGAACCCTCGTATGGAAACCATGGAAATGCGCCACGCGAACGGTGAGAAGATCACCATCGGTACATTTACCGACCGTGCTGAGCTGCCAGAAGTGGCGGTGCTGCTAAAGCAACAACTTGAAGCGGCCGGCTTTGTGGTTGAACTAGACGTTCGTGAATACGCACAAATCGAAAACGATGCACTAGCAGGTAAGTTCGATGCGTTCTTGTTGTCACGTGCAACAGTGTTGGATTCTGGTGACCCAGTGGCGTACATGCAAAGTGACTTTAGCTGTAAAGGTTCTTACAACCTAGGTCAGTTCTGCTCTGAAGAAGTGGACGCAGCACTGAAACACGCTGATCGTCAGCCATTGGGAGAGAAACGCCAACAAGCGATCATCGAAGCAGAAAGCAAAATCCTTGATCAATACGCTGTTATTCCACTGCTTCACGAGCGTGTAATCCAAGGTGAGAGTGATCGCGTGAAGAATGCACAACGTGACCCACGTGAGCGTCGCCTGATCGACCAGTTTACTGAGGTGAACTAACTCGATGTCGTCTGTTGCCAACATGCGCTCTCGTTGGAGCGCTTGTATGCCTGAATGGTTTACTCGTTTTTTGTCGCGCTTCTTGTCTCTCGGGGTAGTAGTTCTGCTGGTGGGTTTGATGCCGGATATTGCCGGTATCGATCCAAGCCAATCAATCCTCCGTGCCCGTGCGGGTGCTCAACAATTGCTGACGGCGGAAGCTCTGCAAGCAATTCGAGAAGATCTTCAACTTGACCGCAGCGCTGCTGAGCGACTGTGGGATTGGTTGACGCTTGCCATGCAAGGTGACTTAGGTGTCTCTTGGGTGAGTGGCGCATCCGTGATGGAGAGCGTTCAACAAACCGCAAAAACGTCACTATTACTGATGCTTACAGCGTTAGGTATGGCATTTGTAATGTGCATGGCGAGCGTGCTTTACACCGTGCGTCGTTGGCAACAGAATCGTTTAGACAAGCATCATGACACGCTAAGTTCGGTGTTGGTCTCATTGCCGGAATACGTGATTGCTTCATTGCTGATCATGGTATTTTCCATTTGGTTGGGTTGGTTCCCACCTTATGGTTGGCAAGGCGTGCAAAACCTCTGGCTACCCAGTTTGGCAATGGCATTGCCTGCTGCTGGCTTGTTCGGGCGCTTGCTCAATGACAGCCTCAAGCGTGTATTAGATGAGCCTTGGGTGATCACTTGGTTATCGGCGAACGTCAGTAAGTTTCAAATCTTACGCTTTGCCTTGTGGCGTGCCGTTAGTAACTTGATCCCTCAAATCGCAATGACGGTAATTGGTTTGACCGGCGGCGCGGTTGCTGTGGAACAGGTGTTCTCCATTCCGGGTATCGGACGACTAATATTAGGCGCGGCGAAGTCACAAGATCTGCCGATGCTGCAAGGTGGCTTGTTGGTGTTGCTGGTGTTCTCTATGTTGATCAGTAGTGCGAGCATCTTATTGCAACGTTGGTTACTCGGGCACAGTGTCACAAGTGGCAAGCTGATCAGCAGTCACAGCACGTTCCGTTTTACCCAAAGCACCACCAAACGTATTGTCAGTGCGACAATCTTTGCCTTGCTGATTGGTTGTGCGGGATGGGCCTTAATGCGCGATCCTTACACTATCCAATTTACCCGCCTTGAATCGCCAAGCTTAGCAGCACCGTTTGGTGCCGATGCGGTCGGGCGAGATCTGCTTGCTCGTGTTGGCGGCGGTATGATGTCGACAATCAAAATGGGCATCATCGCAACCTTCCTAAGTTTGGTGATTGGTTTGCTGCTCGGCTTCGTGACTCGTTATAGCCAAGGCTTAATTGAGATCACCAAAGGTGTGCCATACATTGTGGCTGGTCTGCTGATTGCTGGTCTAACGGGGATGAACCCAAACAGCGCTTTGATTGCGATTGTTATGGTGTCGTGGGCACCATTAGCAGCGCACTGTGCAAGTTTGTTGATGGAAGCCAAAGCGCAGCCTTACACGCATCTTGCGCCCATTTGGGGAACCAGTCAGTGGCGAGTACTCCGTTACTACTTGTTGCCTTACGTACTGCCGCCATTAATTCGTCACGCGTTTCTACGTTTGCCATACATTACGCTCAGTCTGACGTCTCTGAGTTTTATCGGACTTGGCGTTAAGCCGCCAGAACCTGAGTGGGGCTTATTGATTGCAGAGAATCTGCCTTACATAGAGCGCTCACCATTAGGTGTCTTGCTGCCAATCTCAGGCTTAGTTTTGATGGCAATTGCAGTGAATTTGATTTTTGATGACAAGTGACGAGCAGCGATAAAGCGAAGTGAGCTTCCATATCCAGATGTAATCAGTAATTTGGTAATTTAGAAAACAAAAGGATGTGTTTTCTGCCAGAAAGTACACAGCACGGTCTATGTATATTGGAAGCACCTATAAATTAACGAGTATAAAAGTTACGCGAACTCAGATGTTTAGGTAGTGTTACTCTTTATACACACGTAATCCTTTATCCGTTAATTCTTGAGTGACCACTTCGGATAGGTTTCGATCGGTAATAATTCCGTCCAATTGCTCGATGTCTAGTGCATGAAAGCTCGCTATCTGACCGTATTTAGTTGAGTCTGAGATCAGATAATTGGTTTGTGCCGCCTTGATGATTGCTTTTTTAACGAGAACTTTATTTTCATTAGGTGTTGATAAGCCTTTCAAGCTCCAAGATGAAGTCGAAATAAAGGCGATATCAATATTTAGCCCATTCAAGAACTCTGCGACTTTTCCTCCAATGGTGGATTGGTTCTCGCGGTCAATTTTTCCCCCAGTGTGGTAAAGCTCACATTCACTGTGCGTCATAAGGAAAGCAGCAATAGAGAAGTCATTGGTGATCACTAAAAGATCATTACGATTTGCTATTTGATGGGCGATTTCTAGAGAGGTTGTTCCCGCATCCAAGTAAATCGTAGCGTCTTGACCAATTAACGTAGCCGCCAGCTTACCAATTTGAATTTTTTCATCCGCTTGTTGCTCGACCTTCGCATCATGGGAAAGTTCGGAATGTAGAGCTTGAGCGAGTTGCACTCCACCAGAAACAGAAACGACTTTACCTGAGGATTCAAGCTTCACGATATCACGACGAATGGTCATATGTGATACGCCAAGGTGGTCGGTTAAATCTGAAATGCTTAACACTTCTTGATGTGATAACAGGGATAATATGGTTCTTTGACGTTCTGCTGGGATCATAGTTTCACTTCTATATTCTTGTTTTTCAGTATCCTACCAATCTTTTCATTTGTTGTGAATATCTGTGAATTATGTTCTCAACGTTGTAAGAACAGCCTTCGCTTGTGTTAACTGCTCGGAATATCTCTGCCCATAAAGAGGTATATATCACGACATTGTTAATTTGTGTGAAAAAATGTGATTCAAAGCGAGGTCTTAGTATTAATCTTCACATATAATCACATCAACCAAACAAGAGTTAACAAAGTTTAATAGACCAGAAGGCATTGTTTTTATGAGTGAAGTTCAATCTGTAGGTGTTATCGGTTTAGGCTCTATGGGAATGGGCGCCGCAAAGTCATGTGTGCGTGCAGGCCTAGATGTCTATGGTTTCGATTTAAATTCTCAAGCGCTTGAAGAGTTAGGTTCATTCGGTGCAAAAGCTGTTTCTACAAATGCAGTTGAGTTTGCAGATAAGCTTGATTCGGTTCTAGTTCTTGTTGTGAACGCAGCTCAAGTTAACACGGTCTTGTTCAAAACCGGTCTTGCTAAAGTGCTTAAGCCGAATACGCCAGTAATGGTTTCAGCAACCATCTCAGCAGAAGACGCAAAACAAATTGAAGCGAAATTGGCAGAACACAACCTTGTGATGCTTGATGCACCGGTATCTGGTGGTGCTGCAAAAGCAGAATCAGGTGAGATGACTATTATGGCGTCGGGAGCGCAAAGCACATTTGATGCACTTGAACCAGTACTCAACGCAACGGCAGCTAAGGTCTACAACATCGGTGAAGCGATTGGCCTAGGCGCAACTGTGAAGATTATCCACCAATTGCTAGCAGGTGTTCATATCGCAGCTGGTGCTGAAGCAATGGCATTAGCGGCACGTGCAAACATTCCTCTTGACCTGATGTACGACGTGGTGACGAATGCAGCGGGTAACTCTTGGATGTTTGAGAACCGCATGAAGCATGTAGTTGATGGTGACTACTCCCCTAAATCTATGGTCGACATCTTTGTGAAAGATCTAAACCTCGTATCGGACACAGCAAAAGATCTCAAATTTCCACTTCCTCTATCAAGCACAGCACTAAACATGTTTTTGAGTGCAAGCAATGCTGGTTTTGGCCAGGAAGACGACAGTGCCGTTATCAAGATTTTTGATGGTATTGAGCTTCCAGGTGTAGAAAACAAACAGAAGTAAGCGCACGTAAAACGGAGAAAAAATGATGTTATTAGGCGTTATCGCAGACGACTTTACTGGCGCAACAGACATCGCAGGTTTTCTTGTAGAAAACGGCATGCGCACAGTTCAGCTTAACGATATTCCAAAAGAAGAGATTGATGTAAATGCAGATGCGGTCGTGATCAGTCTTAAATCTCGCTCCTGTCCTGTAGATGAGGCAATCGAGGATTCAGTAGCTGCGCTTAAGTGGCTGCAAGCAAATGGCTGTCAGCAGTTTTACTTCAAGTACTGCTCAACGTTTGACAGCACAGCAGAAGGTAACATTGGTCCTGTAACGGATGCACTGCTTGCAGAGCTAGGTGAAGCGTTCACCATTGTATGCCCATCATTACCAGTGAATGGTCGCACAGTTTACAACGGCCATCTATTTGTATTCCAAGACTTGCTAAGCGACTCAGGTATGCGTAATCACCCTGTGACACCAATGACTGATTCAAGCCTAGTTCGTATGATGGATGCTCAATCTCAAGGCAAATCTGGCCTGGTAAACTTCCAAATAATTGAACAAGGTCCAAAAGCGGTAATTGAGCGCTTTGAAGAGCTAAAAGTACAAGGTAACCGCTATGCAGTGGTTGATGCATTCAATGCAGAGCATCTTGTCACACTTGGCCAAGCGGCGAAGTCTCTAAAACTGGTAACTGGTGGTTCTGGTTTGGCTGCGGGTATTGCTAAGAACTGGATAGAGAACCTTGAAGATCAAAGTGATGCGAAGCAAGAGGGGAACCCTAAAAAGGCACCAACCGTTGTGTTATCTGGATCTTGTTCTGTCATGACCAACCAACAGGTCGCTGTTTACAAAGAAAAAGCGCCACACTTTGCTATTGATGTGAAGGCGTGTCTGACGGAAGAAGATTACTCAAATCAAGTGTTTGATTGGGTCATGACCAACATCGAAAGCGAGTTCGCACCACTGGTTTACGCAACCGCAGATGCAGCGGCGTTAAAAGCGATTCAACAAGAGTTTGGCGCGCATGCTTCAAGTCACGCGGTTGAACAGTTCTTTAGCCAACTTGCAGTTAAACTTCAGCAGCACGGTGTGAAAAATTTCATCGTTGCGGGTGGGGAAACCTCAGGGGTTGTAACCCAAAGCCTAGCCGTAAAAGGTTTTCATATCGGTCCTCAAATCGCACCAGGTGTACCTTGGGTGAAGTCACTTGAAGGCGAGCTTTCTTTGGCTCTGAAATCGGGCAACTTCGGCGATGAACACTTCTTTGCCAAAGCACAGTCGTTTTTTGAATAGGTGAGGTTGTGATGAATAAAGAATTGATGACAGAACAACAACTGCGAGAGCAAATGGTCACTATGGCGCGCTCTATGTTTGAACGTGGCTATGCGACTGGCGGCGCTGGCAACCTTTCTCTAAAACTGCCTAATGGACACTTTCTGGCAACGCCAACTGGTTCTTCGTTCGGCCGCTTGATTGCTGAAGAGCTTTCGGTTGTGGATATTGATGGCAACCATATCTCTGGTGAAAAGCCATCAAAAGAAGTGGCTTTTCATCTGGCGATTTATCGAAATAACTCAAAGTGTAATGCGATTGTGCATCTGCATTCTACTTACTTGACGGCGCTTTCTTGTCTTGAAGGTTTAGATCGCGAGAATGCCATCAAAGCTTTCACACCTTACTTTGTAATGCGCATTGGCGAACTGCCAGTGATTCCGTACCTGCGCCCGGGCGACCCTCAGATTGCTGAAGAACTTGCGCAGCGGGCTAGTGACTACCGAGCTTTCCTCCTGGCGAACCATGGTCCAGTGATCACGGGTACGGACTTTGAAGATGCAGTGGATAACGCAGAAGAGCTAGAAGAGACAGCGAAGCTAGCGTTCATTCTTAAAGATAGCAACATCCGCTACTTAACGGATACTGAGATTCAAGACCTAAAAGGGAGAGGTAAGTAATGGCTAAATTCGCGGCAAATCTGACAATGTTATTCACAGAAGTTCCTTTTCTAGATCGTTTCGAAAAAGCACACCAAGCGGGCTTCAAAGCGGTGGAATACCTTTTTCCATACGCATTCGAAGCGCAAGAACTAGCAAGCAAGATACAGCAGTTTGGTTTTGAGCAAGCGTTATTCAACATGCCTCCAGGTGATTGGGATGCAGGTGAACGAGGTTTTGCAGCTATTCCGGGGCGTGAGGATGAATTTAAAACGAGCGTCGAGACTGCGTTGATGTACGCCAAGGCACTGAACTGTAAAAAGGTTCACGCTATGTCTGGCATTGTTGATTCACGCTTCACTCGTGACCAGCATATTGAAACCTTTATCTCAAACATTCGTTATGCAGCGGATAAGTTTGCCGAACATGGTGTTGAGCTGATGATTGAGCCACTCAACAATCGCGATGTACCGAACTACTTTGTTGCACATCAACGTGAAGCGGTGGAACTCATCAAACAAGTGGCTCGTCCAAACGTGAAATTGCAGCTCGATCTCTATCACGCACAAATTATGGACGGTGATCTGAGTACGTTGATTCGCGATGTGGCGCCATACACAGGCCATATTCAAATTGCTTCTGTGCCTGAAAGGCACGAACCATCGGAAGGCGAACTGAATTACCCACACCTATTCTATGTTTTGGATGACTCTGGTTACCAAGGCTGGATCGGTTGTGAATACAACCCAAGGCATAGCACGCAGCTGGGCCTTAGTTGGGTTAAACCATACCTATAACAATTTTAATTTCTATCCATAAATAACTTGAAACCAATTACAAAAACAAAGGGTCGTGACTATGAATATTATCATAACTGGAGGGGCGGGTTTTCTCGGAACCCTACTTGCCAAATCACTACTAAAAGAAAACAAAGCTGAAAGTATTACTATTGTCGACATTCAAAAGTCGCGCTTAGAGGGCATTGATGACCGAGTCGTTTCTTTAGTCATGGATATGACAAAGCGAGAAAATATAGACCAAGTTATTACTGCCGAAACGACACACATTTTTCATTTAGCGGCAATTGTATCGAGCCATGCTGAGCAAGATTTTGATTTAGGCGTAGCTGTAAATCTGACGACCACACAGTTATTGCTTGAGCGTTGCCGTAAAGTAAACCCTAATATTCGTTTTACGTTTGCTTCATCTTTAGCTGTATTTGGTGGTGATCTTCCGGAAACGATTACACCAATAACAGCACTTCATCCTCAGTCATCCTACGGGACGCAAAAAGCTATAGGTGAGTTATTGGTGAACGACTATGCCCGTAAAGGCTTTGTTAAAGCTGTATCCGTACGTTTACCGACTATTTGTATTCGCCCTGGGAAACCAAACCTTGCCGCTAGCTCTTTCGTAAGCGGAATTATTCGTGAGCCTTTGAATGCTCAAGAATCAAATTGTCCTGTAGACCCTACGCTAAAACTTTGGATATCGAGCCCGTCTAGAGTGGTGGACAATATTCAATATGCAGGGCTAATGCCTTATGAGCAGTTAAATAATCTGTCCTATAGAACGCTTAATTTACCTGGTATTCAAACTACACCAGCTGAGATGATTCAAACAATGGACACTCTAATGGGTAAACAACTTTCTAATTATATTACCTATGAGCATGATGCGGGTATTGATCGTATTGTGAGTAGTTGGCCACAAAAAATTGATTGTACTAAAGAACTGGAGCTTGGATTTAAAGCAGACAGTAATTTCAAGGATGTATTACAACAATTTATTTCTGTTAACAATATGGAGATTGTCTAATGTTACCAACCTCAGTAATTGGACTAATAGTAGCCGTATCAGTCCTTGTTTTTCTTGTATTACGTACAAAAGTACATGTGTTAATTGCGATGTTAATTGCGGCATGTATCGCAGGTATTATTGGTGGGTTAAGTGTTGACGACACGATTGCGACCGTTAGCAAAGGATTTGGTGGAACATTAGGCGGTATAGGGATTGTCATCGGTCTCGGCGTTATGATGGGGGCTATTTTAGAGGCTTCTGGAGCAGGAGAAAGTATTGCCTATAATTTTATAAAGTGGTTAGGAAAAAAGAAAGAAGAGGCCGCTCTTGCTGTAACTGGCTATATTGTTAGCATCCCAATCTTTGTGGATAGCGCGCTTATCATTCTTTATCCAATAGCGAAGTCTTTGTCAAAAACGTCCAATCGCTCGATTTTAACGCTTACGGTTGCTCTGGCGGGCGGCTTGGTCGTAGCGCATCACGCTATTCCGCCGACTCCAGGGCCTTTGGGAGTTGCTGGTATCTTTGGTGTCGATCTTGCCAGCATGTTAGGTTTTGGTTTGATGATCGCAGCGCCTTGTGTCATGGGTATTGTTTGGTATGCAAGATGGTTAGAAAAGCAGTTTCCTGAATTCATTCCAACCGAACATTTCTCGAAGTCTAGTGAGCAACTGATTAATGATCACAAAGAGTACATTGCAAGTAAAGAAGCGAAAGACCTACCATCTTTAAGTAAATCTATCGCTCCAATTATTATCCCAATTTTACTTATACTTGCGAAATCAGTGATGGGTTTATTAGAGGGGACTTTCGGTTTCGAAGGGCTGACTGCAACAACATTTGGTCAATTTATCGCTTTTATCGGCAGCCCTACTATTGCACTATCAATAGCGACGTTATTAGCGGTTTACACATTGGGTAATAACCTTACCAAAGAAGAAGCGAATGAAAAGATGGAACAAGGAATCTCCACTTGTGGCATCATTTTGTTAGTAACAGGAGCTGGTGGCGCGTTAGGTGCCGTATTGCGTGAAACGGGTGCGGGCGCAGAGATTGCTAACCAAGTTGCAGGGCTTCCTATTTCTGCGGTTATGATTCCATTTATTATTGCGACGTTAGTTCGTATTATTCAGGGCTCTGGTACAGTCTCCATGATAACCGCTGCTTCTATATCTGCCCCAGTTTTAGTGAATATTCCTGACGTTAACCTTTTATTCGCAGCGACGGCAGCTACGATGGGATCTCTATTTGCTGGCTACTTTAATGACTCGCTATTCCATATTGTTAATCGATTAATGGGGGTGACTGAGGTTAAGAAACAACTCATTATTTGGACTATTCCAACAACAATTGCTTGGGCTATTGGTGGTTCATTAGTCATGATTCTTAACTTATTCTTCGGATCTCATGGTTCAATCTTTGATCCTGTGTTACCACTTGCTGTACTTTTGGGGTGTGTTGCATTTACAAAATCTTACAGCGCTAAGCACGTCGAATTACAAGAGGTATAAAGGTTTACTTGTACTCTTCCATAAAGTAAAAACCTATCACAATATGTATTTTTATCAGATAGTTTAGAGTTTTTTAATAATATGAACGGCCCTATGTTTGGGCCGTTTTAGTTCTTATAAATAAACTATTTAACTTGAACCGATATAGGTTCCATTTTCAACTTAATCAATATGAAATGGAATTGTTATTTCCCGCTTAGTAAGCGATTACATATAAAGGATATATTCGAGTGTAACCCTAGTGACTTTACTCTAGCGAAGTAGGGTTACTTTATATAAGAGTCCAGTACTTTTAATACGACTTCCATATCTTTTTCACGTTGAGTTTTGTCTTCCTCAAGTACAACGTGCTCAAGTAAGTGACCTTTAATTACTTCTCGCATCAAACCATTTACTGCTCCCCGAATAGCGGCAATCTGCTGCAACACATCTTGGCATTCATGCTCTTCTTCCAGCATTTTTTTAAGTCCATTCACCTGACCCTGTATTTTACTGACTCGAGTGTTGAGCTTCTTTTGATCTCTGGTTGTATGCGACATGTCTTATCTTCTTTAAGTTACGGGCCGAGTTATTCTAACTGATAATGTAGCACTCAATTTATACTGGGGGGTAGTATTTAATACTAGGGGGGAGTATAGTTTGCGATAAATTAGAATCAACAACAGAGAACAACAATGGATTTTGTCGCGTTACTACAACAAGGTAATGGGTGGTTCTTTATTCCCAGTGCCATTTTGCTTGGCGCTTTGCATGGTTTAGAACCTGGGCACTCTAAAACGATGATGGCGGCGTTCATTGTCGCTGTGAAAGGAACGGTCAAACAAGCCGTGATGCTGGGTTTAGCTGCCACACTTTCTCACACTGCAATTGTATGGTTAATCGCTGTTGGCGGGATGTATATTAGCCAGAAATTCACCGCTGAAGCGGCTGAACCATGGATGCAACTTATCTCTGGGGTCATTATCGTGACAACCGGCGTATGGATGTTTTGGCGGACATGGAGCGATGAGCGAGCTTGGAACAAAGCTCAGGATCATGCTCGCGATTGGACGACGCAAGTTGTGGATACAGGACATGGGCATGTTTCGCTTTCGATTACAGAGGAAGGGGAGCATCACCGTTTCCAGTTGCGAACACTCAGCGGTAAACCTTTAACTGCTGAAGGTATCAAGGTTTCGGTATTGAGTGATGGTTATCAACCTGCTGATATCTATCACTTTATAGAGCGTGATGGATACTTGGAATCGGCGTCTTGCATTGAAGTCTCTAATGGACTTTCTGTCACTTTGATCATCGGGCACCATGATCATACCCATGACTTTGATGTACATTTTCGTCCTGGTTCTCATTTAGAAAGCGAAGATAAGGAATATCAAGATGCTCACGAACGCGCTCACGCTTTAGACATTCAAAAACGCTTTGAGAATCGAGACGTGACGAATGGGCAAATTCTGCTGTTTGGATTAACGGGCGGCTTGATTCCATGCCCTGCTGCGGTAACGGTTTTGCTTATCTGTTTGCAGCTTAAGGCAATGACTCTTGGTGCGACTTTAGTTGTGTCATTCAGTATTGGCTTAGCCTTGACTCTGGTTGCTGTTGGCGTTGTGGCAGCAGTGGGCGTGCAAAAAGCGACATCTAAATGGAGCGGTTTGAATGATGTTGCACGTCGAGCTCCTTACTTATCGGGCGTCTTGATCAGTGCAGTTGGTTTATACATGGGTATGCATGGATACATATCGCTGACGAGTTAAACTCTGTGGTAAAGATTCTTTTTCTTTCTTTTTGCATTGGTAATGGCTTAATGCCTTGGTTTGCCTATTTTTCTGCCGATTTTTGATTGATAATCACTCGATCCGACATCGCTGCCATATCTACAAACCAAGTCATTCTCGCTTCATCAAGCATCTCGTATTACAACCGCTGCGATTGTGGCTCTAATATTCGAATCTGAGATACTAAATGATAAAACGGGAGCACTGACCAAAGCGATCCCGATAGTCAAAACGCTAATTAGAAGTCTTTTCTTTAATGTTCGATACCAATTTGGTCGCATAGTTAAATTTAACTATGCAAACGTTTCCTTTTGCGTACTCGTCCCTTCGCCAAACCTCGTAGAAATGTGACGTTTTGAAGACTTTTTTCCTTCTGTCTAAAGTAATCGGGAACCAAGCAGATACATAGTTATAAAGTTATGTCTTGCTCTGCCAAACAGACCCAAAATGCAGTTTGGTTGGTTTTGGAGAAGAAAGGCTTAGCGCTCGATTAATGAGCATCAATTGAATTGTATTGAGACAATTATAATGAAAAGAATCATCTTATTAGCAGTCTGCGCCATGTTTGGTATTGCTGTCGTGGCGAGTATGGCATCAACGTACCTAATTTCGAGTCAGAAAATCGATGACATCATCTTAAACAAATCCCAAGTTCAAGCTGAGTTTCTAGCGGGAAATGCGAGTTATATTTTGGAGAACTCAGCCAATCCAATGCAAGATTTACAATCGCTTGTTGAGGGGCTGAAACAACGTTCAGACGTGAGTTATGCCGTTGTAATTGACCGTAACGTAACGGCAGTAGCCCACAGTGATAAGCACAAGCTGAACAAAACCTATAATGATGAATATACTGTTGAAGGCGCGACGAGAGGTGTTCAACAGTACTCAAAGTGGTATGCCGATGTCCAGAAAGTATGGGTGTTTGACATCATGGCACCAATTTATGTAGATGGTCAGTTATACGGTACTTTTGATATTGGTATTCCTATTACCGAAGTGAGCCAAGCGACGAATGGAATTATTACTTACCAGTTGATCTCTATGGTGGCGATCTTCGTTATGTGTGTTTTGATTCTGTCACTTCTGCTAAATAAGCTGATGAGACCGCTTTCTTCGCTTAAAGACGCTCTACAAGACATCTCAAAAGGAGACGGAGACTTAACCGTTCGTTTGCCAGCGAAAGGTAATGACGAAGTCGCGCAAATTTCTTCTGCTTTCAACGTTTTTGTTGGGAAAGTACATGAGATTATTACACAAGTTGTAAATACTGGTGTGGAGCTTAATAGTTCAGCTGTCGCTTTGCGTGGGCAATCTCAACAAGCGCTCACAAGAGGGCAAGAGCAGAACGAGCAAACCATGCTGGTTGTCACATCCATGAACGAAATGATTGCGACGGTCAATGAAATTGCCTCCAATGCTGCCGGAGCGGCAAATGCTGCGAGTGCAGCAAGTAATGAAGCGCAAGATGGCTACACGACGCTAGAAAGAACCAAAACGGCGATGACTAATCTTGAAAACGAGATGAACAGCACTTCCAACATTATCGTGAGTCTTGCTGAAAATACTCAGTCGATTGGTAGTATTCTAGAGGTGATTAGAGGTATTTCGGAGCAAACCAATCTATTGGCTCTCAATGCGGCTATCGAAGCGGCACGCGCTGGTGATGCCGGCCGAGGTTTTGCAGTAGTCGCTGATGAAGTTCGCAACCTAGCGACTAAAACGGCTCATTCTACCGATGAAATTGACAATATGATTCACCAGCTACAAACTGAAGCTCAAAGTGCGGTGAATTCAATGAGTAATAGTAAGACTCTTATTGAAGAAGGAACGGCAGAAACTGAGTTAGCTCGACAGGCTTTAGAAGCAATAGCTGCACAAGTGACGACTATTTCAGATATCAATACTCAAGTAGCAACCGCAACAGAACAGCAATCAACGGTAGCAAACGAAATTAATATGAACATGGATACCGTCAGCCACTCAGTGAAAAGTGCGCTAACAGCGAGTGAGCAACTAGAAGAATCAAGTCAACAACTCGCGGAGCTATCGCGAACACTCGATCGTCACGTAGGAGCGTTTAGAATCTAAACGCCAACTGACCCTCTTTAATAAAAGCCAGTAAATGTTAATTGCTGGCTTTTTTATTTGAAAAAATCGAGTCTCAAATCGCTTAGCGGTGTTTGTCCTTTCTAGACGATAAAACAGAATACGATAAATTAGTTGAGTAAAGCTTAGCTAGGCGTTAAGTTTTGCGTTTTGCTTTAAATGTTCAACAAACATAGATATTTTCTTAGCTACATGTTTTCTTGACGAGTAAAAGGCGTAAAGCACTAAATCCTCAGGTTCGTACTCTAGAGTGACGATTTCTAGCTCACCATTTTTGATCTCATTTTGGCATGACTCAATTGGCAATATTGCGTATCCAAGCCCTGATAACGCGCCATATCTGGCGAGATGACCGCTGTTTACTTTGAATGAAGATTGCACAGTTTGAGTAATATGGCCCCCAGCAGGGTTTCTGAATACCCATGGTGCACCATTTACTGCGGTAAGCGTCGTGATGCAGGGAACATGACTTAGATCCGTAATTTTGTAAGGGGGGGCGTATTTCTCAATTAGTTGAGGCGCGGCTAAAATGGCACTGGGCCAGCGTTTTATCTCTCTCGCCACCCAGTTACTGTCTGACAAAGTCCCTCTATGAAAACTCAAAATGACATCAAAGCTGTCAATAACATCATCTTTAGGGTTTAGCGTTGTATCGCAAGACAAAGAGATTGACGGGTATTGCGTGCAAAAGGTGACAACCGCTTTGGCCAGTACAGGTGTGTCTGGCATAAGAGTTCGCAGTTCCCCTGTTACCGTGTGCGAGTGGCGCGTTACCGTTTCTAGTGCGGCGTTGAGTTGCTCCAATAACGGACGAGTGCTGCTATAGAGCTCTTCTCCAGCCTCGGTAGGCGTCATTCGCCTTGTTGTTCTATTGAACAACCTAATGTTTAACTTTTCTTCAAGCAGGGCAATGTGTCGGCTGATATTTGATGTTGGTATATTCAAACACTCAGCGGCTCGCTTAAAGCTGTTGTTCTCATAAACACAGTGAAAACTTTTTAACCAGATTTGGTCAACGCTATCAAACATTTCATTATCCCACTTTATTGGATTATCAAGCCAGCATATCGCACTTTATCCCTGTACTAAGTTACATACAATTTTATTTACAAGTTTAAGCGAACAAACAACGAGATATCGCGCTAGAACGTAATCAATAGTGGTGAATTTATGAGCTGGTTAGAACGGTTATTTGAGAATAAAAATATAATAGGTTCGCGCAAAGCGTCTATCCCTGAGGGCGTTTGGACAAAGTGTCCTGAGTGTGAACAAATACTTTATCGTGCCGCGTTAAAAGAAAATTTGGAAGTATGCCCTAAATGCTCATATCACATGAGAATGGCTGCGCGTCAAAGGTTGATCTCTTTTCTGGACCATGGAACACAACAAGAGTTGGCAAGTGAGTTGGAGCCACAAGATATTTTGGGTTTTAAAGACTTAAAGCGATATAAAGAGCGAATAGCTTTAGCACAGAAAACGACTGGAGAAAAAGATGCGTTGGTGGTGATGGAGGGCAAGTTATTGGGGCTGCCTGTTGTTGCGTGTGCATTCGAATTCTCTTTCATGGCAGGCTCGATGGGCGCAGTGGTTGGCGAGAAGTTTGTCCGAGCAGTTGAAAGCGCAATTAATACAAAATCTGGGTTAGTATGTTTTTCCGCTTGCGGAGGGGCGCGCATGCAAGAGTCTTTGGTGGCACTAATGCAAATGTCAAAAACCAGCGCCGCGTTAAACCACTTATCTGAGCACAGATTACCCTATATCTCAGTATTGACGGACCAAACTTATGGTGGCGTCTCGGCGAGTTTAGCCATGTTAGGAGACATCAATATTGGTGAACCTAAAGCAAGTATTGGCTTTGCGGGAAGACGGGTCATTGAGCAAACGGTACGTGAAAAGTTACCAGACGAGTTTCAGCGAAGTGAATTTTTACTAGCGCATGGTGCGCTAGATATGATTGTCGATAGACGTGAAATGCGCGATCGCGTTGGCCGCTTACTGGCTAAGTTAACCAACGCGAGGGTGGTCTCAGAATAGGTTGTATTAAAATTAGACTTAGTACTTGCGTTTATTGAGCCGTAATCATTACAAACCGTTCATTTTGCCCCCATCTTGGTTCCGCATTCATTAGGCTGAGATCCAACGCCGTTTGGTATGGGTCAACAGCAAAATGGTTGCTTACTAACCCCCAGAGCATCCAGTTGATTGCGGTTTCATTCTCGGTAAGCTCTTCGAGTGGCGCTTGGAGGAAAAAGTACTCATCTTCGCCATCGTAACCGAGCCGATCATAGATAATGTTGCGTAGCTCTCGATCCAAATCATGTTGGAGGTTGATTGAGTCGTACAGTTGCTCTTCTGTTGGGCCATTCTCATGGTGATAAACATTGCGTTTTGACTCTTTGTGTAAAGTACCTGCGCCAGTTTCAATGCTTACTTTCTTTTGCGAGTGTTGCTCAAGAACTTGAATGATTTCATCCTCTAGTTGATCGAGTTTACTCAGCAAAACTTGATTGTTTATGTCACCAGCGGGGGAGGCCATCGTTTGGAAGGCTTTCACTCTCTCGTAGACTGCTTTCCCGTGAGGAAGGGCTGCAAAACACTGTTCTTGAAGCGCTTCATTGGCTTGCCAAATGCCCGAGTAGAGCTCGTAATCATGTGTATATGGTGGAAGCTCTTCAGTATCTTCCCCTAATAATTCTCGCCAGTGCTTTTGCCACTGTTCTTCTTTTGCGTGTTTTACACGCGCGTATTGCTTAACCCAGCGGTTACGAAGTTTTACCCCAAAAATGGCAAGTCCCCATGGAGCGAGCAAATAAAAATAATAGTGAGAAGAGTTATCCCAAAAGTAACCGTAAACGTAAACACCAAAAGCAAGCACCCAAGTTCCAATAGTACAAGCAATAACCCCGGACATTATTGATGATTGGCGCTTTGTTTCTCTTAATGTATTACCTTCAGAACATAACCAAAAAATGCCGCCAAAAACAAAGGCAAACGTTGTCATGAAGTAGGCAATCCCCGCTCCCCAAAATCCCCAAAGTGACATGTATTATCCCTAGCCAAATATCTGCTTTATTCACTCATCAATGACTGGAGGAGTAAATGTGTTTGATTTGGCGGAGAATTTACCATTAATGCCAACCTTTTGATATGCACTCTATGACTTATTGGGAATGAGTCACAAATAAAAATAGATGGTATCAAGCATCAAAATTTAATTTAGAACCTTTGATTGTCGTGAACTCTATCTGGAAGAGTTAAGGGGGGCGTTTAAGGGCAATTTTCCTCATAAAGTCGTTATTTAGAAAAAGGTAAATTAATGTTTTTATTGATAATTGTGAGTTTTTTTGGAGTGGGACTGCTCCCATTTAATTAGAGTAAAAGACCTATTTTTGGGAGCGGTTTCATAAATTTTATGACACTGATTTCACTGTTTGAGCTGTAAAGAATATAAACCCCCACTCAATGTATGTTAATAATCAATGAGTGTTGTTATGTCTCATATCCGTTTTTTCCCGCGCCATCGTTTGGCGCTTGCTTGTATGCTAGCGAGTGTGTCTGGCTTCTCTTTTGCACAAAATCAGTGTGCTGTTGCTGATTTACAACAATCGCGAGATCTGGCTACTGCCGTTTCTGGTGCTGAGTATGATTGCTACCACGCTTGGTTTTCAGCACCTTCAGAAACGCTGAATGATATCTATAGTGAAGCGAGCCTAAGCCGTATCCAAGTCGCGCTGGATCAAGAAATCGCTCGCTATCGTGGTGAAGCAGATCAAGCTCGTATTCTAGAGAACCTAGGCGAATTTATTCGAGCGGCCTACTACGTTCGCTACAACGCTGGTACTGGTACACCTGAGTTTTCGCAAGCGTTGAGTCAGCGTTTTGCTCAGTCGACGAACCTATTCCTAAACAACCCTCATGCTTTGGATCAAGGTCGTGAACAAGTTGGTGCAATGAAGAGCCTGACTTTGATGGTTGATAACGTTAAGCAGTTGCCGCTGACCATGGATAGCATGATGGCCGCGTTGATGCACTTTAATCGTGAAACCGCGCAGGACACGCAATGGGTCGATGGTTTAAACAACTTGTTCCGCTCTATGGCAGGCCATGCGGCGAACGATGCGTTCTACCGATACATGGCAAACAATACACACCATATTGATACGTTGGTGAAATTCGCATCTGATAATGCTTGGGCATTAGATACGGATGCAAGCTTTATCGTTTTCAATGCATTACGTGAAACTGGTCGTTTGCTCGCGAGCCCAGATCAGGAGACCAAACGCAAAGCATTGGCAGTAATGCAACAGGTGATGCAGCGTTATCCACTGGGTAGTGAGCATGACAAACTATGGCTTGCTGCCGTTGAAATGATGAGCTACTACGCACCAGAAGGCCTAAATGGTCTGAATATTGAGCAAGCCAAGCAAGATTTAGCTGCACGTGTAATGCCAAATCGTTTTGAATGTCAGGGACCTGCCATTATTCGCTCTGAGGATCTGACCGATGCTCAAGCAGCGAAAGCGTGTGAAGTGCTAGCGGCAAAAGAAGCCGACTTCCATCGAGTTGCGAATACGGGTAATCAACCTGTCGCTGATGATTTGAATGATCGTGTTGAAGTGGCGGTATTCGCGAGTAACACTAGTTACGTTGATTACTCTTCATTCCTATTTGGTAATACAACGGACAACGGTGGTCAGTACCTAGAAGGTGACCCTTCAAAAGCGGACAATACTGCGCGTTTCGTCGCTTATCGCTACGCGAATGGTGAAGATCTCTCTATCTTGAACCTAGAACATGAATACACGCACTATTTAGATGCACGATTTAACCAATACGGTTCGTTCAGCGATAACTTGGCTCATGGTCATATTGTTTGGTGGCTAGAAGGTTTTGCTGAATACATGCATTACAAGCAAGGTTACCAAGCTGCGATTGAGCTGATTGCAGATGGTAAACTGAGCCTTTCCACTGTGTTTGATACCACGTACTCTCACGATACCAATCGTATCTATCGTTGGGGTTATCTAGCTGTTCGATTCATGTTAGAAAATCATCCACAAGACGTCGAAAGCTTGTTGGCATTGTCGCGCTCTGGCCAGTTCGAACAATGGGCACAGCAGGTGACGTCTTTAGGTCAACAATACGATGCTGAGTTTGAACGTTGGTTGGACACATTAAAAGTGGAACCTGAGCAACCTGATACAGACCCAGAAGAGCCAACAGAACCAACAAGCCCTGAAGCACAAGTGACTGAATTGACGGCGAACCAAAGCCTTCAGCTCAGTGGCGAAGCATACAGCGAAAAACTGTTCTACGTTGATGTTCCAGCCAACACCGTTAACTTCAATGTATCTATTGAGGGTGCGGGTGATGCGGATCTTTACATGAGCTACAACAAAGTCGCGCATTACTATGATTTCGAAATGAGTCAATATGCTGATGGCAGCAATGAAGAGATTGTGTTTGAACCAGAGCAAGATGGTTACGTTAAAGCGGGTCGTTACTACATCAGCTTAACTGGACGTGATAGCTATGACTCAGTGAATCTTGTGGCTGCGTTAGAAGTGGAAGCGCAAACACCGCCAACCCAAGTGCAAGATGATTTAGCACCTGTGGTATTAGAGTCTGGTGAAGCCAAAATGCTTACCGTTCACAAGCAGCGTTATGCAGCAGTTTATGTGCCTGAAGGTGTTGAAGAGGTTCGTGTATGGCTAACGGCTCACTCTCAAACTGGTAATGTCGATCTATACGCGAGTAGGGAGCATTGGCCTACAGTAGAGCAGCACGAGTATGCGTCCAACTATGCAGGCAGCAATGAATACCTTGCGATTCCTGTTACTGAAGCAGGGTACGTGCACTTCGCTCTTCAGGCTCCAGAGCAAGGCGATGACGTTGAAATGCTAGTGCACTTCAACTAAACAGGTTCGATTAACTAAAGTCGAGATAAAACGTCGCTGATACAGCGACGTTTTTGTTTATATCGGACACGATTATAAACAAACAGCGGCGAATGCTAGTTAATCGGCTGATCTATCGAGTTATCAGTTGCCCTTTTTCTAAACGGCTTTAGGTTTGTATTGCAATTTACCGCGCACATAAACTTTTTTAGCGACGCGTTCTGTGACCTAGCTTCTGATTTGTGCTTCCCAAATGGATACAATATATATGCACCCCGTGCAATAAAGTGAAAAGGGAAAGACATGAAAACGCTTATTTATGAAACGTTGATTAGCCTTGCTAACCAAGAACCAGAACAACATGCAAGAATCCGACAAAATCTCTATGAACAGTTGGATCTGCCGTTCGATAAGCAGCTGGCTTTGTATTCTTGTGCCCTTGGTCCTGCAAGTTCAGGCAAGTTGGAGAGCAGTCAAGGCATTAACAACGCGGTAGATTGCGCGGTTAAACTGCTTGAAACTCCTGAGCGCTAATTCACTCGTTGTTTTAATCACGGCCCGAACCCCAAGGGCCGTTTTTAATTGCGGTTAAATTGATTTCAACGTCGTTATTACTCTGCTCTTTCCGCTAGCACTTCTTTGAATGCAAACATGCCGTTTAATGCCGCGGGAAAACCTGCGTAGACGGACATCTGCAAAATGATCTCTTTAATCTCATCCTCGCTACAGCCTACATTCAGCGCTGCATTTAAGTGCACTTTTAGTTGCGGCGCGCAATTCCCCATTGCCGTTAGCGCGGCGACGGTTGCGATTTCTCTCGATTTTAGGTCTAAGCCCGGGCGAGCATAAATATCGCCAAACGGATACTCAATGGTGTACTGAGCTAAATCTGGACAAATATCTTGTAAGCTTTCGATGACATTATGACCAGCGTCACCATCAATTTGAGAGAGTAGTTCTAATCCTTTGTTAAAGCGTGATTGTTCCATCGGTATGTTCCTAGTGAATAAACGTAAACACACCTTAATCGTTAGAGTTAACTCTAAGTCAACGAACTTTTCCGCTTTTTATACAAGGCAATTTTTTCTTCTAGAGCCGATAAGTGCTTTTTCTGTTGCTCAATGTGGCGTTTGAGGTTTTCTTGGTGGCGTTCTAACAGGGCTTGACGTTGTGGTACAGATTGAGAGCCGACTTCCCTTAATTTGGCATATTCTAGAATCTCTTCAAGTGGCATTGCAGTTTCTTTTAAACGTTTAACAAAGCTTATCCAGTTTAGATCTTTCGAACTATACATTCGATGTCCACTCGCGTTTCTATGGACATGTTTAAGTAAACCGATTTTTTCATAGTATCGAAGTGTATGAGCAGATAGCCCGACGAGGTCAGAAAATTCTTTGATATTCATTATTATCCTCCAAGGTAGAGCATACCCCATAGAGATAAGCTAAGTTTCGCATTTTGAAGTCATTTCGGGACAGATACAAACAGAAATCTTTAGTCTTTTAACGCTAGGTATGGTGATTTACTGGGTTTTTGAAACGCGCCAAACGTGATCCACCTGCCAGTTTCGTTTTATTAACAATTGATTACTCAACGGGTTGGCTTGGCTATTTTTATCCTTTGGGCCTATTTTAGGGCGTACATAGGTCTTATGTTCTATCTTTTTTAATTGAAGTTTTTGCTAATTAAAACAATATTTTAGGTTTGTGTTGGGCTATTTGGGTTGTATGTTGTGTGCCCGTTATTCACTCAGAACGATTTATCGCTGTGCAATGGATGAGTCGCTACGCCTTCGATTTCAGCCTTGAGTTAGTGCTAAAAGGGTGAGTGCCTCTGATGAATAGCTTTTATAATTTCGATTATTGAATTCACTCACAAAAAAATGCAAACAAGTAATCGTGAGTGGAAACGAGCAGGAGAACAACATGAGTGGCTCACAGGAAACACAATCATTCGGTGCAAACGTTATCTTACATGCGTTTGATTGGAAGTATGCTGACATTGCCCAACGAGCAAAAGAAATCCGCAAGCTTGGTTATGGCTCTGTGTTGGTTTCGCCACCAATGAAAAGCGCACACGATGAGCGCTGGTGGCAGCGTTATCAACCACAAGATTATCGTGTTATCGATAATGCCTTGGGTGATACCAAAGATTTTATTCATATGGTTCGTGAACTGGAGCAAGTTGGTGTGTGGGTTTATACCGACGTAGTGTTTAACCATATGGCAAATGAGGCCCACCTTCGCAGAGACCTTCAGTACCCAAGACAAGAGGTCTTGGAGGAATACCAGAACAACAAGCAGAAATATCAGTCGCTAGCGTTGTTTGGCGATCTATCTCAACCACTTTTTGATGAAGAGGACTTTGTTGAAGCATTCGGCATCAAAGACTGGAAAGATAAGTGGCAGGTTCAAAACGGACGTATCACAGGTGGGCCAACCGATCCTGGCTTGCCAACTCTTCGTGTTTGTGACCATGTTGTTGAGCAGCAGCGAGCGTACCTAAAGGCGCTGAAAGCTATTGGTGTGAAAGGTTTTCGTATTGACGCTGCGAAACACATGACGTTAGAGCATCTTAAGCGTGTTTGGACAGACGATATCACGCGGGATGTGCATATATTTGGTGAAATTATTACCGATGGCGGTGCGACGGAAGAAGAGTATCAGCTGTTTCTTGAGCCGTATCTACAGGAAACTCGCCTAGGTGCGTACGATTTCCCTTTGTTCTCAACCATGTTTAAGGCGTTTGCTAAAAAGGGCAGCTTCAAGTCTCTGATTGATCCCTATTGTTTTGGTCAGGCTCTGTCCCCCGGTCGTGCGATTACATTTGCTATCACACATGATATTCCTAACAATGATGTCTTTCTTGATCTCATCATGGACGAGGAAAACGAATGGTTAGCTTATGCCTATATTCTAGGCCGAGATGGTGGTGTGCCGTTGATTTATACCGACTTAAACACCAGCGGTATTAAAGGTAAAAATGGTCAGCCAAGATGGCAAGGTGCATGGAGCGACCCGAGAATGGCAAAAATGATCCAGTTCCATAATATGACGCATGGCGAGCCGATGAGTGTTCTTGAAGGTAACGATGACATGCTCGTACTTAAGCGAGGTGACAAAGGTATTGTGGTGCTTAATAAATCACAGCGTCAACAGTCTTTGACATTAAAAATCGATGGCAATTGGGTTGATTTGATGACAGAACAAATCATTCCAACTGACGGTAAGTTAATCGTACCATCTAAGTCGTCGATGTTACTTGTCGCGAACTAGAAGATGTACACACCGAGCTTAGCAACTTCGGTGTGTATGTTTTTCATCGTCATTCACGTTCTGCTGAAGTTCAATAGAAACTCAAACTCTCTCGTTTTTGCTAGAAATTTATGAGCACTCGTTAACGCAACATTCTGCTTTTAAAAAACCAATTACGTCATCTAAGCACTGATACTCTGCAACACAAAAAAGGGTTCTACCCTCGCGGCGCTGGGTGAGAAGACCAGCTGAAGCAAGGCTCGAGATATGATGAGAGAGAGTGGATGCTGGAATGCCAAGCTTTTCTTGTACGCCGCCTACCGCGATACCTTTGTATCCCGCTTTGACGACTTCTTTGTAAATACTTAAACGAGTCGGATGCCCTAACTCTTTTAGTGCTTTAGCAACGGCTTCAAGCTCCATACTGACCTCTAAAGAATGACCACAGTAATTTTGTTTCGATAATAGGGAAAGTCTCAGTAAATGCCAACTATTACGATCTCAGAACAATTTAAATCAGATGAGATTCATACTGGCTCATGCCTTCATGACAACAATTGTCTGTTCTAATGAGACAGATCAATCTTCATTATTATTTCACGCCACGTTCAAAATCCCTCGTCTACACTCAATGTTGAGTTGTCAGTTGGCAGACCAAGGAGGCGGCCATGATTGCGGTTCATAGAGATTATTGTTTGTCTAACAGTTCGGAGTTACATGCCCACGTTAAAGTTAACCCTGTTGGTAAATTAGAAGTTGAGATTGTTGAACTTCAAGAGCGCTACACCACAGAGTTTGATGATTTGTCTTTTGAGAGTCGTGGGTGTGAAACTCGAATCTGTGGTAAAGAAGACACAACTCCGTGGCAGTTCAATCTTGCAGTTACTGATGCGTTAGAGCTTTCTCATTTAGTGGAAGAAGCAAACGAAGAGTATGAGATTTTAATGAATGATCTTATGTAATATCGAGAAGATCATTTTATCCTGCACGGCGTGTGGCTCTGTACTGAAAAAATAAAAACCTCCCAAGCGGGAGGTTTTTAATATGGAGTGCGTTATCGTTGGATAGACTCTTCTCTTGGTGGTGTTAGCTCTTGGACGTTATCTTCATTAAAGTCATCGGCGTAACCTTTAGGTGGCGGTGTCCAACCACGTTCTGACCGCGATAGTTTGTCATGACGATCTTTTTGCATCTCTTCCGCCATTTTCTCCTCTAACTGAATAAACAGTTGTCGGAAATTGTTGTCATAGCGTTCACCTTCAGAATCATCTTCCCAAGCTTTGTAAAGTATTTCTGACTTACGTGCTTCAACACGCTTATATGTCGCCTTCTGTTGTTCAACAAAGAAGGGGTGAATGCCAAGGGCTTTCATTGTGTGACCGCCCATCTCCAATGCAGAATGGTAGGTCTCTGATTCAATAATATCAGCCCCCGCTTGACGCAAAAGATAGCCATGTCCACGGTCAAAGGCACGTGCAATCACTGTTACTTTTGGGTACGTGTGCTTAACGTACTTCACCAGTTCTACACTCGATTCTTGGTTATCAATCGCCACAACCAACGCAGCGGCGTGCTCAATGCCGGCTGTATGTAGCATATCTGGTCGAGTCGCGTCGCCAAAATAGGCGCGAGTGCCAATCTGGCGCATGTTATCGACTTGGTCAGATTGATGGTCAAGTACCACGGTAGTCACGCCGTTTGATACCAATAGGCGATTCACTATTTGTCCAAAGCGGCCGATGCCGGCGATGATCACCGTGCCTGTTTCCTCAATCGTATCGCTTTCGCGTTCATTTGACTGGCTTTCAAAGCGCGGCAGAATCACTCTATCAAACAGAATAAACAAACCTGGTGTCAGGAACATCGAAATCGCAACCACTAACGCAAGAGTTTGTGAAAGTTCAAATGGGATGACGTGGTTTTGCACTGAAAAGCTTAGAAGCACAAAGCCGAATTCACCTGCTTGAGCCAAGCTTAGGGTAAACAGCCAGCGGTTGCTTCCTTTCACCCTAAATATCAGTGCAAGAATAAACAGCACCAAGGCTTTCAAAACCATCACGCCAATGGTCAATGCCATGACCAACCAGAAATCACCAAAAAGGACCGAGAAGTTGATCCCTGCGCCAACGGTAATAAAGAACAGACCTAACAATAGGCCTTTAAATGGTTCGATATTGGATTCTAACTCGTGGCGGAATTCACTGTTCGCCAATACAACGCCAGCCAAGAAGGTTCCTAAGGCAGGAGATAAGCCCACTAAACTCATCAGTGCAGCGATACCAATGACAAGCATGAGTGCAGTTGCGGTAAAGATTTCTCGCAAACCAGAGCTAGCCACATAATTGAGCAGAGGTCGACTTAAAAAGTGTCCACCAACGACGACGATTGCAATCGATGCTGTGATTACGATGCCGTATGCCCAGCCAGGCAACCCCGCAACGAGGCTTAATTCTTCATGGTGCGCTGCGGCTGCTTGAGCCGCGGACTGTGCCTGTTCAATTAATTCAGGTAAGGCCAATAGAGGAATGAACGCCAACATTGGTATCACTGCAATATCTTGAAAAAGCAACACGGAGAAAGCGTTTTGTCCACCTTCCGTCTTCGTTAATCCTTTTTCGCTAAAAGTTTGCAAAACAATCGCAGTAGAAGAGAGGGCGAAGATCAAACCTATGGCTAAGGCTATGGTCCAAGGCTGGTCAAAGTACAAGGCAATACCCATAATCGCTGCGACGGTACCGCCGACTTGCAGACCTCCTAAGCCCATTAAGCGATTGCGCATCGCCCACAACATTTTGGGTTCGAGCTCTAAGCCAACGAGAAACAGCATCATCACCACGCCAAACTCGGCAAAGTGCTGGATTGTTGTTGTTTCTTCACCGACTAAACCGATAATTGGGCCAATGACCACACCTGCGATGAGATAGCCTAAAACGGACCCAAGTCCCAAACGCTTAGCAAGTGGGACTGCAATTACAGCAGCAATCAAATATACGAAGGCTTGTAAGAATATTCCTGTCATGAAGCCTCCTTAATGAGCTCTGGCAATGCGCTGTTAAGCTTGATTAATGACGCCGCAGCTTCAACATCCAACCTATCTTCGACTAAAGCTGTTAGCAGGCTCTTGTACCGCTCAACATGACGAGGGATTCGCCCTTCTTCATCTGCTGTACGTGCACCAAACATCGCGAGAGGGGCAATGTAGTTCATGCCTGTCAGTGCGGACATTTGTTCAATAGGCGCAAGCAGTTGACGAATCGTAAAGTGGTTGTAGCCCTCTGCCTTATAAGCTTCTTCTTTACCCCCTGCAGACAGCACACAAAGCATGGTCTTGCCTTGCAGTGCTGTGCCATCTGTACCGTAAGCAAAGCCATATTCCAAAACCAGATCTTGCCACTCTTTTAAAATCGCAGGCGTTGAATACCAATATAGTGGGAATTGGAAAATCACCACGTCATGTTCACGTAAGCGTTGCTGCTCACGGTCGATATTAATATCGAAACGAGGGTATTCGCCATAGAGATCAACACATGTCACGCCTTCAATTTTTTGAGCTTCTTTGAAAAGTGGAGTATTCACTTCTGAACGATGCTGGGAAGGATGAGCAAAGAGAATGAGTACTTTTTTATTTGCCATAGGGATCCTTGCTATCTAAGTAACCATGCCCAGTAGGAGCGCGGGTTGGTTAGAAAATGTAACTCATAAATGATCGCCAAGCTAGTTTGGAAAACTGTTTAAGCTGTTTCAATATCAATAAAAAACCACCAAATAAATTGGTGGTTTTGGGAAGCGTTACGTTTTACTAATCATGAATAGGGACGACTAGAATATCCACCGGTGACTTGTTAATTAAGTGTCTGGAGTAAGAAATAATCTTGCTCCAGAAATCTTGGTGGTGGCCACAAATCAGAAGATCCACTTCTTGCTCTTTAATGGTGACCTCTAATTTATCAGCCAAGTCGCCAGTACCTACGAAGAAATGTTTAAGTGGGTAATCCATGTAATCACTAAATGTCTTTAAACATCCCATTGAATGCTCATTCAACGGCCTTTGATCCGGGTTTTCTTTAATGTCTACAAGCTCACGATAGATTTCTCCGTGCGTACCATCAATATGAATAAAGGAGATATCGGAGTCGAGATAGTTTGCCATTGATACCGCTCTGTCGATAAGCACGGTGCTTTCATCTGACAGTTCGAGTGCAACAAGGATATGTTTGTATTTCATAACCACGCCCTTATGTGGATTATCTTTACCCTAAGCATAGTATGGCTTGGACAAAAATTGTGTTGCTAAGATCTCGAAATTGTTCAAAGACTTGTTAAAAAGTTAATGTGATATAACAACTTACTGTGAAACTTTCTTTTTGTTCACATTTGGTTAGAAAGCTTGCTTTTTGAACAAAAAAGCGGCTACACTCTGCGCATCATTTCTCTAGGAGATTACGCCAACATGAAGAACTAAACCTGTCATCCATATTTTTACTTATTTTTTGGATCTGCAGGGTTAGTAGGCGTAGCTCACTTTCCGATATTTCTTTGCAACAAGACGACTTTTTGATTTGACGTATATCGTCGAGCTTTACATAGAGCTTAATGCGTTTGTGCACGCGTTTTGTTGCAATTTCAAATCATAGCTACGGCTGTTGTCCCTGTCATACAGGAGGCAAATTATGCCAGTTTTACAAGCTTTTAATGTTAGCCATCAGTTTGATAATGGCGATACGCTATTCCAGTCTATTTCTTGTTCCATGACTAAACGACGTGTTGGTTTGGTTGGGCGCAATGGCATCGGCAAGTCGCTTTTGGCTTCCATTTTAGCGGGAGAAACTCAGCCTGCCAGCGGTGTTGTGACTGCTCCCTCTTCTTTCATGATGTATCGCCAGCAGCCGTCTGATCTGCTTTCAGGTCAGCAATCGATCGCCCAGTTTCTGGGCAAAGATGCGGTCTTGCATGCTTTAAAGCAGATTGAACAAGGTGATGTTTCTGAACATTGGTTCGAACTGGTTGGCGAGCAGTGGGATATTGAATTAAAACTCAAACAGCAGCTCGCTGCGATGGGATTACCGCAAGACCCTGATTTCTCTTGTGCTCGGCTCAGTGGTGGTCAGTCGGCACGTTTGCAGCTATGGCAGTTGTTTGAAAACGAAACGGAGCTTTTGATTCTCGATGAACCATCCAATCACCTCGATACCGAGGCGAAACAATGGCTGATAGAGTCTATGACGCATTTCAGCGGCGCGATTTTACTCATCAGTCACGATCGTGAGCTGCTGCGAGAGATGGAGGAAATTTGGGAGCTATCGGGCCTAGGTTTACAGGCTTTTGGTGGAAATTACGATGTGTACGCCGAGAAAAAACGCACTGAACTGCAAGCGGTCGAGAGGCAGTTAGCGCAAGTCGATAAACAGAAAAAACGGTTAGCCGAGCAAGCCCAGAAAAATCGCGAAAAAGCAGACCAACGCGCCGCGCAAGGGAACAAACTGCGCAAAGACGGCAGTCAGCCCAAAATTTTGCTTGATGGAAAAAAGGATAGCGCGACCGCCAGTGCCTCAAATCGCAATAAGAATGAGCAACTCAGACAAGCGCATTTACAAGCCAAAGAACAGGCGTTGCAATCGCGACATGAGCAGCTCAAGGCGCAAAAGTTTTATCTTACAGATAATCCGAACCGTTCGCGAAAAGTATTGTCGATACAAGAAGGTATATTACCTTTTGGGAATTCTACACCTATCACGTTGCAGATTTTTGCGAACGACAAAGTCCATCTCAAAGGGAAAAATGGCTGCGGAAAATCAACCTTGTTAAAGGCATTGCTTGGCGAGTTATCGTTGCAGAGTGGTGAGTTGCAAGTGAATACGCCTTTGTATTATCTCGACCAACATTTTGGCGCAGTGAATCCAAATCTTTCGTTACTTGAAAACGTAATGGAGAGCTGCCAAGAGATGACGGAAAGTGAAGCGAGGACCTTATTGGCCGGGATCGGTTTTCGTCGAGATGCTGTGTTTCGGTTGGGGCGCCTACTGAGCGGTGGCGAGAAGATGAAGCTCGCGATGCTGATAGTCAGCCACCAAAATTCTCAGCCTTTGCTGCTGCTTGATGAACCAGATAACCATCTCGACCTCGAGTCAAAAATAATGCTTAGTCAGGCATTAAAGACATACAAAGGTGGATTTGTTCTGATTAGTCACGACCAAGATTTCGCTTCTGAGTCTGGGGTTTTGCGTCAAATTGAACTGACTTAGACGAAAGAGAGTAAACGCCATCGTAGCTCTTAAGTATTGCTCCTAAGCTCTACACCGCCACTTACCGATATGTAGAATTCGCAGGAAATGAGGGAGTTAGGATGGCTTTCACAACTCGTTTAATGAAATTAGATTCATTTTGTCGATATATAGTAGAGTTCTGATGTATTGCACAAAAAGACAACAGAAAAATAAAAAGGAATTTCATGAAAAAGAACACCCTAGCACTCACAACGGCTCTCGTACTCGGAAGTGTGTTGTCTGTGGCGTATGCCAATGAAGCGGCGCAATCGTCGGTTGAACAGGTAACCCCGAAAACCATCACGTATCCAACCACACAAAAAGTGGATGTTGTCGATGACTACTTTGGTACAAAAGTGAGTGATCCTTATCGCTGGTTGGAAGACGATCTCAGCCCAGAAACCGCAGAATGGGTGAAGGCACAAAATGCAGTGACGTTTGATTATCTGTCGAAAATCCCTTACCGCGAGCAGATTGAAGAGCGCATCACTAAGCTCATGGACTACGAAAAGCAAAGCCAACCGTTCAAAGAGGGTAAGTTCACTTATTTCTATAAAAATGACGGGTTACAAAACCAAGATGTGCTTTATCGGCAGTTAGGTGATGGTGAAGCAGAAATTTTCCTCGATCCAAATACTTTTAGTGAGGATGGCACCACATCGTTAGCGGGAGTGAGCTTTTCACGAGACGGTTCTTTGGTCGCATACAGCATTTCGGAAGGCGGTAGCGATTGGCGCAAAGTCATTGTGTTAGACACAGAAACCAAAAAGCCCGTCGGTGAAACGCTGGTGGATATTAAGTTCAGCGGCATCAGTTGGCTCGGCAATCAAGGTTTCTATTACTCAAGTTATGACAAGCCACAGGGGAGTGAACTTTCCGCGAAGACAGATCAACACAAGCTCTACTTTCATAAACTTGGAACGAAGCAAAGTGAAGACCAGCTGATTTTCGGCGGCTTTGAGGAAGAGAAATACCGTTATGTTGGCGGCTATACGTCGGATGATGAACGCTACTTGTTTATCTCAGCCAGCGTATCGACATCGGGTAACAAACTGTTCTTTAAAGATCTGAGTAAGCCAAACAGCCCGCTTAAAACCATTTTAGATAACACCAGTTCTGATACTTGGGTGATAGATAACCAAGGCACGAAGCTGTACTTGGTTACGAACCTTAACGCGCCGAACAAACGCGTCGTGACGGTGGATGCGAGTCAGCCGCAGCCCAAAAACTGGAAAGATTTGATCCCTGAAACAAAGAATGTGTTACGCGTTTCTACCGCGGGTGGCAATTTGTTTGCGAGTTATATTGTTGATGCGATCTCGATGGTGAAGCAATACGACATGAACGGCAAACTCATCCGAGAAATCAAATTGCCTGATATTGGCAGCGCATACGGTTTCTCGGGTAAAAAAGATGAAACCGAAGTCTACTATTCTTTCACCAATTACAAGATGCCCAGCACTACGTATCGTCTGAACATCAAAGATGGTGATAGCGAGGTGTACTACAAATCTAAAGCGCCATTTGATCCAGCTTTGTATGACTCTCGCCAGGTGTTTTACACCTCAAAAGACGGAACAAAAGTGCCGATGATCATCACCTATAAAAAAGGGACACCGATGGACGGCAGTGCACCAACCATCCTATATGGTTATGGTGGTTTCAACATCAGCCTCACACCATCTTTTAACCCGACACGTGCGGCTTGGTTGGAGCTTGGTGGTGTCTACGCGGTAGCGAACATTCGTGGCGGTGGGGAGTATGGTAAAGAGTGGCACAACGCTGGCATTCAAATGCAAAAGCAAAATGTGTTTGATGACTTTATTGCTGCGGCTGAATTCCTAATTGATGAAGAGGTAACGTCATCAAACAAGTTAGCCATTAACGGTGGTTCGAATGGTGGCTTGTTAGTAGGGGCCGTTATGACGCAACGTCCAGAGCTGTTTAAAGTGGCGCTGCCAGCAGTCGGCGTATTGGATATGCTGCGTTACCATACTTTTACCGCAGGTGCTGGTTGGGCGTATGACTACGGCACGGCAGAGCAAAGTAAAGAGATGTTCCAATATCTGAAAAGTTATTCGCCGGTGCACAATGTAAAAGCAGGGGTGGAATACCCAGCAACATTGATTACAACCGGTGATCATGATGACCGTGTTGTTCCTGCTCACTCATACAAATTTGCAGCTGAGTTGCAATCGAAGCAAGCGGGTTCAAATCCGATCTTAATTCGCATCGAAACCAATGCAGGACATGGTGCAGGCACACCAACGCGTAAAATAATTGAGACAAATGCAGATATTTATAGTTTTGCACTGTTCAATATGGGAATAGAGAAACTGCAATAGTGCGAATTGTTTGCGTTTTAGTTATCGAAACGCATCGGCGCTTTATCGCTCGATAATAAAAGGGAATCACAGAGAGTGACTCCCTTTTTATTTATTATAGGCCTACTATTCTAATCTGATGCTAGGCTAATCAAACTAAGGTTTTTTAAATTATTATAATGTTCTAATTAATCTGAAGAGTGTTGTACGATCGAAATGAAACATTGATCGCGATCACCTAAATCCATTGCACTCTCTATTTATATGGTAAAATTAATTAATCATTTGTTCTAATGATAATTGAATTTTCATAAGTTTTAATATTTCCTTCTTCATTGGTATTACCAAATTTCAAGTTATATAAGATATAAGTAGCGGTGATTGAACTTTTACGATGCTTTATTTTATTTTAATTAAAACGTCGAATGTTTCGTCATTATTGAATTTGCTTTGATAATTTATGTTATCCAAAGCGAGTTGTGTTGCTTGCTATTTATGATGACCTCATGACGTGAATAATTTTATAATCATTAAAATGGATACAGTTTTATGAATTTAGTGAAACCGTCTGTTGCCATTATGGTTGCAGCCCTACAACTCGCGTCTTCTGCCTATGCGCAGACAAACAATAACGAAGAACTACAAGATATGTCTGACCCACTTGCGGTATACACCCAAGCTGGCTTTGGTATTACTGATAAAGGCGCGAACATCAAAATCGGTCAAACTTACCAATCTAGCCAGCCTGGTACCATGGCGATGAACATCATTGAAATGAAAGGCATTGGTGGTGAGCTATTTGGCATTCGCGACAATGACGATCCAATATATGCCAACGTTGATGACAGCATTGACTCTTTCAGACTACGTAATTTCCAAGTAGAAGTCGCAAAAGGTCTAGGCCGTCAATTAGATGTAAACTACGACGTTGATAACGATAAATTAGATGCATCTTATAGCTTTATTCAAGGTCTACCTAAGTTTGGTATGTTGCAGCTATTTCCTTTAGCTGGTGCGGGTGTCACTATTGCTAATGATTTTAGTGGTGATGACAAAGGTTATGAAATTCCAGGTACTTTCACTGTTGTGGGTATGTACTCAAAAATTGAATTAACCGATAAAATCTGGATTAACTACAACCCAATGTATATGCATACGTTGTCTGGGTCTAGTCAATATAAAGATACTTATTATGCAGGTGAAGATAATATATTGGCTCATGAGTTTGCGTTGTCTTATCAAATTAATCCTCGCGCAAATATTCGTTACTTTGCAAACTGGAATGATCACGTTAATTTCGGTGATGGTGATCACCGTATCGAATTTAACTACCAATTCTAACTCCCTCGTTTATTTCCAGAATAGAAAGTGCGTTTATCCATATATTTAAATATTTAGGCTAGGGCACTTTCTACATAAAGTAGGTTTATCATGAAAGCCAAATATAAATTTGCGTTGGTATCTATTGCTATATCTTCTGCATTACTATCAGGATGCAAAACTGGCGATATCGCAACGAAAACTGCCCAAGCACCCTCTGTTGAAACCGTTACCCTAACCGAAACAAAAATCACTCCTTATCATACTTTTATCGGTCGAACTGAAGCGGTAAATGACGTTGATATTATGCCTCGAGTCGGTGGCGAATTAACCGCGATTCATTTTAAAGATGGCGATATGGTCGAAAAAGGCCAATTGCTGTTTGAAATCGACGACCGTCCTTACAAAGCGGCACTGGCGTATGCAAAAGCGTCGTTGCAAAAAGCAAAAGCACAACTCGTTCAAACTACGCGTGATGCAGAACGTGTGAAGAAACTCATCAAAGATAAAAGCATCAGTGAGCAGCAATACGATGACGCCATTGCCGCGCAAGCCGCAGCGATTGCTTCGGTAGAAGAGGCGAAGGCGACGCTGGTTTCAGCAAGGCTCGATCTTGAATTTAGCTCTGTGCGTGCTCCTTTCTCTGGCCGCGTGGGTTTCAGCAACTTCCGAGTGGGTGACCGTATTTCGAAAATTCAACTCGTTCCTCTTGTTTCGATCACTCAAATCGACCCAATTCGCTTTGGCTTTGATGTGGATGAGAAGCTCTACCGCCGCGTAAGAAGTGCCATTGATGTGGCTCATCGTAACGATGACAAACTGGATGTTGATTTAACACTGACGCTTTCAGACGGTTCATTGTATCCGCTTGATGGCAAGATCTACGCCGTTGGCAACAAGATCGATTTAGAAACAGGCTCAATTCGAGCAGAAGCACAATTTGATAACCCAACTTACGCGCTTATGCCGGGTGAATATGGCAACTTGACCATCAAGCTGCGCAACAAAACCATTGATGGTTTGCTTATCCCATCGGCGGCTGTTCAGCAAGACCAAGCGGGTGACTACGTCATGGTGGTTGGTGATGATCACGTGGTGTCTCGTCGTAACGTTGAACTTGGTCAGACCTACGGTGTGAAACGTGCTGTGCTGACTGGCTTGGCGGCTAACGAAAAAGTCATCGTCAATGGTCTACAAAAAGTGCGTCCGGGTGCAACGGTGAAAGACGTTGAACTACAGAGTGAACAAGGCTGAGTGAGTACTGATGTTAAGTAAATTTTTCATTCACCGGCCGAAGTTTGCTTTGGTGATCTCACTGGCGATGACATTGATGGGTATGCTCGCCCTGAAAGTCTTGCCAATTTCTGAGTATCCTCAAATCTCTCCAGCGGTAATTACGGTGAGCACCATGTATCCGGGTGCAAACGCGGACGTGGTTAAAAAGACCGTAGCACAACCGATAGAAGCCAAAGTCAACGGCGTTGAAGACATGATTTACATGTCTTCTGTGATTGGTAACGATGGCTCATACACATTGCGTATTTACTTCCGAGTGGGCGCAGATGGCGATATGGCGCAGGTTCGTGTGAACAACTTGGTGGCACAGGCGACGTCGTCTCTACCACAAGAAGTAAACCAAATCGGTGTGACGGTTAAGAAGAAATCTTCCGACATGCTGGGCGTTATCACACTGCGTTCTCCGAAACAGTCTCACGACAGTATCTACCTTTCTAACTACGCGGATCTCAATATTGTCGAGCGTCTAAAGCGTATCGAAGGTATGAGTGACATTACGCTTCTGGGTAAGAAAGACTACTCAATGCGAATTTGGTTGAACCCAAATAAACTGGCTACCTTGAAGCTTTCTGCTAGCGATGTTATTGGCGCAATTAAAACGCAAAACATCCAAGTGGCGGCGGGTAAGATCGGTGGTATGCCAGCTCCAGGTGATCAGCAATATCAATATGTTTTGCAAACCAAAGGCCGCCTTACTTCTGCGGAAGAGTTCGAGAACATCATCATCCGTGCGAGCAAGAAAGGTTCTTTGATTCGCTTGAAAGATGTGGCTCGTGTCGAAGTTGGCGCACAAGGTTACGAAGCTGATGGTCGTATGAATAACGAACCAGCCGCCGTTCTGGCCTTGTACCAGTTGCCGACAGCGAACGCGCTAGACGTGATGGAACGCGTGAAAGAGGCCATGAAAGAGTACGAGAAATCGTTCCCAGATGATTTGGTCTACGACATCGCGTATGACTCTACCGAATACGTAGAGACATCGATTGATGAAGTGTACGAGACGCTGGTGATTGCGGTACTTCTTGTCACCTTCGTTGTGTACGTTTTCTTGCAGAACTGGCGAGCGACTATCATTCCAACCTTAGCGATTCCGGTTTCCATCATTGCGACTTTCGCAATCATGGGCGTGATGGGCATGACCATTAACACCATCTCGTTGTTTGGCTTGATCCTCGCCATCGGTATCGTGGTGGACGATGCGATCATCGTGGTAGAGAACGTGGAGCGGGTTATCCATGAAGAGCATTTAGACCCGATTCCGGCCACGATCCAAGCTATGAAAGAAGTGACGGGGCCAGTATTGGCAACAACGCTTATTTTGTTGGCGGTATTCGTACCGGTTGCGCTATTGCCGGGTATTTCTGGTCGGATGTTCAACCAGTTCGCAGTCACCATCTGTGTGTCGGTGCTGATCTCTGCGATCAACGCATTAACGTTAACGCCAGCGCTTTGTGCGTTGATGTTGAAATCTACTCACTCGCAACCTATTGCGCCTTTGCGTGCGTTTAATCGAGGTTTTGAAGCAATAACGCGCAAATACCAAGGTTTAGTTGGCTTCTTGAGCCGTCGTATTGTGCTGAGTATCGGTGTTTATGGCGCGCTTATTGCGGTGCTGGCATTTGCGTTCATGACCGTACCTTCCTCTTTCGTACCGAACGAAGATAAAGGCGTGTTCATGGTCGAAATGCGTTTGCCAGACGCAGCAGCATTGCAGCGTACTGCACCATTAATGAAGAAGTACGTTGATGAGCTAAAACAGATGGAAGGTGTGGAGAACGTGGTTTCGGTTGCGGGCTTCTCGGTAATTAACATGGCGTCGATTCCAAACTCGGGCATGTTGATCATCAAACTGGATAACTGGAGCAAACGTAAAGACCCTGAGCTACACCAACGCGCATTGATGAATAAAGTTAACCAAATGCTGAACTCAACGCCAGATGCCGCTTCGTTCGTTTTCGCGACGCCGGCAATCAAAGGTATGGGTGCGGTGGATGGTTTCAACCTTGTGCTGCAGGACAACTTGGGCCGTTCTCCACAAGAGTTGGCAAAAACAACCGCTGATTTTGTTGCCCAAATCAACCAACTGCCTGAAGTTGCACATGCGTTCTCGATTTTCCGTGCGAATATTCCGCAACGTTACATCGATATTGATCGCGATAAAGCGATTTCGATGGGCGTACCGTTGAATGAAATCTTCAGCACACTGCAAGCACAGTTGGGCGGCGCCTACATTTCTGACTTCAACTTGTTTGGTCGTTCGTACCAAGTGAAAGTGCAAGCAGAAGAGCAATACCGTGACAATATCGACGACATCAACCATCTGTTTGTTCGCTCAAGCTCTGGAAAAATGGTGTCACTGGCAACGCTAGTGAAAGTGAAGCCGATCTTCGGCCCAGATACCTTGTCGAACTACAACATGTTCAGTTCTGCAACCGTGAACGGTGCGCCAGCGCCAGGTTACAGCTCGGGTGATGTTGTAAAAGCCATTGAAAAACTGGCTGCGGAATCTTTGCCAAGTGGTTACTCGTACGAGTGGTCAGGCATGACTTACCAAGAGATGAAAGCAGGCAACATGGCACCAATCGCGTTCGCATTGTCTTTGCTGTTCACCTACTTGTTCTTGGTGGCTCAGTACGAAAGTTGGACCATTCCTGCTGCGGTAATGATGGCGGTTCCAGTCGCGATTCTCGGCGCAATGGGTACGCTACTGCTGGTGGGACAACCGTTCGATTTGTATGTACAGATTGGTGTGGTCATCTTGATCGGTATGTCCGCCAAAGTGGCGATTCTTATCGTGGAATTTGCCAAAGTTCTGCGAGAAGAAAAGGGCTTATCCATCATTGATGCTGCCAAAGAAGCTGCTCGAATCCGTTTCCGAGCAGTACAGATGACCGCATTCGCCTTCATCTGGGGGGTATTCCCGTTGGTGATTGCATCGGGTGCCGGTGCGGCATCTCGTCACTCACTGGGCTTTGCGGTATTCGGCGGCATGATTCTCTCTACGTTTGTTGGCACGTTACTGACGCCAGTGTTCTTCGTGATGATGCAATCTCTGCGCGAGAAGTTTAAGCGAAAGAAACCCACTGAACTTGAGGTGAGCGAGCAATAACGCTGATTTCAACTGACTGACTCCACAACACCCCCACGCTGTGTGCGATTGGCCAATGCCTTTCATTGATATACAACCACCGTCGCAGCGGGCACTTACGGCTCAGAAAACAGTGAAGGAGAGAACTACAAAGGCTTCTTTGGTGGTATTGGTCTTGGTTACCTCGTGAGCAAACGCCACTCTTTTAACGTAATGACGTTTGTCATGGACAACAACACCTATTTGGATGAAGCAGACAAGCGCATCGTATTATCATATCAATATCAATTTGAATAAATAAAAACGCAGCCCAAATAGCTGCGCTTTTACTTTGATAGAATGAACTAGTGAATTGAGTTGTTTTCTTCGATCTTTTTCTGGTATTGGTGTTTTAATATATACATGCGCTTAACATCGCTGTAAGCGCCGTTAATAAAGTATTCTTCTACAAGGTGACCTTCTTCGATAAAGCCGCATTTTTTGTATAAGTGAATAGCGACTTCGTTATCCACTGCGACTAATAAGTAGATTTTACGTAGATTAAGAATTGAGAATGAGTAATCTAACGCACGATTAATCATCTCTGTCGCATAACCTCGGCCTTGATGCTCTGGGGCGATGATTATCTGAAATTCCGCGCTGCGGTGAATGTAGTTAATCTCGATCAGCTCAACTAAGCCAATTACGATGCCGTCTTCATCTTCGACGACAAAACGCCTTTCAGCGTCATCATGTATATGTTTTCGATAAAGTTCTTCGAGCTCGTCATAAGACTCGTAAGGTTCTTCGAACCAGTAGGCCATGATATTTCGGTTGTTATTCAGTTCATGAATAAAGCGCAAATCAGAACGCTCTAATGCACGCATTTTTAGGCCTTTCTTCATCATTTTTCTCCAATGAGGGCGGAGAATACCTCCGCACTTGATGCTAGAAAATATTACCGTATTTCACAAGAATAGCGCATCTTTTTTTGGAAAATATCCTGTGATTTTCAATGTGGAAACTTAGAATTCACGACAAATATAAATTAATCTTTACGATAAAAAACTCGATTAGGTGCTTTGCCTAATATCGTATTAAATACCGCGCAACGACTTAGTGTCTTAATCTAAACAAACAAGGTATTCAATATGTTTTCAATCGGTGACGTAGTAGTAGCGACTAAAGGTATCGATCTTGGCGAAATGGTTGTTACAGGTTTAAGCAGTGGCGGTTTTTACACACATGTAAAAGCAGGCGAAAAAACACTAACTTACCCAGCTAAAGATCTTAAGAAAGCATAATTAAATTTGCTCATTCTTATTTTTAACTGGCTTAAAGTTCGTATTAGTTATTTTAAGCGGGTTAGAATCGATAAAAGGTAGCGCAATGAGTCGCTACCTTTTTTTATTTTTTCTACCTTTCTTCACCAATATGAAACTCAACGCGATTTCTTCCAGTTTCTTTTGCCTTGTAAAGTGCTAAGTCGGCGCGTTTAACTAATGGTTCAAATGAGTCGTCGAGACGACAGACTTGAGTTACCCCAATACTCGCGGTGAAGCTCATATCACAACCTGAATGTTGAACGGTCGTCGTTTCTAGTGCATTACGAATTGTTTCTAATGTGTCTAGAGCTTGCTGTGATGAGCGACTTCTTAATACGATGGCAAACTCTTCACCGCCAACTCTGGCAAGTAAGTCACAATCAAGTAGATGACTTTTAATAGTATTGACTGCATGGATCAGTGATTTATCGCCTGCGTCATGACCAAATCGGTCATTGAGGCTTTTAAAATTGTCGAGATCTAAAATAGCAACATGGAAGTCAATGCCCTGGGTTCGGTATTCATTTAGGCGGCTTTCGATTTGTCGCATGAACTCTCTGCGGTTTGGAATACCTGTTAGATCATCCGTCGTGGCGAGGTGCTCCATCTTCATAATCTGTATATGAAGGGCAATGTTTAAAGCAATCCAATTAGCGATGCACTGAAGCTGTGCCGCTTGTTCGTTTGTGTAAATGTGCGTTTGATGATGCGCAACATTAAGCGTTCCTAGGCAGACTTTACCGTGCATTAAAGGCGCGTCCATACACGTACCCATACCATTGGATGCGAGCATCATACAATCGATCTCATCAGATTGCGTAACATCATCGCAGATCATCAGTTGTTGCTTTTTGAACACTCGGCCAACAAACGCTTGATGAATGGGCACTAAAAATTCAGCGGGAATCGCTTTACTACCAGAGAAAGAGTAGACCTTTAGATGATCATTGTTTTCATAAAGTGTGATACTCGCACGGTCAGAATTAAATATACGATTTATCCATTCTGCCACCGTATCAAGTACTTGCTGTAGTGTTTCCGATTGAGCTAAAAAGTGAACAAACCCTATCGGCATACATATCGGACTTTCCATGTTTTGCATCGATAAGTCATCAGGGTTAAAAGTTCTTTCAAGTCTCAATAGACATCTCCTTGGCAATGTTGCAAATACCAACAATAAATTACGTGAAGCTATTTTGTAGAAAATGTGCTTCTTGGTAAGAGTATGGTTTAATTATCGCCGTTTGTGTGCATTTGGTTGCTTAATGTGGGCGTTAACTCACCCTAAATAAGTAAATCTTATACCTATTTATAAGTAAGTCATTACTCAATAAGTGGTGTTTTTAAGATGGAAGTACAGAATGAGCCCTTCTGGAAGAGAAGGGCTAGAAAAGGATACAAATGGGGTCAGGTGAGTAGAGACTTAATTGTCTTTGTACTTTTGTAAAATCAACTGACTTATCTGCGCAACGAGCTGGTCCCTAGCTTGAAGTGAGAGCTCGGTTTCTGTGACATAAATACTAATGTAAACAGGTCGATGATTTTCCTTCCATATAATCGCGTTAATGCCACGCGAACCATGACCACCCGCACCAGAACGGTCTGCAATAGACCAACCTGTTGGTAATACAGAACGCATTAACGAGTCTGAAACTTTGTTGTCCTGCATCCAGATTTTTAATTGTACACGAGACTCATAAGACAACGTTTCGCCTTCGACCAAAGTTCGAAGAGTGTTTAGTATGGCGTTAGGTGTGGTTGTGTCGCGGCTGTCGCCTGGTGTGGCTTCGTTCAAGCGAGGTTCTATTCTGTCTAGGCGCGTTGCTTTATCTCCAATTGTTCGCAGAAACATTGTTACGGCTTTAGGGCCGCCAATTTCATTTAATACCAAGTTGGCTGCAGTATTATCACTCATTAACATAGCGGCTTCACACGCGTGCTCTATGCGTGTGTTTTGGCCTGCGAGCTTATCCATCACTGGAGACCATACAACGATACTGCGCTCATCGACTTTTGCGGTCGCATTCTTACTTAGCTTACCGCTGTCCATATCACTTAGCATTTTGGCACAAGCTAGGGTTTTGAATGTGCTCATGAGTGGGAAGCGTTCATCGCCACGGTAGTCCCAACGCTCGTCTGCTTGGGTATCCCAAACTGACACCCCAATTCTGCTTGAGGTTTGTTGCTCGAGGAGAGAAATGTCCTCATTCAGTTGGGACGCGTAACTTAGGGTTGAGCAAACCATTAGCCCAGCCAACAAAAATAACTTTTTCATGGATCGTGTTCTTCAATTTTAGTTTTAGTTCGCACCGTAGCGATGTCACGTAAACTATAACGAGCCAATACTCTAAACACTGTTAAATCTATGTCTATTTTATGTAGGATTCTTTGCAATACGCTAATACGGTCTCAATATGAGGAGAAGAGTGTTGCTATCAAGGCCCGTAGTTTGGCTTATATATTACGTCGGTGATTCGGTCATAAAAATATCTTAGCGTGAGACACTGGCTCAGAATTTCTTATCATGAGCTAACGAATAGTTTGATCCAGAGAAATAAAAGGAGCTGAATCATCAGCTCCTTTGTCTAGTTGGATAATTACTTACAGTTCAATCTTTTTAACCATGCCCGATTCTGCATGGCCCGGAATGTTGCACGCGAACTCAACCTTGTTGTCACCGTGGAAGTGCCACAGTAATTGCTTCGCTTTACCTGGTTCTACCGTAACTGCGTTGCCTGAGTCATGCATGTGATCGCCACTCATTGTCTTCATCATTTCGCGATGTTCTAGCTGCTCTTTAGCCGAACCAATCGTAAACTCGTGGTTGATCTTACCGGTGTTCATGACCACAAATTGCACCACATCGTTTGGCTCAATTTTAACGTCTTTTTTGAACTTGATGGTCATGTCATCACCCAAGATAACGTGTACCACCTTGTCTGGCTTTGCCCCTTTTGCTGGCATACCTACTGCCGACATGCCCGGCATATCCATCATGTTTGAATGGTCCATTTTACTGTGGTCCATCTTCATACTGCCGTGGTCCATATTTTCATGCTTCATGTTGCTATGATCCATGTTCGCGTGGTCCATGTTTGAATGATCCACTTGGGCAAACGCAGTCGTTGTTGTTAGGGCTAGAGCAAGAGTGATTAGTGTCTTTTTCATTTTTATATCCTTGTTTTAATTCATTATTAACTTGGTTGCTTCCCCTCAAACGGCATGTTTGAGAGGAAGGTAGGGGTTAAGCCTTGTTGTTTACATCACTAGCTTGTGTGCTAGCTTGGTGATTAGTCGCATTGCTATGACGCAACTCACGTTGTTTCCACAGCTTGAAGATGGCTGGAAGCACCAACAGCGTCAGCAGCAGTGCCGATGCCATACCACCAATCATTGGTGCGGCGATACGTTGCATTACTTCTGATCCTGTACCTTCGCCGTACATGATCGGAATCAGACCAATAATGACCGTCAGTACCGTCATCATTACTGGGCGAACACGCAGGCCTGCACCTTCACGAATGGCATCGGTTAGGTCTTTCGTCTCAAGCTTCTGTTGGCTCTCTTCCGCATCCAGCTTTTTGTAGTGCCATGCTTGGTTGAGGTAGACGAGCATGATGACCCCAATTTCAACCGCGACGCCTGCTAGGGCAATAAAGCCGACCCCGACGGCAATCGAGAAGTTGTAGTTGAGGATATGCATGAGCCACAAACCACCGACCATAGCGAGTGGTAGCGTAAGCATGATGATCATTACTTCGCCGACACGACGGAAGCTGAAGTAAAGCAGTAGCATAATGATGGCGATGGTGATTGGTACCACGACACTCAAGCGATCTTTCGCACGTTCCATGTATTCGTATTGACCAGACCAAGCCAGCGAGTAACCCGCAGGAAGCTCCAATTGATCAGCCACGACTTGCTGTGCTTCCACGACGTAAGAGCCAAGGTCACGACCATCGATATCGACAAACACCCAGCCGTTTGGACGCGCGTTTTCCGTCTTGATCATCGGAGGGCCGTCTTCGTAACGAATGTCCGCTACATCAGCCAGCGCAATACGAGCGCCATTTGGTGTCACCAATGGTAGGTTTTGCAGTTTAACCACTGAGTCGCGGTAGTCTTGTGGGTAACGAACGTTGATTGGGTAACGCTCCAAGCCTTCAATGGTTTCACCCACATTCATGCCACCCACCGCAGTGGAGATCACTTGTTGAACGTCTTTGATGCTTAAGCCATAACGCGCTGCGGCACGACGTTTAATGTCGATCGTGACATAACGACCACCTGCTACACGTTCTGCATAAACCGATGCCGTGCCTTGTACGTCGTTAAGAATTGGCTCCAACTGAGAGCCGATCTTCTCAATCACTTTCAGATCGGGTCCGGCGATCTTAATGCCGATAGGGGTTTTGATACCCGTTGCCAGCATGTCGATACGCGTTTTGATCGGCATTACCCAAGCGTTAGTAAGACCAGGGAACTGAACCAGCTTGTCGAACTCTTTGCGCAGTGACTCGGTTGTTACCCCTTCACGCCATTGGTCGCGTGGCTTCAACTGAATCACGGTTTCAATCATGGTGAGTGGCGCTGGATCGGTTGCAGTTTCAGCTCGGCCAATCTTGCCCCATACGGTTTTCACTTCTGGAACGGTTTTGATCAGCTTGTTGGTTTGTTGTAGAAGCTCGCGTGCTTTACCAATTGAGATACCCGGATAGGTTGTTGGCATGTACATCAAGTCTCCTTCATCCAGCGGAGGGATGAACTCGCTACCCAGTTTACTGGTTGGGTAGTAAGCCGACGCCATTAGACCTAATGCGATAACAATCATGGTCTTAGGGTATTTTAAGCTGATGTTCAACAGCGGGCGATACAACGCGACCAAACCACGGTTAACTGGGTTTTTGTGTTCCGGTAACACCTTACCGCGAATGAAGTAGCCCATAAGAACAGGCACGAGTGTGATTGCCAAACCTGCTGCCGCTGCCATGGCGTAAGTCTTAGTGAACGCAAGCGGCGAGAACATCTTGCCTTCTTGGCCTTCTAAGGCGAACACTGGTACGAAGCTAAGAGTGATGATCAGCAATGAGAAGAACAGCGGTGCGCCGACCTCTTCTGCGGCTTTACCTATTACTTGCCAGCGGTTTTTGTCGGTCAGTGGCGTTCGTTCAATGTGCTTGTGAACGTTTTCAATCATCACGATTGCACCATCCACCATGGCACCGATGGCAATCGCGATACCACCAAGGGACATGATGTTGGCATTGATGCCTTGCCAATGCATTACGATAAACGCAGTGAGAATACCGACCGGTAGACTCAGAGCGATAACCAATGAAGAACGAATGTGGAACAAGAACAGCGCACACACAATCGCAACGACGATGAACTCTTCTGCAAGCTTCTTCCATAGGTTTTCTACCGCTGAATCGATAAGGGTAGAGCGGTCGTAGGTTGCAACAATTTCCACGCCTTCTGGTAGGCTGCGTTGTAGGTCTGCGAGTTTGTCTTTGACTTTCGCAATCACTTCACTGGCGTTCTCACCAAAGCGCATCACGATAACACCACCTACCGCTTCACCTTCGCCATTCAGCTCTGAGATACCACGGCGCATTTGTGGACCAAGGTTAATGTCTGCGATATCACCTAATAGCAACGGCGTGCCTTTCTCGGTGACTTTGAGAGGCAGTGATTTGATGTCTTCAATGCTGGTTAGGTAACCCGTGGTACGAACCATGTGTTCGGCTTCCGCAACTTCGATAACGGACGCGCCGGTTTCTTGGTTGCCGTTTTGGATTGCCATGTTCACTTGTTGCAAAGTGAGGTTGTACGCACGCAGCTTGGCAGGATCAATCTGCACTTGATACTGCTTCACCATACCGCCCACGGTCGCAACTTCAGAAACGCCATCAACGGTTTGCAATTCGTACTTCAAGAACCAATCTTGCAGGCTGCGAAGATCCGCCAAATCATGTTTGCCAGTTTTGTCTTGTAATACGTAGCTGTAAACCCAGCCCACGCCCGTTGCATCAGGACCTAGGGTTGGTTTTGCGTTCGGTGGCAGCTTTGGTGCTACTTGGCTCAAGTACTCCAACACGCGTGAACGTGCCCAGTACATGTCGGTATCATCGTTGAAAATGATATAAACGTAAGAGTCACCAAAGAAAGAGTAGCCACGAACTGTCTCAGCACCCGGCACGGCAAGCATGGCGGTGGTGAGTGGGTAAGTAACTTGATCCTCGACGACTTGAGGAGCTTGACCCGGATAGCTTGTCTTGATGATCACTTGCACATCAGAAAGATCCGGAATCGCATCAACAGGCGTATTCTTTACACTGTAAAGTCCGCCTAATACAAGGGCTAAGGTCGCGACCAACACTAGGAATCGGTTGCTCAGTGACCAACGAATAATAGCATTGATCATAATTAACCCTCGACGGCTGATGTTGCAGGAACTAGCTGTTTAAGAACGTAGTCAGATCCTTGTTTTTCAACTAGAAACCGAACTTTCTGTCCTTCTTCAAAACCCGATAGATCAACGTCTTCACCCACTGAGAAGTTCATCTCGCCTGCATCCCAGTTCCATTCTGCAACGGGTAGGTGGTTTAAGGTGATCATGCCAAAGTCGGCCATCAACATTGTGATGTCACCAGTTAGCCAAACTTCTGCCGCAATGACGCTGTTGTCTGCCTTATAGTCGATAATTTGGTACTGACCGGACTCCGTCTTTTGCATTTCAAATTCGATAGCCTGACCTTTTTTCAAGTCACCCATTTCAACACCATCTGCGAAAGTGAAGTTCATTACCATGCCTGGCCAATCCCATTCTGGGACCGGCTGGTGGTTGATGGTCAGCATGCGGTGATCTTTCATTACTTCTGTGATCTCACCTTTGGCCCATGCTGTTTCCGCCGCTGCTTCTACACCATTGATGCGAGACAGATCCGCCGACTGGCTTGATTCAGAGTCGAGCATGAAGTGAGATGACGTAACGATCTTATCGCCTTGTTTAAGTCCTTGTAATACTTCGATTTGTTCGCCAGCTTCGCGGCCAACTTCAATTCGAGCTGAGCGGTATTTGCCTTCGCCCTCAGCCAGAACAACGCGAGTCATACCGCCAGAGCGAATAACAGATGATTTAGGAATCGTTAATACTGCGTCGTCAGTAACAGGCTGCAAGGCAATATTGGCGAACATGTTTGGCTTCAATGCGCCATCTGGATTAGGGAATTTAAGGCGCACACGCAACGTACGTGTTTTTGGATCAAGGATTGGGTACACGTAATCCACGACACCTTGCCATTCATTGCCCGGAATCGCGTCAAGGGTCATCGTGGCTTGAGAGCCTGCTTTCATCCAGTGTGCTTGACGCTCAAAGACTTCTGCATCAACCCAAACATTGTCCAAAGGACCTGCACTGATCACCGCTTGAGCAGGGGACAAATAGCCACCTTCACGCACGTTTAAGCTCGCGATAACGCCATCAGCAGGAGCTTTGATTTCAATGGTTTGTGATGCTTTACCACTACGAGTAATGGATTTGATTTGAGCACGGTCAACCCCAAGCGTTACCAAGCGTTCGGTCGCGCCTTTTACAAGACCTTTGCGGCCAGTGCGGTACGCATTCAGCAATTCTTCTTGTGCTTTAACCAGTTCTGGAGAGTAGAGCGTGAACAGCACATCGCCTTTCTTCACTTTCTCACCCACGGCATTGATGTAGAGTTTTTCTACCCAACCCGCCACACGAACGTTGGTTTGCCATAACAGACTTTCATCAAAGGCAATATAACCAACCGTTTCGATGCGTGGTGACAACTGTTGTAGTGTCGCGTTTGCGGTTTTAACCCCGAGGTTATTTTCTACTGAAGGGTCAATAGTCACTGTACCTGGTGCATCTTGTTCACCGGATAGGTCTTCTGCGTAAACCGGAATCAAATCCATGCCCATTGGGGATTTACCCGGCTTGTCGCGTTTGTAGTTCGGATCCATTGGGGCAACCCAGTAAAGCGGATCATTAGAGCTTGCAGCAGATTCGCCACCCATCGCACTCATGTTGTGAGCCGAGCCCGTAAGAAAATGATTAGCACCAAACCCTAAAGCACCACCAACAATCAGCGCGATGGTTGCAATCTTTAATGTTTTCATTGTTTTACCTTATTTTCCCCTTCACATTTGACGCTACAGCGTTGTTGCCTGCTCTCGTTCACCCAAGTCACATAGAAGATCTATGCTCATGGGATTCTCTCGTTTGCCGCCTAGCTGTAGCCCCAACGGTCTTGGGGAATCACAAATTAATATGTCGAGATAGAGCTAGCTTCCGGTGAAGCCACTTGATAGTCGAAACCACCGAGTAGGGTGGCTAAATTGCTGTTTGCGATGTTGAGATCGGTCAGCAGACGTTGTTGCTCTAATTGCAGAGCCAACTCGTCAGTCGTGGCAGAAATCACATCGTTAAACTGCGCTGTGTTGTTTTGATAACCCCGCTCAACGGCTTGAATGCGCGCTTTCGCTTGAGGCAATAAGGTGGATTGATAACGTTCTAAGCGTTGGGTTAAGTTGCCGCGATCAACCAGCAAAGTGTTCACCTTGGCATTCATCTGCGTTAGTAAGGTGTCCTTTTGTGATTGTGCCGCACCAACTTGGTATTGAGCGGCCGCGAGATTGCGATCTTGGCGGTCACCTGTGAACAGTGGAATGTCCATGGTGAGGTAAGCGCTAACCAAGTCTGATGCAGGCTCACCCATCATGTTGTCGGCTTGGCGGTAGGCGTACATTACTTCGACGCCAAATTGCGGGTTGTAGGCTTGCTCAGCAATTTCCACCTGCGTTTTATTGGCAGAAATGCTGACGTCGGCCATCTTAACCATCGGGTGTTGGCTGAGTTGCTGATAATGCTTGGTGGAATTCTGACTCGCAGCAAGTTTGCTGTTCAGTGTGTCCCAATTAAGTTGATTGCTTGCGTGCAGAGCCTGCTCGTTTGCCAACCAATCTGACCCCAACCATTCGGAGAGTTGAGAGATAAGACGACGTTGCATTTGTGCGTTGGCTTGCAGTTTCTCATCCAACTTGCTGACTTGTAATTGAGCGTTGAGTAGGTCTTGCGCTTCACTCTTACCAATCGAATAGTTGGTTTGAATAAAGCTTTCCATCTCCTTCATCAACTTGCGGTTCTCAAGCAAGATTTGCTCAGCGCGTTGCTGGTAACCAAGCTCTAACCAAAGTTGAGTCATGCTGTTGGCTACCTCAAGCTCACGAGCATGCACTTGAAGCCCAAGGCCGTCGGCTTGTTGATTGGCTTTCTTCTGTTGTAAATCAAGCGTAGAGCCACGCTCAAACTGTTGCATTAAACCAACGGAGATGTTGGTCATTGGGTCTTCATCGAATTTGAAGCTGTCGACAGGCAAGCCACCAAAACCTACTTTTAGTTTTGGGTCCATCAAGGTCGCACTCGCGACGCCCGTTTCACGCATGGCAGCAGATTGCGCTGAGTATTGCTTACGATTGCCATCGTTACTCAAAGCGACGTTGATCAGTTGGGCAAGCTTGGTCGTCGAAGCTCGCTCAGTTGATGCGGAATTTTGCGCTGCGTGCGTCTCTTTACCTGCGGCGTTAACCAAGGTTGGCGCAGCGACCAGAGCCACCATAAAAATAGGTGCAGCTAAGCGGTATGGTTTGATATCCATAATCTAAATCCAGTGTTCGCCGGATCGATGGAGGTGCGGATTTTATTGCGGGAACAGTAAAGCCTTGTTACCTCATCGTTCAGGCGCATTAAAACAACCTGCGATACACGCGCAGGGTCGAATGCTAGGACGGATTTAGGCTATAGGAGGTCGGTACAGGTCGCGGCTGACGTGTACGACTGGGGAAGCAACTTCAGGAGTAATAGTTGCGCGATAGACGACGGGCATTGGGCTATTGATAGGATTCGGTAGGGGGACGAAAACTATCGTACACGCGGCAGTACAGCAGGTATGAACCATGCCGGAGCCTCCACCACAGTTCATGCTGGTTTCTCTTGCATCGCCATCTTCGGACATAGAAGCGTCAGTCATGGAGACGTCCATCGTGCCAGGCATACCGCAGTGTTCGCTGTCACTCATCATAGAAGGATGGTGAGCCATGCCAGTAGACATCATTTGAATATTCATCAACGGCTCACTGTTCGCCACACTAGATACCAATAGCACTAGTGTCGTGAAGAGAGCTAACCAGATTGTATGCAGCGATTTTAAGTGCATACCCTTTCCCATGTGTTTGATGAAAATGATGAAAACCCTTCGATTCTAAAGGTTAACCTAAGGGTAAGGTCAATCATTTATTACTCTTATTATCAAAATAGTCCAACCCTACAGTTTTCGCACTTTCGAGGGAGTAAAACGTTTGTTAAACACCGAGTGTGGAAAGTTAGCGAAAGAAGCCCTGGCTTTTTATGACACGTGAAAAATGTGGTTTATAAGTTTTACATCACACTAACTTGTCTTACAAATGATTATCCTTATAGAATGCATGGTTTTACTTGTGCAGATTTGGATTTGCTTTGCTGCGGGGGTTGCATGATAGAAATTGTCATCGATGGAAAATATAGAATTGTAGAAGAGGGTCTAACCCTTTTAGAAGCAGCAAAAGTGTGTGGGGTCGAGATCCCATCGCTGTGCGGAATGAACAAAAGTAATGAAAAAGTACCGTGTGACTTGTGTGTGGTTGAAGTCGAAAGCGGCGGCACTAAACGCGCGTGTGAACTCGAAGTTTACCGTGGTCTCAATGTGGTCACGCAATCAGAACAATTAAGCGAGCACCGCAGAAAAGCACTCAACCGCATCATGACGGACCATTACGCCGATTGTGAAGCGCCATGTAAAACCGCGTGTCCAGCGGGCGTTGATATCCAATCGTACCTTTATCACATCGCACAGAACGATCATCAAAAAGCGATTGAAGTGATTAAGCGTACGCTCCCTATGCCGTTATCGATTGGCCGCGTGTGCCCAGCATTTTGTGAAAGTGAATGTCGCCGTTCGTTAGTCGATGAACCTATCGCAATTCGCCAGCTAAAACGTCATGCCGCGGATGCGGATTTGTCTGCGCATGAAGCCTACGTACCAGAAAAGAAACCAAGCAAAGGTTTGAACATTGCCGTCGTCGGAAGTGGCCCTGGTGGTCTGACAGCTGGCTACTACTTATCGAATGAAGGCTACGACGTTACGGTCTTTGAATCCATGCCAAAAGCGGGCGGTTGGTTGCGTTACGGTATTCCTGAATACCGTTTACCAAAAGACATTCTCGATAAAGAAATCGAACTGATGTGCCGTAATGGCATGCAAGTTCACACCAATCAAAAGCTGGGTGTGGATTTAACGCTTTCTCAATTGAGTGAAGAATACGACGCGGTGTGTTTGGCTGTCGGTGCGTCTCAAGCGGTTGAAATGCACTACACAGGCAGTGACCTTGAAGGTTGCTACTTAGGCGTTGATTACCTCAAAGATTACGTTACCGAGCAAAACTACGTCACGGGTCAGAAAGTCGCGGTGATCGGTGGTGGTAACACGGCAATTGACTGTGCTCGTACTGCGCGTCGTGCTGGTGCAGACACCACGTTGATTTACCGTCGTACCCGTGACGAAATGCCGGCAGAAGACTACGAGATTGTCGAAGCGGAACACGAAGGGGTGAAATTCCACTTCTTAACCAACCCGGCAGAAAACCTTGCCGATGAAACCGGACGCGTGAATGCGATTCGTCTAGAACGCATGGCGTTGGGTGAGCCGGATGCATCTGGTCGTCGAAGCCCTAAACCAACCGGCGAGTTCTTTACCGAAGAGTTCGACACCGTAATTGCGGCAGTATCGCAAAAGCCAGACCTGAGCTTCCTAGAAGGTGAAGACTTATCTATTCCGCTAACGCGCTGGAACACCTCTGATGCCGATGAAAAGACCATGCACACCGGCACGGGTAACATCTTCAGTATTGGTGATTTCCGCCGTGGTCCTGCAACGGCAGTTGAAGCCGTGGGAGATGGCCGCGTTGCGGCAAAAGCCATTGATCTGTTTTTGAATGGCGAAATGGCAGATATGCCAAAGGCGGCGTTTAACTCGCGTAAAGAGAAGAAGCTCTCTCAAGTCGATCCGCTTCACTTCGAGAACATCCAGAAAGTCGCTCGCTCTATCATGCCTGAGCTGACTCCAGCACAACGCGAGCAAAGCTTCGCTGAAGTGGAGTTGGGCTTTGATAACGAAGAAGCGATGAAGGAAGCGGCGCGCTGCCTTGAATGTGGCTGTCAGGCAAATACCGATTGTGCGCTGCGTGATTACTCCACCGAATATGAAGCTGAGCAAAGCTTTGACTTCTCCTTACAGATTAAATCGCATCAAGATTGGTTAGATCTTCGTGCGAAAGACTTGCGTCATAAGTACGAAGTTGACCGCAGTTCGGAGTTTATTGAGTTTGATGCCAACCGCTGTATTAGTTGTGGTCAGTGCATCCAAGCGTGTCGCGACAAAGCCGTGCACGGTGTACTGAACTTTGTGTGCGACAAACAAGGTCGCCCGGCATTACGTCCTGACGATCGCCCACACTTTGGAAGTAATAAGAATGGCTTAACCCTTATGGGCGATTCGAACTGCGTGCAATGTGGCGCGTGTGTTCAAGTGTGTCCAACGGGTGCAATGGTCGATAGTCGTGACCGTTCGCAAGGCCGTACTGAAGATCTGAAAGCGGTCGACACCATTTGTACATACTGTGGTGTGGGCTGTAAGTTGACCATGTTCGTGGACGAAGCAACCAATACGATTCGTTACGTGAAGGGCGGTGACTCGCCAGTGAACCAAGGCATGCTGTGTGTGAAAGGACGCTTTGGTTTTGACTTCATTGGCAGTGAAGAGCGTCTTACCACGCCATTGATCCGTAAAGATGGTTGGTTGCAGCCTGCAAGCTGGGAAGAGGCGATTCAACTGATTGCGAGTAAGTTCTCTGGCATCAAGCAAGATTTTGGCAGCAACGCATTGGCGGGCTTCTCTTCAGCGAAAACCACTAACGAAGACAACTACGCGTTCCAAAAATTTGTCCGTCGTGAACTGGGCACTAACAACGTCGACCACTGTGCGCGTTTGTGCCACGCATCGAGTGTAACCGGTCTTGAGGCATCACTGGGTAGTGGTGCAATGACCAACGACATTCCAAGCATTAAGCACTCGGATGTGATCTTTATTATCGGTTCGGATACTACATCAGCACACCCGATTATCGCTTCACATATCAAACAAGCAATTCGTCACCACGGCGCTCGCTTGATTGTGGCTGACCCGAAACGTGTCGATGTGGCAGAGCATGCAGAGCTGTATATGGCGCACCGTCCGGGTACAGATGTGATGCTCCTAAATGGTGTCATGCAGCAGATCATCAAGAACGGTTGGTACGATCAAGAGTACATCGAAGAACGTGTCGACGGCTTTGATACCTTATTGCAAGAAGTGATGTCGCCAGCTTACAACCTCGATAAAGTGGAGTTGGTTACGGGTGTTAAAGCTGAAGACATTCAAGCAATGGCGCGCATGATTGGCACGGCAGATCGTACCGCTGTGTACTACTCGATGGGTATTACTCAGCACACGACAGGTCATGACAACGTGCGTTCTATCGCTAACCTGCAATTACTGTGTGGCAACATCGGTATTGAAGGTGGTGGTATTAACCCGCTACGTGGTCAATCTAACGTGCAAGGCGCGTGTGATATGGGCGCTTTGCCAAACAGCTTCCCGGGCTATCAAAAGGTATACAACCCAATTGTGCGACAGAAGTTTGCTATTGAATGGAACGCACCAAATCTGCCTTCTGAGCAAGGTCTAACCCTGACAGAAATCATTGATGCGGCTTGCCATCGTGACGTTCGTGGTATGTACATCATGGGTGAGAACCCAGTGTTGAGTGACCCGAACCAAGCGCATGTGATTGAAGGTTTAGAAGCACTCGACTTCTTGGTGGTTCAAGACATCTTCCTAACGGAGACTGCACAGTACGCGGATGTGGTCCTGCCTTCTTGCTCGTTTGCAGAGAAAGCGGGTCACTTCACCAATACGGAGCGTCGTGTTCAGCGCGTGAATCCGGTTGTAACTGCACCGGGTGAAGCGAAAGAAGATTGGTGGATTATTCAAGAAATCGCCAATGCAATGGGCAGTGATTGGGACTACCACTGCGTGTCTGATATCACTAACGAGATTGCACGAGTGACGCCTCAATACGCAGGTCTTCGTTGGGATGCGATTACGCCAAACGGTGTGCAATGGCCTAGCAACAAGAACAACCCAGCAGGTACTCGCATCATGCACCAAACCCAGTTTACTCGTGGTAAAGGGCAAATGGTGGGTGTACCGTTCCGTTATGCGGCTGAGCTGCCAGATGAAGAGTACCCACTTGTGTTAACGACGGGTCGCGTACTTGAGCAGTTCCATACTGGAACCATGACGCGCAAAACCAAAGGGTTGGATAATCTTGCTGGCCCTCGCGCAATGGTGAGCGTGGAAGACGCAGAAGCACTTGGCATCAGTAATGGTCAGCGTCTGACGGTGTCTACACGTCGTGGCAGCATTGAGATTGATGCCTTTGTGACTAAGCGGATTCAAAGAGGTGTGGTGTTCATTCCTTTCCACTTTGTTGAATCGCCAGTCAACCGCCTAACGACAATGGCAACTGACCCGCATGCGAAGATCCCTGAGTTCAAGGTCGCTGCGGTTAAAGTGGAAGTGAGCGAGAAAACAACGCAGACAGAGTCTCTCGAAGATAGTTACCAACACGTTTAAATTCGGTGAGTCGCGTTGTTGTGGTCACTGACAATTTGAGCCTAGTTGATGGGCGGATAATCTAATCTTGATTTCCGCTCTCACTACATTCACTCGGATTGTCTTTTTCTTCAAACTCCTTTTACTTTTCTGTTATCACCGCGCTCCGGTTAGTTTTCCCTTCTTACTTCTTACTTCTTACTTCTTACTTCTTACTTCTTACTTCTTACTGTCTCTATGGCGTATTTTTGTTCAAGCCCATGATGAGAGTGCAATAAAGTTTGTTGTTGAGCTTGTCATAGAATTGACTGTCTCTGACTGTCCTCTGTTATTTGGGCAAGTTCTATAACCTAAACTTTGCTCGCTTCCTATACTGAATTAACGAAGCAAGATTTTTATAACAACAAGAGGAAGCTTGTATGACAAGAACAACCTCATTTGCACTCGTTTTATTACTTATGTGCGCATACTTTGGTTACAACCGTTATTATTTATACCCCCAGCAGTTGGAAACACAGGCGAAGTCCATGCTAATACAAATGGCAAATCGCGAAGAGTGGGTCGATGTGTTTGAGATGATGAATCGCGTAGACGCGCATAAGGGCCATTTGGAACTTGTTGCTGACGTGACATCCTCTGATGGTCAGCGTGCGTACAGTGAAGGTATTATCACGTACACGGATCGCGAAGGCGTTGTCTGTAAACAGGTAGTGTTCAACTTTAAAATAAACTCTTTGAAAAACTACAATATTTCCGATTTACGAGATTGTTCCTACGGTGAGTACTATTAATATTGTCTGAGAGTTGAGCTCGATAGCACAGTGTATGAATACAGAAACAAAAAATAGCCCTTCGTTGGGGCTATTTTTGTTTTTAAGGAATGAACGCAATATCGTGGGATTAGTCGAGTGATTTTTTGAAGCGAAATGAAGCGACAATAAGGCCGATAACGGTGAATCCAAGTAACCAAACTGTATCTCGCCATAGCTCTATTAGGTCTGCACCACGCAGCACCACACCACGAATAATTCGCATAAAGTGGGTGGCAGGCAGCGCTTCGGATATCCATTGTGCCGCGATGGGCATTCCTTCATAAGGGAACATAAATCCGGACAGAAGAATCGATGGCAAAAGAATAAACACCGTCATCTGCATTGCTTGAAGCTGCGTCGTCGCAATGGTGGATATCACCAAACCTAAGGTTAAACTCGCGGCGATAAACAGCAGCGTACCAAACAGTATCTGACTAATGGCGCCGTTTATCGGCACACCAAATATCCAGTGCCCCAAGCCTAAAATGATAAACACCTGTATCAGACCAACAAAGATGTAAGGGATGATCTTCGCTACCATGAGTTCTATGGAGTGGATTGGCGTAGTAATCAGTAACTCTAAATTGCCACGCTCCCGTTCTCGAACAATGGCTGCACTGGTGAACAAGATCATCGTCATGGTTAGAATCACGCCCAACAAACCAGGGACAATGTTCACCGCTGAGCGCCGACTCGGGTTGTAATACAGCGCAACTTCAAAGGTTTTGGTTGGAGCAGGACGTATCTCAAAATCAAAATCCGTTAACGGCATGGTTTGTAGCGAGAGAATCGCAGAACTGATCATGGTGTCTGAACCATCCACAATCCACTGGCCAAGTTCTCGACCTTGCACCATACGTTGGGTTAAGTCGCTAGGTAGAATTAAAGCCGCTCGCACCAAACCGTCTTGAATGGCTTGTTCGGCTTCTGAAGCGGTAGCAAAGGTTTCAACCACATCGACCACTTGCGTTACTTTAACGGACTCGGTAATCACGCGCCCGGCGGTACTGCCACTTTGATCAACGACACCAACGGGAATATTGCGAATATCGGTATTAATAGCGAAGCCGAACAGCAGAAGCTGAATTAGCGGGATCATCACGACCATGCCAAAGGTAATGCGGTCACGTGAAAGCTGACGGATCTCTTTGATCATTACCGCTTTCATACGGGCAATAGATTTCATCATTGGCGACCTTCTCCCGTCACGCTGACAAACACATCTTCCAAGCTAGGACGAGCAATGTTCATCTCGCAGCCATCAAGCTCAGGAAAGATTTGGGTTAACCATTCGATCGGTTGTTCGATGTGCTGGTGGACTAAAATGCGTAAGCGAATGCCTAGCTGTGCGGCCGAGCGCACCTCTTCACGTCGAATGACTTTCTCTTTTAGCTCGCGTAAGTTATCCGCTTTGACTTCGACGATGTTAACGCCCATTTGCGCCATGAGTTCTTCTGGCTCACCATCGGCGCGGATTTCGCCTGCTTCCATAATAGCCAGACGATGGCAGCGCTCTGCTTCATCCATGTAATGCGTAGTGACCAAAATCGTCGTGCCTTGGTCAGAGAGATCAAACAATTGCTCCCAGAAATCGCGCCGGTTCTCTGGGTCAACCGCAGACGTGGGCTCATCGAGAAACAACAGTTCTGGTTTGTGCATGGTGGCGGCGGCGAGAGACAAGCGTTGTTTCTGGCCGCCACTCATTCCGCCGACGCGCTGTTTACGCAACTGGTCGAGACCGTAGGTGGATAGTTGTTCTTCGATACGAGCTTTTAGGACCTTGGTTTCCATACCAAAGATTTGTCCAATAAACTCAAGATTCTCTTGAACCGTCAGGTCATCATAGAGGGAAAACTTTTGCGTCATGTAGCCAATCTTGAGGCGCAGAAGCTCAGATTGTTTTGGGATCTCTAGCCCGAGTACATCGACATTGCCCTCGCTTGGGCTAAGTAAGCCAGTTAACACACGAATGGTTGTCGATTTACCGCAGCCGTTCGGGCCAAGAAAACCATAAATACTGCCTTTGGGCACATTGAGCGTGATGTTGTTGATGGCGGTGAAGTCACCAAACTTCTTCACTACATTTTCAGCTTGAATCGCGAATTCGGTCATTGGCTTACTCCACCAAATCCACTTGCGCTGGTATACCTGAAGGCAAGGATTGTGCTGAGTCTTGAAGGTCGACTTCTGCTAGGTACATCAAACGCGATCGTTCTTCCTCGGTAAGCGCGAAATAAGGCGTGAATGAAGGCTCAGTCGCTACCCAACGAACGGTGCCGCTATATGGTTGCTCAACGCCATCTACATGCACGTTAACCGTTTTACCTGGCACAAAGTTGACTCGATAATTGGCAGGAACATAAACACGGGCGTATGGGACGCGGCTCGCTTGAATTACGGCAACAATGCCATTCACCGGAACGCGTTCACCAAGGTTAAACGGTAGGTTATCTAGCAAGCCATCTCGCGTGGCCGTGATGGTGAGTTCTGCCAGTTTCTGTTCTTGTAGTGCTACATCGGCTTTTGCAGCCATGAGTGCGGCTTTCGCTTGTTCAATATCTTCAGGACGAGAGCCAGCGGTCAGTTTGCTGAACTCTTCTTGTGAGGAGTCTAGCTCTGCACGGGCAGAATCTCTGGCTGCTAAAGCGGTGTCTTTTTCTGATTGGCTGATGAGTTTTTTACGAACTAACTCCGCTTTACGTTGGTAGTTCTTTTGCGCTTCAATCAATTGAGCTTCCGCTCTGGCAACGCGAGCTTGCGCTGCGGCAATGTCTTCTGGTCGCTCACCATTGGTCAATTTCAAAAGATAGGCGTCAGCCTTGGCTTGTTCGGCAACGGCGTGAGCTAAAACGGCTTCTTGGTTCTTTGTATCGAGCTGAACCAGCACTTCTCCTTCGGTGACTTGGCTGCCTTCCTTAATGGGTAGGGCACGAATTATCTCGCTAGAGGTGGCAGTGAAGGTTACGCGGTCACGTTCTAGTGTGCCAAGGGCTTGCTGTCCGTCATCTTTGGAACAGGCAGTTAAAAGAGTCAGGGCTAGGGTGCCAAGAATGATTCGCTTCATCATGCGACGCTTCCTCTAAGAAGGTGAGCTCGAACTCGTATCAAGCTATAGAAGAGTATGGGACTGCATTCAGTGTAACGTGAGTCAGTTTTGTCCGGCTAGGAAGTTAATTCCTTCAATATTCATCAATTGATTAATTATTGAAGTTGGCTTGATCCTGCGGAAGCCGTGCTTTACTTGGCTCTTTTAAGTTGATTACATGAATATCATTAAACAAAAATCTTGCCTTTCATGTAGAGCACGCCGTCGCCAGACACTCTTACTTGTTCGCCAATAACTTCACAATGAAGAATACCTCCGCGCTGAGAAGCTTGGTAAGCAACCAGTGATGTTTTGCCTAATTCTTCTGCCCAGAATGGTGCTAATCCAGCGTGAATCGAGCCGGTTACGGGGTCTTCATCGCCACCATTTGCAGGCCAAAAGTAACGCGATACAAAGTCTTGTTGATCGCCTTTCGCAGTAACGACTACATCGTAAGGAGCGAGTGTTTTTAGGTGTTCTGAACGGTATTGAACCTCAAGTACCTTCTGCTGGCTGTCGACCACCACGAAATACGCTTGAGGGCTAAGCAGTACGCGTTCCACATCGCAACTTAAGCCTTCAATCAATGCCGAGGGAATATCAGAAACGGCTTTTGGAGGACGAGCAGGGAACGTCATTTCAATCTTACCTTGCGCATTCTTCTCTACGGTGAGGGTTCCTACTTCCAGAGTATGAAATTCAATCGTGCCATTAATGCCAAACTCATCAAACAGCACTAACGAAGAGGCCAGTGTTGCGTGTCCACAGAAATCGATTTCAGTAATCGGAGAGAACCAACGAATCTCATATCGGTTTGCGCCAATGGATTTTAGAAAAGCCGTTTCCGACAAGTTGTTTTCTGTCGCGATATTTTGCATCAATTCTGGGGCTAGCCATTCCTCTAACGGTACCACCGCTGCTGAGTTGCCTTTGAATTGCGTATCGGTGAAGGCGTCCACCACGTAGATATCCAATTCCATTTTCCTTCCTTATTCCGTGAGCGATTAATTAGCATAAACCAAGTGCAATTAAGAGAGTAAGAAATTTGTGTTAGAATCTTAAAGTGTCAAAATTATAGACTATTTTGTGTTTTTTGATACTTACTGACAAGGATTCGGACTGCTGGGTATTTAGACTAGTGTTGAATTCATTGAAAGGAAGAAAAACATGAAAGCGATCTACAAGTCAGTTTTGGTATTGAGTGTTTTTGCGGTCGGTTCTGCCCATGCATTTGAACTCGTGAGTAGAGATATTCAAGAAGGCCACCCGATGGCGAAGACATTTGAATACTCTGGTTGGGGATGTGATGGCGGGAATCAATCACCACAATTGATGTGGAAAGAAGCTCCAAAGGGCACAAAAAGTTTTGCGATCACCGTGTATGACCCCGACGCGCCAACAGGCAGTGGTTTTTGGCATTGGATAGCGTTTAATATTCCATCCACCGTTAGCGAGCTGCCTCGAGGCATTGATATGAACAAGTTAGGCGGCAAAGAATCTCGTATTGACTACGGCACAACGGGGTTCGGCGGCGCGTGTCCTCCAAAGAATGATGGGATGCATCGTTACCAGTTTACGGTGTGGGCATTGCCAACTGAAGAACTGAATTTGGATGAAAACACGCCACCAGCCATTGTAGGGTTTACTTTGAATAGTGTTGCTTTGGGTAAAGCGACATTAACCACGACTTACACGCGATAATTGAATATAAGGGGAGAGAATGGGTCACCAATATCAGGTTACGCTGTTTCGTGCGGAGCAGCAGCAGAAGCTTCGTAATGTCAGGATTCACTCCCCAAGCCTTATTCAGATTGTTAAGGGGAGTAAACATCTTTTCTGGAAAGATGAAGTACTCGACATCCATCATCCAAATATCATGCTTTGTGAAGCAAATGCATCCCTAAATTTTGAAAATCTTCCTCTACAAGGGCGATTTCTTTCTCGAATGTTCAGTTTTCACTGTGTGCCTAGCGATGAAATGTTGGAGCTAAGCATGAGTAACGCATTAGGAAACTATGTACCCGTTGTTGAGACAGATAAAGCATTGCAAGCGACGTTAAATGCTTTGTTTTCGTTTGAGCGGGAAAGCTTAAGTGAAGCGACACAACGCTATTGGATTATGGGCCTATATCAGCAGCTAGCTGAGAGAGGGTTATTACATCGATTGTTCTCGAGTTCACATATCTCTTTTAGTCAGAAACTTAGTCGTTACTTATCGCGCTCTCCAGGGGAGGAGCATCCATTAGACATGGTCGCGGGGCATTTTGCTATGAGCCGAGCAACATTGATACGCAAATTGAAACAAGAAGGTACCCAGTATCGTGAAGTATTGGCAGAAGTGCGCTTAAATCACGCACTTTACTTGATGCAAAATGGCTCGTATAACGTTGCTATGCTCGCACAGTTGTGTGGTTATCAGTCAGAGGGGCGTTTTAGCCAACGCTTTAAAAGTAAGTTCGGCCTAACGCCCAGCGAGTATATTAAAACGGTAGTGAGTTAATGTTTTACCGCTTTTGTATTTTTTGTGCTTTTTAGGTTAGCCATAATATTTGGTTTTCATTCGCAATGCTACGTTCACCAAAGCAATCAATACAGGCACTTCGATCAGCGGGCCAATGACACCAGCAAAAGCTTGGTCTGAGTTTAGGCCAAACACCGCGATAGAAACCGCAATTGCCAATTCAAAGTTGTTGCCCGTTGCCGTGAAGGCAATCGATGCGTTTTTATCGTAGTCGATACCCATTCTCTTACCAACGAAGAAGCTGACAAAGAACATCAACACGAAGTAAATGGCCAGTGGAATTGCTACACGGAATACATCCATTGGCAGTTCAAGAATCATTTCACCTTTCAAGCTGAACATCAGTACGATGGTCGCAAGTAGGGCGATAAGCGTAATTGGTGAAATGCGTGGGATGAACACGTCGTTGTACCATTGTTCACCTTTCGCAGCGACCAGCCATTTACGGCTTAGGAAGCCCGCTAGGAATGGGATACCAAGGTAAATCAGAACGCTTTCCGCGATGTCCATCATCGAGATATCAACCACGAAACCTTCGTAACCAAAGACTGGTGGCAACACAGTGATAAACAACCATGCCATCACACTGTAAGTCACGATTTGGAAAGCGCTGTTTAGTGCAACTAGGGCTGCGCCGTATTCTTTGTTACCGCCACCGATATCGTTCCATACCAATACCATGGCAATACAACGAGCAAGACCAATCAGAATGATACCAACCATGTAACCCGGATGATCACCTAGGAAAGTCAATGCAAGGATGAACATCAAAATAGGGCCGACAATCCAGTTCATGACCAAAGACAGCGTGATCGCTTTTTTATCTTTCGTCACTGTGCCTAGCAAGTTGTAGTTCACCTTTGCGAGTGGCGGGTACATCATCAAAATCAAACCAATCGCTAGCGGTACGTTTGTGCTACCAACTGACATTGACTCGTTCCACTCAGCAACTTGAGGGAATGCTGCGCCAATACCTACACCGATTGCCATTGCAACAAAAATCCACACCGTTAAGTAACGGTCCAAGAAGCTCATTTTGTCGCTGGCACTATTTAAAACTTGAGTAGTCATAGTGTTCTCTTATTCGTTTATCGTCGAAAGGCGATATTTAAAGGTATAGTTTATCTCTGCACGCCTGAACAGCGTGCAAAGGGCATTAATCAAATAACTTGGAAAATCCTAGATTGAACTGATCAAACGCGTCGCGTTGAATGCGGTAACACACCTTAGGTGGGTTTGGCTCGGCGCTGATAAAGCCTGCTTGCTTTAGAATACGCAAGTGCTCGGAAACAGTAGATTGCGCAAGACCCAGTTCAGAAACCAAATCACTGTTCAAACAACCGCCCATGGTATCGAGCGTGTGCAGGATATGCAGAATGCGCAAACGTGCTGGATGCGACAAAGCTTTTGCTTGCGCTGCGAGAGTTTGTTCTTTCTCGAGCTGTTGTTGCGTTGTCTGAAAAACAACTTCGCACGTGTCCTTGCACTTATCACTCATTCGCTGGCCTTAATAGTTAATCGTCGAATTGCGATAAAGTGTACGCCTGCTCTGTGGAAGATGCAACAACTCGATGAAAAAATTAATCGTAAAATAACGATGAATAAAAAATTGAAAAAATATATGTTTTAAAAACAGTGATATAATAAAAAATTAAGTAGGTTACTAAAAGTTAACTAGTTGCACTATATTTCTAGGTTACCATAATAAACCACATCCGACGCACAATGGTTACTGCGTCATCTTGTGAACTTATTTAAAGGTAATCCCATGAGCAACGTACTGATCATCAATGCACACGAACCATCACCATATTCAGAAGGTCGTCTAAATGCTTCTCTTGTCGACAAAGCACAGACGCTTCTGCAAGCAAAAGGCCATGAGGTTCGCGTTGTGACAATGCAAGATGAGATCAACGTAGATGAGCAACTCGCACACTTTGAGTGGGCTGATCGCGTGATCATCCAAAGCCCAATCAACTGGATGTCTGTGCCTTGGTCATTCAAAAAATACATGGACGACGTGTTTACTGCGGGTATGGGCGGCGCACTATGTGCATTCGATGGCCGTAGCGCAGAAGAACCAAAGAAAAACTATGGTACAGGCGGCACTCAAACCAACAGCAAATACATGCTGTCACTGACATTCAACGCGCCAGAAGAATCGTTTGATGATGAGAGCGAATACCTATTCCAAGGTAAAGGCGTGGACGATTTGATGTTCCACATGCACGCTAACTTCCGCTTCTTTGGTATGTCAGCACTGCCTACATTTGCTTGTTACGACGTGATGAAGAACGCAGATATCGAAAACGATTTTGTTCGTTTCGAAGCGCACATTAACGAAAACTTCTAATCCTTTTAGAAAGATAGTGCGAACTGAATGATGAATTGAGATGGACTGCTGTACGCGGTCCATTTTTATTTGTTTGCGGCGAGGTGACGTTTTTATTACTCTAAAGCACTAAATGTATCTAGCTTACTTTTCGTTACCTAGATTAGGTGCGTATCTTGAGGTGTATTGTGGAAAGCAGAATCAGTGTAGATAGCAAAGGTCGTAAGTCAGTGGCGAACGTATGTGCGGAGCCATGTGCTATCGAGAAAGGGATGCGTTTAATTGGTGGTAAATGGAAAGGTTCTCTGATTTATCATTTGAAAGACGGCCCAGTTCGTTTCAATGACTTAGCACGCATGCTAGGCGGTGCAAGTAAAAAGATGATCGACCAACGCCTGAAAGAGCTAGAAGCGGAAGGTATGGTGGTGCGCAAAGTGATCAGCGACCGCCCAATTGCCGTAAGCTATGAACTAACAGAGTTCGGCCGTACCGCACTTAAGATTCTTGATGATTTGCGAATTTGGTCTGAAAAGCATCAAATTGAGCTTCGTTAAGACCAAAGTAGTTAATCGCAAACGTTACTCTCTTTTGAAAGCTGATAACAACACATCGCCTTTTATGCTCAAGTAACTTAGATGTGCTTCATTCAAATCGTAATTTGTTTCGTAAAACAACGTACTTTTTCGAGTCAGGCATATCGAGGCTACTTGAGCATAATCGTACTTTTTAAGTTTTTGATTTTTAGTTATTATTTTATCATACTTAATAAGTTGTAGAATAAATCACTCACTTCAGTTGAATTTAAAAAAGCACTATTTAATTCCAGTTTCTTTTCAAAATCGGAATATTTATCGAATTCCTCTTTCTCAACTAAACCTATTGGTGAGTTGTCGTTAACGTGGCTTTCATATTTTTTGATGGTATATAATTTAGACTTTTCGTCAAAATATTGAATTATCTTAATGTTAACGTCAGGTCTCTCCGTATTATACGTGATCGTAATTTTTTCATAATCTTTATTAATCGGAGTCGTAAGTCCTGTAGGGTAGATGATTTTAAACCCATTAATGTCATTCTTCTTCGTGCTTTTATAATGTTTTGAGTATGAAAAGTTTTCAATTGCACTTTTAGTGACGATAATTGACTCACCTTTCTTTAAACCGTATTCGGTACATTCATAATCGTCAACAACCGTAGAATTTCTTTTCTTTTCAATCAGGTAGGACATGCTTGCAGATGTCCCTCCGTGTTCCAGTTTTTGTTGGTTTACAGAACAATAGAAATGACCTTTTTCCACCGTCATTGCGTTGATTTGTTCCGGATTTGAAATGGTGGGATGTATATCTTTTGCTGGATCGTTGTCGCTTCCTCCTGAACCGCATCCAACTAATCCGATACAAACGGCCATATAAAGCAAAGAGATTTTATTCATACTGTATTTCTCAATTAAGATGTGTGATTGCAAATAACGATTAATTATATTTATATAAAGTGAAAATTTTTATTTTTAATTGAACGGTGTTTTATTGATAATTTAATCGTTTGCTTTTATTTTGTCTCTTACGGTATCTATGTTTTCATTTATGGTATGAATTATTAGAATTGCACAATTGTGAGTTGCAATAGGATAATAATCGCTAGCCAACTACTTGTGTAGGTACCGTTATGATTTATATATCCGTTAAGTCTAAGTTTTTAGTCTTAATTTCATGTGTTTATCGTGAAAGTGACTTAGAAGTAAATACTTAACGTCGTTTGAGGGGAGCCTGAGCTTCACTGATCTTGTTTTTCATCAAGGCGTTGTATAATGAACAAGGACTCTATTTCCAACTTGTTGATACATATCAGATCTCACGGATCTGATATGCATTCCAAGTTATTCTCACTGAGGCAAGAATCCTAGCTTATTTAAGGATAGAAAGTTTACTTGGGTGTAGAAGATATTAGTAATCCAATGTGCCACGGATAGGGTAGTTATTGTTTGGATCGCGAATCCATGCCAATCCGCGTGATAGCGCGCCAAGCTCAGGGCGAACAAACGGGTTGTTTGAAATATCCACCACGTGTAAGTCGCCGTGTTCATTCACCACAAACAGACCTGGTTCTGCGAAATTATGATCGGTTTCCTGTTCAGATCGAGGAATAGATACATACAAGCCTAGCGTTTTCATTTGTTCTTCGGTCAGGCCGTAAGCGATAGAGAAGCTGATTTCGAGTTTCTCTAGATGCCCCTCTAGCTGTGCTTTTGAGTCGCCAGAAACGGCAAGAATATCGACGCCAGCATCAGCGAAAGCCTGTTTGTAACTCTCAAGCTCGTTGAGGTACTTAGTACAAAGAGGGCAGTGTTTACCACGATAAACGAATACTGCTCGCCAAGTCGCATCACCTTGCGGCTGACCCAACGTTACGCTTGAACCATCTAGCAAAGTGGCTTGAAGATGAGGGAAGCTGTCGCCCGCTTTAAGTTTCACTGAAGTTGCCATATTGACTCCCGAATTGGTGGTGTATATCCATGAATGCCCCTTTCTCAACAAAGCGATTGGGGGATGAGACTTCAATGTAGACTCTGTTTTGCGGTGTTTCAACTAGTTAACTTTTAGTAACCTGCAATAAGGTAGTAGAGTGCAAAAGATGAAAAAGCAGAACTTAAGATACAACGAAGTGGGGGTGTAGTATCAGGAGCTAAGTTCTGCTTGAGGTTAGGCTATGACCACTGGAACATATCGTTAAGATAAACCAGAGTCATCACTTCTATTTTATTACTCGATTGAGCTAGGCGTTGCTGAAAAAAGTACGCCATCATTGGCTTCTTCATTTTTTCCTCCTTTAGCTGACGAGTAAATTATGTGTATAAAAGGGGATATAAAAAAGAGAGTGCTTTTGTTGGCTTTTTTCCTAATAACGTAAATATATGGGGCTTTAAAGCCGAATTTGGAGGTTAATTGTGGAAAAGGGGAACAGATAATTAGGAAGTTTTCTTATTTTATTACCGCCAACTTAAGTAAACTATTCCTATCCACAAACTTCACAGATCTAAGGTTGATTCAGTGTCTGATCTCAATTTGTTTCGCTATTACCAACGATTACTCTCGTTTAGCGTTGGTGATGAAACAAAAACCACGTTACAGGACATTGCCGACATCATGTTCACTTCTTCTCGGCATGCTCGTAGCCTGCTAACGCAGATGCAGCAGAAGGCGTGGTTGAGCTGGCACCCGAAAGCTGGGCGGAATCAACGATCGACTCTTATTCTGAATATGGAGTTAGACGTTTTAAAAGAGAGCTTGGCTCTTGAACGTATCAAGTTAGGCAAGTATGAAAAAGCACTGGCGATATTAGATGAAGACGAAATGGCATTTGGCCGTTTGTTAAAAACAACGTCTGGTGCTTCTGTTCAAGAAGGACAGCTCAATATTCAATTAACCTATAAGCGAATGTTTGAGCGCGTCGTTCCACATCAACTTCAGCGTAGCAGCGAACGTTTCTTATTAAGGCAAATCTATTGTTGCTTAGTTTCGAGTGATCACAATGGGAAAGTGCAACCAGAACTCGCACATCACTGGCGTTATGACGAAGACACCTACGAATGGACTTTCTACCTTCGTCCAGGTCTGACTTTTCATAATGGTAATTCCATTGATGCAGAAACAGTGGTTAGCTTGTTTGCAAAATTGAGTTCACTACAGTATTACGAAAAAGAGTTGGCACATGTTGCTAACATTACTGCGCCAACGCCATTGAAGGTTGTTTTTAAGCTTAATCGAGCTGACTTGGGCTTTGCTGGACTTATTTCTGGTGTGAAATACGGCATTCAACCAGTAAGCCAAGTTAACGTAGCGAATAACAAGCTGGTGGTCGGAAGTGGCCCATTCTCTGTTGTCGAGCACAATGAAAGTCGTTTAAAACTGCAAGCATTTAATGGTTACTATGCATGTAGAGTTCTAACGGATTTGGTGACTATCTGGATTGTTAATGACGAGCAAATGGAGAACCCGTCATTGGCAGCAAATACGTTGCAAAGGGATACTTCGCCCGAGGAGGATTTGTGTGGACACTATATGTCGACGCAAAACCGAGAAAACTCATCGGCGAGCAAGCGTAGTCGAATAGAAGATGGTTGCTTATTCGCCTTATTTAATCAGCACGCTAAGCACAAACTCTCTTTAGCGCAGCGCCGTTATATTAGTGAGCTAATTCAACCTGAGCACTTGGCCGAAGTGATGCGCCGCGAGAATATTGTATTTGGGAGTATACCCGCTTATAACCTGCTACCAGGTTGGAAGCCAGTGCTCCGTCCGTTTAGTGAGCCGCTTAAGTTACCTAAACACATTACCATAGCAGGATATAACTATACCGCGTTGCGTCGCTGTGCGCGGGCTCTTTCTAATCGTTTGGCGAGTGTTGGCAGTAAAGTAGAAATTGTTATGTATTCCTACCGTGAGCTGAACGAGAAGGCTAAGAACGGTGAGCTAAATGAGACAATGGTCGTAACGAACATAAACCTAGATGATAATCGTCATGCCTCTGCGTTCATGAACTTCTTCAGCAACGCTGTGCTATTCCACACTTTGGGAGAGAAGAACGCACAATGGTTAGATGAACAACTACAGAGAGTCAGATCTTTCGTTCCACTTGAGGACTACCTTAATGCATTGGAGCCAATTGCATCGACGTTGATCAGCGAATACTGGATTGCACCCATGTTCCACCATACACAAACTTTGCGTTTCCAAGGTGTTTTAGAAGACGTCGCTCTTACTAACTGGGGTTGGCCAGATATTCGCTCGGTGTGGTCGGCGGATTAACTGCTTTAGTTATTGAGCAAAGTGCTGCTTCACAAATTCAATGAAGGCTCTGGTTTTCGCCGATTGATAGATAAGTTGTGGGTACACCAAGTAAACCGCGTTGTGCTGGTGGTCAGTTTCTTCCGATAGAACCTGCACTAGACGGCCGTGCTCAACGTCTTGTTCGACAAAGTAACTTGCTAACCGAGCAATGCCATTGCCAGACAGGGCTGATTCTTTGAGTAAGCGGTTTTCATTGCTTGAAAGCCAACCTTGGGTTTGAACTGTTCCCGTTTTTAACGGCCACTCTTTTTGATGCAATGTGGTTAAGCATTGATGCTCTTGTAAATCATCTAATGTCTCCGGCGTACCTTCTTCTTGCAGATACTGAGGAGAGGCAACCAGCCAGTGGTGGTAGTCCAAAAGGTGATGAGCAATCATATTCTCTGGCGGCGTTCTTGTCGCTCGAAACGCAAAATCAACGCTGGTTTCTGTCAGATTAAACGCTTGATAGCTAGAAAGGATCTCGAACTCTACGTTTGGATGTAAAGCGCGAAACGCTACGCACAAATCATGCAGCACCGCTTCAGCAAACATCTTGGGAGCGGTAAGACGAATCAGACCGTCTATTTGTTCAGATCGCTGACTTAAACTCTTTTCCATTTCCATTACGCGGCGTTTGAGATCTTCCGCTTGTGCAAAGATCGATTCACCTTCTGCCGTCAATCTCACGCTGCGTGTGGTTCGAACAATCAAAGGCGTTGCGAGTTCCGATTCCAATCGCTTGATTTGTTCCGACAGGTAACTTTTAGAGATACCAAGTTGCTCTGCTGCTCTAGAAAAGTTGAGTGTTTGAGCCACTTCAGCAAACAGCATCAGTTTTTCGATTCTCTTATAATCTGCCATCTTGATTGCTCGTCTTTATTGTTCGCTTTAATTGTTCGGTAGCGAGGATAATGAATTCGATTTTACGGTATTAAACTAATTTTTACGAACGGTAAGATGGTTCGAGTTAACTTAAGAAATTGAAGATGCAGAAATCGGAAAAATGAGAATAACGATGAACAATCCAACACTACCGCTCGCCAAAACCTTACCTAACGTTAGCCGCTTGGTCTTCGGCTGCATGGGACTTGGAGGGGAGTGGAATCGCAACCCATTAACCGCTCAAGATGAAAACCAAGCTTATGCCGCTGTAGAGGCAGCATTAGAGGTTGGCATCAATCTCTTTGATCATGCGGATATCTACAAATTCGGTAAGGCTGAAGAAGTGTTTGGGCGCATCTTAGCCAATGACTCAACCTTACGAGAGCGAATTTATCTGCAATCCAAGTGCGGCATCCGTCTAGGAGATGAGCAAGGTGTTAAGCAGTATGACTTCTCTGCCAAATGGGTGACGGCTTCTGTTGAGGGCATTCTTGAGCGCCTTGGCGTGGAAAACCTTGATGTTTTGATGCTGCATCGTCCTGATCCTCTGGTTGAATTTGAAGAATTGGGCACAGCGCTCCAAGCACTGAAACAAGCTGGCAAAGTTAACCACTTCGGTGTTTCTAACATGAACAGTGCTCAAATTGATCTTCTTCAACAAGCAACGGGCGAAATTGTTGTGGCGAACCAGTTGGAAATGAGTCTGGCTAAGTCTGACTTTATCAAGCAAGGCATGGGGCTTCCTTCGTCGGCATCTGACTACGTTGCGGGAACATTGGAACATGCCCGTAAGCATAATATCCAACTGCAAGCGTGGGGCAGTATGGCGCAAGGAAGATTCTCAGAGCGTGGCTTACATTCTGATGATCACAACACCAGGCAGACGGCGGAGATGGTGATGGCGCTAGCAGCTGAATATGGCGTGCCGTCAGAGGCGATTGTTTTAGCCTTCCTAACGCGTCACCCAAACCAAATTCAACCTGTTATTGGTACTGCAAACCCACAACGTATTCGCGCTTGTGCTCAAGTAGAGAACGTCACGCTATCACGTAGCCATTGGTATGGCTTGTTCGAGAAAACCCTTGGTCATGAGATCCCGTAGGAGAGAAAAATGAAATACGTACAAGTTCAAACTCTGATTCAAACGGCATTGGAAATTGCGACTGCTCGCAAGCAAAACATTGCGGTTGCCGTGGTTGATACGCATGGTGAATTGCTCGGCTTTGCCCGAATGGATGATGTGAGTGTGCAAGCAGGTTTGTTGGCACAGAACAAAGCTTACACCTCTTCTAGAGACCGTCAGCCTAGCGGCAATCTGGGTGCTTGGGCTCGTGAGACGGGTAAGCAGTTGAGTTATTGGACTGACCCGAAGATCACAGGCTTTATGGGTGGTGTGCCTATAGAACAAGAGGGGAAAATCGTCGGTGCAATTGGCATTAGCGGTTTGGCTGAGCAAGATGATGAAGCACTTGCGATGGAAGTATTAAACGCGCGTTGAGTATAACGTTTATCAGTAGGTGTGATGCTTTGTCCAGCTTTGTACTCACTGTAGGGACTCAAGTTCACAGGCTTCGTCGAGTCACGATGCTATCTAATAGCCTGAAGTAAGCAGAAGTTGAAATCGCGAACTATGATTAATTTATTTGAAAGCTTTGAGGCCTAAATATGTTTCATAAGGTATTCGTTGCGCTATTTTTTGTTCTCCTCTCAGGCTGTGGTACGAGTGACAGCGCGTTAAAAGAGAGCGGTTATGATGAAGCTTATATCCAAGGCTTTCATGACGGTCGGCATAGTGGTATGCAAGAGGCAGGGAATGATTTTGAACACTATATTAAGGACGAAACAAGGTATCAAACCGACTCAGATTATCGACAAGGCTGGGATGCTGGTGAGGTAGAGGGTAATAAGTTACAAAAGCAGGCGACCGCGATAGGACAAGGCATGATTGATAGTTCATATGAAGAACGTGATGTATTTGATCCTGATAAAGTGGCGAAAGATGCAATAAAAGGCGTTGATACATCGGAATTAAAAAGCCTAGAGTAACGGACTGATATAAAAAATAAAACTCGTCATTTGACGAGTTTTATTTTTGTCTAAACGGTTCATGTTTCAACGCTCAACAGGGCATTCATCGTTTGGGTATGAGTAATGTCGTTAATCACCTTTCTTGTTCTTTTGTTCAAGGACTAACGATAACAGGCGAACGAGCAGGGACTGAGCTTCCGGTGAGAGCAATCGCGCCACGGCCGTTAGGTCATTTGCTGTGACATGCTGAACATCACGTACATCTAAAGCAATATCTAGGTCAGTCAAATGAAGCGAACGCAATATGGCACGATATTGTGAGAGTTTAAGATCGGACTCTCCGCGCTCGATCCTTTGATATGTTTTTACGCTCATTCCAGCGATGTTTGCCATTTGCTCACGGGAGAGGCCATTCGATTTTCGTCTTGCGATCAGTGCTTGAATTATAGGGTCTACCTGCATGTGCTCTCCTGAAAGGACAGTTTTGACCTAAACGGAGCAAGAAGTGGACCAGTTTAACCACCACATATTTACCTGCTTTGTAATCAGTATAAAAATAACTGTCTTATAAAAACGTAAATATTTTAGTCAGTTATTAACTCAATGGAAAAGTATCAATCATACAAATCAATAGAAACGAAAGCTTCTATTCGCAAAATGCAACGCATTTTAGATCATTTATTTAGTGAAATTGATCAGCAACATCGTGAGACTAAAGAGAATGTTGTGACACTGATTCAACAGTCACAACAGCGATTGATGAACTACAAAGAGCTTTACCTTCACAAAGAATCGATAAGTGAAGTAGAGCTGCGGATGGCGCATGAAAATATGAGTGAGACTGAGAAGCAGGTCGCCGATATGGGTATTCCAGTGTTAACTTATATCATTGGCGCGCTAGATAAAGCGTATTAACACAGTCGTAAAGCCGGGCGATACAAGATTTATGCAATTTCGATCAATTGATGACATCTAAAAGAAAGGATGCAAATGCTGGGGAACCACACCCAGCATTCGGACACTCATTTACCTATATTTTCGAACCGTAAATCAGTGTTTAGAGGTATGTGAACCGAACAGTGTCGGTACGCAGCGAATAATAGCGATATTGTCCGATCTAGGCTACGTCCTTGGAATCTAACACCTTCACTTAAACTGTAAATTAATCTGTACACCCAGCCAAATTGAGCCATTGAGCACGTTCTTCCTTCTCTTTAAGCGATAAAAGACTAATTAGTGACGAAAAAAACAACACATCTTAGGTAAAAGATAAGAGTTGTTAAAATATATCGCTATAAGATTGACCTTTTGCTTTTCAATCGTCCTGCTTATGCCTTACAATCTTTTCGAACCAAATCCATTCATAACGAATGGGGTTGATGAATTAAGATGAACAATTTTGCTTCGAACCCAAAGTTGCGCACATTTCATCAACGATGACATCGCCAAAAACGACTCTCAAGTGTTCATGTGCAAATGATTAACCACCTTTTGTTGCGTGTTTTCTTAGCCATACAGGGCTCTTGTAACATAGTGCTCTTGTAACCAAATTTTGACTAAGTCGGAGCGTTTTGTTGTGTGCTTTAGATAAAGCACAACTGGCGAGAAATTAACGGATTGAATTTAGAGGTATTAACCGTGAACCTAAAACTTGTCGGCAGCTCCCTGATCGTTGCAGGTACTGCTCTTGGCGCTGGTATGCTTGCTATACCAATGGTGCTTGCTCAATTTGGCCTCCTTTGGGGCACTCTTCTTATGTTGTTCATCTGGGCTGGAACGACTTATGCTGCGCTGCTCCTTCTTGAAGCCAGTTGCAAAGTAGGTGGTGGTGTGAGCATGAATGCAATTGCTCGCGAAACGCTTGGTAAAGGAGGCCAGTTGGTAACCAACAGCTTGCTTTACGCCCTGTTAGTTTGTCTATTAATGGCTTACATCATTGGTGCGGGTGATCTGGTACAAAAAGTAACAGCCTCAATTGGGCTTCCAACATCTACGATCTCAAGCCAAGTCGGTTTTACTCTTTTAGTTGGTATCATTGTTTCGGCAGGTACAGGGGTAGTAGATAAGCTGAATCGCGGTTTGTTCCTAGGCATGATCGTAGCGCTGATCCTGACACTTTTTGCGCTTGCACCAAGCGTCTCGTTTGAAGGACTTGATGAGGTTGTGAGCGACGATAAAATGGCACTTATCAAAACCAGTTCGGTGCTTTTCACCAGTTTCGGTTTTATGGTCGTGATCCCATCGCTTGTAACTTACAACAAAGAAGCGAGTAAAACACAGCTGCGTAATATGATTATCGTGGGCTCAACTATTCCGCTTGTTTGTTACCTATTATGGTTGTTAGCGGTTGTCGGCAACCTACCACCTCATGAGCTTGTTCAATACTCCAACGTAACAGAGTTGATCTCGGTACTAGGTCAGCAATACGAGGGCTTAGAGTTCATCCTATCCATGTTTACTGGTTTGGCACTACTAACGTCGTTTTTAGGTGTTGCAATGGCGCTATACGATCAAAATGCAGACCTACTGAAAGCAAGTAAGCCAGTGATTTTTGTTACTACTTTTGTGCTACCACTATTAGGTGCTGTATTTGCGCCAGAACACTTCCTAGCTATTCTCAGCTACGCGGGGATTATTCTCGTGTTTCTCGCGGTCTTTGTCCCATTATCAATGACCATGAAAGTGCGCCGAGTGCCGGTAGAAGATGACAATATTTATGAAGCTGGTGGCGGCGCAATGGGAATGAGCATGATCTTCCTATTCGGCTGTTTCTTGCTGTTTGCCCAAGCAGTATAGAATCACGCTAGTTTATTTAAAAACTGAGCCGCTCGTAGTCAAACGGGCGGCTTTTTTGTATTCATAGCCGAACCCAGGCCACTCGAAGTCATCAGCATTTGTGATGTTTGACGTTTCTCTGATAATCACGGTTAGCGCTGACTTTTTAGTAAAACTCCTTAGCGAAAGGCTGACATGTACAGTGATTCACCCTTCTATTATATCGATGTTGATATGAATAAGAGGCTCTGTTGTGTCAAAGCAATTATCTTTTGCCATGGTTGGCGTTATGTTGTCTTTAGGTGTGTTGAGTACAGAAGCGGTGGCTGACCCGAAGCATAAGCATGGACATCGGTACGATCACCATCATGCGCATCACCACCATCATAAACACAAGCGCAAGCACAAGCATAAACACAAACATCGTGACGTTATTTATGTGGAGACCCGACGACCAAGGCGCAGTTACTATTACCATGACCGAATTCCTCGGAATAGTACCTACATAAAGATTGGAGATTTCACTTATCTAAAAGTGGACGACCGCTATTATCGTCGTTCTAATGACCGCTATATCCATGTCGAGTTCAATTAAACTTGAAAGGACACATAGTCGGCGTTCTTGTAATGTTGAGCTTAATAGCACCAACATGGCACATGTAACATCGACCAATACTAGGGTAGAGGGTTAAAAACAAAAACAGCGAGCCGGTGCTCGCTGTTTTTGCTTAAATGAGTGTTAGACAGTAAATCTATTTAAGATTTGATCTTGTTTATGTACATCTTCTTGTTGCGCCTGCATCGCGTCGTTGGTTCGATTTGCTGATTCGGCGACTTGAGTCGATAGGTCTTTAATATTCACCGTGTTGTTGTTGATCTCTTCAGCGACAAGGCTTTGCTCTTCCGCTGCTGAGGCAATTTGCAAGTTCATATCGGAAATACGCTGAATCGCGTCACGAATGCGTTGTAACGCACTATTTGCTAAACCCGCTTTTTCAACGGCCTCTATAGCACTACCTTTGCTTTGATGCATGGCATTTGCCACAGATGAAGCGCCAGATTGTAGTTGCTCAATCATAGTACGAATCTCTGTTGTCGACTCTTGAGTACGTTGTGCCAGTGTACGTACTTCATCTGCAACAACGGCGAAGCCTCGGCCAGATTCTCCCGCACGTGCAGCCTCGATTGCGGCATTCAACGCGAGTAAGTTCGTTTGGTCCGCAATATCGTTGATGACTTTTAGAATCGTTTCGATATTGGCGGTAGCAGATTCCAACACTTGTACTTCTTCGACTGCAAGGTCAATGCTATCGGAAAGCATGTTTATCGTTTGTGTCGATTCACCAACGATAGAAGACCCCTCAACCGTTGCTTGGTCGGCTTCTTTGGCTGCACTTGCCGCACCTTGCGCATTATTAGCAACCTCTGTCGCGGTGACAGACATCTCATGCATCGCGGTAGCAAGTTGTTCTAGCTCTTGCAGCTGAGTGTGAATTGCGCCTGCCGAGTCTTTTGCGCCCTCAGCGGTGATTTGAGTTCCGTTTAAAATTTGATCAGAAATACGTTTCGACTCAATGATTTGCTGTTGTAAGTTCTCCATGAACGTATTGAAGTTTGTGGCAAGCTCAGAAAACTCTTGGTCAGTATCTGTTTCGAGGCGTTGTGTAAGGTCGCCTTTCCCTGATGCTACATCTTTAATCGCATTGTTTAGCGTGTCCAAAGGACGCATGAGAGTGCGAATCAACAGAGTTAGGGCGATAATAGATGCAATCACGGCAATGATTGAATAAATAATAGCGTTGTTACGAAGCTCTCCTACGGCAGAATAGGCAACAGCTTCATCGATCACCGAACCTACGTACCAGTTCTCGCCAGGAATGTGAGTCAGGTTAACCATGTAGCGGTTGCCATCAATCTCAACATGTTGTGCTGATTGCGTAAGTTCGATTTGTGGGAGGTAGCTACCGACTTTCTCACCGTTGTATTTACTTTGAGGGTGAGCAATGGTTGTGCCATCAGCGGTGACCAAAAATAAGTAACCAGCATCAAACAGATTCACTTGGTTGACGAGATCAGAAAGGGTAGTTAATTCGAGGTCATAAAACATACCGGCTAAAAACTGGCCATTTTCTTTTACTGGCGTACCAACAGAGATGATAACGTTTTTCGAAGACGCATCGACGTACGGATCGGTTACGACCAAATCGCCTTTGCTCTTAGCTGCAATAAACCAAGGACGCTGACGTGGGTCGTAGTCTGGGCCCGCATCCCAGCCGTCGTCATTTTCAATCACAAAGCCATTACTTTCATAACCAAAACCGATGGCAAGGAAGCTGCTTTTTGGCGTGGGTCTTTCAAGTATGTTTTGAACATAGCTATGTGAACTGGGGTCAAGCTCAATCACTTCAGTAATGGAGCGAGCGAGATCCTTCTTTGCATTCATTTCTGATTGCACAGTGTTACCAACACTGGTCAATATCTCGTTTACACTTGAGTCGATTTGCTCCTGAGTTTGGGAGCGGATGGTCATAACTTGTTGTGTCGACAATAACGACACGGTAATTAGCAGCAAAAATGAAGAGGCTGTGACAACCTTATGTCTGAATTTCATGAGCTTTCCTCTGATTCTCCCGGTTGGTTCCACTTTGCTTTCGCCTCTTTTAAACCGAGCGAATTGGGCATAAAGAGAAACCTATTGTGTTTGGTTATATTTTTATCGACATCTTTGTCAAAAACATGAACTCATTTGTCGTCTTTTTTAACTAAATTTAAACAAAACGATAGTTTACGTTAAAACTTGTGATTGTGATCATGTTTGCGAGCTCGATTAATGAAATCGTCATAATGAAAAGAATTGCTTAACAAACAGTGGTATCAACTGGTTTTACAGGTGAGGTGATGAAAATTTTGTTGGTGCTGACAGGTGTTTTGTTTAAGTTTTGTCTTTGTAAATTATGAGCTTTTTACTAAAAGCCTAATGTGGACGGAGTTTTAGGTATAAAAAAGGCCCCGACGATGCGGAGCCTTTGTTAATTGACGTCTCGATTTTAGAAAATAAGATGAGCAACGCCAGCAATCACAGGTAACGTGATTAACGTACGTAAAATGAAGATTACGAAGAGCTCTACAATGTTTACTGGAATTTTGCTGCCTAACAGTAGGGCACCTACTTCCGACATGTAGATAAGCTGAGTTACTGACATTGCCGCAATAACAAAACGTGTCATTTCGTTATCGATTGAGGCCGCTAAAATTGCTGGAATAAACATATCCGCAAAGCCAACAACGATTGTCTGTGATGCTGCAACAGCTTCAGGGACTTGCAGTAGCTCTAGGTATGGGATAAACGGTTGACCCAGAATTGCAAATACAGGCGTGTATTCTGCAATCACCAATGCAACGGTACCAAGACCCATCACTACAGGTAATACGCCAAATACCATGTCGACTGCGTTGTGTACGCCTTCTTTAAATACAGACTGAACCGATGTGACTTGACCAGCACGCTTAAGAGCTAGATCCATACCCCAAGAGAATGTGGTGTGGCCTTCTGGCACTGCATCTGCGTCTGTATCTGGGTTGCAGCCGTCAATGTAGCGATCTTTCTTCAGACTAAGCGGAGGCAGGCGAGGAATGATAATCGCAGCTACGATACCAGCTAGACAGATAGCGCCGTAGAAAGGCAAAAATAAGTGCTCTAGTTTTACCTGAGCGATAACAACTAAGCTAAACGTGATCGATACTGCTGAGAAAGTGGTCCCGACAACAGCCGCTTCACGCTGAGTGTAGAACTTATTTTCGTATTGCTTGCTGGTTAGCAAGATACCAACACTTCCGTCGCCTAACCAAGATGCCATACAGTCAATTGCACTGCGGCCAGGTAGGTTGAATACCGGACGCATTATTTTACTGAGTAACGCACCAAATAGCTCCAGAAGACCGAAGTTCAAAAGAAGCGGAAGCAGTAAACCCGCGAAAATGAAAACGGCAAACAGAGTAGGTAGGAGACCAGTAAGAACAAGCCCGCCAGTGTTCTCTTCCCAAATTGCTTTTGGACCCACTTGGAAAAACGTCATTAACACGGCAGCGCCGCCGATTAAACGAACAACGAGCCAAAGTGGAGATGGGTTGAAGAGACCGTTTAAAAAACCATTACGTAAAATTGCAGCTGGCTTAAAAATTTTGCAAAGAACAGAAGCAACGGCCATGAAAGCGATGATACTGGTGACGATAGCAATCAAGGTATCGCCTAACACCGCTGGGATGACTTTTGCCATCACTGCAACGGGAATGGTTAGGCCGCCATCGTAAGAGATCGGAGCCATAAAGAGTAGAAGACCAATTAGGGAAGGGATGAAAAACATCCAAAAGTTGCCCTTAGGAGCTTCAGTAGCATTAGTGGTGTTATGCATAGTTGTCTCGTGTTACTACTAGTCAATACTTGCCATTTCCATGACATAAATATTCACTAAACATCCGTATTTAATCACAGTTTTGCGGAGGGTACCCGCAAACTGCATCCATTGCAATACTATTCATTAAATACATCTAGTTATTCAGCCGATTTGTCGGGTAATTGGTCAAATAACGTCTAAGTGTATGCGAATATGTTGCTTGTGTTAGAAAATTGTAGCACGAGAGGCGAATTGCGCAGTGAATTATGGGGCGCATTGTGACTGGAATAATAAAATGGTAAACAAATGTGATTTTGATCTGACTAACTTCTTAGCCAGAAATTCAGTTAGCCTTATCTATTCTAAGGTTTTTAGTGGTGTCAAAATACCGTTCAGCGTTTCTTGTACCGTTGCAGTGTGAACCTATTGAGCCAAATCCGATTGAAGCATGTCGCTTCAATCGGATCGAAATTTTATGCTTTTTGTTGACGGCTAAGTATGTATAGGTAACTCCAGTAAATCAGAGCTGTAGAAAAAGCCAATATTGCTGGGAAAACCAGCGTATATAAACCATATACCGTAAATAGAGCCGCTCCCGCGACGCCGCCAAACAAAAAGCCAAAGAAAATGAATAGGAATAATTTTGCTTTACGTCGGTCAAATTGACGACCTCTCAAGCTCTCTCCAATCATAATCCCTAGATCGGTGATGATTCCGGTCATATGTGTGGTTCTGACTACTGCGCCGCTAAACGTGGTGATCATTGCGTTTTGTAATCCACATGCTGCTGATGCTAGATATTGGCCGTACAAATCCCCTTGCACCAAAAAGCCCAAGCTGAGTAAGAGCAAGCTCCCTTCTATGCACAGTGCAACACCATATCTTCGCCCTAGTTTTAACGCACTGCTTTCAATAAAAAAGCCGCTAAAGGCAGCGCCAATCAAAAAGCTAAATACGATGAAGAGCAGGTGAATGGAGCTATCCACACCTGTTAGCAAGCTGTTCCCTAGCTGAGTTACGGTTCCCGAAAGATGAGTTATCGCTTGGTGTTGAAAGCCGAGAAGACCAACGGCGTTGACGCAGCCCGCGAGAAGAGCTAGTAGAAACGCGCCATATTCCACCCAACGAGGAAGTCTGGAAATCACAATAAACCCCCACCAAATATTAGGAGCCGATTATAACGCTCACACCGAGTTACGAAACCCTTTACAGTAAAACTCGATTGATCATTCTCAAAAAAATCTCACTTATAGGGTGTTTGTCCGAGCCAAAGTAAATATGTGAACGTGGATTGCCCGCTAGCAGATGTGTTCCGTTGTGCATTCGAAACTCACCCACCCGTGTTTCATTTGTTCATAGACTGAAACGGTAGGTTGGTGGAACTCTTTATCGGTAAATAGACCGACGGGAATGATCATGATTTCTGGGTATGCAGCAACGAACAACCTCATTGTCGTGCCGCAGGATGGACAAAAGTCATACTGAACCTCACTGCCATCATCGCCAATTCGGGTATAGCTAGTGACTTCACCGTTTAAAGTGACGTGTTCTTTTTCAAAGCGAGCTTGTACCCCAAAAACACTGCCAGTTCGTTTTTGGCATTCGAAGCAATGGCAGACAGACGTGTGGGTGGGCTCTCCCTTACAACGGATCTCAACTAAACCGCAGGCGCACTCGCATGTATGAATGGTTTTTGTCATCGTGATTACCTATTTGTCCCAATACACCAATAGACCTAGAGCACAGAGCTTGTGTCACTAGCTCGTTATGAGCTCTGGACTTGAAACTATTTGGATACAATCAGTTTAGTTTAATTTTGAAACACTTGAAGAGGTGAAATCATTTGGGTATACAATGGTATACTCGCTTTTCGTTTATACCTTGAAACAAGGAACTCTTCATGACTCACAAAAAAATCCTGCCGATACCACTTATTCTACTTATTCCAATCGTTTTATTGGTTGTGGTTGTGATCGCAGGTGTTTATCGTTTTAGTTTGTCTGATGACGAGATCATGGCTAAGTTTCCTCAAACAGAAGTAGAAACGAACGTTATTGTGCAAGAGACGCTTGGCATCACTGCACGTAACCCTTGGACGATCCAAGTACCCGAGCAGGGTGCGGTCACTTTTCTTGATGAGTGGGATAAAGAAAACGGCTATTTGATCGGTGACTATGATGCAGGTGCGACAAAAGGTCAGGTACTTGTTCCAACTGCGTCGATTAGTCAGCGTGAGATTGAAGGTGTTTCATGGGTTGTTGCACCGATGATTGTAACGACACAAGGTAGCGGTTCGTTTAACTATGTTGGCTTGTTCAAGTTTGACCCCGAGCCGAGCCGAGTTGTACTTTTAGACAGTATTTTTGTTGGTGACCGCGTGAAATTTACTCAGCTCGAATGGAAAAGTGATACAACTATCACTCTTTCATATTTAGCGCACGGTGACGATCAAGCAATGGCAGACACGCCAAATCAATTCAATTCATCCACATTACAGCGTGTAGGGAATAACTTACATATGCAACAGTGATGAATTTTTTTTGAGTTCTGTAAAAATTCAGTATTTTCTGCGCTAGATCTCGAAATTTCCTAGTGATTTCTTATTCGGGAATGCATAAGCTATGAGCCTTGTTTGAAAGGAGATAGTAATTCCCGTGTCTACAAATGAAATTACAAGACGGTTGCCGAATCTGACAAGTCGTAGAGCGCTGCTGTTATACTCCTTGCCAGTTTTAGTTGCGATTGGTGTTTCTCACTCTCTCAAAGAGTCATCTTTAACCAAAACCATCGCATTGAACCTACCTGAATCTCAGGTCGTTGAAAAAATTCTTGATGCGACAACTGCCGAAGTTGTCACTCCCCCGAACTTCGAATATCAAATCCAAGCAGGTGACAACCTAAGCACTATTTTTAGTCAGCTCGGTTTCGGTTACAGCTCGTTAATGAAAGTAATGGAAACGGATTTGAACTACTTGGCACTTGATACACTTAAGCCGGGCAATACGCTCCGTTTCTGGCGTGATGATGCGACAGGCGAGTTAGCGAAAATGGAACTGCAATTTTCTATTGCAGATAAAGTGGTCTACAAGCTGAATAGTGATGGTAGCTATGACTTTACTGATATTTCCATTCCTGGCGTGTGGAGCCAAGAACCTTTAGTTGGCGTTATTCAAGGCAGTTTTTCTTCTTCTGCGAGTCGTTTAGGTTTAACGTCGGCGGAAGTGAGTCAAGTCGTAAGCTTACTCAAAGAACAACTTAACTTTGGACGTGATCTTCGTGCAGGTGATCGATTTGAAGTTGTTCGCCGCTCACAAAGCATCAATGGTGTACCAACAGGTAAGAACGAAATTGAGGCGATTAAGATTTATAATCGCGGCCGCGAGATCACCGCTTACCTTCATACTGATGGTCAATTCTACAATGCCAAAGGTGAAAGCTTACAGCGCGCATTCCAGCGTTACCCTGTAAGTAGCCGTTGGCGTATCAGTTCTGGCTTCAACCCTAATCGTTTACATCCAGTAACGGGGCGTGTTGCGCCGCACAACGGCACTGACTTTGCTGTACCAACCGGTACACCAGTCGTTTCTACTGGTGATGGTACAGTGATCATGACTCGTAAACACCCTTATGCGGGTAACTACGTGGTTGTTGAGCACGGCAGCAAATACAAAACCCGTTACTTACACCTAAGTAAGATTTTGGTGAAGAAAGGGCAAAAGGTTTCTCGAGGCCAGCGTATCGGTCTTTCTGGTAAAACAGGTCGAGTGACTGGGCCACACCTTCACTATGAGTTGATTGAATACGGCCGTCCAGTTAACGCTATGCGAGCAAATATCCCAATGGCGAGTTCTGTTCCTAAGAAAGAGATGGCTACTTTTGTCGCGAACAGAGATGAAATGGATAGACTATTACGCGATAAAGAGAAAGCAGTGCTGTAATAAAGTACTTCGCTCAAAAAACAAAAAGAGACTAAGCATAGCTTGGTCTCTTTTACTTTGTGCATTAACTAGATTTGAATTCTATGACAGCAGTCTGTTCAGTACGTTAGGCACTCCGTACTTCACGTTCATTTATCAGGTGTACGATTTCTTCAACACTGTGTGGACGAGAGTAAAAATAACCTTGGATGTAGTGGCAGCCCATTTCAATTAACTTTTGCAGTGCTCTATCGTCTTCTACGCCTTCGGCAATCAAATCCACATCAAGCAGCTCTGCCAATTGCGCTATCAAAAACACCACTTGTTCAGAGGTTGTATTTGAGAGCATGTTCTGCACAAAGGTAGCATCGATTTTGATGCTATCAATCGGATAATTGTGTATATAGTTCAAGCTTGAGTATCCCGTACCAAAATCATCCAGTGAGACTTTAAAACCCAAGTATCGCAACGAGTTAAGTACCATCTGTTCACGGCCACTTTGTGAGAGTAAGACGGTCTCGGTGAGCTCTATAACAAAGTCTTTTGCTTCGTGCTGATACTTTTCAACCATGTTGGTTAAGTGATTAATATAACGGTTGGAATCAACCAGCTCATACGCTGAGCAATTGATGGAGAGTTTGACTTTATAGCCTAGGTTCGCTTCGAGTTCTTGCTTTGCGATACACGCGAGTTCAATAATCCGTTCACCTAACTCGATAATCAGGCCTGATTGTTCGGCAGCTTCAATGAACTCCGCTGGAGAGATATTTCCATAGATATTGCTATTCCAACGAGTCAAAATTTCAAAGTAATTCCAGCGGTCGCTCGTGATATCGACGATCGGTTGAACCACTACATACAACTCATCGCTGTCTTGTATATCAGTACTTAGCTGGATTCGCATTGCCTCAATAAGCTGCGTCCTACGGTGGTATAAAGCACTAAGGTGTGTGTCGTAATGCTGAATCCGTGTATCGCGGTGTTTTTTACAATCTTTGAGAGCGAGACTGGCATTCAAAATCAGCTCATCGCTGTTCAACATATGTACTGAGGCACGCGCAATACCAATACTAACGGTGAAAGAAATCCGGTTAGATTTGTCGCTGTAGCCACTTTCAATTTTGTCGAGTACTTCCTGACACACGGCGACAGGATCTTCGTCGTACGTGATGAAGGCGAATTCATCTCCTGCGACACGGAACGCATTGTTTGGCGACGACAAGCTCTGTTGAATGGCGTTAGCTGTGAACTTAATGATTTGGTCGCCGATATAGTTTCCGTTGATATCATTGATCGATTTGAAATTATCGATATCAAGATACGCCAAACTGAATGGGCGAGTCGCCTGCTGCGTTAATGTCTCCAAGGTATCAGCTAAACAGCTACGGTTGAGCAGTCCAGTTAGGTTATCATGCGATACCTCATAGCTAAGCTGATTAAGAAGCTTATCTGAACGTTCACTGACCCACTTTTCACGTAAGCTATGAATAATGACATTGGCATAAAATCGGTGGAAGTCGAGGATATCTTGCGCTTCTTTCGCGTGGATGCTTCGGGTAAAGGTAGACAGTAAAATTCCCAGAACTTCGCCATTTTGTGTCTTCAATGGCAGGCCAATGTAAGCTTGAATGCCATCTTCTTGAAACATCTGATCTTCAGGAAAACGCTTGTATACCTGGTCTTGATAGAAAATATGTTCGCCAATGTCTTTCGCCACTTTTTCACAGGGGGTGCCTGAAAGGTGGTAGCTTAGGTTGTCTGTAATTTTTCCATTGCTGGCGAAGGAAATGGTATGAGCCGAATGCTGAAGATGCGCAACTTCTACAACGCAAGTGCAATGGCTCTGCAAGTGTTGATGAATATCTAGCGTGACTCGGTTTAGCTGAGCCGTGCCGTTTAGCTTCAATATCTCATCAATTTTGTGGAAACTGATTTGTACCTGACCCATTGAGCATTTCACCTAGCGTTGTTATTAACATATCGTGTAAGACACGACGAATTATTATTTGATATGCATCAAATAAACTATCGGTTACTAAGGCAGATTTTTCAAATTTTGTGAACGAACAAATCATTATTTTCATGTTTTTATGCTTGAACCTTTTAAAGGTATAGCGATAAAAACGCTAAGCTAGGCGCGCTTCTCCTCTTCTAATCGTGATTTGAGATAATCGAGGAATAGCTTAGTCCGGGTATGCTGATAATCCAGCTTTGGATAGTAGGCATATACAGTGGCTTTATCCGCTGTGATATCGGGCAGGATAGGGACTAACGCGCCGGATTTGAGATCATCTTTGATCATGACGTTGTTCGTCATCAGAATACCCATGCCTCTTTTGGCACCATGAAACAGCGCTTCTGGGTTAGTCGTGGCAAAGTTACCGGACAAGCTGATACGTTTACCTCGATTGGTTTTGATTTCTCGTGAGGGCTTTTCACCCCAAATCAGGACATTATGCTCTGTCAGATCCTCAACGCATTGTGGGGTGCCGTATTTTTTTAGGTAACTAGGCGCAGCGTAAAACTGGGCTTTATGTTCGAAAAGCGCAGTGGCTTTGAAACTCAGAGAGTTCAGTTGCTCTAATTCCCGGCTAATAAACAGGTCTAAGCTTAGCTCTGGCAATTGGCCTGGTAGCGTTGTCGTTAATTGAAGCGTGATGTCTGGATATTTATCAAGAAAATCATCAAGATAATGAACTAGAAACTTGGAACCAACGGCCAGCGTTGCCCCAATTTTTAATAGCCCCGCTGGTGATTGGTTGACTGAGCGAGTTTCATCTAATACCGATTGCCATGAATCAAGCTGACTTTTTGCTCGTTGATAAAACAGCGCACCAGCTTCAGTTTGGCTAATTGAGCGGGTCGTACGTTTGAGTAGTTGAACGCCAATTTTATCTTCTAGCCATTGAACTCGCTTACTGATAGCTGAGCTGGTGGTATTGAGTTTCCGCGCTGCTGCATTAAAGCTACCTTCTTCGACCACACGAATATAACTCTTCACGCTTTGAATCCAGTCCATTGTATCTCCTTGGGAATTAATTCCTTTCTAACTTAGCTGATTATCATCTTTGAGTATCAAATATACACTGTTTGCCATCAATCTGTCACAAAGTAGGAGGAACGTTTGCGTAAAACACCATTGTTATTAGCGATGATGATCATTGCCACAGGCCAAGTTGGCGTTAGTATTTATCTTCCTTCTTTGCCATTGATTGGTCATGACTTGAATTTGCCGCAACATTCGATTCAGAATCTCGTCACGCTATTTCTCGTTGGCTTCGGTATCTCTCAGCTTTTTTACGGCCCATTGTCTGATGCGATTGGTCGTCGGCCGGTGTTTATTCTGGGGCAAAGTGTATATCTAGTTGGTACGGTTATTTGCATCGCGTTTTCGGACAACATTGTTGCCCTTGAAGCGGGACGGTTACTGCAAGGCCTAGGAGCGGGCAGCGCTTCGGTACTTGGTCGGTCAGTACTGCGTGATAGTTATGACGGTATGCAATTAACCAAAGCGCTATCTTATATTTCAGTCACTGCTTCAGTGATGCCAATTATTGCTCCGCTGTTTGGTGGCTGGATTGCTTTTCACCTGAGTTGGCATGCTGTCTTCGTGTTTGTGCTGATTTACTTAATGGCAATTTTTACACTTGGTTTATTGGTGCTGCCAGAAACGCTGCCTTATCCGAAGAGAAAATTTAAAGTAGGCGAAGTAAGCGCGAACTATTTGCGTCTGTTAACGAATACACAAGTGATTGGTAGTGCGAGCTACAACTGGCTTAGTTATTTATCGGCTCTGGTTACGCTCTCCTTGTATCCATTTTTAATGCAACAAGAGTTAGGATTTACGGCGGCAGATTACGGCTCTTTGATGATCATACCATCAGTTGGTTTGCTGACGGGTAGCTTAGTGCTGAATTTGATCAATGCTCGTTACAAAGCTCAGCAAATCTTGCTGATGAGTTTCGCGATTGTTGCTGTTGCTGGCTTCATGTTGTTGGTTACCCCCTTCAGTGTATTTTCATTGCTGACGGCATTCACGTGTTTAAGTTTTGCTCAAGGAATGTCATTCCCGGTATCGATCAGTTTGCTACTTTCACCACATAAGCAACAGGCAGGCTCGGTTTCTGCGCTATCTGGTTCTATTCAAATGTGTTTAGCAGGTTTGTTTGGTGGGTACTTAGTAGACTCATGGGTTACGAATCAGCAGCAGCTTGGGGTGTTTTATTTGTTTATTGCGTTACTTTCTTGCTTTGTTCTTGTACTAAGCCAATTTCGTAAAGTGCCAGAAGGGACGGTTCAAGCAGAAACTTCCATCTGAATATACTTGCAACCAGAAGGTCGGCTTTCTAAAATGCGCAGCTAAATTAAGTCTGGCCTGTTGTGTATACTGAATGACTTGGTTTGAAAGGAAGAGGGCGAACCTTGATACTTCTCTCAAGCTTGGAATACATTTCTGCCCAATGGCTATCCGATCTCTAATCGTTAGGTGAAAGAATGCAACAAAACGAATTTGAAACACTGGTAAAAGAAATTACTCAGCAAGAAAGCATGCCAAAGGCACTTGAAATCTTGAAGGCGTGTGAGGAAGAAGAAGTTGCACAAGCGGCGCAATCCCTAACGGGTCAGTTTGGCCTTGCAGAAGTTGATGGTGAGAAACGTATTTACCATATTACCACTCAAGAAGATGAGTCCGGAGAAGAGCAAGAATACGTAGAGCACGTCATGAATGAAGGCGATCACTTGATCAAGTTTGCAGCGTGGTTCTTTGAAACATTCTTTGAAATCAAACAGAAAGATACGTACGTCGCAGCGGGTAAAACATACCAACAACCTAAGCGATAGACGCTCATTTCAAGAAATCCACGAAAACCAAACTGAAAGTTAATTACAAAATAAATGTGACTGGAGTCTTGTTTTTATCTAATTGTGGTGTAAAATTACTACATAGTTAAGTCAATACATTCAGGAGAAGGTCATGGGTAACGAACTTGGTGGTGCTTATATTGGCCAGATGATTGCAAAAGACGCGATGCACAAAGCGCTTTACGGTAAAGCGAAGAAGAAAAAAGCTTCTGTTTTTGCTCGTGTTATTAAAAAACTGGCGAAATAATTTAAAAAGCCCTGATTGAAAAATCAGGGCTTTTTGCTTTTCTCTGTTTTGTTGTTAGTAAGTAGCCAACATATTGCACAACATTGGCAAAACGCTACTCAAAGACTGATGACATTTAAATCTAGAATTACGCGGATTGGCTTGGTATCTCCACAACATTGTTAGGCACTTTATCTAGCCCCTTTGCTGATAACCACTTTTCTAAATCGTCAGCGCCTCCAATATATTTTCCATCTAACCAGATTTGCGGCACTGTTACCGGTGTTTTTTCGCCAATGATGGCTTTTACTTCAGGAATCATGCGGTATAAGGCGGCGCTGTCTTTAACTACATCATGGTACTCATACTGAACGCCAGCCTCGTCAAGTAATTGTTTGGTTTTGACACAGTAAGGGCAAGTTGCTTTACCATAAACAATGTTGCCTTTTAGCTCATCGCGTTTTACCCACTCAGCAATAACAGACTGTACAAGCACACCCCGATTCAATGCTTCTCCTTGGCTGATAACTTTCCCTTCGACAAGAAGAATGGGTGCATGCCAAGCACCAGCTTTTAATGGTTCCCACCAGTGCGATAACCAATCTTTTACTTCAAGTTCAACGGGCACATCAGCTAGTTCGTTTTCAAAAGTATCCTTTAAAATATCTTTGGTTAATGTACATTCACCACAAGGAATATTGACTTTGAATGGGCCCCAACTACCAGCCCAGCGATACAGTGTAATTTTGATTGGTTGACTCATATGGGTTCCTCATTTCCTTTCCTGAAAATATAGAACTTTTAAATTAGATTTTTCTTTCAACTAACTTTGTCTTTTTCGCTTCCCAATGCGTAATAAACGCAATAGATGCAATAATAATCGCAGCACCTAACCATAAACGACCAGGAGGCACCCAACCAAACACCAACCAACCAGCAACAACATTCAAAGGCAGTTTGGCGTGATCAAATGGTTGCACAAATGAGGCGTCTGCTACTGCATATGCTTTAACGATAGCCCATTGAGCGAGTGCTGTAAGTGCACCTGCGGCTAAAAGCACACCCCATATCGTCCACGTATCTGGCATAGTAAACGTCGGTATCGCTAACAAGATATTAAATGGCGTTATCAGCAGTAATAAATAGACGACCATGGTTGAAGGCGGATCGTTTACCGACATTTTTTTAACCATTAATGAATACGCTGCCCAGAAAAATGCGGCGCCAACAGGGAGCAGGGTCGCCCATGTAAATGAGTCTGCCCAAGGCTCAAGAATGATCATGGCACCAACAAACCCCGTCAATGTAGCGAGCCAGCGTGCAGTACCTACTTTCTCTTTGAGTAACAAGCCAGAACCAACTGTGGCAAATAACGGGGAGGTCATGAGAAGTGCAATACCTTGCCAAATTGGAACTGGGTAAGCGAGAGCCCATAACCAAAGTTGAATCCCGATAACAGAGAGAAAAATGCGGAATGCATGCCAGCCAAAGTGTTGGGTTCTTAAAGAACGTCTAATCCCAAGTGTACGTAGGTAGGGCAGAATAACAAATAAGGCGATTGCATATTGGAATAACGCAAATGTGGTGGAGGAGACACCAAAGTTGATGCTAGCAATTTGGGCGAAGCTGTTCACTATGGCGAATGCCAAGCCAGCTGTTAGCATCCAGGACGCACCTTGAACAGGATGATGATTCAATTGAAAAATTCCAGTTTGATAGAGGTGGCGGGATCATACGTCCTATTGTTTTTCGCGCCAATAAAAAAATGCCTCCCAGAGGGAGGCGACATTACCAATTCAAAGGACGTGCCTGTTATAACAGGTACAAAGAACGAGAAGCACAAACGCTGCCATGCATTTGCATAAATAATATTGCAGAACACGTGCCAACTTTTATATATTTGATTTTAAATGGTTTTTTGGTTTTTCTATGTTGTCGATTAGATGAAATGCACTAACTTAGTGATCAATCGCATTAAAAGAGGGCAGAAGTAGGCGTCGTTACGCTCGTCTTTCATTGCTGAGCGATGCTTGGATAGTGTGAAAACTTATCGAGTTGTGTTGGGTTAAATAAAAAATGGCCAGCAAAGGTGCTGGCCAAGTGGACTCGCTCTTAGGACAAGAGTGAATTAGAAATCGTAACGTACGCCTAGGCGCAGTGTATCTTCGCCTTCTGTTACTAGACCTGTTGTTGCATCTTTTGCTTCATCAAGTTGGTTGATGTAGTAAGACAGGTAAGTACGGAAGTTGCTGTTTAGTTTGTAGTAACCAACAAGCTCGATACCTTCAACGGTGTCGTACTTTGAACCGTTGTCTGGATCATTCTCTTGAGCTGTGTATAGAGCTGCAAGTGTCACTTTGCTTGCTACTTTGTAGCTTGCGACTAGCTCGTAAGCCGTAAAGTCTTCAGAGTCAGTCAGGGAACCTTGAGAATAAGTACCTGCTAGGTAAAGGTTGTCCATCGAGTAAGCGATACCACCTAGAATTTGATCTTCAGAGTTATCTTTATCTACATCGCCACCAGAGTATGCAAGACCAAAGTCGAGGCCCATTGGTAGTGAGTACATTCCAGAGATGCCGTATTTATCTTCGTTATCGCTAGAGTTTGCTTGGTAGGTTGCTTGAAGTTGTAGTGCATCAAACGCACCACGGTATGCGAAAACGCTGTCTTGCTTATCAGAAGACGAATCAATAACTTGCTGAACACCAGAGAATTCAGTGATATCCGTCATGTCAGAGATGATGACTGCAGCCATGTCTTGACGACCTACAGAGAAAGCACCGATATCAGAGTCGACGCCTGCATACATGTAGCGGTTTTTGAATTCACTCTTGCCCGTTTTTTGTTCGGCTTCGTAAACACCGAAAGCAGAAAGGCCGTTGCCGATGTCTGTTTTACCTTTTAGGTTAAGACGAGCACGGCTTTTATCTTCCATAGAACCTTCAACTTCAGCACCGTCTGAACCGATGAAGTCACCACGAAACTCAACGCGGCCGCCAACTTTTAATTCAGTACCGTCGTTTTTGTATACAGTTGCTGCGAATGATGGTGCTGATACCAATGCTGTAAGAATTGCAGTAGTTAGTGCTGCCTTTTTCATTTTCTTATTACCCTAGTTGTAATCGATGGGCTTTCTTGCCCGATGTGTTGATGACGCTAAGGTAAAGGCTGAAAATGAAAGATAGATTTCTGTTAAGTTATGATTTGATTGCACTTTTATTGCTGGCGAGAATAAGTGCCCCTTCTCATACCACTTATAAAAAGAAAGGTTTATCTTTTTTGAGGTTTTTTCCTCTCCGCTGAAGACTGTGTTTTTTTCAAAAAGTTCCTGAATTGTTTCTTGACCCTAAATGTAAGTAAACATTTCAATTCGGCAGGGAAGTTTGGCCTAAAAATAGCGAATCATCAGCTATTTGTGAGCTAACTCTCTCTAAAGCATTTCTTATTGTAAGGTTTTTATTTCTCGATTTTTTGAAGGCTAAGTAAACGATTGCTTTTTAGGTTTTGTCTGAGATCTTTTCACTCGGTTGTCAGGAACTAATCAAATAAAGTATCGGCAGTTGTTACACAAAGGTAAAACTAATCTGGTGGAAACGATGCCTCGGATAGCCTTTGTATTCCTCTCTTTGTTCATCATTTCGTTTTTACGAAAGTGAACCAAAGCCGGGTCTAAAACTGACTAACCAACTAATAAGTAATGGATTTAGAAATGAATAAAAAATTATTAGCAGCGGCAATCGCGGCAGCAACCTTCGGTACTCAAGCAGTTGCAGTGGAACTATATAATAACGATGGCACAACATTTTCGATGGGCGGCCACGTTTCTGTTAATTTAAATGGATCAGAGCAAGGTGACACGGATGTGGGTACTAACTCTCCTCGTATCAATATCTCTGCGACACAGGATTTGGGTAATGGCTTCACCGCAGACGCACGTGGTGAATGGGCGCTAAACTACTTAGACGGTGGTGAAGAGTCGTTTAAAACTCGTCTAGGTTACTTAGGTATAACGCATGAGGTTTATGGTCGTGCAGTAGGTGGTACGCAATGGTCACCTTACTACGATGTCGCAGGTATTGCAGATATGCCAATCGCGTTTGCCAACGACTTCATCTATGACGATCATGGAAACCTTGGCACTGGCCGTGCGGATAAAATGCTTTCTTACCGTAAAGCCATCGAGCTGGGTGAAGCGGGTGTGATCAACTTTGGTCTTGGTTGGCAGGGTGCAAACGATGATTACACGCGCAACGATGCTGGAGTTATAACTGGCGGTGCTAAATACGATGACCGTGTGCAAGCTGCGCTTTCTTACTCAGTCATGGGCGCTAAAATCGGTTACTCTTACAATGGCGGCGATTTCCAGCACCCTGCATATGCAGGTAAGCACACGGCGGAATCACACGTTGTATCAGCATCTTACGGTGCGTACGGCCAAGGCCTATTCCTTGCTGCGGTTTATGGTTCAAACGAAAACATGAACTTCAGTGCAAAAGGCGACCGTTTAGAAGAAAGTGATGCGTACGAAGCGATCATCGCATACGCTCTAGCAAACAGCCTAAACTTGAGTGTTAACTATGAGATGGTGGAAGGTAAAGAGTTTAAGAGCTCTAAAACAGAAACTGCTCGTGAAGAAATGGCACTACAAGCAGAATACAACTTCACGCCTAAATTTGTTGGTTACGCGGGTTACCAGTTTGACCTAAATGACGACAATGGTCGTGAAACTGATGACAAATGGGCGTTAGGTGCTCGTTACTACCTATAATAGGGTTTAGCGAGAACTATTATTCAAGCTCATTGATCTAAAGCCAGCCTCGTGCTGGCTTTTTTGTCTATTTGTTTTACAAATACTTTGCTGTTTCAATTAGATGATACAAAACTCAAAACGGGGTGAATGTCTTATTTTTTACACTAGAGGTTGCTATTTAGTGTCGTTAAGTCAATAGGTTAGATTATGATGGGATTTTTGTTTTGCAGGGAAGAATGATGAGTGTTATTCAAGTTGAAGAAAAGAAAGTAGAAGTGGGTAAAGTGCTTTGTGTTGGACGAAATTACGTTGAACATATTCATGAGCTTAATAATGCAATGCCTGAGCAAATGGTGGTATTTAATAAACCCGCAACTTCCGTATCAACAACTCTGCGTTCATTCCATCAAGAGCCCCTTCATTATGAGGCTGAAATCTGCTTTTTGATCAAGGATGGACGTTATTCAGCGGTTGGTTTGGGATTGGATCTGACCAAGCGTGGTTTGCAATCCTCGCTTAAAAATCAGGGGTTGCCGTGGGAGCGTGCTAAGGCATTTGATGGCTCTGCTGTGTTTAGTCGGTTTGTCTCTTTGGATAACATTGATATCAACGATCTTAACCTTGAGCTCTTAATTAACTGTGTTCGTGTACAAAAAGGTCACGTTAACCAAATGCTCTACCCGCCGCTAACTATCCTGGATGAATTAACCAGTTACACAACACTTCAAGATGGCGATGTAGTGATGACTGGTACACCAAAGGGCGTTGGTGAGGTACATGAAGGTGACATCTTCCTTGGTCGATTAAAGTGTGGCGATGTCACCTTGTTGGAGATTGAGTGGTTGGCGGATTAAAGCCAAATTCGTAGAACGAGAAATACCACCATACTGATAACCGTCGTTAAAAGAACATTTTTAGTAAAATACGCGATTAAAGCAGCCAGTACGGCAGCCAGTAAAAATGGGTTTTGCACATTGACGCTGAGCTCCCCATCGGGAATGAAAACGATAGGTGCCCAGATCGCAGTCAGTACTGCTGGGCTAGCGTAATTGAGTACTTTTTGAGTGCGCGTCCCTAATCGCAATGGTAGCTTGGGTTCTAAAAACAAGTAGCGGCTGGTGAAAACAAGTACCGTCATCAGTAAAATAGCCAACATGATCATTAGCGTTTCTCCTTTACTTGTTCCACAAAGTAACCAGTAAGCATGGCTAAAATGCTTGAAATCATCAAACTTCCCTCAATTTGATAATAGGTTAGGGCAACCGAGCTCACCAAAGCCACAAGAACACTCGCGAGCACCGCTGCATTTTTAATAGTCGGAACTACAATTGCGATAAAAGTTGCGGCCACAGCAAATTCCAAACCCATTTCGTTCAGTTCAGGGATTAGACTTCCCGCAATAATGCCCGTCAATGTCGCGACATTCCAAAACAGGTAAAAACTCAGACCAGCCCCAAGTGCATACCAGCGATTAAATTGTTTATCGGAATGGTGGCCTACAATCGCAAACAGCTCGTCAGTAAGTAAGAAGCCGAGTGATAATCGCCATTTTAGAGGGAGCGGTGAAATTTTACTGCGCATCGATACACTGTAGAGGAAGTGTCGAGAGGTGATAAAAAACGTTGTCAGTAACATGGTCACTAGACCTGCTCCCGTTTTAATCATTCCCATCGCGACGAGCTGTGCAGAACCTGCGAACAAAATGGCGGATAGTGCTTGTCCTTCCAAAGGGTGAAGCCCAGTATCAATTGCGAATGAGCCTGCGAGTAAGCCCCAAGGGAGCACTGCGATACTCAGAGGCATCATCGCAAGTGTACCTTGCCAAAATAGCGTGGCTTTTGATTCTTTTTTTAACGGCAAAGTGTGGTCCATAGTTTCTTCTTATTTATTCCTAAATCAGATTACCAAGATAGCTCGGTAGTCGCATAACGCCTTGTACAATATTGCTGCTTTAGCTGTGACGGACGTATTGGCCGGGAGTGACGCCCATGGCTTTTTTAAAGTGTCGATGCAGATGGCTCTGATCATGGAAGCCGCATTCTTGTGCCACGTCTGAAATTTTTTGTCCCATTTTTAGTAGCTTCTTCGCCATACGTAAACGTTGCTGAATTTGATAGGCATGAGGCGGAAAGCCAAATTGCTTTTGAAATTCTCTCAGCAGATGAAAAGGGCTTAATCCAGACAGCTTCGCGAGTTCTTCTAGTGAGACGTCCGTTTGTGGAAAGTCTTCCAAAAATTCTCTGACGAGCTGCACTTGTCGCTGAGCTCTGGTTGATTCTTTCAGTGGTGCCCGATGAGTGCTGTGTTTACTGGCTAGCTTGATCAACGTGCCGTAAACTAAAGTTTCTCTCAATAAACGGTTGTCTGATTTTTCTAGTGTTTCAAATACCAATCGTAACTGACTAGCCAGTTCAGGATCGTAAACCACAGGTTGAGGGAAATAGGGCAGAGCTACGTTTGGTGAGCCAAGCTCTTGTCCTAAAGTTTGAAACTGCTGAGGTACGGGGTACATTGCTTTGTATTCCCAGCCGCCTTCCGAGGCTGAATGCCCGTTGTGTACTTCATCTGCATTAACAAGGATGATGCTATCCTGTGGCGCGATATGATTCCCGCCCGTCCTAAAAAATTGTTGTGCACCTTTTTCGATGACACCAATAGTGTAACCTTCGTGGCTATGGCGTGAAAAATTCTGCTTCTCATACTTTGCATCGAGAAGCTCTAAACCTCCGAGCTCTTGAGCTATCTTGAAGGTAGCGATTTCCTTATTCTTTTCTTTCATCTTTATCCGGTCTGCTCAAGAAAATCATTTTAGAAGTGTAACGGATCCATCGTGCTTATTTTTGTACAAAATTGCTATTCGATTTTGATAAACAGGCGAATTGATTGCTATTTTTCGGCTGAGCAAACTATGATTTTTATTTTTTGATTTATCTTGGCTATTTTGGGCTGGATGATGTCATTTTGTTGGTATAACATTCGCCGCCTTGTTGTAGAAAAGCGGTTCCATCATGATTGATTTATCTGTACTTCCTGTTTATCTCACCGCAGTTGTCGCCTTATTGCTCTTACCAGGGCCTGATATGTTGCTGATAGCGAGCTCAAGTATGAGTTACGGTAAGAAGGTCGGTCTTTTTGCTAGCTTAGGCAATGCGACGTCTGGTGTTATTCTTACTTTGCTTGCTGCGATGGGCGTATCTACCCTGATTGCCATGAGCCCAATAGCCCTTAAAGTCCTTCATCTATTAGGTGGCGCTTACTTGTTAAAAATGGGTTGGGACTGCTTACGAGCTGAGGCATCTTCGGCTCCAGAGCTTGATGGTCAAAACAAAATGGCATCAACTTATTATCAGCGTGCTTTGATGAGTAATTTGCTTAACCCTAAAGCCTTGGTCTTTTTTGTGATGTTTTTGCCTCAGTTTGTCTCAAGCAATATCACGGCATCTTCCGGTGAGCAGATGCTAGCGCTAGGGTTATTGTTGAACGTTCTTGGCTTGTCATTCAATTTATTACTTGTTGGGTTAGCAGGCACATTGGGCAAAGGGCTGCTCGAGAACGAAAAATTCCGCACGTATCAACATAAACTAATGGGGTTAGTGTTTGTTATTCTGGCGTTGTGGATGCTGAGTAGTTTCGCCTTGTAAAGTTATCATATTCCATCAGAAAGCCAGCAATTGCTGGCTTTTTGTTTTAGGATATTGGTGTTTCCTAGGGAGAGGGTATATGAAGCTTGAATTTTGTTTAAATCCAGATCAAACAGACCTTGATTTTGTTCGTGAAGGTATTCGATCTTATAACCGACTGCATTTACCTGAAGGGGAAGTGCATGCTGTAGGCTGTTTCGCAAAAGATGAGAATGGCAAGATCATGGGTGGCTTGACTGGCGAAATGTTTAAAAATACGGTATTTGTTGAGTTTTTGTGGGTAGACGCTGAAAGTCGAACCTCTGGTCTCGGTAGCCAATTAATGTCGATGCTAGAACAAAGAGTAAAGCCTCACGGGGTTACCCATGTTTATTTGGATACCTACAGCTTTCAAGCTCTTGAGTTCTATCTCAAATTAGGTTTTGAGAAAGTGGGGCAGTACTCAGGCTATCCTGTAGAGGGCATCCACAAGTACTTTCTACAAAAGGAAATTGCAGGCTAGGGAAAGCACGGGTTAGCTTGACTTGTTCTAGTTAAAATCAAAAAAGAGGCGCGAATTTGCGCCTCTTGTTGTATCAAATATCTATGTTTCTCTTTGACTTACAAACTTTGCTGGTGCGCGTCGATAAGTTCGTTCATCTTCGCTTCTGCTGCTTGCTGTGCTTGTTCATAGCTCATATCCGCAGGGAAGAGGTTGATGACTTCGTAGTAACATTTTAGTTTTGGCTCAGTACCAGAAGGACGAACAATCACGCGAGATTGATCTTCTAGGTGATAAATCAATACGTCACTTGCTGGTAAGTCAATGGATTCTTCAGAGCCGTCGTCAAACATGCGAACCGATGTTTTAAGATCTTCGGTTACTGCAACTTTTTTACCAGCAATCTCTGTTGGTGGATTTGCTCGGAGTTTGTCGCCGATTGGTGGAGAGTTCGGGTCGAGAGCGATGCTGCGTTGTGCGTTGAAGTAGAAACCGTGCTCGCGGTACAGCTCTTCCAGTTTATCCCACAGTGTTTTGCCTTGCGCTTTAAGCTTGCCTGTTAGCTGTGAAAACGCGACGATTGCAGATAAACCATCTTTATCCCACACCTTGTTACCCACGGTATAACCGAGCGCTTCCTCATAAGCAAACAAGAATGGGTTGGTTTCTGTCTCTTGTTCCATGGCAACGTTAGTAAGCCATTTAAAGCCAGTTAATGTTTGATAGTATTGTGCGCCATGCGCCTTAGCGATGCTGCTCAGCATTCTTGAGGATACGATGGTGTTGCCAACCAAAGCGTTAGGTTGCTGTTCCAACAAGTAATCGCCAAACAGTGAGCCCACCTGATCACCTGTTAGCATTTGATACTCGCCATCTGGGCGTTTAACTGCCACGGCAAAACGGTCTGCATCTGGATCGTTCGCGCAAGCGATATCGGCATCTACGGACTTACCTAATGCCATCACCATATCCATTGCACCGGCTTCTTCAGGGTTTGGGAAGTTGACGGTTGGGAAGCTTCCATCAGGTTCGCGCTGTTCCTTAACACTTGCCACTTTTTGGAAGCCTGCGTCGGCAAGTAGCGTTTCCGCCATATTCGCGCCAACGCCATGCATTGCGGTGTAAGCAATAGATATATCGGTATTGTTGTCAGGAGTAAGCAGCGCGTTTTCGTTCATTGTCTTACGGTAAGTTTGGTAGTAGTCGTCTTCCAACCAAACTAACAAACCGTGCTGTTTTGCATCATCGAGAGACATTAAAGGTAATGGCTTCGTTGTTGCGTCATCAATTTTCGCTGCGATTCCAGAGTCGTGCGGAGGAATAATCTGTGCGCCATTCTCCCAATATACTTTAAAGCCATTGTATTCTGGTGGATTGTGACTGGCAGTAACAACAACAGCGGCCGCCGCATTCAATGTACGGACACCAAACGCGACAATTGGGGTTGCTGCAACGTCATACGTTAGGTAAACCTTGATACCAAGGGCCGTCAGTACGGATGCGGTATCATGCGCGAATTGTTTTGAATCGGGACGACCGTCGTAGCCAATAACGACACCACGACTCGCGGCATCTTTGACTTGCTCAAGCAAATAGTTCCCTAAACCAGTGGCGGTCTCTTGAATCACCAAGCGGTTCATTCGGTTTGGACCTGCGCCCACTTTGCCACGTAAGCCTGCAGTACCAAAGGCAAGGCGTGAGCCAAAGCGATCAGTAAGTTCTTGTTCATTGTTCGTATCGACGAGGTGTTGTAGCTCTTCACGAGTCTTAGGATCAGGGTCTCGTTCTAGCCATTGCGTAATTAGTGCTGTCATATCAGTCATTCCTTAGTAGGGGGAGCCTACTTTCTTGGACACTTCGTTTGGTAAGTATCTCAATGTTTTCTTTTAAATCAATGTAAATGGTTCTCAATTACATTTCAAAGAGGGCAATCGATAAACCGAATTAATTTTTCTTATCCGAACAAAATTTAATCATATTTAATTTCTTGAAGAACCTTGGAACTATAACTAGCCTTTTAACATAAATATAACAAACCGTGTCGAAATCGTAGTTTTTGTGATTTTTCGTAAAGTTGTTCGATATTTGCATCGGGACGCAAGGAAGCTCGCGTAGGCGTAGCGGCTGAGCAGAGGAGAGATCTTTTGAAAAGATTAACGACTACTCTAGCCTTATCACTGAATGTGATTTTAATCACATTTTCCTCTTTTGGTTGGTCAAAGGAAAATGACTACAACATGACAAAAGGGGTCACAGAGATAAGTGGGCAAGTGTATGAATTACATATGCTGATTTTCTATATCTGCTGTGTAATTGCTTTGATTGTTTTTGGTGTGATGTTCTATTCCATCTTCCGTCATCGCAAGTCAAAAGGAGCAGTTGCCGCACATTTCCATGAAAGTACAAAAGTGGAAATTATTTGGACGGTCATACCCATCATCATTCTTGTCGCTATGGCGATTCCCGCAACAAAAACTCTAGTAGCAATGGAAGACACAAGCCAATCGGATATCACGGTCAAGATCACAGGCTCGCAATGGAAATGGCATTACAGCTATTTTGGCGAAGATGTTGAGTTTTTTAGTTTGCTTGCCACCAGCCAAAAACAAATTGATGGAATCGAAGCTAAAGGCGCACATTACTTACTGGAAGTAGACAACCCTTTGGTGTTGCCTGTGAATCGCAAAGTGCGTTTTTTGATGACTTCTGATGATGTCATTCACTCTTGGTGGGTACCGGACTTTGCCGTCAAGAAAGACACCATTCCAGGTTTTATTAATGAAGCATGGACAAGAATTGATGAGCCAGGCGTATATCGCGGCCAATGTGCGGAGCTATGTGGTCGTGCACACGGATTTATGCCGGTGGTGGTGCATGCGATGGAAGAAGAGAAGTTCGATGAATGGCTAGCGAGTAAGAAGCAAGAACTCGCACTTCAAAAAGCGGCGGCACAAGAAGCGCTCTCTCAAGACTTATCTATGGATGAATTGATGTCGCAAGGCGAATCGATATACACGGCGCGTTGCGCTGTGTGTCATCAGGCAAATGGTGAGGGGATTCCGGGTGCATTTCCCGCGATTAAAGGCAGTCCTATTGCAACCGGAGATGTTACAGAGCACATAGATATTATTGTCAACGGTCGCCCGGGCACCGCAATGCAGGCTTTTTCTAATCAGTTAAGTGACAAAGAAATTGGCGCGGTTATCACATATCAACGAAATGCATGGGGCAACGATACTGGCGATACAGTGCAAGCATCCGATGTGAATGCCTTTAAAGCACAAGGCAGTGCTAAGGAGGAAATATGAGTAAGCCAATAGATAAGGCAGTGAAGTCTGCGCCAGCAGAAGCCAGTGCGAACAGTACCATTGCGATTGATGATGGTCACGAGCATCATGCACCCCAGGGCATCACTCGTTGGTTGTATTCTACAAGCCATAAAGACATAGGCACCCTCTACCTTTGGTTTAGCTTTGCGATGTTTCTAACAGGTGGTGCGATGGCTATGATCATTCGTGCCGAACTGTTCCAGCCAGGGCTACAGCTAGTCGATCCGCAGTTTTTTAATCAAATGACCACGGTACACGGTTTAGTGATGGTATTTGGTGCGGTGATGCCAGCATTTACGGGGCTTGCTAACTGGATGATCCCGATGATGATCGGCGCTCCAGATATGGCGCTGCCGCGCATGAACAACTTGAGCTTTTGGATCTTACCTTTTGCATTTCTCATCTTGTTGAGCTCGTTGTTTTTACCTGGCGGCGGTCCTGATTTTGGTTGGACGTTTTATGCTCCGCTGTCCACGACTTATGGCCCAGATAGCACTGCGCTGTTTGTATTCTCTGTGCATATCATGGGTATCAGCTCCATTATGGGCGCGATCAACGTTATCGTGACGATCGTAAATATGCGAGCTCCGGGAATGACTTGGTTCAAGTTACCAATGTTTGTTTGGACTTGGTTAATTACCGCTTTCTTGCTAATCGCGGTTATGCCGGTATTAGCGGGTGCGGTGACCATGGTTCTTACTGACAAATATTTCGGGACTAGCTTCTTTGACGCAGCTGGTGGTGGTGACCCGGTAATGTTCCAACACATCTTTTGGTTCTTTGGTCACCCAGAAGTGTACATCATGATTTTACCGTCGTTTGGAATCATCTCCGCCATTCTGCCTGCTTTCAGTGGTAAGAAGCTGTTTGGTTATCATTCGATGGTTTACGCGACGTGCAGCATTGCATTGTTATCTTTCCTTGTGTGGGCGCACCACATGTTTACCACGGGGATGCCAGTTTTTGCTGAGCTCTTCTTTATGTATTGCACTATGCTGATTGCGGTACCAACGGGAGTTAAAGTCTTTAACTGGGTTGCCACCATGTGGCGTGGAGCGCTGACATTTGAAACGCCAATGTTGTTTGCCATTGCCTTTATTGTGCTTTTTACTATTGGCGGCTTCTCGGGACTGATGTTGGCGATTGTGCCGGCGGATTTCCAATATCATGACACTTACTTCGTGGTTGCCCATTTCCATTATGTGTTGGTATCTGGTGCGGTATTCTCGATCATGGCAGCGGCATACTACTGGCTACCTAAGTGGACGGGCAATATGTACGACCACAAGCTGAGTTTATGGCATTTCTGGTGCTCAATTATTTCCGTCAATGTCCTGTTTTTCCCAATGCACTTCCTAGGCTTAGCAGGCATGCCAAGGCGCATACCGGATTACGCCATTCAGTTTGCTGATGTTAATCAAATAGTATCAATTGGTGGGTTTGCATTTGGGTTGTCACAACTGATCTTCTTATGGTTGGTGATCAAGTGTATTCGTGGCGGGGAGAAGGCTTCTGCAAAACCGTGGGAACGTGCGGAAGGCTTAGAGTGGACAGTGCCAAGCCCTGCGCCACATCATACGTTTACTACACCGCCTAAGATTGACTAGCAAAGAGTGGGGTGAGTGACATGAAACCGAATCCATCAAACAAGAAGCTCACAGTGAAGTTGCTTTTGGCGACCCTGTTAATGTTTGGCTTCGGCTATGCACTAGTCCCACTTTATGACGTGATGTGCGACGCACTGGGAATCAATGGAAAGACAAGTGAAGTAGCCGCCATTCAACCGACAGGTATGCAACCGGACATGAGCCGAACTGTTCGCGTGGAGTTTATGGCGCATGTAAGCCCAGATATGCCTTGGGAGTTTAGACCCAAAGTGATTTCGATGGATGTTCACCCAGGTGAAGTCGTGCAAACCGAATACCTTGCATTTAATGAAAGCGGGCAGAAGTTGGTGGGGCAAGCCGTTCCTTCTGTTTCTCCCGGGACTGGAGCTGCTTACTTCAATAAGATTGAGTGTTTTTGTTTTAACCAGCAGCCTCTGGATGGTAAACAGCAAGCTCAAATGCCGTTGATTTTTTATATCGAACCGGACTTGCCGGAGTCTATACACACGTTAACGCTGTCTTACACACTCTATAAACTTCCCCCTCCTACAGGCTCTTAGCCACTCAGGGAGAGAGATACAGACCAAGGTTGGTCAGTAAGGAGAGAAATTATGAGTAACAAGCCAGGAACATATTATGTTCCCGCTCAAAGTAGCTGGCCGATCATCGGTGCATTTGCTCTGTTTTTGGTTGCTGTTGGCGCGGGCATGACCGTCCAGGGGACACAAAGTGACGGTGCAGTGGGAACCATTGGTGGCATTGTGCTAGCGGTGGGCTTCTTGTTCTTGCTTTACATGTTGGCTGGTTGGTTTAGTAATGTGATTACTGAATCACTGAGTGGAAAATACAGCTCGCAAATTACTCGTTCTTTTCGCCAAGGAATGAGCTGGTTTATCTTTTCTGAAGTGATGTTTTTTGGTGCCTTTTTTGGTGCCTTGTTTTACGCCAGAATGATTTCTGTGCCTTGGTTAGGTGGGGCAGATAATAACTTCATGACCAACGAAGTCCTGTGGCCAACCTTCGAAGCGATGTGGCCACTCACACTGACACCGGGGGGAGAAACAACACAAGCTATGCCGTGGCAGGGCATACCCCTTACCAATACTATCTTGCTGCTATTGTCGTCTACTACGCTACATATGGCGCATATAAGCCTTGAACAAGACAAAAGAACGGCACTGATTGTTTGGTTAGAGATAACCATCGTACTTGCTGGCTTTTTCCTATATTACCAAGCGGTTGAGTATGTTCATGCTTATCAAGACATAGGGCTCACGTTGCAGTCCGGTATTTACGGTAACACGTTCTTCATGTTGACGGGGTTCCACGGTTTACACGTTTGTCTTGGGACTATCTTCTTGATCGTGCTGCTGTTCAGAATCGCTAAAGATCACTTTTCGCCAAAGAACCATTTTGCCTTTCAAGCGGGCAGCTGGTATTGGCATTTCGTGGATGTGGTTTGGTTATGTCTGTTTGTGTTTGTTTACGTACTTTAGGCGCAGTGTGAACTCTTGGTTCGACTAATAAGGGCGAGGGTTTGGTGCTAGCCAACCCGAGCTGAGCGCAATAAGCAAAAGGACGACCACCAAAGCGGAGAACATGACTCGACGGCCTAAGTAATGACTCATGGGTTTGTCTCTTTTTTCAGGATTATCTGGGTCTTCACGAACCATTTCGATAAGCGCTTTTGCGAGGTTGAAGATAATGAAAAGCAGCAAAAGGACAAGCGTCAGTTTGAATAGAAATACGGTGGACATGGCACCTCCGGTTTCATCATTGTTGTTATCAAGACAATTATGGCTATCGAAACGGTTTTGGGTTGCAGTTGGTTTAACTGTGGTTGTGTTTTCTCTTTTGGTCAAACTGGGTTTTTGGCAGTTTGAGAGAGGGCAAGAAAAACAAGCATTGGAACAAGCCATTCTCGCGCGTGCGGATAGTGCGTACCAAGCACTAAGCGTCGTTCTTGAAGACAACGACTGGCGAGAGGAAAGTATCCTCGGGAAAAAAGTGGAAGTTAATGTTGTTCCTCAGGCGTTTCCCGTAATTTTGTTAGACAATCAAACGCATCAAGGCAGTGTGGGATATTTAGCATTTCAGATTGTATTGACGAGCGATGAGCCTAGTACCTATGCGTTATTGGAGCTTGGTTTTGTCGAGGGAAGAGCAGAACGCTCAATGTTACCAACGGTCACCAAACTCGATAATTCGACTTTCATCACAGGACGCCTGTACCGAAAATCTACTAATCCACTGAGCTCAGAGTTAATGCCGGAAGTTGGCGATGTTATTCGCGTGCAAAACCTAAACATCGCGCAATTGAATCAGCTACTGAATATTGAACTTATGCCCGCAGTCTTGCAGCCAGACAATTTAACTCGTTGGCCCTATGACTTTCCTTGGAATCCATTACCACTCAATAGTGCCAAACATTTTGGCTATTCGATTCAATGGTTTTCGATGGCAGGTGTTTTCTTAATACTGACTTTAATTGTTTTTGTTCGTTGGCAAAAAAAGTTGCGTCACATGGAGGTGAAGCATGACATCTAAAGTAACCAAAGGACGACTAATGTTGATTGCGCTGGTTTGTACGTTCGCGCTTCCCGCTGTCATTGCAAAAGTCATTCTCACACAAGGGTGGTATCAAAGCGGAGTGACCAATAGAGGCGAGTTAGTCGAACCATACACGACGTTAGAGCAGCTTGGTCAAGAGTCACCTCTCAAAGACCATGGTTGGCAACTCGCTTATGTATTGCCTAACGAATGCACTGAACAGTGTAAACAGCAGCTTTACCTGCTTCAGCAAAGTCATGTTGCTTTAGGTAAGTATCAAGAGCGAGTAGTGCCAGTCGTTTGGCAGACTGAGCATTCAGATCCCATGGAAGTATCGATGTTAGCGATGCAAATGAATGAATTGGTTACCGCAAAAGTGAAACCTGGGCAAATGTTGATCGTTGATCCTCTTGGGCAACTGGTGATGTCTTACTCGCCGAAACCAAATGAGGACTTAGTCCTATTGAATAAAGGTATGTTGGCGGACTTACGCAAGCTCTTAAAACTGTCACGAGTCGGTTAGAGGAAGTGCATATGAAATTAATTCAGTTGGTTAGATTCAGTTTGCTGCTAACTCTCGTGGTGATCATGTTAGGGGCATATACTCGCCTTTCAGATGCAGGGTTAGGTTGCCCGGATTGGCCTGGTTGTTATGGGCACTTTTCTGTGCCGCATCAAGAAGAAGACGTCATACGTGCTAACCTGAACTTCCCCGAGCGGGCAGTAGAGCATGAGAAAGCATGGCTTGAGATGATTCATCGCTATTTTGCAGGAACGTTAGGTTTAGTCATTTTTGCGATGGCAGCGATATCAATAAGGTCTGAGCGTGTAAATTCAACCATTCCGATGTTGCTCAGCGTATTGGTGATTGGGCAGGCACTTTTGGGAATGTGGACAGTTACTCTTAAATTAATGCCCGTCATCGTGATGCTTCACTTGCTCGGTGGTTTTGTTTTATTGGCGTTACAGGCGATTTTTTACTGCCAATTAAAAGCGCAAAACAATCTCTATTTCTCTCCATCTTCTAGCTCTCTGAGAGGCTTTTCATTGTTGGTTTTCCTGGTTGTTTTGGTGCAAGTGCTCCTTGGAGGATGGACTTCGTCAAATTATGCTGCGCTGATGTGTACCACACTGCCGATTTGTGAGGGAGACTGGATGAGCCATCTCTCATGGAAAGAAGCGTTTTCTTTCTGGCAAACTGGATTCGAGAATTATGAATTTGGTGTCTTGGAGTATCCGGCAAGAATGACTATACACGTCACTCATCGTATAGGCGCTATTGTTACCGCCACCGTGGTATTGGCTTATAGTATTGGGCTTATGAGGCAAGATTCTCATCATTCACAGAGAATCGGAGGGTGGTTGTTATTCACTCTGGTGTGCCAAATTATGCTGGGTGTAAGCAACGTAGTATTTCAACTTCCTATCTATGTCGCGGTGGCACACAACCTTGGTGCCGCTGTTATGTTGAGTCTCGTTTGTGTTAGCCAGTTTTACTTGTGGCAGGGTAAAACGGCTTGGAATTACACCGCGAAAGGAGTTCGCTATGAGTAAAGAAATCGTGCTGTCGTTAAATGGGCGAAAGCGACTAAGTTCCGTTTATTTGAAGTTAACGAAACCTAAAGTGGTGGCGTTAATGTTGGTGACGGCAGTAGTAGGGATGAGCTTAGCCCCGGTTGATGATTTCCCCTGGTTTCAGGCGGTAGTTGGCCTAACGGGGATTGGTCTGATGGCAGGGTCTGCGGCAGCGTTTAATCATCTAATTGACCGCCGAATTGATGCGAGAATGGCACGTACACACAAACGACCATTGCCATCGGGTGAGACTAAACCATCATCGGTGATAGCCTTCGCTACAGTTTTAGGTGTCTTAGGGTTTGTACTTCTATATGCGATGGTCAACCCGCTGACGGCATGGTTGACTTTGATGAGTTTGCTCGGCTATGCGATGGTATACACAATGTACCTCAAACGTGCTACGCCCCAAAATATCGTCATTGCAGGGATTGCCGGTGCGATGCCGCCTCTTCTCGGTTGGACTGCTGTAACAGGGCAATTACATGCGAATGCTTGGCTGCTCGTGATGATCATTTTTATCTGGACGCCACCACATTTTTGGGCTCTGGCTATTCATCGTGTCGAGGATTACCGCAAGGTAGATATTCCCATGCTGCCAGTGACACACGGCATTGAGTACACCAAAACTTCTATTCTGTTGTATACGGTTCTATTGACTTTGGTTTGTGTCCTACCGGTTTTGGTTGGTATGGTCGGCGTGGTGTATCTTTTTGCCTCGCTACTACTCAATGTTGGCTTTATGTACCATGCATGGAAGCTAAAATATGCACCAGAGCCAAATACCGCGATGGAGACGTTTAAATTCTCTATCTATCATCTTTTGGCGTTGTTCATTGCATTGCTTTCGGATCACTATATTGGTTTTTAACCTCTCTTAAAGCAGAAAACGCCGCGTGGTTCGCGGCGTTTTTGGTTTTGATACTTTGGCTTTAAGACAAAGCTTTCTAGATTTATTGAATTTCTAGCAGCTCAACATCAAAGATCAAAACACTTGCTGGTGGAATTGGGCCAGAGCCACTCTTACCATAGCCAAGCGTGCTTGGTACGAAAAGGCGGATTTTCTCACCTTCTACCATGTATTGTAGACCTTCTTGCCAGCCTTTAATGACTTGGTTAAGACCAAATGAAATCGGCTCACCACGATTAACAGAGCTATCGAATACCGTGCCATCAATCAGGGTGCCGTGGTAGTGTACTTTTACTTTACTTGTTGCAGTTGGGTGAACCTCACCTTCGCCTTTTTCAAGAACCATGTATTGAAGGCCACTTTCTGTTGTGATAACGCCTTCTTTTTTCGCATTTTCTAGTAAGAATGCTTGGCCTTTGGCAAAGTTTTCATCTGCTACTTTATGGTTTGTCCAAGTACGGTAAATGAAAAAGCCCGCCAAAATAAAAATAATAAGAGGAAACAAAAATTTAGACACGTGATCTCCTTGTCTATTTAGGTTGTTTTAGCAAAAAGTTGATGGTTTCTGCCATGGCTTCAACGCTGTCATGACCACCAGTAATCACTTGATATTTTCCGTTTACGATAAAGGCTGGAACGGAGTTAATTTGGCCGCGAGTCGTGATCGCTTCTGCCTTAGTGATGTACTCAAACAGCGTTTTTTGCTGTGCTTCATCTAAATGGTAAGGGCTGATAAGGTTGCGAGACTCAAAGGCTTTCTCAACAGCGATTTGGCGTTCCTCAGCCGTTGCATCGGCACCCATTTGCACAGCAGTAAAAAGATCCGCCATAAACGCTTTATCTGGTGTTGATTCAAGCTGCATTACGGCAGTATAGAAGATGATGGCGCTCACTTGTGCACTTTCATTGAACGTTACATGCATTTTTTCAACGCTTTGATCGGTCAATGATTCAATTTGAGGGACAAACTCTTCCATTGAGCGGCAGTGGCCACAAGTTAAAGAGAATGCTTCAGTCAGGGGAGCTAAATCATATTCTTCAAGGGATACTGGCAAAACTTCGTATTGTTTGCCTTGCTGAGGCTGACTCTTGCCGCTATCGCATGCCGACAAAGCCATTACGGCAACAACAACAGCAAAGCCTTTCGATATGGTTTTTAACATAGTAGTGCTCTAAATGAGAAATTTGCGTTAGTTTATCGGTTAACGATAGTGACTAAAACCATTAAATAACAATAAAGTGAGACCATTGGTAACAGACTTTGCCTGACGTATGGGCTGCAAGGGTAGGGTATTTTAGTGTTGCTTTTTATTTGAGAGATGATTTTGCATTGACTCCAGTGGCATGAACGCTGCATAGACAAACCAATCGGTGGACAAAAGCGCTAAAGATTCGGCGTGTTTTGTCGACACAATGAACAAGAGTTTTTCTACGTTGGTAATGGTATGAAGCATTGGTTTTTAATTGTTTGTGGCATTCTGGCCGGGTGCAGTAGCCTCGATCAAGATATGGTCCCAGGTGGGAACATTTTAGATACAGCTCCTAAATCAAACACTGAGCTGAGACACCCAGAATGGGGATACCCGAGCGCATCCAATGTGGCTTCTTCCCCTCGTTCATATCAAACGGCGAGGGCGTCAGTAAAAAAGTCGCAAAACGTGACCTCTCTGGAAATGTTCCTGAGCAGGCATAACATTCCTCACGAGACGCTCAGTGGTGGTCACCTGATGATACGTTTGAAAGAGCAAGTGCATTTTCAAACGGGTTCTGCACGGTTATCTGCTCAATCTCAAGACTGGATTCGAAACATTGGTCACTATCTGGCTGGAAGAACTGATGTTGATGTCGTGATTGATGGTCATGCGGATAGCACGGGAGCTGAAAGCTTCAATGACACGCTATCTGAAAAGCGAGCTCGTGAAGTAGAAAAACAACTATTGGCGACGAGTATTCCACGTCAACGAGTGTTTTCTAGAGGCTTCGGAGAGTATGTACCGAAGTGCAGCAATGCGACAGCGAGTGGTAAAGCTTGCAATCGGCGCGTAGAGCTAACATTGATCGTGGATGAATAACGCAGACGTTAGGCGGTAATCTTCGTTGTGTTGTTCTCACATACCCGTTATTTGCTTAGTGGAGTTTAAGTTCGGAGTTGAGCAAGAAGACTGAATAAGGAAAGCTCGCACGGCAACATTTAGCTAGAAAAAATAGAAAAGAGGCACCGTTAGGTGCCTCTTTTACATCCGCCAATGTTCATAGGGGGAACTTAGGCAAATTCTTTTTCAACGTAAGCGACGATGTCAGATGACTCGTATAACCACTGTGTTTCGCCATCTTTTTCGATACGAAGGCAAGGGACTTTAACTCGCCCACCACCTTGCTCTAGTTCAGCTCGATGAGTCGGGTTATTTTTTGCATCACGTAGCTCAATGTTCACCGATTGACGCTTCATTGCACGGCGGACCTTTACGCAAAAAGGGCAGGCTTCAAATTGGTAAAGTGCGTATTGTTTCGCTTTTTCATCAATACGTTGCTGTTCTTCTGCGGTGCGCTTAATACCACGAGGTGAGAACACCGCGTTCAGCAATAAGATAACCTTGCCTAAAATCCAACGGATAAACTTCATAATGATCCCTTGATGTTCATTGGGTAATTGTCCTTTAAGAATGCAATCATGATGCTTGTTGCACTGAGCGTGAAGTCTATCAGTTGTTTGAAATGGATAAAACCATGTATTTTATGCGGAAAATAGACGTTTAAACCAACCCCAAAAGCCACTTGCTGAAGCCGGACGGGCTTCTTTACCTTGATAAAAACTTTGCATGAGTTCGGTTCTGAATGCATCAACGTCCATGCGTTTCATGACAAGTTCGTGCTGCAATGTATTTTGAGTCTGCTCGGCATGATCGTGCGCCAAGCTGAAATCCATATTTAAATAGCCTTGCGTGTATAACCAAAGGTGGGTGACTAAGATTAGGTCTTCAGCAGATTGGTTAGTAAACTTATCCGCGTGCTCATTACCCAAGGAGTCAGTCAGAACTTGCTGCATACGCTGGGTAGAGTGAGCATGTTGCTCGTAGTTAGCACTTGCTTCAATATGTGATTTGGTCAAAAGGCCAAGCAGGTGAAGAGTAGGTGCTGTTGTGGGTTTGTTCTCACAAACTTTTGTAAATAGTTGTGACTGTTCTTTTAACCAACGTCGCTTTGCTGCTTTATGTTCTTTAACAAAGGGGATTTCTTCAAATCCCATCTCTTGACTCAGTTCACTAAGAGACGTCATGGTTTTTTAGTTCCTTCACCGTTACTTCGATATGTTGATCATTGATATCAACAAAAATTGAGCTGCCAGTAATCATAACAGAAAGGCTAGTACCTCGGTCAAGATGCTGACAAATCAAGTCGATAGCGTCATAGTCAAAGCTCTCTACGTTGACGGGAAGCATTGAGAACTTTCCTGACATTTTGTCCCACCAGACAGCCGCTTTGGTGTTATAAGTGTAAACTTTTACATGCTTTGCGAGGCGAGAAGCTTTCTTAATTCTGTCTGGTTCTGGTTCGCCAATTTCAATCCAGTGAGTAATGCTTTGATCATCGCCAACATGCCATAAATCAGGCTCTTCAATCGTAGAGAGTCCTTTTGTAAACTCTAGATTGCTTTGAGCATTTAAACAGTAAGCTAGAATGCGAGCCAACATTCGTTGCGGCTTTTCAGAAGGGTGAAGGGCGATAGTTAGATTTTTAGAATCGTAATAGTCATTATTCATATCGGAAATGGCGATACGAAATTTGTAAATGGTTGGTTTAAGAGCCATAGATTTATATCGTTTTGTTGGCAAAATAAGTTTTAGGCAAAAAAATAGCCAGCTTTAAAAGCTGGCTATCGTATCAAATTCTTTAAGAATTAAAGTACTTTGATTTGCTCTGCTTGAGGGCCTTTTTGACCTTGAGAGATAACAAATTCTACTTTCTGGCCTTCAACTAGAGTACGGAAGCCGTCACCAGTGATTGCAGAGAAGTGAGCAAATACGTCAGGACCGTTTTCTTGTTGAATGAAACCGAAGCCTTTAGTTTCGTTGAACCACTTAACTGTGCCAGTAGCTGTGTTAGACATGTCTATTTCCTAAATATCTAAATAATGTAATCTTTCGCCTCAACGGCGCTTATAGCGTGGAAAAATAAATTGCTATTGCGTACCACAGGACGACGGGTTACAAGTAATCCAACGAAATGTGAAAACAAAGAACTTTCTTTCTAGCCGTGTTTGAGTCTAGGTTAATTCCACGAAGAGTCAACATATATTAGTGCTTTATGGACAAATATTTGTATTTAGTCACTATTTAACCAGCATGTTTTTGATTAAATTTCAAATAAATGACGGTGATGTGAAGTTTTTTAGCATAAAATTCAACTAAATCTATAAATTTGACTTATTTACATAATTATTGTCCAATCTGGTTCGACCATTAAGGAGGATTTATGGCAAAGCGTAAAATCAGTCCTCAACCGAGTGGCTCACAACATGAGACCGACTTCGGCAGAGGTGAAATCAAAGACAACGCGTTAAAAGCGGTTGTTACCAGTCAGCTGTTCCAAACACGAGTCGTTAAAGCGAAAAAAGGTAAAGGTAGCTTCAGCCGTAAAATGAAGCATAGAGGCAAAGAGCCCTATTCAAAGTTCTCCCCAAGGTGGATTTTGAATAGGGCTTTTTTATTGGTACTAGGTGTTTGCAAAACTGATGATATTCAATTTTTTAGTACCAGATAAGTTTTCCTAATTTATTATGTACTGCTTCAACTGCTTCAACTGCTTCAACTGCTTCAACTGCTTCAACTGCTTCAGCGAACCAGGCGTTGAAAGTACCAATTAAGTACTAAAACTTACTAAGTTAGATTCATATCAATAAGCGTCACTTCCTGTCTTATGCAACTCTACTATATCTTTAGTCTAATCAAACAGCCGAGATTATGGTTTAAAAAGACTGGTGAGAAGTAGGTATGTCATCGACGAGTTATGGTACTTATGGTTGCAAATGTAAAAAAGCGTGTGCTTCTTTATTACTAGTGTGGCTGTCCATTTGTCCGATGGCGCATGCGCACAAATCAGAGTCTCATTCTTTAATTGTTGCTAACTCCAAAGCGTGGAAGCCGTTCTCTTACCTTAGCCCAGATGGTGAACCTAAAGGTATTTTAATCGACTTTTGGAAAGAGTACGCGGCGAACAACCAAATCGACGTTCAGTTTCTCCTTTTGGATTGGGATGCTTCTTTACAAGCCGTAAAAGAGGGTAAGGCTGACTTTCACGGAGGACTTGTCTACTCGCCCGAAAGAGCGAAGTATATGGACTTTGGCGCAGTCATAATGCCTATCCAAACCAAACTGTACGTAAATAAAGATGTACTTTCGGTTGATATCAGGAGTGTTTTAACTGGCGAAATGACGCTGCCAATTGGCGTTGTTAAAGGAAGTTACGAGTCTGAGTTTGTTCAGACGAATTATCCAAATGCACCTATTGCAGAGTACATTAACAATGATTCGATGATACAAGCAGCCGTCGATAAAAAGGTGCTGTACTTTGTTGCAGACCTGCAAGTTGCTAACTTTTATATGGCAACCACGCCGGGAGCGGGTATGTTTGTCCCGACAATTAGCTTGTATAGTAAAGATCTTCGGATTGCAGCAGGAATGCACAGTGCAACTTCCATTTTAGAGGTATCACGAGCGTTTGAAAAAGTCATCGATACGGATCGTGAGCGGATCCTCACCCGTTGGAGTGTGGTGAAAACGGTTTATCCACTTTATCTTTTCCCTATTGCTATTTTCATTATGGCGGTCGCAACGCTTTATCATATTTTTGCCCTCAAACGTATGGTTGCTCTTCGGACAAGGCAATTAACGATTGCCAATCAGCAATTGCTGGAGATGACGTTGACGGATTCTCTCACAAAGCTATACAACCGTAGACACCTGATTGAGCAATTGGCGCTACTGAATCATTTGAAGCGAAACTTAACGGTGATGGTGTTTGATATTGATGATTTTAAATCAATCAATGATCGATATGGCCACCTTGCTGGAGACCGAGCAATAGTTGCCATCGCAGAAGCCGCTAAGTCGATGACTGATGACCGAATGACATTGGCGAGAATTGGAGGAGAAGAGTTCGCACTCGTTACGTCTTCTCTGTCAGAGCGAGAAGCACTCAATTTTGCCAATATGCTCTGTAAAGCAGTTTACGATCAGCCTGTTATACTGGGTGGACAAGCAATTCATTTGAGTATCAGTTTGGGCTGTGCTTACTATCCTGAGTTTACCCACATCGTGAGCTTGCAAGATGCTGACGAGTTGATGTATCAAGGTAAGTCTGAAGGAAAGAATCGTGCAGTTTTCCAAGTTATAACAGACTGTCAGCTTCAACCTGCGCTTCGTCAAGTGAATTAGATCTCGCTAATTCAACTGATACTTCAAACCATCCTCAAGCCTCAAAGTTTTAGTCAGAGTAACGTGGTAAGCGTTAACGATCACGTTGCGTTGTTTTCTTTGAGGCCAATTTGCGTACAAATACTTGCACTTTCATATATATAACCCCCACCTGCTCACGTTTTTATCATAGAAGCAGTAATTGTTTTAAAGTGATAAGTGATTTCTTGGTAAAGATCAGAACCCCTGTCTACACTCAGTGTAAAGTAATGCATATAAAGCATGATGCATACAGTGTTGTACAAAAACAATTAAAGAAGATAAGAAATAAGTTGGCTTGAGAAGGACGGGGAATGAACAACGAATGCTTTGCTAGGTTCCGAGCTGTCACGGATGAACTGTCAATGAAAGAATCGTTGTCAGTTGGGAAAGACCCTTATGCTCACTATCTCAAAGATATTGTGGGCATTGATTTATTGTCTCGTGAAGAGGAGTTGCATTACGCCAAACTTAATCGAGCTGGTGATGAAGAAGCGCGCGAAATGTTGATTGAGTCTAATCTTCGACTTGTTGTGAAAATCGCAAAAGGCTACCTCAAACGGCCAGGCAATAACTTTACTCTGCTCGATTTAATAGAAGAAGGTAATATTGGTTTGATAAAAGCGGTCGATAAGTTCGATCCTGAGCCAGGCTACCGTTTTTCTACTTATGCGGTATGGTGGATTCGCGAGAATATAGAAGCGGCATTAATGAACAATGGCCGCACGGTACGTTTACCTGCTCATGTGTGCAAAGAGATAAATAGCCTGGCTTTAAAAAAGCTCGATGCGTCAAAAAGTGAGAGCAAGGAGTTGTCTATTTCTGAACTCTCACGCTGCTCAGGGGTGAAAGCAGAGCGTATAGATGAACTTGTTGCGCTTAGTGGCTTTATTGATGTATCGACCACTGCGGACCTACATCGCGTTCCATTTGTTCTTGAACTGTGTGAAAGTGAGTATACGCCAGATCCACAACAAGACTGTGAAAACCAGTGCTTTACTCAAGCTATTGAAAATATTATTAAAACCTTGCCAACTAAGTTGCAGGAAGTCTTAATCCATCGATTCGGATTATTTGACCAGAGAGTGAAAACCTTGTCGGAAATAGGCCTGTTGTTAAACGTGTCTAACGAGCGTGTTCGTCAGATGCAGATAGAGGCGGTTGAACGCGTGCAGAAACGTCTCCGATTCGATGGTTGGGTTTAAGATTTTTAGCCCCTTATCCTAGCCGATTAATTTACTGGCTTGCTACTCTGTTCTTCCGTAAGTAACAGCAGCTCAAGCTGTGTTTTAGCTGCTGCCTCCAATCTCCATACACTCAATAATCGGTTAAGTGCTGCGCGATAAGCACGACTTTTGAGTAAAAAAGCGAGCGTACTTGTGTAGTTGTTTACGACTTGCGCTTGTGTCTCGACTAATGCGGTTTTGTTTTCGATGTCGATGTATTGAAGGTTAAAGTCAGGAAGAAACGCACACTCATACCATACCTCTACAATTTCACGAATTTCGAGTTCTTCTTCAGGCACGTCGAAGTCTTGTAAATGGTAGTTTTCTGGTATTGTTGATAAATAAACCACATCCAATTTGTCTGCAACAAATGTATACATCGGATTCCTTAGTGTACGCGCTTACAGAGTAAATAGTCTCATCGTTTACATTTTTGTCAATGACCGTGCTCAAGTATGAATGATGAACCACACCACATTCCGAACTTAACTTAGACTTTTTAAGTACTTATCGGTTAACCCGAAATACTTCAGGTTGCCATCTGGCTCCAAGACTAAGCTCATATTGGATGTAGAGATCATGCCCGGATCATTCGTTGAGAAAATAACGGTCTTATTGAGTAGTTTGTCGCTAAATAACCGCTTGAAGTAGTGGGAGTTTTCTTGCTCTGCACCATTAAATGGCTCGTCAATGATAATCAAAGATTGTTCGCAGTTGCCTAGCCCTAATGCGAGCCGCAGTCTTTGTTGAATACCATTTGGTAAACTTTTACAGATATCAACGCTCAATTGAGTGTCCAGGCCTTGTGGCAACCATGTATCGAGCTCAAAGAAACTCACCATTTCACGCATTTTTTCTGTTGGGATTAACCCATTATGCAAGATGAAGTTAGTCTCCAAGGAGCCTTCAAAAATATGCAGGTTAAACGGGATGTAGTTAATCGAGGTTCGATAGCGGTAACTGTTGAACTGTTTGATGTTATAACCGTCCACCGAAACTGAGCCTTGATAGCGTTCCTCTAGCCCAGCGATAATAGAAATGAGCGTCGTTTTACCGCAACCTGTTGGTCCACAAATCACGACTTTTGCGCCCGGTGGAATTTTAAAACCGAGATTAGTTAAGCCTGTTGCCGCACCATTATAACGATGGCTCACACCAGAGCCGACGATACTACCTTGAAAGAGGCGAATAGGGGGGCTTTTCTCTAACGTTAGCTTATCGTCATTCATCGCCATAAGGTTGTTGATTTGCGCAGAAGACGCCTTAATGGATTGGAACTTAGAAATAGAGTTGTAGATGCCCATAATAGGCCCCAACGCCTTCCAGACTAAAATTACGGTAGCAAGCATTGCACCTGCATCGGAGGTGCCGTCCATCACGCCGATAACGGCCGCGACGATACTTGCGGTACCAATAACCTGAATCAAACTCCCGCCTGCTGCCTGAACCCTGCTATTAGTCACTGAAACATGTTCTGCATCGTTGGTGCTTTGTAAATGCGATGCGCTAAAGCGGGACTGGATAACACGCAACAATGGCAAGCCTTGGATGGTTTTTATACCACGAAGAATCTCATTCCATTGGTAAGAAACCATGGCGTTGGCGCGAGAGCTCTTGGACGTGGCTTGCGAGTAGATGTAACGAGAATAAACACAGAACACCAACATTAAAATCAACCCCGCCATAACGACTAGCGCCGCGGTACCAGACATAAGAGCAATGGCAATAATGAATACGATAACAAACGGCATGTCGAAGTAGCTTAATGTTGACTCTGCGGTTACCAAACGGCGGAAAGTGTCGATGTCTTTCAAACGTGCTAACTGAGAAGAGACACCAGCGGTAGATGTCATCGAATAAGGAAGCCACAACAGTTTGGATATTACGTTTTGAGAAATATGCACCGCCAAATCCTTCCCTGATGTGGCGATGATGTTGACCCGCATTTTCTTGAAAAAGTATTCCGAGAACCCAACAATCACAGCAAATAACGTGAGCCAATAGAGCGTGGCTTGCGAGCTAGAGGTTAAGGCGAAGTTGTACACACTCATAATAAAAAAAGGCTGGAGTGCGCCGAGAATGCTGACCACGAAGCTGAGAATAATCAGGCTTTTGAGTTCATTGTTGTAGCGATAAAACGCGTATTTAATCCAGTTACTGCGGTCTTGAGATTCAGGTGGTGGCTCTCGGAACAAGCGCGAGTATTCGCTGATCGAGACCAACAAGCATGGCTTTTTGCAGAGCGGGTATTCAATGGTGTTGTTATTGGTGTAATCAAACAGGATCAGCTTGCCGTCTTTGGTGCCCAAGAAAATCGCAGTGAGGTTTTCTATCTCGATAAAACAAGGGTGAGGATGCCCCTCGATGTGCTCCAACGTTTTTAGTTTGGTGACGTCACAACGGTAACCAAGGCGTTCAATCGTGGCGATAAAACTGTCGCTGTCTTTTGGCTTAGGGATAAAAGCGTCGCTGAGGATAGAAGGTGTGCCTTCCCATTCAAGTGCAATGAGTGTGTAAGCTAAACCACGAATCAAAGGTGACTGATTGTATCGCTCGTCATAACTGCGAGCCTCAAAGTCCAACAAGCGTTGAGGGACATTATTAAAATCAACCAAAATACTCATTGGTCACCTCCGGTAAGTTTGACGCGTTTGAGGCGATGATTGAGTTTGTCCATCTTATTGCTGACGATGATGAGTATTTTGTCGTTGGCGCGATACGCAGTACTGGTCAAAACCAATCGAGCAAAGTCGTCGTCATAAACACAGTCGATATCGTCGAAGATCAACACTCGTTTGTTTGCAAGCAAGGCACGCACTAGCAGCAAGGCATAAGCAACTTGGCGCGAGAATGGATTGCGTAAATGTCCTTTAAGTTCGGTGTAAAAACCAGCAGGAAGGGCATCGATTTGTGCTTTGATGTTCATGGTTTCGCAAAGCGCAAATGCCGTGTTATTTAAGCTTGGGCGGAAACAAGTCAGGTTGTCTATGATGGTGCCTTCGACGAACGAGCTGGTTTTGTCGACCATGAGCACGCTATTACGCCAGACGTTGTAGTTGACATCATCGAGCGGTGTCTCGTTGATTTGGATATCGAGCTTACTGTCGGTGTTTTGTCGCGTAATGCAATTCGCGAGGTGGGTTTTGCCTGCGCCGCTTTTCCCTGTTAGCAAGTAAGCCTGACCACGATCAAACTCGATGCGTTGTTTTTCCGAATACTTCACCGAGATGCGCTCGACTTCTGTCGTGTCATTTTGTTGTTCTACAGATGCAGCAAGTTCAAGCAGCTCGGCGATACGTTGAATATGAAGCTTGTTCAACTCCCATCGACTCACCGTGCGCATTACTTGCTGGTATGGCGCGAAGTAGCGGTTGGTAAGCATGATGATGGCAGCCATGATGCCTTGGCTCGATTGCATGTTGATAACTGCCGTTGCCAAAACTACCACCACACAAGCAATGGAGAGCTGTTGTATGAGCGACAAGATAAGGCTGAAGTTCGATTCAATTTGCTCGTATTTGATGTTCTCGACTTCACGCTCTTCCACCATTTGTGTCATGAGGCTCTCAACGCGATATTCCATATTGCGCGCTTTGATATCGAGTGGGCTAGAGATGATCTCGATGATTTTAGAAGTAGTTAAGCCTTCGATGTCGGATTTGTTTTCTAAGCTGTTGATTTTCTGCTTAGATAGGCTCAGTGCGAACACCGCCAAAATGATGGAGGCGAGCAAGATGGTCACTCCCGCCCAAATGTTGATCACACCGATAATCAGAATGGTCAGTATGCTGACGGCAAGGTTGATCAATGCCCGTACAGATTCTCCGCCAAAGAAGGATTTAATCTCGGGAATGGTGGCAATACGCTCTAAGTATTCACCGGGTTCTAGGCGACGAAACTTCGATATCTCAGCCAAACAGATGGATTGAAACACCTTGTTGGTTAAGTTGGTTTCGAATTGCTTCATGATCACCGACGAAATCTTCTCTTCCTGATTCTTTAAGTGATAGTCGAGGAAGATGGTGATCAAGATAATGGCAAACAGAAGAAACAGCGTGTCTTTGGCTTGGTTAGGTAAAACTCGGTCAAAGATAATCAGAATCGAAAAGGGCAGCACTAAACCAAACAGTGTTGAGATCACCGTGGAGAAAGTCAGGTAACACTTGTCAGCAAAGTTAATCTTCTGGGAAAAATGCTCAGTTTGCATTGCTACCTCCTTTCTTAATCGATGGTTTAGAGAGAAGGTGTTTTGGAACTAAGTCTTGATTGCTTCTGCCTTCGATATCGCCCATCAACTGCATGATGCTTTCGATGGATTGCACCGACAGCATGCCTTTGATTTGCTCAAGATTGATCGATTCAATGATGTAGTCATAACGCGCGCTCTCGTAATCACGTAGCGCGCTAAACAGTTTACTTTCCGCTGCCAGTAAGTCGGTAATGGTTCGAGTACCAAGCTGATAGGCGCGTTGAATGCCTTTGTAGGAAGCGTAGTTGGCACGGATGATGTTCTCGTAACTGCTGATGGCGCGGGAGAAGTCATTAATGTTGAGTACTGAGGTGTTAACGCTATTGCGCGTCGTGAACAACGAATCTTGGTACAGCAGCTCCGTTCGCTCGATGGCAGTCGATGATTTTTGAAAACCGTAGTAATCCGAACCGCCTGAGAAAATTGGCACATTCAAGTTCAAGCCGACACTGGTGGAGTTACTGTCCCCTGTTGCGGTTGGGTCGGTTCGGTCATAGTTGTTCGCATCGTCGTAGCGGTAACTGGCAGAGAGCGATACGGTCGGCACAAAGTTTGAACCGCTTTCTTTCAAGCCTCTTCGGCTGCGCTCGACGGTTTTCTTCGCAACCAATAAGTCGTTATTGAGCTTCAAAGCTTGTTCAAGAATCTCACGTTGTTCGGATTCGCTGATTTCCGCCAAGGGCACGCTTTCGTAGATGTCCTGTGATGGGGTGACTGGGTATTGAACTTGAATCTCTAAACCGTTCAAAATTACGCGCCGGTCTTTCTCTAAGGTTCTTAAGCGATTGGCAATGCCTTCTTTCTGGGCAATTACCTCATACAACTCGCTCGCCGCAGTGTTGCCAAGTTCCACGTTGCGACGCATTTGGCGCTCACGTGTTTCAGACGATTTAAGTTCTACTTGGGTGGCTTTGATTTGCGCGTTGTTTTTCAGGTATTCGAAATATTGCGTCGCGATTTCAGAAATGGTGCTCTGGATTTTGTTCTCGTGTTTGATTTCTTCAATGTTGAAGTCAAGCTTCGCGGTGCCGTATTTAAAGATGTCACCAAGGTTAAACACCGATTGGGATAAAGACACGCTGTAGCTGTTCGAGTTGTAGCTAGAACGTGTATCCGGTGTTCCCGTTAATATGGTTTCGTTTTCATTCCATGTGGTATCAGCAGCACCGTTTAAAGAGGGTAGAAACTTAGAACGGCTAATGTCGATGTTGTATTCGTTTTCTTCCACGCCTTTGTCACTAGCGCGCAGAGATAAATTGTTTTCCAAGCCGAGTTTGACCGCCTCAAGCAAGGTGGTCGCCATTGCCGAAGGAGCATTGCTCAATGTAAGCGCTGCCAATACGCAGCTAGTTAAGTTTCTGTACCGCCACATACTTGTTGATCACCTTGATGATTTCGTCGTTTTTATAAGGTTTGCTGATCACGTAATCCATTCCAGCTTCGATACAAGCTTGGTGTTCATTACTGCTGGTCAATGCTGTCGCACCTATAATGGTGCAAGGGTTCTGTCCGCTCTCTTGTTCGTATTGTCGAATGCGTTTGGTCGCTTCAATGCCGCCCATGCCCGGCATGATGCAGTCCATAAAAATGATGTCTGAGCGCTGATTCATGAAATGCTGAACGGCGTCTGCGCCATCGCCAACGGTGTCGGCTTCGTATTCTTGCTTGCTCAAAATACGTTTGAGTAGAATCTGTTGAACACGGTCATCCTCCACAATCAGGAATGAGCTGTTCTCCATCTGTTCTTCAGAGGCTTCCGCTTCCATGATTGCTAATAGGTTAGGGATGAACTCATACGGAATCGCAGGGGAGTTCAGAATCTTGTCGACAAAGGTATGACTCTCTTGTGCTTGCTGAGTGCTAGTGACTGAAAGCAACAACTTCGTGTTCGGGTGATTGCGCAGTTGCGATTTCACCGTTTTGCTCAGTGAGGGCAGCTTGTTTGGCTCGAACGTGTCGGTCAGCATGATGGCATCGTATTCGCCAAAGGTTTTTGCCGCAGAGAAGAGTTCGTTCGGCGTTCGAATTGGCGTAATCTCTAAGCCCAAGTTGACTAACATTTTGTTCATCACATCAATGCGCAGCTGAGAGTTGGCACACAGTAATAGGCGCTTATTGTCGAAGCGAGTTTTCTCGGTGTGGAAGCTTTTGGCTTTCAAATCGAGCTGAATTTGAAAACGTTCCTGATTGCCCGATTGATACCAATGGCTCTCGTAATAGCCATAATCTTTCAGTACGCTTTTCGCCAAATCGTCTTTGGTTGCAGTGTGCTGCTTATGGTCGCTCCAGTGTAGGGTATTGAGCTTGGCAAACGGCACATCCAGTGTGGTTAAGAAGTTTAGATTGATGGTCAGGCGGGTATTTTCAATGTCTGACGCCGCACCTGATTCAATGGTGACAAACAGTTTCTTGTCGGCTTTGAGTTGGATGGCATTTGATAGCTGTAGGAACAACACCCAGAATAAGCTGGTGGATTGTCCTTCAACACGGTTTGGTAGGTTATCCGAGATAAAGCAGTCTAGCTCACCTTCATTTCGCTGCACTTTTGAACTGATGTGAATCATCAATTCAGACAGTACATTCAGCAGTGAAAACTCTTTCGATTTGCTCTCGGTCCCTTGTGAAATGAGTCGGTTGTAGTTCTCTGCCAATTCAGACAGGGTATTGGCAGCCGAGGTTATATCTTGCGCCATCAACACGCCGCTCTCATCGGTCTCTTGAACGAGATATTGCACGCCGCCGTTAATGGTGTTGGTGATGCCACGAATCTCGTAACCAATCAGAGCATAGAGCTGCTTGTAGAGATCGTTATTGCGTTTTTGCTCTTCGAGTTTGCTGAAAATCAGTTTTAGGTGTGAGTAGATCTGACGCTGCTTCGGATTGATGCTCACTTCATTCAGCAACTCTTCCAACCTTTGTAAATCCAGTTGTTTGAGCTCTTGATAAAGCTCATCGAATTCTTGGTCAATGTCACGCTCATTCGAGCTGGATTTTTTCAGCTTAAGGATTGCCACCAAGTTCGATAGCACTGCGATACCAACCAGTACGACAACGACCACAAACAACCAAATGAAGAACTCGTTTTTCTCCATCATTAGGTCGCTCGCATGGTTGTTAAATATGGTCCGGTAGTTGTCGTCCATTTGTAGGTAGTTATTGGTGAGCGAGAGGTACAGTGCCAACACATCGTCGCGTGTTTTTGGGCTGTCTGAGAAGCGATTGATTGCCAGTTCAAGCTGCGTGTATTCGGTCGCGCCCACCAAGCTAAACTCGGTTTTGTTGAGTGACGCGAGCGACTTAAATTGGTCAATTTCGTTCTTCAGAACCTCAAAATCAAGCTCTGTTGTACTGCAATAACGTTCGGTTAAACAGCGTTGAAGCGTTTGAATATCAAACTCGATAGTTTGGTTGAGCTGTTGAGCTTGAACCAACAGAGGCGCGTTTTGCACTTTCTCGACTGAATCCACTTTGTCCCAAGAGATATACAAATAAAAGGCGAGGGCAGCCAGCATCAAGCTGAAAGCAATGCTTAGGCGCATAACAGGAACGGAAATATTGTAAGAAGGTTTGCTACTCATCCATCATCTCTCATCGAACGCGTCTTCGATAGCCGACATAACCGGCTTCGCTGCGTATTCGATAACCCGGCGTGAACCTGTTTTCACGTCTGCGGTAAACTCCATATAAGGGGACAGCTTGTATTGTGTGCCTCCGCGCTCTAGATAGTTTTGACTGATTTGGATTTCCGCGAGGTAGAATTCAGCGTCTTCTTCTTCATAAGAAGAACGGCTGATCGATGCAATTCGACCTTCCAAAAATCCGTATTTGGCAAAGTTGTAGGTATCCATCTTCACTTTGACCGCTTGTCCGATTTCTACAAAACCCATGTCTTTACGCGGGATCTTCGCCTCTCCATGAAGGGCGTTATTGATCGGTGCAATGTCCGCGATGCTTTCACCTGGCGGTATCACAGCGGAGCGGAAGTTGAAATGCACTTTATCTACTACACCGTCAATAGGGGCGTAAACCACGAGGCGATCCACTTTATCTGAGTGTTGAGGACGTAATATACGTTTCAACTTTAAGTCCTTGTTTGCTTGGATGATTTGCGCTTGATACTCGGCATTACGATTCTCCACCAAGTCTCGGTACTGCTTCTCTAGTTTGTCGAGTTGGAAGCGTTCATTCATGACCGACTCATCAAGGTTTTCAATCTCACGCACCATGTTTGACTCTTGAACCTGCATATTCAGAACATCGACGTAAGACGCCATTTCCTCTTTGTACAAGGTGTTCTTAATATTGAGCTGCTTGCGTATTAAGGAGAGCTGGTTCTCGGAGCTTTTACGGCGCTTGAGCATTGAATCAATAAGCGAATTCTTATGTTGGATATCGTGAGTGATCAACTCTTCACTGGAACGGTTTTTAGAAAATTCTTGCTGCCAGGTATTCATGTTGACTTGCACTAATTCTGGGTACTTTTCGATGTAGGCAGAAAAATCGGGTTCCACCATATCGCGCAGGCTTTCGTAACGAATCTTGTCTAGCTCAAGCTGAATGATCTCTGTGTTTACCGTATCAAGTTGAGTGTTTCTATCCAGAGAGCGAAGGCGTGCAATAGGCTGACCTTCATAAACCACTTCGCCTTTGCGTACTAGCATTTCTTCTAGAATACCGCCTTCAAGGTGTTGCACTTTTTCGATGTCAGATTCGAGCAATAGCTCACCGCGCACCGACACCACAATGTCGATACGAGCCTGAGATGCCACGGCGATAGCCACCATGGAAAGCAAAAAGATAACCAGCAAGGTTTTGTGTACGCTGGTCATTGCACTGGCTAGCACGATTGTATCGTCTGCTGTTACCTTCGAAGCTTCGTTGTTCGAAACGAGCGCCTTTTTGAGGTGATGTTCTATTTGCTTATTACTCATGAGCCACCCCTACGATTCACTACCTGTGCGGCTATCGATTGAATTTTCGATTTTTAACAGCTGGCTAATTTGTTTGTTTACGTTGTTAAGCTCGGTTTTAACGTCCTCGATCAATTCATTAGGAGCAGGGAAATGGTGTTTGTTTAAGTGTTCAAGCTTTGCCAATTTTGGTGGTAAGTCGTCATCACATAACAAGACGAGAATGGTCTTTAGTCTTTTTGAATAACATCTGAGTGCTTCAAAACGGTTTTGTTTATGCAGCATCTCAATATCAATCCCTGCGTCACTGAAATCTTGGTAAAAATCGCCTAATAGCAATTGCAGCCCTTTATGGCTGTTGTCGACTGAGCGCAACAGATTTGTCATATTTATCATTATCCCACCGCACTAATTGCTTTAATGACAACAAGTAAGGATCTTTATACTGGGTTTTCAAATTTTTTTGTTTTTATGGAACTCGAAAGGTATGAAAGAAGTTGTATAAAAAAGTTGGTTTCTAAAAATGGTGTCCTTTACTGCCTCTAAATACGATCAGTTAGCTAAAAGCAACGGAGGCTGTAATGGCAGGCGACACTAATCAAGAAAAAGACAATGAAAAGCTTAACGATGCGGTAGAGCAAACAGAAACGAAGGATACGGGGACAAAAGAAGAAAAACAGCAGTCGACCGTCTCTTCGACTGTAGCGACCGGTGCTGAAAGTGCAGATGCTGTTGATGAAGCCAATCGTGCGATGGAAGAAAATCCTAGTGGCGCGGGTACGGAAGAAGAAGCAGTGAGCTCGGGTGGCGCAGTTCAAGAAGAGGATACTGAAAGTAGCAGCGACTCTGACGCTGCACAATCCAATGTTGTTGATAGTGTAGCTTCTAGCGGAGAATCAGGTGACCAGGCTCTGGGCAGCGGTGGTTCGGATTCTGGGGCGGGTGCCCAAGCGGTCGGTGGTGGCGATGCCTCTGGCTCTGAAGGTGGTTCGGACGCAGAAGGCAATGAAGCGCAAGGACAAGCGGTACAAACTTCATCTGCGCCAAGTGCTTCTTCAGACTCTGAAGGTTCTCAAGGTGGTGACGAGCTAGATTCAGAAACCACTGAAGAGAGCTTCGCGGTGGATGTACAAGACACCAGCGAAGAAACCACGACGCAAGTAGAAGATGATTTCGACTCCGAAACTACGAGCGAAACGTTCCAAATTAAAGTCGAAGGTGAAAATGACGCGCCAGAAGTAGGGCAAGATCTGGCATACATCATGGATGAAGATGGCACTATTACCTTCACTCAAGAACAACTTCTCGGGTACGCGAGTGATGTTGATGGCGATGATCTTGCCGCATTCAACGTGCAAGTGGGTGCTAATGCATCGGTTGTGGATAATGGTGATGGCACTTATACCGTCACACCTGATACAGATTTTAATGGTGAACTCGGCTTAACGTTTGATATCAGTGATGGTCAAGAAACCATTTCTAGCTCGATTGATTTAACTGTTCGTCCAATCAATGACGCACCAGTGCCGGAAGATAAAACCTTTGAGGTGGAAGAAGACGGCACGCTGATCTTCACCGATGCTGACCTGCTTGCTGGCGCAACGGATATTGAAGGCGATAACCTCACAGTTGAAGGCGTGAGCTACGACGGTGGCGACGGCATCCTGACCGACAACGGTAACGGGACTTACACTTTTGCGCCAAATGAAAACTTCAATGGCGATGTAAACTTCAGCTTTGATGTGTCCGACGGTACAGATACGGTTTCTGCCAACATTGATGTTAACGTTACGCCAGTTGATGATGCGCCAGTATCTGGCAATCTTGCTTACTCAGTGGATGAAGATGGCTCGATTCGTTTGAGCCAAGAACAGTTGTTGTCGCAAGCTTCCGATGTGGAAGGCGATGCACTGACGGCATCTAATCTTTCGGTAGATGGCAACGCGACGGTGACTCAAAATGACGATGGTAGTTTCACTATCACGCCAGACGCAGATTTCAGTGGTGATATCGACATTAGCTTCGATATTTCAGATGGCACGAATACCGTTCAAGCAACTGCTGACCTAACCGTTAATCCAATCAACGATCTGCCTGTTCCTCAAGACCAACAATTCAGTGTGGAAGAGGACGGCACACTGCAATTTACTGATGCGGATCTGCTTGCCGGTGCTACCGACATTGAAGGCGATGACCTTTCTGTAACGGGAATCAGCTACGAAGGAACCGACGGCGTTCTAACTGACAATGGCGATGGCACGTATAGCTTTGCGCCAAATGAGAACTTCAATGGCGATGTAAACTTCAGCTTCGACGTATCTGATGGCACAGATACGGTTTCAGCGAATGTAGATGTGAGTGTCACGCCGGTGAATGATCCTCCGGTGGCTGGTTCAACGTCTTACACGGTTCACGAAGACAACTCTATTACCATTTCTGACGCGCAACTGTTGGCAAATTCTTCGGATTTAGAAGGGTATGTCTCGATTGATAGCGTGAGCTACTCTGGCAGCGATGGTGTGTTGCAAATCAATGGTGACGGTACGTACACCTTCTCTCCAAATGAAAACTTTAATGGTGAAGTGACGCTTGATGTTGTCGTCGCTGATGAAGAAGGCGCAACGGATGCCACCACTGCTGGCATTACGGTGCTGGAAGTGAACGATCCACCAGTCGCTGGACCAACTTCTTACACCATTGATGAAGATTCAGTTCTGACGTTTAGTGAGTCGCAAGTGCTGTTGAATGCCTCTGATGTGGAAGGCGATGTAGAGCTTGTTGGCATTAGTTACGATGGTCCGGATGGCATTTTCACCGTTAACGATGATGGCACTTGCAGCTTCGCGCCAAACGAGAACTTTAACGGACAAGTTCAACTTGATGTGACCATTCGAGATGAAGATGGAGCTGAAGTTGATACCGTCATCAATGTGAATGTATTGCCAATCAATGATGCGCCAGTATCGGGTGATTTGGCTTATAGCGTTGATGAAGACGGTGCGATTACACTCAGCCAAGAGCAGCTTCTTTCTCAAGCGTCTGATATTGAGGGCGATGACCTGACTGCTAGCGATTTGACTGTCGATGGAAACGCAACCGTTACAGCGAACGATGATGGCAGCTTCACGATTACACCAGATGCGGACTTTAATGGTGACATTGATATCCAATTCAACATTACAGATGGCACAGACACTATCCAAGCAACGGCGGATCTAACGGTTAATCCAGTTAACGATCTTCCTGTGCCTCAAGACCAGCAGTTCAGCGTTGAAGAAGACGGCACGCTGCAGTTTACCGACGCGGACCTACTTGCTGGCGCGACCGATATCGATGGCGACAACTTAACGGTTGATGGCATTAGCTACACAGGCAGCGATGGTGTGCTGACTGACCACGGTGATGGTACTTACACCTTTGCACCAAACGAAAACTTCAACGGTGATGTCAGCTTTAGCTTTGGTGTTTCTGACGGTGCTGAAACCGTACCTGCCAATGTGGACGTGAGCGTCACTCCAGTGAACGATCCTCCGGTTGCGGGTTCAACGTCTTACACGGTTGATGAAGATAATGCGATTACGATTTCCGATGAGCAGCTTCTGGCTAACTCTTCAGATGTGGAAGGCGCAGTGTCCATCGATAGCGTGACCTATTCAGGCACCGATGGCGTATTCCAAGACAACGGTGACGGTACTTACACCTTCATGCCGAATGAGAACTTTAGCGGTGATATCAGCCTTGATGTGATTGTGGCGGATGAGCAAGGTGCGATTGACGAAACGACAGCAGGCATTACCGTCATTGAAGTGAATGACCCTCCAGTTGCCGGTCCAACGTCTTACACGATTGACGAAGATTCAGTACTGACATTCAGTGAGTCACAAATTCTTGCCAACGCATCTGATATCGAGGGCGATGTAGAGCTTGTTGGCATCAGCTATGAAGGCTCGGATGGTATCTTTACCGTCAATGGCGATGGTACTTGCAGCTTTGCACCAAACGAGAACTTCAATGGTCAAGTTCAGTTGGATGTGACCATTCAAGATGAGAATGGGGCAACCGTTGATACGCACATCAATGTCGATGTATTGCCAATCAACGATCCACCAGTATCGGGTGATTTGGCTTACACCATCAACGAAGACAGCTCAATCACGCTAAGCCAAGAGCAGCTGCTTGCCAAAGCGGGCGATATTGATAGCGAGAACCTTGAAGCCATCAATCTATCGACAGATGACAACGCGACAATTCAATACAACGATGATGGCAGTTACACCATCACACCGGATGAAAACTACAACGGTGACCTAGATCTGACCTTCGATATCATTGATAACGATGGTGGCTCGGTACAAGTTGGTCTGGATATTACGGTTAATCCTGTGAATGACTTGCCACAAGCGCAAGATCAACAGTTCACGGTAGAAGAAGATGGCACCTTGCTGTTCACGGATGCAGACCTATTGGAAGGCGCATCGGATATTGATGGCGATGATCTGTCTATCGAAAACGTTCTCTACACAGGTGCAGATGGTGTGCTTACCGACAATGGCGATGGCACGTACAGCTTCGCGCCGAATGAGAACTTCAACGGTGATGTTCAGTTCACATTCGATGTGTCTGACGGCACAGGTTCAACGCCAGCATTCATTGATGTCAGCGTGACACCAGTGAACGATCCTCCGGTGACAGGTTCTACGTCTTACACGGTTCAAGAAGATGGTCAAATCATCATTAGTGACGAGCAGTTGTTAGCCAACTCTTCTGATGTGGAAGGCGATGTCGCCTTGGCGAATGTTAGCTACTCCGGTAACAACGGTAGCTTCGTGGACAATGGCGACGGCACATATACCTTCACGCCAAATGAGAACTTTGACGGTAACATTTCGCTCGACGTTACGGTTATCGACCAAGATGGTGCAACGGATACGACAACGGCAGGTATTGATGTTATTGCGGTGAACGACGCACCAGAAACGTCAGGTATTCAAGCTGAGGTGGATGAAGATAATGCCATCACCATCACGCAAGAACAGTTGCTTGCGAATGCGACAGACATTGAAGGTGATGACCTTGTTGCCAGCAATCTACAAACCAATGACCCAGATGCGACGATCGTAGCCAATGACGATGGTTCATTCACCATTACGCATACGGAAAACTTTAACGGAGACTTGGACTTCACTTACAACATCAGCGATGGCGAAAATGATGTTCTGACCACGCTGGATCTGACCGTTAACCCTGTCAACGATGCGCCAGAAGCGGGCGACGAGATCTTTATTCAAGCGGAAGAAGATCAAACCGTGGGTGTTTCTCTGCGTGAAGAGCCTGCGTTACGTCTCGACCAAGCCCCTGAAAACGGCATCATTGAAGCGAATCTAAATGACGAATGGGTACAGCTAGAAGTCGGGCAGGAGGTTCCTGCAGATACGGAAGTGCGCTTCATTCCAAATGATGATGCGTTGGCGAACGGTACGCATACCACTCAAATCGGTACGTTTGATGACAATGCGAGTGTTGATGATTGGGGTGATGAAATTGACCCATATACTCGCCAGTTCACTGATGGTGATTTGACCGTAACGGTGCAGAGTAACGACGACCCTCTTGGTGCTTGGAATGGTAACACGCACATTGGGCATGGTATTGGCGATACTGACCGCCAAGGTTTGAGTGGCGATGAAAAACTGACTGTAACCGTTGAAGGTCAAGACATCAACGAAATCAGCTTCCACCTAGACGGTCTAGGCGGCTGGTTTATGGAAGAGTCTCGCCACTTTACCGAAGTCGAAATTCGTGCATTCAACTCCGATGGTGACTTGATCGACTCGATGACTTACCACAAAGAAGATCGTGGTAGCTATGAGACGGATTACACCCTAACGGTGAACGAGCCAGTGTCTTACTTTGAGCTAGGAACAATTCAAGGTAACGGTACTTACGTGGTTCAAAACATGACGGTATCGCAAACTTGTCATGATGAAGCAGTGTTCACATCTATTGGCGTGGACGGCACGGAAATCACGGAGACGGTAGAACTGAATATCCGAGAAGGTGACAGTGAAATCGAACTGACGGCTGATCTGCCAAATGTGACCATCGATACCGAAGGTTCTACGCAGTTTGCCTCTGTGGTAATCACAGAAGAGCAGCTTCTCGCACAAGCGAGTGATATCGATAGCGACGTTCTTGATATTCAAAACCTAGAACTGGTGGGGGATAACGCGGAGCACGCTACGTTAACTGACAACGGCGATGGTACATGGACCGTCACACCAGATGAGAACTTCTACGGTGAGATTGAGCTTGGTTACCAAGTCACGGATGGTGAGCTAACCGACGACAACATCATCAACATCAACTTCGAAGCAGTAAATGATGCGCCAATCGTTTCTGGTCCGATTGTGTTGTCGACTGATGAGGATGTGGGCATTACGTTTAGCGCGGACGATTTGCTTGCCAATGCAAGTGATGTGGAAGGCGATGCGTTGTCTATCTCTGATATCTCTTACAGCGGTGACAACGGTGAGCTTGTCGACAATGGCGACGGCACTTACACCTTTATGCCGAATGAAAACTTCAATGGTGAAGTCGACATCGATTACAAAGTCTTCGATGGCACCGATGAAGTCGATACCCATCTAGATCTGACCGTTATTCCAGTCAACGATGTGCCAGTTCCTGGTGCGCCGCTGCATACTCAAATGCTAGAAAACGGCACCATCATCATCGAAGCAAAAGACCTGTTATCAGGTGCGACCGATGTGGATGGCGACATTCTGCATATCGAGAACCTGCTGCTTGTTGATCAGTCACAAGGTACGTTGACAGACAACGGCGACAACACCTTTACCTTCGAGCCAACTTCGAACTTCTACGGCGAAGTGAACCTGACCTTCGACATCAGCGATGGTCAAGCAAGCGCACCAAGCACAGCGAAGATCGATGTTGAGATCGTCAACGAAGGTCCAGAGGTCAGCGGCCCTGTTGATGCGGTCGTCGATGAAGATGGCTCAATTACCATCACTCAAGAAGACTTGTTAGCGAACGCGACGGACGTGGATGGTGACAACCTTGAAGCGGTGAACCTGTCGACCAACGATCCTAATGCAACCATCGTTGAGAACGCTGATGGTAGCTTCACGATTACACCGAGTGAAAACTTCTTTGGTGAAATCGAATTTACTTATGACGTAACTGACGCGATTGAAACCGTCGCCGCGGATCTAAACCTCACCGTTAACCCAGTGAACGACCTACCAGATGTGCCTGATTTGTCCTTCACCACAGAAGACGGCGAAGCTATCACGATTACTGAAGCAGAGCTGCTGGCTCAAGCAACGGACATCGAAGGCGATGACCTGTCTGTTGTTAACGTGACGAGTTTAAGCGATACGGTTCAAGTAACAGACAATGGCGATGGCACTTACACGTTAACGCCAGAGCAAGGCTTCTTTGGTAATGTTGACCTCACGTTTGATGTGAGCGATGGCACCGATGTGGTGGCGGCAAACATCGACTTGAAAGTTGAGTTCGTCAACGACGCACCAGAAGCAGCGCCAATCGTGGCAGACGTGGACGAGGATGGTTCTATCCTCGTGACACAAGAGATGCTACTTGAAAATACCAGCGATCAAGATGGTGATGACCTATACGCAACGGCACTAGAAACCAATGATCCGAATGCCTCTATCGTGGATAACGGCGACGGCACCTTCACGGTGACACCGTCGGAAAACTTCAATGGTGACATTGCATTCACTTATGAAGTGAGTGACGGTGAACTAAGTGTTGCTAATGAAATGACATTGACGGTGAATCCAGTCAATGACATTCCAATTGTTGCGCCTGGCATGTACCAAATTGAAGAGGATGGCAGCATCCTGTTCACGCAAGAAGATCTGCTAAGTGGCGCGATTGATATTGATGGTGATGACCTCACCGTTACCAGCATTAACTACTCGGGTGATGAAGGTACTGTAACGGACAACGGTGACGGTACATTTAGCTTCGTACCAGAAGAGCACTTCAGTGGTGACTTGCAATTCAGCTTTACGGTTTCTGACGGTACGGATGAAGTTGAGCAAGACATTAATGTCCATATCGAAGCCGTGGCAGATGCGCCAGACCTAGTCATCACTGATGGCGACGGTCGAAACGTGGATGATCAAGCAATCTTGGTTGAGCCAGGCGGTATTGTTGAAGTGAACATCGCCGCAGCATTGGTTGACCAAGACTTGTCAGAAACGCTGACTGTGACCGTTGATGGTGTTCCAGAAGGTTCGGTGATCAGCTACGACAACGAAGGGGTACTTAACGATCAAGACAACGGTATCACCAGTTTCAACGATACTGAAATCACGGTTACGTTTGAAGGTGAAACCGCGGGTTACCAAAACACAGCGGGTTATTACAAAGTCGATGAAGATGGCAACATCACGGGCGTTGAAGTGGTATACGAAAATGCCTCTCAAGTTGGCGGTGGCGGTGACCTCGTACCGGGACAAGATCAGTTCAGCTTCCAAATCTCGGAAGGGGAAAGCTTCAACCTATTCTTGATTCCTAACGGTCATAACTTCAATGACTTTGCGTCCATGCAAGATGGTCAGTATGAGTTCCGTGCGGCAGATGGCTCTTCTGCGAACATGGATACGGTCGACCCACAACTCGTGTTTGTGGGTGCTGATGGTTCTGAAACCGTGATTCAAAGCCAATTTGGTGATGCAGTCTTCCATGGCGGCACAAGCTCAGAGCTCAACCAAGATGGCATTGAACATACTCGAACTACTGTGAACGAAGACGGTGAACTGGTTTACGGCTTTGAAGATCTCTACGGTGGCGGCGATGCCGATTATAGTGACTTCAACTTCACCATTGATGTAGGTGAAGTGAACAGCCAGATCTACAGCGGTGAAGTAACAGTCGGTCCAGATGGTTCTGTAACGCTTCCAACCACAGCAATTGAACAAGAGCTACAGATTCAATTGCCAGAAGACTTTAACCAACAGCTAGAAATCAATGTAACGGCAACGGCGACAGAGCTATCAAATAATGATTCTGAAACCGTTTCTCAAACCATCTACGTCAATGCAACGGGTGCTCACATTGAACATACGCCTGAAGCATTGCCTGTTTCTGCTGTGGTTGAAGAAGATGGTTCAATCCTAATCACGCAAGAAGATTTGCTCGCTAATGCGCGTGACTTGGATGGAGACCAACTGACAGCACTGAACTTGGCAACGGATGATGAAAACATCACCATCACAGACAATGGTGACGGTACTTACACCTTAACGCCAGATGCGGACTTTAATGGTGACATCACCTTTACGTTCGATGTGTCTGACGGCGATGATGTTGTCTCAACCAACCTTGAGTTATTGGTGTCACCAGTTAACGATGCGCCTGAACCACAAGATCAAGCGTTCACCATTGGTGAAGATGGTGTGCTGACCTTTACTGATGCGGATCTCCTAACAGGTGCTACCGATATTGAAGGGGATGACTTATCTGTTGAGGGCGTCACTTACACAGGCGCGGACGGTGTTCTTACCGACAATGGTGATGGCACATATAGCTTCGCACCAAACGAGAACTTTAATGGCGACGTGAACTTCACTTTCGATGTTTCCGATGGCACGGATACCGTGACGGCGAATATCGACGTAAGCGTGACGCCGGAGAACGATCCACCGGTTGCAGGCAGCACGGCTTACACCGTTCATGAAGACAATTCGATTACCATTAGTAACGAACAGCTGTTGGCTAACTCTTCTGATATAGAAGGCGAAGTGGCGATTGATAGCGTGAGCTACAGCGGTAACGATGGCGTGCTGGAAATCAACGGTGATGGTACGTACACCTTCTCACCAAACGAAAATTTCAGCGGCGAGGTGAGCCTAGATGTTGTCGTTGTCGATGAAGATGGTGCAACGGACTCGACCACTGCAGGCATTACTGTGATTGAGGTAAATGACCCACCAATCGCAGGTCCTACCGCATACACTATCGATGAAGACCAAGTTCTAACCTTCAGTGAATCGCAAGTGCTACTGAATGCTTCGGATGTTGAAGGGGATGTTGAGCTAGTTGGCATCAGCTACGACGGTCCAGATGGCATCTTCTCAGTAAACGGCGATGGTACTTGTAGCTTTGCACCGAATCAAAACTTCAATGGTCAAGTGCAGTTGGATGTGACCATTCGTGATGAAGACGGCGCAGAGGTCGATACTTACATCACAGTCGATGTCTTACCAATCAATGATGCACCAGTATCGGGTAACTTGGCGTACAGCGTCGACGAAGACAACTCAATCACGCTAAGCCAAGAGCAGCTTCTTGCTCAAGCATCGGATGTGGAAGGTGATGCGCTGACTGCGTCTAACCTAGTGGTTGACGGTGATGCAACGGTTACGGCAAACGACGATGGTAGCTTCACTATCACGCCAGATGCGAACTTCAATGGCGACATTGATATCACGTTCGATATCAACGACGGCAGCGACACTATTGTTGCAACGGCGGACCTAACCGTTAACCCAGTTAATGACTTGCCGCAGCCGGAAGATCAAGCGTTCACCATTGGTGAAGATGGTGTGTTGACCTTCACTGATCAAGACCTGTTGGATGGTGCAACGGACATCGATGGCGATGTTCTATCGGTAGAAGGTGTCACTTACACAGGCGCGGACGGTGTCCTAACTGACAATGGCGATGGTACCTATAGCTTCGCACCGAATGAGAACTTCAATGGTGATGTGAACTTCACCTTCGATGCTTCCGATGGCACGGACACCGTGACTGCGAATATCGATGTGACAGTCACACCAGAGAACGATCCACCAGTGGCAGGTAGCACGTCTTACACGGTGCATGAAGACAACTCGATCACCATTAGTAACGAACAGCTGTTGGCTAACTCGTCTGATATAGAAGGCGAAGTGGCGATTGATAGCGTGAGCTACAGCGGCGCAGATGGCGTGTTCCAAGACAATGGTGACGGTACGTACACCTTCTCGCCAAACGAGAACTTCAATGGCGAAGTGAGCCTAGATGTTGTCGTGGTCGATGAAGACGGTGCAACGGATTCAACTACCGCAGGCATTACAGTACTTGAGGTGAACGATCCACCAATTGCAGGCGCGACCAGCTACTCAGTGAACGAAGACGAAGTCATCACCATTAGCTCTGAACAGCTGTTGGCGAACGCTTCTGACGTTGAAGGTGAAGTTGCGATTGATAGCGTGAGCTACAGCGGCTCCGACGGTATCTTTACCGATAACGGCGACGGCACATTCAGCTTCGCACCAAACGCCAACTTTGATGGCGATGTTAGTCTAGATGTTGTGGTTGTTGATGAAGACGGTGCAACTGCGGCAACTAACGCAAACATCGATGTATTGCCAATCAACGATGCGCCAGTATCGGGCAACTTGGCTTACAGTGTCGATGAAGACAATTCAATTACGCTAAGCCAAGAGCAGCTTCTTGCTCAAGCATCGGATGTAGAAGGCGACGCGCTAACCGCGACTAACCTAGTGGTTGACGGTGATGCAACGGTTACGGCAAATGATGATGGCAGCTTTACCATTACGCCTGATGCGAACTTCAATGGTGACATTGATATCACGTTCGACATCAACGATGGCACCGACACTATTGTTGCAACGGCTGACCTAACGGTTAATCCAGTTAACGACTTGCCGCAGCCAGAAGATCAAGCGTTCACCATTGGTGAAGATGGCGTCTTGCTGTTCACTGATGAGGACCTACTTGATGGCGCAACGGATATCGATGGTGATGACCTATCGGTAGAAAGTGTGTCTTACACTGGCACAGATGGTGTTCTAACCGACAATGGTGATGGCACTTACAGCTTCGCGCCAAACGAAAACTTCAATGGCGACGTGAACTTTACCTTTGATGTTTCTGATGGCACGGATACCGTGACGGCGAATATCGATGTAAGCGTGACGCCAGAGAATGATCCACCAGTGGCAGGCAGCACGTCTTACACGGTGCATGAAGACAATTCGATCACCATCAGTAACGAGCAGTTATTGGCTAACTCATCTGACGTCGAAGGCGAAGTCGCAATTGACAGCGTCAGCTACAGCGGCGCAGATGGCGTGTTCCAAGACAATGGTGATGGTACGTATACCTTCTCTCCAAACGAGAACTTCAATGGTGAAGTCAGCCTAGATGTTGTCGTGGTAGATGAAGACGGTGCGACGGACTCAACCACCGCTGGCATTACTGTTCTTGAGGTGAATGATCCGCCAATTGCCGGTGCAACTAGCTACTCAGTCAACGAAGACGAAGTCATCACCATTAGCTCTGAGCAGCTGTTGGCGAATGCTTCTGACGTTGAAGGTGAGGTGGCGATTGATAGCGTCAGCTACAGCGGCTCTGACGGTATCTTTACTGACAACGGCGATGGCACATTCAGCTTCGCGCCAAACGAAAACTTCAACGGTGATGTCAGCCTAGATGTTGTCGTGACCGATGAAGATGGTGCAACTGCGTCAACCAATGCAAACATCGATGTATTGCCAATCAATGATGCTCCGGTATCAGGTGATTTGGCCTACAGCGTGGATGAAGATGGTTCTATCACTCTCAGCCAAGAGCAACTTCTTGCGCAAGCCGGCGACGTAGATGGCGATGACCTAACCGCATCTAACCTCACTGTTGACAGCAATGCGACCGTTGTTGCGAACGATGACGGCAGCTTCACAATCACACCAGATGCGGACTTCAATGGCGACATTGATTTGAGCTTCGACATTACGGACGGCGATGCAACCATTCAAGCGACTGCCGATCTGACTGTGAACCCAGTGAACGACCTACCAACGGTTGGTCAGCCACAGTTTGTCACGCAAGAAGACACCAGCTTCACCTTCACCGAAGAGCAACTGCTGCAAAATGCAGGTGATATCGATGGTGATAACCTAACGGTTGAAAACGTTGCTTCTGACAGCGGTACTTTGGTTGATAACGGTGACGGCACGTACACCTTTGCTCCGAATGAAAACTTCGATGGCAACGTGAACGTAACGTTTGATGTCAACGATGGCACCGCAACGGTTCCTGCTGAAGCGAACATTGATGTTCAATCTGTGGTTGATATGCCAGAGCTGTCGATTGCTTCGGACTTGGTGATTGCTTCTGATAACTTCGAGTCTGGCTCGAACGGTTGGAACGCGAACACCGAAAGCTCACAAGGCTTCGAAACGGGCGACATGCTGGGTCGTATTGGTGGCACTGGCGGTGATGAAGCGGTCAGCAAAACCTACGATATTCCAAGTGATGTTAATGAAGTGAATATCTCGTTTAGCTTCTACGAAATCGATTCATGGGATGGCGAGTCGTTCCAAATCTTTGTCGGCGGCGAACAGCTAACCACCTTGGAGAACTCCGCGTTCCGTACTCAAGATGGTACGACAACGCTTTACGATTCTGACGGTAACGAAGTGGGTGAAGTGATCCACGGAGCCTCTCAACGTGAAGGCTTCAGTGGTTGGAACGACCAAGCACACCAAGTTAACTTAACCGTTCCGGTGGAAGACGGTCAGCTTCAGTTAGGCTTTGGTTCTACGCTAAACCAAAGTATTCCTGACGAGTCATTCGGCATCGACAACATCGAAATCACGGTAGCGGACGCGGATTACCAAATCATTGGTACCGAAGATACACCAGTGCCGCTTGATATTGATGCCGCATTGACCGATACCGATGGTTCAGAAAACCTCGCTATCTTGATTGAAGACGTGCCAGAAGGCAGCGCACTATCAGCAGGTGTTGATAATGGCGACGGCACTTGGTCACTACAACCAGGCGAGCTAGAAGGGCTAGAGTTTATTCCTTCTGCGGACTTCAATGGCGATGTGACGCTAACCGTGAATGCAACCTCTACAGATGTGGATACCGGAACCACAGCAACAGCAACGCAAGATGTGACGATTCATATCTCGCCAACCAATGATGCACCAGAAGCGACGGGTGATATCAGCGCAGTCACTGCCGAAGACAATAGTATTACGCTAACTCAAGAGCAGTTACTGGAGCACGCTGTTGATATCGATGGCGATGACTTAAGTGCAATCAACCTGAGCACCAATGATGAAAATGCAACGGTTGAAATGAACGAGGATGGCAGCTTCACCATTACTCCGAGCGAGAACTTCTACGGTGACATCGAGTTCACCTACGATGTGACTGACGGGGAAGAAGTGGTTGCTGCTGGCCTCGACTTAACAGTAACACCAGTCAATGATGCTCCAGAGCCACAAGATCAAGCGTTCACAGTGGGTGAGGACGGTCTTCTTACCTTCACAGATGCAGACCTATTAACAGGCGCGACGGATGTAGAAGGTGACAACCTAACCGTTGAAGGCGTGACTTACACAGGTGCAGACGGTGTCCTAACCGACAATGGCGATGGCACGTACAGCTTCGCACCGAACGAGAACTTCAATGGCGATGTGAACTTCACTTTCGATGTGTCAGACGGTACGGATACGACCTCTGCCAACATTGATGTGAGTGTGACGCCAGAGAACGATCCGCCAGTTGCGGGCAGCACGTCTTACACCGTACATGAAGACAACTCGATCACCATTAGTGATGAGCAACTACTGGCTAATTCGTCTGATATCGAGGGTGATGTTGCGATCAGCAGCGTGAGCTACAGCGGTAACGACGGTGTGCTAGAAATTAATGGCGATGGTACTTACACCTTCTCACCAAACGAAAACTTTACAGGCGATGTTAGCCTAGATGTTGTCGTGGTTGACGAGGACGGCGCGGTTGATACAACAACAGCGGGTATTACCGTTCTTGAGGTGAACGATCCACCAATCGCAGGCACAACCAGTTACACCATTGATGAAGATGAAGTCATTACCATCAGTGCAGAACAGTTGTTGGTAAACTCTTCCGATATTGAAGGTGAGGTAGCACTAGATAGCGTGAGCTACAGTGGCAGCGAAGGTATCTTTACCGACAATGGTGATGGTACGTTCAGCTTTGCACCAAACCAAAACTTCAATGGTGAAGTGAACCTTGATGTTGTAGTCGTGGACGAAGATGGTGCGACCGCTTCGACGACCGCAAACATTGATGTTCTGCCTATCAATGATGCTCCAGTATCGGGTGACTTGGCTTACAGTGTCGACGAAGACAACTCAATCACGCTAAGCCAAGAACAATTGTTGGCACAAGCAACGGATGTAGAAGGTGATGCACTAACTGCATCTAACCTAGTGGTTGACGGTGATGCGACGGTTACGGCTAATGACGATGGCAGCTTTACCATTACGCCTGACGCGAACTTCAATGGCGACATTGATATCACGTTCGATATCAACGATGGCACCGATACTATCGTTGCAACGGCTGACCTAACGGTTAACCCAGTTAATGACTTACCGCAGCCTGAGGATCAAGCGTTCACCATTGGTGAAGATGGCGTGTTGACCTTCACTGACCAAGATCTGCTTGATGGCGCAACGGATATTGATGGTGATGACCTATCGGTAGAAGGTGTCAATTACACTGGTGCCGATGGTGTCCTAACCGATAACGGTGATGGTACCTACAGCTTTGCTCCAAACGAGAACTTCAATGGTGATGTGAACTTTACCTTCGATGTTTCTGATGGCACGGATACCGTGACCGCAAATATCGACGTAAGCGTGACGCCAGAGAACGATCCACCGGTTGCAGGCAGCACGTCTTACACGGTGCATGAAGACAATTCGATCACCATCAGTAACGAGCAGTTATTGGCTAACTCATCTGACGTCGAAGGCGAAGTCGCGATTGATAGTGTCAGCTACAGCGGCGCAGATGGCGTGTTCCAAGACAATGGTGATGGTACGTACACCTTCTCTCCAAACGAGAACTTCAATGGCGAGGTCAGCCTAGACGTTGTAGTTGTCGATGAAGAGGGTGCGACAGACTCAACCACTGCGGGTATTACCGTTCTTGAGGTGAACGATCCACCAATCGCAGGTGCGACAAGTTACTCTGTCAATGAAGACGAAGTCATTATCTTCACGGAAGAGCAACTGCTAGCGCAATCAAGCGATGTGGAAGGCGACGTGAGCCTAGAAAGCGTCTCTTACAGTGGTAACGACGGCATTCTAACGGCGAATGACGATGGCACTTACAGCTTCGCACCAAATGAAAACTTCAACGGTGGCGTAAGCCTAGACGTAGTCGTCGCTGATGAAGACGGTGCAACTGCGACAACCAACGCGAACATTGATGTATTGCCAGTCAACGATGCTCCGGTATCTGGCGACTTGGCTTACAGCGTCGATGAAGACGGTTCAATCACATTGAGTCAAGAGCAGTTACTGGCTCAAGCGGGTGACGTAGACAGCGATAATCTAGAAGCAGTGAACTTAACCGCGGTAGCCAATGCAACCGTTGTTGAGAACCAAGATGGTAGCTTTACGATTACGCCTGATGCGAACTTCAATGGCGATATCGACCTAAGCTTCGACTTGATTGATAACGATGGTGCGAGCGTGGAAGTGGGCGTCGACCTAACGGTGAACCCAATTAACGATGCGCCGCAATCAACGCCAGTGAATATTGCTGGCACCGAAGATACCACCATTCTTATCACGCAGGACATGTTGCTTGTTAACGCGACAGACATCGATAACACCTACGACGAACTGTCTGCTGTCGACTTAGTGATTGATGAGCAATACGGTGACTTGCTAGACAACGGTGATGGTACTTGGTCATTCACTCCGGCTGAGAACTTCAATGGTGATGTGCCAATGTCGTTCGGCGTCAGCGATGGTGATTTAGTTACGCCGGTTGAAGGCAATCTAAACGTCGAAGCGGTTAACGATGCACCAGAAGCGCCAACCATCCAGATGCAAGGCGAAGAAGATGTGGTCATGGTGATTGACCCAGCTTACATCGCTGATCAAGTTACGGATTTTGATGGTGACGAAATCAGCGTAGAAAGCATCACGGTTCGTGCTCCTGCAAGCGCGACATTAACTCAGCAACCAGATGGTATGTACCACTTGGTGACCACTCAAGACTTTAATGGTTTGGTGGAACTGGGCTACACCGCGACGGATGGTGAAGAAGTGGTTGAAGGCTCGTTGAATGTGGATGTTATTCCAGTCAACGATGCTCCATTCAATGTGGGTAATGCCTTTATGGCAACCGACGAAGATGGCGCATTCACCTTCGACGCTGGCGACCTGATGAACTTGTTCGGCGATATCGATACTGAAAACCTAGTCGTATCACGCATTATCACCGCAGAAGGTGAAGATGGTGGTGAGGTAACAGACAACGGTGATGGTACTTGGACATTCACACCGACTGGCGATTTTGCAGGGGTTTCTGACTTGCAAGTTGTGGTAAGTGACGGTGAGTTTGAAACAGTACTTGATGTACCAGTGTTTGTTCGCCCTGTTGCGGATGGCGCGGTCATCACAACCGACCATGATGGTCCGTTAGTCTTCGGTGAGGACGAAACGGGTCACCTAGGCTTGAATGTCGGTCTAATCGACGATTCAGAAACGCTAAGTAACCTAGTGATGACTGGTTTCCCTGTTGGCTTCGAAGTTACGGATGGTGTGAACACCATTACTATTACGGAACCGGGTCAATACATCGACTTGAACGAGTGGGATATTTCAGACTTGCAAATGACGCCTCCGGCTGACTTTAATGGCGAGTTCTTCGTAACCGTGACCGCAACAACGGTGGATTATGGTGACGAGCCAGAAGAGTTCGAAGATGGTATCGATTCAGGTGACTTCGAAACCCTAGCGGGTGAACCCGTTATCCTAACCGCTGATGACCTAATCGGATTGGCAGAAAACGTAGACGCTGACGCGGGTGATGAAGTGAAATTCGTTCACCTAGCTGATCGCAGCCAAGGTGAGATAGTCGATAACGGTGATGGCACATGGACATTCAATCCAGCACCAGGCTTTACTGGTGAAGCGGATATCGCTTACGTGATTGATAAAGACGGTGTGCTTCATGATGAGCAAACAGGCGTGGTCGTGAAAGAAGACGCACCACAAGAGAATGCTTCTCCAGAAATCGACAGCATTTCTACCACAGAGATGGCAGCGGATGGCACCTTGTCGTTCACCAACGATGACATGCTATCGACCTTGAGCGATGCAGAAGGCGACAGCTTGAGCATTGAGTCAGTGAGCCTAATGGAAGGTCAAGGTGTGATAGAGACCGATAATCAAGGTAACTACCAATTCACACCAGCAGAAGGCTACACCGGAGATGTTCAAGTTGGCTTTATTGCAACTGACGGTGAAAACCGCATTGAGAGCTTCTTTAATGTCGACATCCAAGGTGAGAGTGAAACCACAACTAGCGAAGGCTACGCACTGGCTGATGATGGTTCACTAACACTAACGGAAGCACAGTTGATTGATGAGCTTGGCATTAGCCCTTCAGCAGAAGTGTTGGATGTCGCCGATGCAAACGATGCAGGTTTCTTCGCGAAATCAGGTGATGAAGAGTGGACATACTGGCCGAACGATGACTTCGATGGCAATTTGGCTATGGATGTTCAGGTCAACGACAACGGTGAGGTATCGACTCAGAATCTGAGCATCCAAGTTGCGGACGACTCAGCGCAAAGCGAGGAGCCACAAATCCAAACTGCTCAAGCATCATCAGAGCAGCAAGTCGGCGAAGCGCAACAGCCTGAAGAGCAAGCAGCAAACGGTGCAGACAGTGAAGAGGAGAGCGCAGCTGATGTGACTGCAGCACCAGGCGATACCATTTCTATCTCGGTTCCAGATGAGGTCAGTGGTAACGAATCGGTGGATTATGCAGAAATGTCCGGTCTACCTGATGGTGCATCAGTAAGCAACGCACTGGATAATGGCGATGGCAGCTTCACATTAAGTGGCAACCTGAACCAACCAGTATCGGTTGACCTACCAGAAGGTTACGAAGGTACGAGCGAAATCCAATTCCAAGGTTACGACGAATTGGGCAGCGCAGTAGAAGGTGCGAGTGGTACAGTTGAAGTTGAAGTCGATGATCAATACACCATGCAAAGTTCTGCTCAAGATCAGCAACCAGATATGGCGGGTATGGAATCTGGCGGCAGCGACTGGACAAGTGCGGGAGGTCAAGATCAAGGTGTTGACTTCACGGATGACTCTGGCAGCTTCGACTCGGATACTCAAACGGGTACTGACCAAGGCAACGATTTCGATCAAAGCTCAATGTAACCAGTCCTAGACGAGGGCAGTGTCATTGCTGCCCGAACCAAAGCCATGCAGAGCCTACTTTGCATGGCTTTTTTGTTGGTCTTCTTTCTATGAGCTCTAGAAAAAAACTTGGAAATTGAAAAAAGTATTCTTAGCTAGTTTATACCCAAGTAACCTCGAGATGTTAGGTTCAGCGAGAATGGCTTGGTTTGTAGACGCAGCGGCGATTTAAAGGTCTAGTGGGTCTAAATCAAGAATCGACAACAAAGTATACAAACCAAGACAGCTCGCCCTTCGGGAGCGTGTCATTGACTCGGCTTCTGTGTCAAACAACTTGGAAAGAGCTGACTATTACGCTGCGTTGTTTTCCTTGACCCCGAATCAATGACAACGCTCTGAATCCTGCATCTTGAAGTCACTTGGGTATAAGAGTCATTTACAAGGAGGAGCGACATGTACCGTTATGTCAGTTCGCCAAAAGCGTCAAAGTACATAGTACCGCCGCCACTGCATCGTGAGTTGTCGTGTATGGATGTGCCGGAGTCAGAACTAGAGATGCGTGAAATTCTGAACAATTGGTTTGCCGATGGATTGGCGCCGATCATTCAAAATGAAGACAATTACATCTCTGCTAATGAGCAACAGCGCTTTAAGCAGCTCAGCCGCACGGTGGGTGTGCTACTGCGTAATAAAGATTACTACTTCGCCACTAAGCGGATTCTTTCGTTGTGGGATCAAGACTGCTTAGAAACGACTTACGTTAATTATCTGATTTTACGTAGTGAGCGCATACCATACTTCAAATAAGCCCTATTTATCGGCTTAAAATAGTGATTTACATGGTTTTCTTAGTAACTTTTGATACCAGTATTTAACATTTTTGTAAACATCGTTATATTTAAGGCTCATCGTTGTCAGGAGTTTATGGATGAACCTTACGATATCAGGGAAGTTGCAGCTCAGTTTTGTGCTGCTAGCCGTACTTTTTATGGCATCAGCGGTATTCACGTATCGCAACGTCACTACCGTAGAGCAATACGCCTCTTCGTTACTTAAATCCGATTTACCGACCGTCGACACCAGTCGCGGTATCCAACAGTCCGTTCAAGCGTCGCTGTCTTCTATTCGAGCCTACATGTTGCTAGGTGGCGATGAAGAGGCGAGCGCACGTCTGAGTGAGGACGTACGCAATATCATGGCATCTACAGACGAGTCGCTTCCAACGTTGCAGGCTTTGATCTCTGAACAGGATTTTCAAGCGATTCAAACCCAGTGGGATGCGGTAAAAGTTTCTCTAAACAAGTTGATTGAACTTAGCCACAGTGATGAGAACTTACCCGCGCATAACCTCTTTATTAACGAAGCGGCACCCATTGCAGAAGTGGCACTTGATCAGCTTCAAAGCTTAATCAACGAAGAGTCAGGGAACCCATTTGGTGGGGACAGAAAGCGTTTGTTTAAAGTCTACGCCGACAGCTATACCTCCCTCGCCAATGCACTGTCTGCTTTGCGAGATTTCCTGTTGTACGGGCAGCAAGATCATTTGGACAAATACCACGACTTGATTAAGTACCACAATCAGTCCGTGGCGGAAATCGACAGCAAACTCGACAGACTTACCGATAACGACCAATCACTGTGGTCACTGTTTAAAGAAATGCAGCAACTGTACTTTCCTTTAGCAGAGCAGGTGATTGCATTGCGTCAATCGCCAGAATGGAACGAATCAAACTTGTTAATGGCGAATGAACTGTTGCCAGCAGCGGATGCACTAGACCAAAGTTTAGAAACGATCGTATTGGCTCAGCAAAGTCGTGCTGATCAAAGTGGACAGGGTATTAATCAGTCGATCAAGAACGTACTGACCACTATGTTGATTGCAGCAGCATTAGTTTTGTTTGCCGCAGTAGCGATTTCAAAATACATGGGCAACACCATTGGTCGCCGAGTGAAAAACTTATCGGAGCGTGCAAAGACGATCGCTTCAGGAGACGTTTCTCAGCCTCCGCTCACTGTTGTTGGGAAAGATGAATTGGCAGACCTTACCGATTCGATTAACCGCATGAACCAATCGTTAGCGAGCATCGTGGCAGGGGTGAGTGAGAAAGCGCACCAAGTGGATACCAGCATGGGAGCTTTGTTGGAATCGGCGCAAGTCACCTCATCGAATGTTGAACAGCAACAGACCAGCATTGTTGAAATGGGAAGCCAATTGGATGAAATCGCTTTAGCCGCGCGTAACACCCTAGATCAAGCCAATCAATCGGTGCAGAAGCTTTCTGACTCAAAAGGCGAGATTGAACAAGGTCGTGATGCTTTAGAGCAAAACAAAGTCACCATGGAAAGCTTGCACGGCAGCATTGAAACCGCGAGTACGCAAGTAACACAGTTAAGCAAAGAGAGCGAAGCCATTGGCCGAGTTACAGAGGTGATTGAAGGCTTAGCAGAACAAACTAACTTACTGGCATTGAATGCCGCGATAGAAGCAGCGCGTGCGGGTGACCAAGGACGAGGCTTTGCGGTTGTGGCGGACGAAGTACGCATGTTAGCGACGCGCACTACTCAATCGACGACAGAAATCAACGGCATCATCAATGCGATTCAACGCTCGACCAATTCTGTGGTTGAGGAGATTGAACACAGTCAATCACTTGCGGAGCAGGGCGCTGAGCACATTGAAAAAGCGGTAACTCGTTTGCTTGTTACTACTGAGCAAATAGGTTCCTTGAATGAACAAATGGCAGAGCTTGCGGCAGCGGCAGAGCAGCAATCTCATGCGACCAATTCGATCACTGGATTGATGTCCGGTATTACTCAATCAGTGGATGAGGTTTCGAATAACAGCCAACGTGCATCAGAGACATCATTGCAAGTAAAAGAGCAAGTTACCGAGCTGAATCAACAGATGGCAACTTTTAAAACGGCGTAGATAAGGTTTACGTCTGTTCATCTACTTTTGAACGTTAACCAAATAGTAAAAAAGCCCAATCCTTTTTACACAAAAAGGGTTGGGGCTTTTTGTTGGATGATACGCCGATATTCGTCTACTTGCTCATTGGATTTAGCTATTTAAATCATAGTTAAAACCAAATTCTCTTCACCGAGCCGGAGTCGTAATATGACTCCATCGGCAGCAAATACTGCAAAAGAATTTTTAAACTTTATACCAATCCCAGTAAGAGAATTGTTAGTTACTACGATTGGTATCATCCTTCTAGGAGCAAGATTATGAACAAACAAGTAAGCCTAATTGGTCTAGACAGCGAACAATCAGCACAACTAGCTCAACAGTTAAATCAACTGCTAGCGCATTACCAAGTGTTGTACATGAACTCTCGCGGTTACCACTGGAATATTAAAGGTGCGCAATTCTTCGAACTGCACGTAAAATTTGAAGAGATCTACACTGATCTACAAACAAAAATCGATGAGCTTGCAGAGCGTATTCTAACTTTGGGTCATACGCCAGCGCACGCATTCAGCAACTACTTGGAAGCAAGTGAAATTAAAGAACATCAAAACGCGACTTCTGGTGAGGAGTGTGTACAAGGTCTGGTTCAAGGCTTTAGCGTTCTACTTCTAAAACAGCGTGAGATTCTACAAAACGCGGGTGAAGCAGATGACGAAGGTACAGCGGCATTGATGGGTGACTACATCCGTGAGCAAGAAAAATTAATGTGGATGCTTAACGCTTACCTACAAGGCTAAGCAGCGCATCACCCAAGCAATCCTTGGGAACGCATGAAACAATCGGGAATAAGTCATAAGGGGCACGTTGGTGCCCCTTTTTTTGTTTGCGTATTTTTTGTGTGTGCTTTATTTGCGTGGTAAGGATTCGAAACGGCTCAATAAATCACTGAGTTCATTAAGCGCCAACGAGGCTGAGTCATTGAAGGTTTCTTGATTCCCATGGTGCACAAGGCAAGAGGGCATCTGCGCGTTATACGCTGCCTGTAAGTCGTAAAGGTAATCGCCGACATAAAGCACTTCATCAGGCATCAAACGCCACTCTTGCGCCAACACCTGTAAAGACAATGGGTCTGGCTTGGGCGGGAAGCATTCACGAGTGATGACTCGCTCCACAGAGATTTGGTTGTGCTCTAGTTTGCGCTGCGTGGCGATTTGGCAGTTGCGCGTCACGATAGCGGTTTTGATTTCATTTTGATGCAAGTGGGCGAGTAATTCATGGCAGCCAATCATTGGAGCAGACTGCTCAGCATCAGAAATCTCGTAATCAAATATCACGTTATGAGCGTGCTCTCGATGATGAGGGTGCTCAAGTGCGTCGACAAAATCCAATAGATCTTCACTCTGCGGACAGCCAAGCTGTTGTCGCAATTCGCCGAAGTTCATATCAGAACTCACCAAGGTGTTGTCTAAATCAAACACCACGGCTTTAATTTTATCGAGCTGTAAAGGGAATGGAATCATAATGACCTCGTACAACTTAACCGAACTATCGTTTTAAAAAACAAAAGGTTATTGTTAAGTTTAGATTCTTCTGCTTAGATTGTACGAAAATAAATCACTAGTACGTCACAAATTATATAGCCTTAACGATTTTAGTGTTTGATTACCTTTCCTCAAGACGAAAGATTTTGCCGCTGTCGGTAGAAAAATAGATATAGCCATCGGGGCTGATGGTTATATCTCTTACTCGTTCACCAAGACTCTCCATCAATCTTTTTGATTCGGTGAGCTTGCCATTATCAATAGAAACCACGTTGATGTGCGCCAGTTTCAATGCGCCTGCGAGGATTTTCCCGTCCAATTCTGGGTATTTATCACCACGGTACAAAATCATATTACTGGGTGCGATAGAAGGGATGTATACCAGCTTGGGATCTTCCATTCCCGGTAACGACTTAGCTTCCCCAACGTCCAACGGTCCCCAATATTCTTTACCATGAGAGACTTTTGCCCAGCCGTAGTTTGCGCCTTTCTTGATTAGATTAATTTCATCGCCACCGCGTGGTCCATGCTCAATCGACCACAGCTGTTTAGTTGCTTCGTCGTAAAACATACCTTGTGGGTTGCGGTGCCCGTAACTCCATATCTCAGGACGAGCTTCGGAAGGTTTGAATGGGTTGTCTTGTGGAACCGAACCATCAAGGTTAAGGCGAAGAATACTGCCAGCATGGGTTTGAGTGTCTTGCCCATTATCACGTTCGCCACGGTCACCGATTGAGAAGTAAACTTTGTCGTCTACAAATGAAAGTCGACTGCCGTAGTGACGCCCTGTGTCGGTGATGGCATCAGCAACAAAGAGATCGTTCCAACCCACAAGTTGATTGTTTTGCAATTGCGCCGTCGCTAACGCCACCGTATTGCCTTTGCTCGTGCGCTTGCTGTAGGTAAAGAAGAGTTGCGGGTTTTGCTTATCGGCATTCGGTGCGCGCGCGACATCCAATAAGCCGGCTTGTCCACTGGTGTTCACATTGGGGACGTTAAACAGCTTTTGAGGTTTGCCTGTGCTGATATCCAGCAACGAAACCGTACCGTTCTTTTCATTGACAATAACGCGTTGGTTATCTAAAAACTCGATCCCCCAAGGGATCTGAAATCCATTCGCCACCTCGTTCGCGCGGTATTCGGCAGCGTTGGCAGAAAAGGATAAACAAGTGAGTAGGGCAGCAGCAATCGTTCTCATGGTTCCTTCCAATATGAATCGTGTTAATACTTAAAAGCTAACACTAAAAGACTATGTTTGGCAGAGATTCACTTGTATATGAATGTAAAAAATCCCCGATACGAGATCGGGGATTGAATTAAGGCTAGAGAATTGTTTATGTAGCGAGATTACATCGCTTCTTCGAAGATCTTAGAAATTTCTTCGTGAGTTGCTTGTTTAGGGTTAGTGAAACCACAAGCGTCTTTCAGTGCGTTGTCTGCTAGTGTTGGGATGTCTTCTAGTTTCGCACCAAGCTCTTTAATACCTGCTGGGATACCCACATCTTTCGCTAGAGTAACGATAGCGTCGATTGCTGCCGCTGCACCCGCTTCAGCAGACATGCCCTCTACGTTTACGCCCATTGCTTTCGCTACATCACGTAGACGCTCAGGACATACTTGCGCGTTATAGCGCTGTACGTGAGGTAGAAGAATCGCGTTACAAACACCGTGTGGAAGGTCGTAGAAACCACCTAGCTGGTGTGCCATTGCGTGTACGTAACCTAGAGACGCGTTGTTGAATGCCATACCCGCCATGAACTGTGCGTATGCCATTTGTTCACGAGCTTCTAGATCTTCACCGTTTTTCACTGCTGTGCGTAGGTACGCTTGGATAAGCTCAATCGCTTTGATTGCTACCGCATCAGTGATTGGTGTTGCCGCGATAGATACGTAAGCTTCAATCGCGTGAGTTAGGGCATCCATACCTGTTGCCGCAGTTAGCGAAGCAGGTTTAGCGAGCATTAGCTCTGGATCGTTTACCGAGATAAGCGGTGTTGTGTGCTTATCAACGATAGCCATCTTAATGTGACGCTCTTCGTCAGTGATGATGCAGAAACGCGTCATTTCCGATGCAGTACCTGCCGTCGTGTTGATCGCGATAAGTGGCATCATTGGTTTTGCAGATTGGTCTACGCCTTCGTAATCTGCGATTTTGCCGCCGTTAGAAGCAACAAGCGCGATACCTTTCGCACAGTCGTGTGGTGAACCACCACCTAGAGAGATAACGAAGTCACATTCGTTATCAGTAAGAAGTGCTAAGCCGTCGTTAACGTTGCTGATAGTTGGATTTGGTTGAGTGCCATCAAACACAACGGTTGCTACATCGCGCTCAGTGAGAAGGTCTTGAACTTGTTTGACTACACCGATTTGGTTAAGGATCTTATCCGTAACGATCAAACCTTTTTTAAAGCCTTGAGATTGGATGCTGTCTGCTGCGTCTTTCAAACAACCAGCGCCCATTAGGTTTACCGTAGGGATAAAAAATGCACTTGTCATATTGGATAGCTCCGTCGTTATTTTTAATAATCTTTCTTAATTTGCCATTTACTGTCGCACATTCGTTTCCAGATTGAAGTTGATCTAAAGCAAGTTTACCCACTTAGAGGTACTTGCAAGAGAAAAACTGTGACAGTGATCTTGTTGCACTGCGTATAAGTGCAACACTGATATAAAGTAGAACAAATATGAAACTATGGACGCAAACGATTGGCAGAAATTGACTTCTGACGCGGATATATCTCTAAATTCGACTAAAGTATAAAAAATCCCCATTAATAACTTAATTATCAATGGGGATAGGGAAGTGTTTTATAAGCTAACTACTAATAATTAAGCTATTTTAATCAGTTTTGATACTAACTTTTCGATACCTGAAGCCGCTTGAGAGATATTTTCTGCCAACATGTAAGCAGGGGTTGAAAGTACGAGGTGTTTTTCATCAAAAACGATGTCTTCGACAGGGCACGTGGTGTGTTCACCGCCCATTTGATTAAATGCTATTGAGACTGCCTCATCGTTGCCTACCGTTCCTTTCACGCCTTGCTCATAAATCATCGGAATAATGACAGGAGAAATACACAGATAGCCAGCTGGTTTTTTCGCATTAGCAAACGCGCGACAAGCTTGAGCTACGTGTGTGTTAATGGAGCACTCTGCACCTGAAACGGCGAAGTCGGTTAAGTTTTTCGCAGCACCAAATCCACCTGGAAGCAGTAGGGCATCGTATTCATCAACGTTAAGTTTGGCAACATCGTCAATGTTTCCGCGTGCGATACGAGCTGATTCGATCAAGACGTTACGGGTTTCATCCATTTCGTCACCAGTTAGGTGATTGATGACATGGAGTTGGTCAATGTTAGGTGCAAAGCAGTGCCAAGTTGCCCCTGCTTTCTCGATGGCGTAGAGCGCCAACACTGCTTCGTGGATCTCAGAACCGTCGTAAACGCCTGAACCACTTAAAATGACTGCGACTTTTTTCATGTTTGGATTCCTTTACTCTGAACGTTCCTTAGATTGCTCTTCGCTATCTAGACCATGCGTTTCCGAATGTGTTTTAACGTTTTCACTCTCGTTGTCATCTTCATCATAGTAGCGCACAACAAAGGGTGTAAGCATAACACTAGAGGGCAGAAAATGTTTCATATCGACTCCAACGGCTTAATAGAATGATTTTTATACTGATTTTTATAAAACAGTACGTTGAACCTGATCATTTTTGAGTTAAGCTGACGTTTCCTTTGGCATTCGTGAGTGGTAGGTCACATGAAATCAGTGCAATTTCGTTTCACACTTTATGGTTGTATCGCGATTCTCTCTTGGAGTTGTCTGCTTGGCATCGCGAGGTTGGTTACGGAGAGTTTAGGTCCTGTAGGCGGGGCAGCCATGTTGTACTCTCTTAGCTCTGTTTTCCTTCTTATCGTGGTCGGTATTCCAAAGTTGTCTTACTTTTCTCCCAAGTATCTTGCGCTTGGTGGTGCGATGTTCGTCTGCTATGAAATATTTCTCGCTCTATCTTTGGGATATTCCAACTCGCGCGCGCAGGCAATTGAGGTGTCGATTGTCAACTACCTTTGGCCCGCACTGACGGTTTTATTTGCGGTCCTTGGCAGCAATAAAAAAACAAACTGGTTGCTTTATCCCGCAGTTACGCTGGCGTTTGTTGGGGTTGCTTGGACTGTGAGCGGTGAGAATGGCTTATCCATAACTCAGATCATGTCCAATGTTAGTAGTAACCCTCTGGTGTATTTTATGGCTTTCGCTGGCGCGGTTATATGGGCTTTTTATTGCAACTTAACCCAAAGGCAGCAATCTAAACATAATGCGATTACCCTGTTTTTCATTGCAACAGCTGTTTCGCTTTGGGTCAAATATGCGTTTACGGATGAGCCACCAATGACATTCAGTTGGGAAGCGATGGGGTACTTAGTGGCTTCTGCGGCTTTAATGGCTGGTGGTTATGGTTTATGGAATATCGCGATCGTTGGCGGCAATATGGTTTTTCTCGCCACCTTGTCTTACTTCACGCCCATTTTTTCCGCTTTATTTTCTTCCATTATTCTTGGCGTAACTCTGAGCCATAGTTTTTGGCAGGGCGTTGTGATGGTAACGGTGGGCTCGCTGATGTGTTGGTTAGTCACCAAAGAGAAGCGCGAAGCGGCTGGGTAAGTTACCAACGAGATCAGAGAATTTAAGTGAGCAACGAACAGATCTCCCTTGCGAGCTGTATTCGAATACGAAGCAACTAAATCGAAAAAATTAAAAAAGCTCCCGAGATTGGGAGCTTTTTATTGAGTTTTAACGGCTCTTTGGTGGCGCTCTAATAAGCGACGTTCAAGTGTAGTTGAAGCTTGAATCTGTGCTTCGACAGTCGCTTGATAAGCTGCTTACGAGTGTGCTCTAGTGTATCAAGCTCCAATGTGTCGTCATCAATATGTACGTCCACATTTACTCGTAGCTCTTGGCCCACCTTCGTTACGCCAGCCAGTTTCAATTGATGCTCAGTCACTTTTTCAATCTCAAGAACATCTTTGCCAACGCTCTGACACAGCTCTTTGCTTGGTGTCATCATTAGTAGTTCACGTAGGGCACCTACTAGCATATCGAACGGTACTTTGAGGAAGTAAAAGCCCATTAAAACCATCATCATGGGGTCGGCATATACTGCATACTCAGAAAATGGCGTTAGTGAAACAGCCCAAGCCGAGATAAATCCTACGGTCACCGCCACACTCAACAAAGTATCCATTTGCCACTGTTTTTTCTCCGCTTCAATCAAGCCTGATGAGAAGCGGCGGCTGCGTTTCGCCATAAACCACCAAGCGTAACCACAGCCGATAACATTCACGATGCCGAATAAGGTCGCAATAGAAGCATCGACCTCGCGACCTCCAGACATCAATGCTGATATCGCAGAGTAGAGAGAGAAGCTTACAACCACTAAAATGACGGCTGCTTTTATCGCAATAACGATTGGTTCTAAGACCGCTTTTCCAAATGGGAATACAGATTTTGAAGGTTTGTTAATATAGTAAGAAGCGGCCAGTGACAATAAAGTTAACAGTAAGCTGACCAAAGAGTAAACACCGTCAAACACGATGACAATTGAGCCTACAAGCAAGCCAAGTACCATACCACCAGCAGCGAACCCAGATGCCAAAAGGGCTGAAATGGTTAGAATACGGTTTTCGTTTTTGCTTGTCCTGTCACACATAAAAGATGCCTTTGAATTTTAATACCTTACTATTCTTCGCTCATAAGGTAATTTAGGCAACCACAAAGTGACCAGTAACTAATCTAAAAAATTGCGCTTTTATTTATGTTCTTATAAAACAACGGCTTACTGTGGTTTTTTGGTGTCAGTAAAATTGACGCTCACTGATAAAATGTTTAGAAGTCAAATAAATACTCGCTCAATTTATCTGCTAACCACGTCATTGCAGGATGCTCAGTATGGCCGTTAGGTGAAAACATACAGTAGTCTTCTTGCGTCAATCCGTATGTGTGTTTGATAACGGCGAGCTTCTGCTGACGAAGGTAATGGCGGATTAATGGTTCAGGAAGCACGCCCCAAGCGTCTTCTTCTAAGATGGTGTTCAGCATGTAGTCAAAACTCGAAAAACCAATATATCGAGTCGAGAAAGGTTGCAGTTCAGGGTTGTCTTTCTCATTTAGGTACACCATTAGTGCTTGCATCTGACTACGTAGATCTTCGTCTGAGACACGGCGCATCTTACTTAGGCGGTGTTCTACACTGCATACTGACATCATACGTATCTTACCTAAAGGGTTATATACGATACGAGGATCGTCTACTCGCTCATAATCAACGCCGAAAGCAAAATCTACTTGGTGGGTACTGACCAAGTTGGCTAAGTCGCCACTGGATGCCAAGATTAAGTTGAAGGTTGTTGAAGGAAAGCGGTTATTCAATGTATGAGATAATTCTTGCCAGAGATCATCAGGTAAGGAGTCGTCACGTGCTACCCAAACTTCCGCGTTAAACCCTTCCGAGATTTGAGCGCAGGTCTTTCTGACCCGTTGTGCGATGATAAGTAGGTGTTCGCAATCTTTGTAAATGGCTTTCCCAGCTTCAGAGAGGGTGAGCTGGTTGCCAGTTCGGTTAAACAATTCAACGTCGAGATCTTTCTCTAATGCCTTAATCGACATGCTGAGTTTGGTGCGATTGCAGTCGAGTTGCCTTGCCGCTTCAGAAACAGAACCACACTCAGCGATGGTGCAGAAGGCTTCTACTTGAGTTAAGTTCATGATTTGACACAACCAATAAATGAATTCAAATAATTTGGGTATTATGCAGATGCGCTCCCAAAGCCATGAAAGATTATCGAAAAAAACGCGAATCCGCCAGATAAGTCTATGGTCTTTTAACGGTTTTGCGGTAATCTATGTGGGTTACAAAAAGTGAACATGGAGGCCACGATGGCACAAGATTGGGACGGCTTAGCAAAAAACTGGGAATCAAATCCAGCAACAGAGCAATTTGCGCAGTCGGTGTTTGAGCAGTTACAACAGCTAACTCAGCTTGATGGCATTAAAGTACTAGATTTTGGATGCGGAACAGGGCAGTTAAGTCAACGATTGTCACCGATGGTTAAAGACATCGTAGCATTAGACGCATCGGAAGCCATGATTGAGGAACTCGATAAAAAAGAGCTCGTCAACGTAGAACCTGTGGTAGATGCATTATCTCGCGGCTTGGTTGCTCAGCACCCTGCGTTTCGTGGACAGTTCGACTTGGTGGTTGCATCATCAGTTTTAGCGTTCGTGGAAGACTTAGACGCGTCATTAACGATCTCGCATTCTCTACTTAACCACGGCGGCTATTTTGTTCATTTTGATTGGATTGCAGAATGTGAACAAGACGGTTTTACCCTTGCGAAGTCTGAGCGTGCACTGAAAGAAGCGGGTTTTACTGAAGTTGAATCGCAACACGTTTTTGACATTACATCTGATGGTAAAACAATGTCGGTATTAATGGGGCTTGGTCGTCGCTAATACCGCTGAATAAAGAACAAAAATTGACAAAAGCGAGCTAACAAGCTCGCTTTTTTCTTATCTGCTGAGGGTATGTGTAACTTCACTTGCTCTAAACAAGTCGTCGTGGTGCAGGCAAGGACATACTCGAACAACTAAGTCTTCGGAGGTTATTTTTAGACGATTATTCTGCTTATCTCCTCCAGCACTTCAGGGTTGGCTATTGCGCCTAAATTTTCGACGTTTCGGTTGTTAACGACTTGCTTAACGGCTAACTCGACCAGCTTTCCTGAGCGTGTCTTAGGTATATCGCTTATTGCGTAAATCGCACTAGGTACATGCCTTGGAGAACATGCAGACTTTAGCTGTGCTTTGATGGAAGCGATCATCTCGTCATTGAGCTCTACCCCTTTGACTAATTGGACAAACAGCCATATTTGTTCGTTGCGATCGACTTCTTTTCCTACTGCGATCGAATCTAGAATACCGTCTATACAGTTCACTTGCTGATAGATTTCGGCCGTGCCGATTCTTACGCCACCGGGATTCAACGTGGTATCACTTCGACCATAAAACACGTATCCCCCAACGCGAGTCTGTTCAACATCATCGCCGTGGTGCCAAATATTGTCGAACTTATCCCAATAAGCGCGATGATATCTCTCACCGGTGTCGTTCCAAAAGCCAGCAGGGAAGTTGGGTAATGAATTGGCACAAACCAACTCACCGCGCTCTCCCATTACGCTATTACCTTGTGGGTTAAAGACTCGGACATCGACCCCTAACCCTGCTGATTGGCACTCTCCCCGATAAACGGGAGAAATAGGGTTGCCTAATACAAAGCAGCCACAAATGTCTGTTCCGCCAGAAATCGAGGCGAGGTGTACATCTTCTTTAATGTGCTGATAGACATAATCAAACTGTTCTGGATACAGAACAGAGCCAGTCGAACAAATGGTTTTCAGACTTGAAATTGCATCACTTTTCTGCGGAGAAAAAGATGCTTTTTCCAGCGCCTCTAGGTATTTTGCTGAGGTTCCAAATAGCGTCACTTCGGCTTGTTCTGCGAGGTCCCAGAGCACATTATGAGTGGGGTAAACAGGGCTACCATCAAAAATCACCAAACATGCACCGCTCGCGAGTGAAGAAACGTGCCAGTTCCACATCATCCAGCCGCAGGTTGTGTAGTAAAACACTCTGTCGTTCGGTTGAATATCGCAATGCAGTTGATGCTCTTTCAAGTGATTAAGCACCGTTCCGCCGACGGAATGAACGATGCATTTCGGTTTGCCTGTTGTGCCTGAAGAATAAAGCACAAATAGCGGATCGTTAAAATTCACACGAGTAAAAGTCAGCGCTTCGGGTGTGTATTGATTCAAGACGTTTTGCCAATCTTGGGTGCAGACATCGCATTCAAAAATGTGTGGTTTAAGGTAGCTAATTTGGCAAACTTGTTTAAGACCATCAAGATGATCCGCAATATGCTGGTTTTTCTCAGACATATCGAAAGTTTTGCCATTGAATGTATAGCCATCACAAGTAAACAGGATTTTGGGTTTCACTTGACCAAAGCGCTCCAAAACGCTTTCGACGCCAAAATCAGGTGAGGTGGAAGTCCAGGTCGCCCCTAAACTGGTGGTTGCTAGCATAGCTATCACCGTTTGAGGTAGGTGAGGTAAATAACCAGCGACGACATCACCTTGCTTAATTCCACATTCTTTCAACCATTGCTGCACACTCGAAACTTCTTCGCACAATTGTTTCCAGGTGTAGGTCTGTTTTTCTTCACGTTCATTTTCAAACCAAATCGCGAGATCATCGGGTTGGTGACACGCGTAGGTTAGCAAATTTTCGGCGTAGTTAATTTGCGCGTTTGGGAACCATTTTATATCCCTATTTTCAACAGGTTGCTGCCAGCGACTTTCTGCTCGCTCTTTTATGGTCTCTCCCTGAGTACCAATGACGTCGCAGAATAGCCAAACTTCCTGCCAAAATTTTTCTGCATGATCGAGTGACCATTGATGCAGATCAGCGAAGCTTTCAAGGGTATTTCCTTGTCGATTAATGTGTTCAATAAACTGTGTAATGTTGGCTTCTTCGATACGACTTTCGCTCGGTTGCCATACTTTGCTGCTCTCGCGCATAGGTCCCTCTATAACAAAGTGATAACAGGTTTTAGTTTGAGAGGAATACACGATAAAGTCAAACAAGCCAGATATTATATCGTGTCATAAAAATCATGCAGTTACGATGAGTTGTAAACAATATGTTACATCGGGATGATGCTGAGAAAATCGCGCAGGGATTGGAAGCTCTTAAGACTACAGATAGGCTTAATGTAAAGGATTTGTTAATGGAGATGAGCCATGACCCAGTATCGTTCTAAACCCGTAAACCAGGAAGGCAGGGTTGAATGGAGCCGTGAAGAAGACGCGATTTGGCGAGATTTGGTAACACGACAAATGGGTGTGATCCAAAACAGAGCTTGTGAGGCTTATTTACACGGTTTGACGCTGCTTGATTTACCTCAAGACCGCGTTCCTCAGTTACCAGAAATTAATCGTGTCTTGATGGAGACAACAGGTTGGCAAGTGGAGCCCGTTCCCGCGCTTATTGATTTCGACCGATTTTTTAATCTACTCGGTAATAAGCGCTTTCCAGTCGCCACATTCTTGCGTACAAGAGATGAGTTCGATTACTTACAGGAGCCAGATTTCTTCCACGAAATATTTGGTCATTGCGCGATGTTAACCAACCCAGACTTTGCTGCATTTACCGAGCATTATGGTCAACTAGGGCAAGCCGTTACCCCAAAACAAAGAGCCTATCTCGCTCGCCTCTACTGGTTTACCGTAGAGTTTGGCTTGGTGAAAGAAGGGGACAAAACCAAAATTTACGGTGGTGGTATTCTTTCATCTCCTGGCGAAACCCTCTACGCATTAGAGAGTGATGTAGCAATTCGCGACCCATTTGAATTACAAACAGTGCTGAGAACGCCTTATCGTATCGACATCATGCAACCGAAGTATTACGTGATTGATGACTTTTCTCAGCTTTTTAAAATCAGTCAGTTAAATTTATTGAAACAAGCCGATCTAGCGATTGAAGCTGGACTGCTTCCTCCACTTTTTGAACCAAAGGAACCTGCTCATGTTGAATGAACAAAAATGCGAAGCTTGTAGTATCGATGCCATTGCACTAAGCAAAGAAGAACAACAATCTCTGCTGCTGCAATTGTCTGATTGGCAGATCATTGAAAGAGAAGATATACCTCAACTAGAAAAGGTGTATAAATTTAAGAACTTCAAACAAGCATGGGCTTTCAGTAACAAAATCGCGGAACTGGCAGAAGATGAGTTCCACCATCCTTCTATTTTGTTGGAATGGGGTAAGGTTACCGTAACGTGGTGGAGTCACTCTATCAAAGGTCTGCATAAAAACGATTTTATCTGCGCATCAAAGTGTGACGCGCTAGTATCGGCAGAGTAGGACATTACCTCATACAAAAAAACGCCCGGCTTACGTCGGGCGTTTTGGTTCTAAATGACTTTTACATTACTTTATAGATTGATTCGGAAGACGGATGTCGTGCCCGATACCTCATTGCCAACGGCGATAAAATGACCACCATTACGGGTAAAGTAATTAATGGATTCTGGGCCTAAATCGCCTGCTTTTGGATTGTATGTGTCGTTCATGCATTCGCCATCTTCGACTTCTGTACATACTGGCTGATTGTAATCACGGCGGTTTACGTAATGCATAAACTGCGCTTGTTTCGGGTCTGTGATGTCATAAATCATGATACCGCCTTGACGCTCCAAGCCGATAAACGCGTAATGACGACCGTTAATTTGTGCTACTTCAATCGCCTCTGGCTCAATACCTTTATCATCACTTCGGTCATCCCCACTACTATTGTTATCGTTGGTGCTGTTGAAGTTCTTGCCTTCATTCAGCAGCGCGATAGTCGCGAAATCGTCACCACTATCGAAGACCAACTTGCCGTTTTCATCCCAAATCGAGAATGAACGCGCGCCAAATGATTGAACATTCTCTTGTGCAGAAAGCGTTTGTTCCGGCTTAATCACTTTTAAACGCGCGAGTTGTTTGTTGTCTTTTAGTGCCTCTGCCAATGGGTGTTCTGCTGCCACTTTCAGCTTCTTACCGCGCACTTCATCAATATGGCTTAAACAGGTTCCTTGCTCAGATGTATATTCATCTGTACCGAGGTAATCGTCTTCATCCCACATAAAGCCAGCTTTGTCGCACAGTTCTTGAGTGGTTTTGAATCCGTACTCACGCCCGTCGCCTTCATTTGCCGATACGATGTAAGTACTCCCATTCACTGAGTAGCTGTCGATGGTGTCAGGCATAAATAAGCCAACCAGTTGTGGGTAGCTTTTCAAGTTCCCAATGATTTTGTCTTTGTTGGATGCATCGAGTTTAGCGCCCGACCAAGACTTCTCACCCAAGCCAACAATTCGCTCTACTGATTTGCTCTCTGGATTGACGATTGCCATGGCGTTATTTTCTTGTAGCGCGACATAGATTTTGCCGTTATCTGCAAAAGTGAGGTATTCCGGCTCTAGATCTTGTGCGATGGTGGCGTTTGCCCCCGAAATACGCACATTCTTTGGAAGCTCTGCTTTTCGTGAATCATCAAATTCGTTAAAGCCAATTTGTGACACTTCTGCTTGAGTAACACCAAGGCTCAGATCGATCAAAGTGATACTACCTTCAGGGTCAATGCTGTAATCGCTGTTTGGTTCTCCTTCATTAGCGGTTGCGATGTATCGGCCATCTTTCGAGAAGCCAACCATGTCTGGCAATGCGCCTGTTGGAAACGTCATGACTAATGACAAATCGTCGGAGCGGTACAAGCCAACAATACCATTCGCTTGTTTATTACTGTTTTCAATCGCAACAGCTACCAAACCATTGAATACAGCGACACTGTTTGCTGCGCCAATTTCAATGCCCGCTGCTTCGCCAGCGCTGTTGAGATCAATGAATGCGCTTTGCGTTGGTACGCCGTTGTCATCCATAGAAAGTACATCGATACGTTTTGCTTGAGCATTCACCACATAGAGCTTATCTGTACAGGCGTCATAACTCACGATTTCAGCTGCCGATGTATCGAATGGAGCATCAGCAACGGATGTCCCGATAAACGTTAACCCTTGAATTGAAGTTTCCCCAGTAACGGGCGCAGTGGTAGGTTTGCATTGTGTAGCGAATGAAGCCACGGTATCTTCGGGTTGTGATGAACACGCGATGGCAAGTGATGACAATGCGAGTGCACCGATTGCCTTTAAAGGGGTGATCATGATATCTCCTTATCAATCCGATAGGTTGTCAATCAGCATGGGTTTTATGCTGCTGTCCATTTCCGCAACTGGAATGATAGAGCGCTGAATGACGTGTGATTTGGTAAGGCTCTGAATATATGTATGATTGATGACTCTTATATTGGCTTTTTATGAAACTAATGTGTCATCAATATGATGAAGTAGGGATAGAGGAATAATGGAATTAAAATCGTTTTTAGATTTATTGGCAGCGTCACCAGAGCAGGTCGAATTTGAAGCAACGATGGCGGTGATCGAAGATAACTATACGTTTGAGCCAACCGCTTTTGTAAATGGTGAGACACAAAACAATGCAGGCGAGAACAACGGTTCGTGTAAGATCTTCGCTTTCGGTTTGCTAAACAACCTAGACAAAGAAGCGACGCTAGCCTGCTTTGGCCGTTTTTATCGTGAAGATGTATTGCAGTATCCAGAGAACAGCGATCACCAGAATATTCGTAATTTTATGGTGACAGGGTGGGAAGGCATTAAGTTTGAAGCGTCCGCTTTAACCGCTAAATAAACACCAGTCAGAAAACGATGATCAGTAAGCCAGTCGTATTACGCGACTGGCTTTTTTTCTAGACATTTTCGGCACAAACACAGCTGGTTGGCGCTTGGCTTGGGTAAATCACGGGTTTCTATAGTAAAGCACCAGCATGTCTCTTTGCCTGCGGCGATATCACAATGGGCTTGAGTCCCGCACTCAGGACAACTGTGCGTTGAATCTTCTCCTGCGATTTGTTCGATAATCGCATCTCGTTGGAGATCGGTTTTGTCTTTCCATTGGATGATTTCATCCATCGTTCGGTGACAACCAGAGCATATTCCGGCGTTATTTTTACATGCAGCTCGACAAGGTGACTTCATTGCTTTCTCGTTCTCATTTTTTATGCCGCGTACTCTAGCATAAAGCGAGTCAAGGCCGCCAAAAATAAACGTGACTGCGATTTGCTGGTGAGGAGGGAGAACCAGTGTTACCCTTGGACGAGTTACCTTAACTCTCTGTCACTTATGTTAGAAAAAGAAAACCTCATTAAACTCGCTAGAATGCAAATGCCATTTGGGAAATATGCAGGGCGAGTGTTAATCGACCTGCCTGAAGAATACTTACTGTGGTTTGATAAAAAGGGCTGGCCAAGCGGCGAGCTAGGGGATTTGCTCAAGCTATGTTTAGCGCTCAAAATTGAAGGCTTAGATAGTGTCGTGAAGCCTTTGAAGCGTATGTAACTAGCCACAGAAACTCCCACTCTTAATGAAAAGACTTATTATGAATTTTGATATCGATGCACTGAAACATCACCAATTGGTCGAAGATGGTAAACTAGAGGGATGTTACATTCATCAGCCAGCTCAAGGTAGCCAACACAATGACAAAGCTGTTTTGGCAGAGCGCCAAGCGTTGGAAAAGTTGGGATATAAGGTAATACAGCTTAAAGCTAAAAGCGGGACAACAACGTTTGCCGAGGCGATGCAAAAGCTTGCGAAGGAAACTGGTCACCTGCCTAAGGAGTAAGTGAGTGTAACCTGCCACAGCCTTACAAGTTCTCCCACCAGACTATTTTTTCATTCAAAAGAGCCAGACCGTTAGGCTAACTCTTTATTGCCCCAAAAAAGAACTGGAATAAATACTCTACAAAATTTGGTTTGTACGTTTTACCCTACGAAAAGTTATCCGATTGAATGTAACTCAACACTATTGAGCCTTCATTGTGCTTGTTTGATTAGTCAAACTGCCTATTTAATTGGTTAAATCATCATGCAATCTTGTTGGGGATGATAAATCACTGAAAATATTGTTATTATCCTTTTTATTTATCAGTAAAACCGACTCCCATGAGATATGAATCCTCTCCTGTAGCCCCAGAAGAAAGACAAGAAACCACTAGAGAACGAGCAGCACGTCAACGCTGAGAACGTCAGGAAGAGCTGAGATCTACCGCGAGCGATGAGAAACGATGGGCTGAAAATAGAGAGCGCGTTCTTGCTGAACGCAAAGCGGTCCAACAAGCTTACGACCTAACAGAAAAAGAATGGAACGATGATTTACAAAAGCAAGCTAAAGAATATCAGTGGGACACCTCTCAACAAGAGAACGTGAGTATTGCGGTACTGACTGTTGAAGAAGGTAACGAGTATTTAGACTTGCTCATCAAAGACTCGCATGGACAACTTTCGAACGGCAAGGACTACACTGGCGTAGGCATGGGGCTTAAAGGCGCTTATGAGGTCGCTAAAGAGCTTGGCGGTTGGGGGCAACCGCTAAAGCTGTCAATATCAATGGTGTAATGAATATTGTGGTTGAGAACTACAAGCCTAAATATTTAGACCTAGGTATCCGTTGGCAAGAAGCAACACCACAAATGCTTAAAATTGGTCATGCTCTAAATACTGTTCAAGGCAATGTCAGTTTCTTGAAAGGCAACATCTATGTTGAACTTGTGTTTAGTGGTGCGGTTAATGCGGTTGACTACATTCTACATGATGAAAAAACGCTAGGTGAAGTGGTCGGCCAATTTACAGCGGATATATCTAAGGGCATTGCCGCAGGAGTTATCGCTCAAGGAATAACTATTCTGGGAGTCGCAACATTAAGTACGGTACTTGTTGTGCCAACCGCTCTAACACTTGGTATTTTCGCTGTTACTGCGTTTATTGTAGGAAAGGAAATATCTAAACTAGATGACCAATTTAAATTCACGGAACCGATGAAGAATCAAGTAGAGAAAACTATTAATGATTTCTAATGAAAAATTTAACCGAAGACTAAAGATAAAGCGTTGGCTTAAAGTGATGGCTAGTTGGCCTCTTATGGTTTTTATGGTGTGGTTGAGCTACAGCTCAATTAATGAGTTAATTAGCATTAACAACTCAATCGGTATCTTTCCTAAAGTAAAACTAGCAGGTTTAGTGAACAATGTTGCTTCTTTTGTAGGCCTTCTAATATTTGGTTTTATAGCGATCATTCCCATAGCTATGCTACACAGGTCAACAGAACTATTACTAAAAGTACCATTTTCGACAAAAACAGGGCTATATTCTATAGCGATAATAGTATTAAGTTCTATTGCCTCTGCCATATGGTTAGATAACAACACGAGAGAAAAAATAAAGCAATATGACTATATTGAATGTACTTCTGAACAAGAACTTACATTAAAATCCTCAAGTCGGACGTATGTTTTAGACCCTAGTTCGTGCGATTAAATCATCTTTCAAGCTCTTGGCACAAGCACCCTGCTAGCGTATGTACATGTCATGCGCTAGCTCTCAATACTTGAAGTTATCCATTAGTTGCTAATATTCTATTTGTCGTAACGCATTTTTGTCCAATTATAAGCTATAGGGTTTTCTCAAGCTGTATTTTGCTTTACAGGAGTCAGAGTGCCTGGCTCCTTTTCCCTTTGCTTGTCGCGAACGCTACCATCTTGGTCGTAGAGTATTGGTTATCGAAACCATTAACTCATGTTAGTGAAAGGAAATTCCTGAACTCTATAGTGCTTCTTTCACCAATCTTCTGTTTGGGCCATTATCTCTAACATCCAGACGCGAAATAGCATAAGATACACGGCCTTTACTAGCACTGAGCCACTCATCGTAATGACAGATAAAACACAGCAAGCGACATTTGCCGATCTTGGCCTGATTCCAACATTAGTCGAGCGACTAGAAGCGTTGGAATACAGCCAACCGACGCCCATTCAATCCCGTTCTATTCCTGATATCCTTGAAGGGAAAGATATTATTGGTGGTGCCAATACGGGGTCTGGTAAAACCGCTGCTTTTTCGCTGCCAATCTTGCAAAAAATTGTTCAGCAAGACGGATCAAACAATCGCCGTGGCAACTTCGTTTCCCACCTGATTTTAGTACCAACTCGTGAGTTGGCATCACAGGTGGCATACAACGTCAAATCTTACTCATACCATCTTCGAGATAAGATCAAAACGGTTGCCGTATTTGGTGGTGTATCGGTGAACCCACAAATGCTAGCGCTTCGCGGTGGCTGTGACATTATCGTAGCTACGCCGGGTCGATTACTTGATCTGGTATCCAGTAACGCGATTAAGTTGAACCAAGTAGAAACGCTCGTCCTTGACGAAGCCGACCGAATGTTGAGCCTCGGATTTACCGAAGAACTGAATAAGATTCTTGCGTTACTACCAGAGAAGAAACAGACGCTGTTATTTTCTGCTACTTTCCCTGATAAAGTCACGACGCTGGCTCAGCAGTTGCTCCGCGACCCTGTTGAAGTTCAGTTGCAGAGCGCAGAAGCCAGCACTTTGGTGCAGCGCGTGTTTAGTGTAAATAAAGGTGAGAAGACGGCGGTACTCGCGCACTTAATCAAACAGCATCAGTGGCGACAGACTTTGATTTTTGTGAATGCTAAGAATGCCTGTAATCATTTAGCTCAAAAGTTGTCAAAACGCGGTATTACCGCTGAAGTTTTCCATGGTGATAAAGGGCAGGGCGCTCGTACTCGTGTCCTTGACGGTTTTAAGTCTGGCGAGATTCAAGTTCTTATTGCCACCGATATCGCAGCACGCGGCCTTGATATAGAAAAACTTCCAGTGGTGATTAACTTCGATCTTCCGCGTAGCCCTGCTGATTATATGCATCGAATCGGTCGTAGTGGTCGTGCTGGTGAAGTAGGTTTAGGGTTATCTCTTATCGATTACGACGACTACCACCATTTCAAAGTGATAGAAAAGAAAAATAAGTTCCAACTTGAACGCGAGCAGGTAGTCGGTTTTGAAGTGGAAGACGATCAGAGTGAAGCCTACTTTTTACCAATGAAGCCGCGAGCGAAGCCGGCAGGTACGGGTAAAAAGAAGAAAAAGCGTAATCAATAGAAAACGTAAACTACATGTGAGTTTACTTACGGGAGTTGTTAGAGAAAAGGAATGCTCACTAGCTTGAGTCTTCGCTTCTAGCCATTCCTTTAAAGAACAATAGAGCCCTGCTGGAGCTACCAGTAGGGCTCTATTGCTTTTCAAGATAGTGTTATTGGCGACGAGCAGGGCGTCCGCGAGGTGAACGCTTTTTAAATGCAGACGCTGCTTTGGCTTGTGACTTAAGAATAGAGTCAACGGTTAGCGGCATTGGCTCTTTAGGTTCAAGGCCATGAGGGAAGGTACGAGCTCTTGGTGGTAAGTTGTATTCTTCTTCGCTCGCGCGTGGCATGCGCTTAAAGCGATAAAGGTAAAAGTTTTCTAATTTTTCTCTCGCCCATTCGGTTTTCTTTAAATACTTCACGCTACTTGCAATCGAAGGCTTAGTGTTAAAGCAATTAAAACGCATTGCTGTATCTAGAATGTCCCAGCCGTAAAAATCCACTAACTCTTGCAACATAGTCTCTAGCTTTAATCCGTGCAGTGGATTGTTCTGTTGCAGCTCGATTCTCTCTTCGTCAGTCATCATTTTTAAGGGCCTTACTCATTAAAGGGCGGAGTTTAACAAAGTATACAATGTAGAGATATCGATAGTTACTTTGCGATGGATGCGAGCACAGTGCTCTCTACCTTGAAAGTATAAATCGGAATTGGCCGCTCTACTTGGCTCTCTGCTCAAAAATGACTCTTAAAAGTTCAAGCGTCCCAGCTCGATGTTAAATTATTGTGTAATAAGTGAGATTTTTGTTGTTCTTTTACTAATGTCTAATATTCCTACCCATAGCAACACATGCTTAATAAGCTCAAAATCAAAATTGGTTCATGCCGCTTTCTTAGTATGGCCTAGAAGTTTGATGTGGGTGTTGTCTCGTATTGGTCGAAGGCCTGTCTACCAAGCGAAACTCTAGTTGACGTAGTTCAACGTTGAAACATAAAAGGATGACTCAATGTGTGACAAAAGTAAGACTTTTTACAGGGATGTGCGCAAAAAACCGCATGAATTTGAAAACCGAGAAGACTTTCTAAATCATGATTTAACCGTCATGAGTTTCCGTCGCTGGGGAATTCATTTGCCCTCACGTGATTACAGTATTGAAATCGAAGACTGGGTACCGGCATTAGCAGCAACCATTGGTAAAGTGGTTATGGTCACTGCCATGGTTTCCGCTTTTGCTGCTCAGTTTGGTTTATCTCCGGAATTCATTGCAGAAAACGTGCGTTACGAATTACTTATCGCTGGAGCCCTGTTCGTCATCCTGTTTTCTGCCATCCTAAACCCGAATGCAAACTTAGCGGGAACCCATGGCCCAATGATACCGCTGATTCCTATGATTGCAGCTGCAGGAGGGCACCCTCTCGCGCTAGGTTTGATGGTATGTGTTTTTGGGTTAATTCTCGCCTTAACCAAAGGTGGCTCTAAACTCATGACTCTGACTGGTATCGGGGTTCGAGGAGGGTTGTTGATCTACCTTGGTGCCGTTGGGTTGCTCGGGCAAATTAATAAGACGGAAGCGTGGGCTGCAAGTACGGACCAAGGTTACATTTCGTTTGTGGTCATAGGCCTAACCGTTATGGTTTACGCTTACTTAGCCAAGATCAATAAACGTTGGCTCGCTATCCCATTGTGCTCTGCACTCGCGGGTATTGTTGCTTATTTGATGGGCGCTGAGTTTGCCTTTACCACAGAACCGGGCCTGCCTAATTTCAGTCCATTCTACTGGTGGGGGGAAGATACAGGCTGGCAGTTAGGCTGGCCAACCCTAGAGCACTTTATTGCCGTGACTCCATTTGCTCTATTGGCAGTCGCTATGTGGTCCCCTGATTATCTCGGCCATCGTGTGTTTCAAGAACTTAACTACCCAAAAGAAGCGAAAGGTGTACTCATGGATGTCGACGACACGATGGTCGGAGCATCTGTTCGTCAGGGGGTTGGCTCACTCTTAGGGGGCGGAAACCTAGCTTCTTCTTGGGGAACGTACATGATTCCTGCCGCAATTGCCAAGCGTCCTATTCCAGGTGGCGCTCTGTTGACGGGTTTCATGTGTATTGCGGCGGCGGTAATTGGCTACCCAATGGATCTAGCAATGTGGGAGCCTGTTCTGCGCGTTGCTTTGATTGTGGGTGTATTCTTACCACTTCTTGAAGCGGGTATGCAGATGATCCATAAACATAAAGATTCACTCAGTGCCGGTATCTGTATTTTTGCCTGTGCATTCGTTAATCCAGTCTTCGGTTGGGCAATCACGATGCTGCTGGATAATCTCGGGCTTATCGGCGACCATGAGCGTGCTAACGAACTATCGCGCAAAGATAAATATCTGATTCCTGGCACTGCGTTTATCGTTTGTGCAGGCTCCCTTGCTATTGTTGGTCAGCTTCCAGGCATTCCAGCTCTTATCGGTTAATCGAATTATGCTTTAAAGCATAGTGAGAGCAGCGAGTAAAGGGACTTGCTTCTTAAAATAGTAGACAAAACAAAAAGCTATCTAGTACCAGGTAGCTTTTTGCATATAGGGTTAGGTTACGGAGTTAGGCTATATGAGTGACTCAATACCGTATTTTGCGCCGTAGTGTTCAACGACAAAATCAATGTCTTTGTCACCACGGCCTGATAGGTTGATCAAAATCGAGCCGGTTTCTCCTTGCTTCGCGAGTTTAATCGCGTAAGCGACAGCGTGTGAGGATTCAATAGCAGGAATTATTCCCTCTTCACGAGACAGCTCAAAGAATGCATCAATCGCTTCGTCATCGGTGATTGAGCCGTAATTGACACGGCCAATGTCTTTTAAGTAACTATGCTGAGGCCCAACCGATGGGTAATCCAAGCCACTTGCTACAGAATAGACTTCCTGTGGTTCGCCTTGCTCATCTTTAAGCATGTAAGACTTAAATCCGTGCATGATACCTGGTTCACCGAGTGTGAGTGTTGCAGCATGCTCTCCAACCTTTTGCAAAGAGCGGCCCGCAGGTTCAACGCCGTGAATGGCGACTTGTTCATCCTCTAAGAAAGCAGTAAATAGCCCCATCGCGTTAGAACCACCTCCAACGCATGCGACGAGATTATTGGGTAACTTGCCGGTCATTTCTTTGAATTGAACTCGTGCTTCGTTACCGATAATTGATTGGAAATCTCTCACCATTTTAGGGAATGGGTGAGGGCCAACGACAGAGCCTATCGCATAAAGTTGTGTATCAGGATCTTTCAGATAAGCTTCGAATGCAGAATCTACCGCTTCTTTGAGGGTTTTGCGCCCATGAGTGGCAGGAATGACATTAGCACCAAGGATTCTCATGCGGACGACATTCGGATGTTCTTTGGCGATATCAACTTCACCCATGTAAATGTCGCATTTCAAGCCAACCAATGCCGCGGCTGTAGCAAGCGCAACACCGTGTTGTCCTGCGCCAGTTTCTGCAATTAGTTTCTTCTTACCCATCTTTTTAGCGAGAATGGCTTCTCCTAAGCAGTGGTTAATTTTATGTGCGCCAGTATGGTTTAAGTCTTCGCGCTTTAGGTAGATGTCTGCTCCGTATTTTTTAGACAAGTTTTCCGCATGGAAGATTGGGCTAGGTCGTCCAACAAAGTGCTTATACAGACGAGCGAGTTCCGCTTTAAATTCAGGATCTTTGCAGCATTCCTCATAAGCTGCGTTGATGTCATGCATGATTTGTTCAAGCTCAGGTGGAACAAAGCTACCACCGTATTCACCAAAGTATCCTTCTTCGTTGGGCATAGTGAGATCAAACGAGTTTTTCATTATTTACATCCTAGTTAACGAAAGTATTGATACTTTTATACCCAAAATTTAGAAGTGGTTGTGTGATCAGTTGCTTAAATCAGAGTTCGCGATCTAGTGCACTAGTTAAAAAGTACAGCTTGTGTAGGGGATAATAGTTGTGATGTAGAATCAGGTGGTGTGAATAGGTGCAAAAAAGCCTCGAGAGATCCTAGGCTGTCATAAGAACCTCTCGAGGCAAACAGAGTGCTGGAAATACACTCTGCGATGGTGTCTGGAAACAAAAATTAGATTCGTTTCCTTTGTCAGATATTAGGGTTTTAGAATGAGTCGATGTCAGCGAAATGTCACAAGTTAATTGCGGTATTAAAAGCTTATTTTTTATTTTTGATTAATGGATTAGAAAGTAACCTAAAACAGGCTAACCTACCGCGTGTTCCGCATCTTTTAAGTTGAACATGATCTTTCTTTGTTTCGAATCGACGTCTTTAACCAATACGTGCACTTTAGTCCCTAAAGTAAACGTGGTGCTCTGGCTAGAAATTTTTTGTTTGACTGCATCAAATTCGAACTCTCCATTTTGAAAACTTGATAAAGGAATGAGACCTTCGATCCGGTTTTCCTCTAACTCAACAAATACTCCGAAGTGTGTGACTCCAGACACCGTCCCCATGAAGTGTTGCCCGATAAATGGCTTCATGTAATGACATTTCAGTGCAAACTCAATCTCTCAGCTAGGGATAATGTGCTCGTAATTATTAGAATTTATTGATTGAGCAGATATATTTAATTTCATTTTTTCTCTTATATTCGCCAATCGCTTTTATTTTATAAACTTTATTTTTATGAGCAAAGCATGAGGCGAAGTGATTCAGATATGAATGAGATTAATTTAGTTCCAAACTGGAATTGCAAGGTAGACTGTGTGATTACCTAAAGATGTATACCAAAGTGACTTTATTGAAAGTGATTAATGATGGTGTGGGAGAGGTAAGTGATTTGGGTATATAAACTCAGATAGAGAATAGTAAGGGCAGTAATAAGTGGAAGGGGATTGTGGCACCAACAACATTGATGCCACACAAAGAATTACAGTGCAGTTACTTCAGCTGCTTGTAAACCTTTGTTACCTTGTTCAACAACGAACGATACTTTTTGGCCTTCAGTAAGAGTTTTGAAGCCTTCAGAAACAATAGAACGGAAGTGAACGAATACGTCATCACCGCCATTGTCTTGAGAAATAAAACCAAAACCTTTAGTTTCGTTGAACCATTTTACTGAACCAGTTAATTTATTAGACATAGATACCTCTATATTTGATTGTTTTAAATATTGAATTTTTAGCTAATATCAAGTGCTACTATATGATTTTAGAGATAACTATTTTGTCGCAGGAACGTAAACGAGGAATTCGATGTGGAACTGAGAGAAACTTTGATCTTTAATTACATTAATAGCTCTTTCCGTAAGAGCTGATGTGCAGTATACCGACAAAATTAATAAAGGCTAGCCTTTTCTTTTTTATTTTTTGAGTACACCAAGCGCATTGCTTTCAAAGCATACGCTTGGTGTATAAGACGGCGTGATGTTATAGGTGGCGTCGAGCGCTTAGTGTTTTCTGGTTGGGCCGTTACGAACGATGTCTTTACCATTGTCATATACGTGCTGCGAAACCCAGCGGCCAAGGAGCAATTGGTGCTTTTCTCCTAATACGGCAACAAATGGACGGCCATCGGTATTAGAGGTGGCTAGCGCAACGCCAGTGACACCTTCAAGGCCCAGAGCGCCGCTTTCTACTAAATGCAGAAATGCCTCTAACTCTTCAATCGTTTCGATTACATGGTTATCAATATTCATTGTATTCAATCTCTTCGAATTGCATTGCGGTCGCGTACTCTACCTAAGTTAAGCGTGGAAACCAAGTTTCTGCGTGAGTCATGTAATAAGAGAGCTTCGCCCTGCCATTAATCATCGATAGTTAGTCTCGATAGTCCGGAACTTGCCTAGATTTAATAAGTCTGAAAACACTCTCTGGTTAGACATGAGTCACATAATGTTGTCTGGTTTATCTCATCAATACTTTTGCTATTGGATGGGGGGAAGGGGAGTGCAATAATTTGTAAAACTCTTTTCCTAAAGGCTGTTATGAAGAAAGTCCTGATTACCGGTTTTGAACCTTTTGGTGGTGACGCCATTAACCCCGCCTTAGAAGCGGTCAAGCAATTAGAGGCTGCGGCCATAAAAGGCGGTGTGATAGTTACTTGCCCAGTCCCCGTAGTTCGATATGACTCGGTGAAAGTCGTTATTGAAGCAATAGAAGCGCACCAGCCAGACTGTGTAATTACTGTAGGTCAAGCGGCCGGGCGTAGCGCGATAACCCCAGAGCGTGTCGCAATTAATGTCGATGATTTTCGTATTCCAGATAACGCTGGTCATCAGCCGATTGATGAACCCGTGGTGGCTGATGGTCCTGATGCTTACTTCTCGACACTACCGATAAAGCGTGTTGTGCAAACGTTGCAAACGCAGGGTATACCTAGCCAGATTTCCAACAGTGCTGGAACATTTGTATGTAACCATCTCTTTTATGGGATCCAACATTACTTGAAAGACAATCCGATTCGTCACGGGTTTGTTCATATTCCATTATTGCCAGAACAAGCAGCAGATGGCAGTCAGCCTTCTATGTCTTTGGACATGATCGTCGAAGGGCTAAGGCTGGTGGCGCAAGTTTGTATTGCCAATGATAGCGATATCCTGGTAAGCGGTGGAACGATTTGCTAGTAAGTGTTTTAAAATCCAGTAAGTGTCTGAAAGATAATAATAAGCTCGTCGTTTGATGTTGTAGTAAATGTTAGCTTTGTCAAATTTCACAAGTAGCGAAAGGAGTAGCATTGAATAGTCAGGTTGGATGTTGTTCAAACTGACATTCCTCTAGTACAGGAGGTGTTAGGGGGCTAACTTTACGAAAGGCGAGTTATTATGAAAAGCAACAAAAGTAAGTCAATCGCACTTATCTCTGTCGTTGTTTTCGCGTTGGCTATTGCTGCGCTTAAATTCGAAAACACGCTCGGAGTTCTTCCCATCGTAGTCGCTGTTATCGCGTTTTTTACTTGCGTTATTTATACCAGTAGATACCTGTCTGATATGAAGCGTTCAGAGTTGATAAGTCAACCCAAACAAGCTCGAAAAATGTGTGCCAACGCATCACGCAATGAGCTTGATGAGTGCGATAAAAAGCGTTGAAGCGAGTCACATTCTCCGTATACTTTGCTGGAGCATTAATGCACTAACGTGTCGGAGATAAGCATGTCAAATCGAGTACCAACCAACATACTGACTGGATTTTTGGGTGTCGGTAAAACGACCACGATTTTAAATCTACTGAAGAACAAACCGGAAAAAGAAAACTGGGCGGTTTTGGTCAATGAATTTGGTGAGATTGGCATCGACGGTGCATTGATGACCGACCAAGGCGCGCTGATTAAAGAAGTGCCGGGTGGTTGTATGTGCTGCACTGCGGGTGTGCCGATGTCGGTAGGTATCACAGCATTATTGCGTCAAAAACCGGACCGTTTATTGATTGAGCCGACAGGCCTTGGTCATCCAAAACAGGTTATCGCGACGCTTACCTCACAGCAGTATGAACCTTACGTTGATCTTAAAGCGACGATTGCCTTGGTTGATCCGCGTAACTTAAGTGATGAAAAGTATCTTTCTAACCAAAACTTCGTGGACCAGTTAGACAGTGCAGATGTGGTTATTGGTAGTAAGGTTGACCTATGTTCCAGCCACGACATTGATGTGTTTAATGACTGGGTGACGGACCAATCTCCCTCAAAAGTATTCAGTAAGCTTATTCGTGATGGTGAGTTACCGATAGAAGTCTTGGATATCGAACGGGTTTACGGCAGCGCTTCTTCCCATATCGAGTCACATCATCATGACCATGCTCACCAAGAGCCTCAATTCCAGTTGCCGCCAGGTGAAGCCTTTGTGCGTAAAGAGAACAAAGGGCAAGGGTATTTTAGTTGCGGGTGGTTGTTTGGGGCAGAGTACACGTTTGATTTTGATAAACTCTTCTCAATGCTTTCGGACTTAACGGCGGAACGCGTTAAAGCGGTGGTCAACACGGATCAGGGGTGTTACGCGTTTAATGTTGCCAACCGAGTCGTGTCGGTGAATGAAATCAGCTTAGAAGGGTTTGAATCACGATTAGAAGTGATAGATTCTCAGCTGTTGCCATGGGATGAACTTGAGCAAATTCTCCTTCAGTTGTCTGGCATCAAGCGTTAAATCGAACAAATGTTAAACGGAAACGGTGAGCCAGCAATCTGTCTGCGTTCGCCGTTTTTGCTTTTGTAGCGTTTCAATGAGAAAAGTGAGATAAATCACTCAAATTCGGGTATAGTGCACGGCTAAATTTTTAAAGCTATTTTTAGTGGTTTGTTTAAGGAATACGCTCAATGTCATTTTCATCTCAAGGTTTTGCGCCAGAAGTGGTTAAAGCACTGGCAGAATGCGGTTATGAAAAGTTAACGCCAATTCAACAGAAGGCGATTCCAATGGCTCGCAAAGGCCATGATATTTTCGCTACAGCACAAACAGGTACTGGTAAAACGGCTGCGTTTTCTCTGCCTATGATTCAGCAGCTGCTAGACAGTAACCGTAGCGCTTCTCGTAAGACTGCTCGCGCACTTATCTTGGCTCCAACTCGTGAGCTTGCTGAACAAATTGCTGACAACATCAAAGCTTACACGAAGTACACGAACCTGTCGGTGGCCGCGATTTTCGGTGGCCGTAAAATGTCTTCTCAAGTAACGGCATTAGAAAACGGTGTAGATATCCTAGTGGCTACACCTGGTCGATTGGAAGAGCACATTGAACAAGGTAATGTCTCGGTCGCACACTTAGAGTTTTTAGTGTTTGATGAAGCAGACCGTATCTTGGACATGGGCTTTATTCACGCAGTACGTAAGATCATGCTAGATGTGGATACTGATCCGCAAATTATGATGTTTTCTGCAACGACTTCGAGCCAACTAAATCTGTTAGCAAAAGATATCCTGCGTAAGCCTAAGCGTATTGAAGTTGAGCGAGCGAATACGACAGCACAGACAGTTGCTCACGTGTTATATCCAGTTGATCAAGAGCGAAAAACGGAACTGCTTTCGGAGCTGATTGGTCGTAAGAACTGGAAACAAGTGTTGGTATTTGTGAACTACAAAGAGACCGCAAACGACGTTGTAAAAGAGCTGAAACTTGATGGTATCAAAGCGGTGGTTTGTCATGGTGACCGTGCTCAAAGTGCTCGTCGTCGTGCGTTAGAAGAGTTCAAGTCCGGTAAAGCACGTGTCATGGTGGCTACCGATGTCGCTGCTCGAGGTCTAGATATTGAAGATTTACCTCACGTTGTGAACTATGACATGCCTTTCCTAGCGGAAGATTACGTTCACCGAATTGGCCGTACAGGCCGTGCAGGTAAACAAGGTCATGCCGTTTCATTTGTAAATCGAGATGAAGAGCTCACGGTTGTTCAGGTTGAAAATCTAATCCAGCAACGCATTCGCCGTATTGAGCTTGCAGGCTATGAACCAAAACAGCGTGAATCTTACATTGAAAAGCTGCACTCAAAACCAGCGTTTAAGAATCGTCAAGGTCGTCGTAATAACCCGAACCAGTCGGCAACAGACCAAGGGTCGGCAGAGCGTCGTCTTGCTATGGTGAAGCGCCTGAAAGCGCGTCGTGGCGCAAAGTAAATTACATCCGTTTTAGATGAAAAGAGCCCCTCAATATAGGGGCTTTTTTTGTTTTGTCTGTGCCGTCCTAAATAAGGTTGACACTTTCCACCCCCAAAATTGGAGAGTGTTATGAAATCAACAACTAAAAGAACT